>CASFCS010000081.1 GCA_949293245.1 uncultured bacterium | reverse complement strand
CCCGTATGCCTCATAGTCAAAATAATTCAGCAGGTGCTCCGGCACGTCAATGGCCTCCATGTCCTCCACA
Source organism: uncultured bacterium (assembly GCA_949293245.1). Lineage (GTDB taxonomy): Bacteria > Bacillota > Clostridia > Oscillospirales > Oscillospiraceae > CASFCS01. Next base: position 1,971 of record CASFCS010000081.1, on the reverse strand, counting down.
TAGATGCGGCCCAGGGTTTCATCGTCCTCCACACCAGGATAAAACTCGTAGCAATCCAGGTTTTGCGCCAGATTGATGAGATCGGCCACGCTGGAAGTATGTTCGCCGCTGTCAATGACGGCCTCAAATTTCTCCAGTTCGCCCTGATCCAGCTCGGAGAGCAGACAGGCCAGATGATTGAGCTCGTCCAGGTTTTCGTATTCCGTGAGATAGTCATAGAGCCCCAGCACGTCACCGTCAAAGCTGGTAATGAAAAATTCCTCATAACGTACCCCGTCCACACCGATCCGCTTCAAAAGGGCCTGTACTTCTTCGGTAGTCGTGGGGAATTTCAGCGTTTCGCCAACCAGCTCACCCTCGTTGTACTTTCCCAGGTTGGTGATGTAGGCTTCAAACAGGGACGCCATCAGCACCGCCCCTGGCCCTTGACGGTCAGGATGCCCTCAAGGGTAGTCGCGGTGATCCCCAGGCGCTGGGCCACGGCAATATCATTTTTCATGGCCTCGGTCACGGAATGGCCGCATACCACCAGCACACGGGAGCGCCGGAGCAGATCGCGGCCCATGTCGATGCCGTTCTTGTGCTCCTCCGGCACCGCGTCATTGAGGAACAGCGGCCCATGTCGATGCCGTTCTTGTGCTCCTCCGGCACCGCGTCATTGAGGAACAGCGGCAGATAGAGCATGGGGCAGATGGGGGAATAGCCCGCATCATAGACCACGCGGCAGTAATGCGCCGCCTGCTCCATATCCACCGCAGGATCACCGCGCCACGCAGCGGTGATATAAGCAAGGGATCGTTTCATTATCACACCTCCAATATTTAATAGGTAGTTCAACCCTATCCCCCCGCCCTTTCCCATTCATGGGAAAGGGGGCGGCTCTGGAGGATATACCCCCGCCGCCTTGCCGGAAATAGCACAGCCGGGCCAGGCCGTCAAGGGCAAGCCGCCGCAAGCGGCGGGCGTTCCGCCCCTTGACTGCCCGTTCCCGGCTGCGCTGCAAAATATCCGGCGACGGGGGATATATCACCACAGAGCCCATCCCCGGCGCGGGGCGTTCACCTCTGGACAAAGTGTCCAGAAGCGGGGCCCGGTTACTTCTCCAAGTCCTTTTTCCTGTCCGGCTGCGCCAGTTCGGGCGGCTGTTTCTCTTTCCACTCGTCCAGCAGCGCCATGATCTGCTCTTTCATTTTGGCAGGAGTGACCTCCTTGCCGAAATACTTAGACAGTTCAGCAGTCGAAATAATATCGCCGTTGAGCTTGCCCTCCTTGTCCAGCTCGTGGAGCCGCTTTGCCTGGGCCACCGAGGGGGAGGACTGCTCCCCGTCAATGGAAACGGCAATCAGACGCTGGTTTTCCGGCCTGATATACGAGATCTCCACCGCAGGCATAAAGCCCATCTGCTTTGCGTCCACCTTGTCCAGAAGCTCCGGCACCAGGGAGTTCAGGCGGATATACCGCATGACCTTTTTATAGTTCATGTCGTGTTCCTTACCCACGATCTCCACCGAGAGCTTACCCAGGGCCTCGGCCTCTTTCTCATTTTTCGGGCGGGCCCCCTGGCGCTTGATGGCCTCCACCTCCAAATCCAGGAGCTTTGCCAGCTCGCTGGGGAGGGGATCACCGCGCTGTTTGTTGCTGTTCCGCATTTCCCGGACAGCTTCAAGGTCAGTCATCTCGCGGACGATACAGGGCATTTCCTCCAGCCCGGCCCGCGTACCACCATGATGGCGGCGGTGGCCCGCGATAATCTCATAGCCCTTGCCGTCCTTTTCCGGGCGGACAGTGGCGGGGGGCATAATGCCGTGTTCCTTGATCGTCCCCACCAGATCGTCCATCGCCTTATCGTCCTGCACCTTGTAGGGGTGCTCCCGGAACGGGTGGAGCTCCGACATTTTCAGATAGACGATTTTTCCCTCTTCCACCGGGCGGGGCGGCACCTCCGGCGTGGGCGGCAGCTTGATCTCCGGC
>CASFCS010000080.1 GCA_949293245.1 uncultured bacterium | reverse complement strand
GAGGTGTGCGCGGTGAATATGGCCGAGTGCGCCGGCGCGGAGCCGGAGCCGGAACCCGAACCGGAGCCGGAGGCGGAGAAGTCCGGGGGCATGGGCGCCCTGGCGCTGGTCCTGGCGCTGGTGGTGCTGGGCGGCGGCGGAGCCTTCGCCTACATCAAGTTTATCCGTCCCAAGCAGGCGTCCAAGGTCAGCGCAGACCCGGACGACTATGATTTTGCGGATGAGGAGGAGTATATCAACGAGGATGAACCGGAACCGGAGGAAGAAACGGAGGATACGAAATGAAGCTGGTGATCTGTGAGAAACCGAGTGTTGCAAAAGCCGTCGCGTCGGCCCTGGGTGTCACATCCAGGGCCGATGGCTGTTTTGAAGGGAATGGGCTCATCGTTTCCTGGTGCGTTGGGCATTTGGTGTCCCCGATGGACGCAGCCGGGTACGACCTTGGTTATAAGAAATGGAAGTATGATGACCTTCCCATCCTGCCGGAGCCCTTCCGCTATGTGCTGGCGAAGGGCAAGGAGGACGCCTTCCAGAACTTGAAGCACCTCATGGAGCGAGAGGACGTCACCGAGCTGGTCAACGCCTGCGACGCCGGGCGGGAGGGCGAGCTCATCTTCCGGCTGGTCTATGAGATGGCGGGATGCCAGAAGCCCTTCTCCCGTCTGTGGATCTCTTCCATGGAGGACGCGGCGATCCGGGAGGGCTTCCAGGACCTGCGCCCCGGCGCGGAGTATGACCCGCTGTACCAGTCCGCCCTCTGCCGCCAGAAAGCAGACTGGCTCATTGGGATCAACGCCACAAGACTTTTCTCCGTCCTCTACCACCGCACCCTGAATGTGGGGCGGGTGCAGACGCCCACCCTTGCCATGCTGGTGGACCGGGACAGCAAAATCACCCTGTTCCGCAAGGAGAAGTACCACCATGTGCGCCTAACCTTTGGCGGGGCCGAGGCGGTGTCGGAGAAGATCGCCGCCCCGGAGGAGGCGGAGGCCCTGAGGGCGGCCTGTGCCGGCGCGGAGGCAGTCTGCGCTTCCGTCACCCGTGAACAGAAGAAAGAGGCACCGCCCAGGCTCTACGACCTGACCACCCTCCAGCGGGAGGCCAACCGCATCTTCGGCTACACGGCGAAACAGACGCTGGACTACGCACAATCCCTCTATGAGAAAAAGCTGCTGACCTATCCCCGGACGGACAGCCGGTTTTTGACCGCCGACGGAGTTCTTCCCGGATGTGTCCTTGCTGGTAAATGACAAGAAGGTGTCCGACCACCACGCCATCATCCCCACGCTGGAGCTGGAGAAGGCGGACCTGTCCGAACTGCCCGTGGGTGAGCGCAATATCCTTCTGTTGGTGTGCCGGGAGCTGCTGTGCGCGGTTGCGGAGCCCTATGTGTACGAGGCGGTGACGGCGACCTTTACCTGCGGCGGGCAGACCTTCACCGCCAAGGGGCGGCGCATCCTCTCCGAGGGCTGGCGTGAGATCGACCACATTTTCCGCGCTTCCCTGAAGGAGCAGCCGGAGGGCGAGGCGGAACCCGCCGCTCTGCCGGACTTCACCGAGGGTCAACTTTTTGACCAGGTGGAGGCCGCTGTCACCGAACACTTGGAGATGCCGGAGGACGCCGAGCGCAAGGGCCTGGGCACCCCGGCCACCAGGGCGGCGATCCTGGAGAAGCTGGTGGCGGCCGGGTTTGTGGAGCGCAAAGGAAAAAGCCTTATTCCCACCAAGGCGGGGATCAACCTGGTCACCGTCCTGCCGGATACTTTGACCTCTCCCATGCTCACGGCGGAGTGGGAGCAGAAGCTGACCGCCATCGCCAGGGGTGAGGGCGATCCCGCCGCTTTCATGGCGGGGATCTCTGACATGGCGCGGGAACTGGTGAAAACCTATTCCCACATCTCCGAGGAGGGCCAGAAGCTGTTTGCCCCGGAGCGGGAGGCCGTGGGCCTCTGTCCCCGCTGCGGCAAGCCGATCTATGAGGGCAGGAAGAACTTTTACTGCTCCGACCGCTCCTGCCGCTTCGTGCTGTGGAAGGACGACCGTTTCTGGACCTCCCGCAAGAAGGAGCTGACAAAGAAGATGGCCGCCGACCTTTTGAAGAAGGACCGCACCTCCGTCAAGGGGATGTGGTCTGAAAAGAAGGGTTCCACCTATGACGCGGTGGTGGTGCTGGATGATACTGGCGGGAAGTATGTCCGCTTCAAGCTGGAGTTCCCCAAACGGAAGGAGGGCGTGAATGGCAAAAAGTAAATCGGATATTCCCCTTGGCGGTGCGGAACAGAACATGAGCCGGGAGGAGCTGGCGGCGGTGGCAAAAGCCGTTGCCGCCCTCTCCCCGGAGGACCGGGATCTTCTGGCCGCCGTCCAGGAGTCCCCCTATCGGCTGACCACGGCGGAGCAGTTCCTGGAATTTGAGAAAAATGTGGACTGCTTCGTGCTGGAGCCCCATGTTCGGACCCTGGAGGACCTGGGCTGGGAGTACCTGGAGGAGAAACTGACCATCGGCCTGACGGACGACCTCCGGGCCGCCATTGACCCCGCCCCCTTCGGCCGGCGCGCCCTGGAGGAGGACCGGGGGTGCTTCACCAGCCGGGGGTATCTGTTCCCCACGGATGACCCATGGCAGCACGACCGCCCCCAGGCGAAGCAGGCGGACCGCAAGCCCTCCATCAGGGAGCGGCTGGAACAGAGCAAACAGGAGTGCAGGAACAAAAATAAGGCCCAGGCGCCCCGCAAGGGGAAGCCTGAGCCGGAGCTGTAAGTCCAATGGTATTAAGTCAAGAGGGTAATTCACGGAAAGAACAGAAGAAAACGCCATAGAAGAGCTATGTAAGCAACAAAAAGGCAACAGTAACC
>CASFCS010000079.1 GCA_949293245.1 uncultured bacterium | reverse complement strand
GCTGACGGCGGCGAGCATATCGCCTACTTCAAACACCAGCGCGTCATCGTCCTTCTCCTCGCTGGCGTCATATTCATCCACGGCGATGTCCCACTTTTCTTTCATGTCCCGGATGAACTGCGCTTTATCCCATTCTGCCTTAGACAGCAGCACAAAGCCGGTGAAGACGCCTGTGTGGTCACTCTCGTCCTCGGCTTCTGCCTCGGCTCGCTTTGCAATCTCCTCCTGACACGCTTGAATCACCGCCGGGGCGTCCTCGTCCTCGGGGTCCAGTTCGGCCCACCGCTGGGCGTAGGGGATGGCATCTTCCTCCTGAGCATGGAGATATTGATATCCGTAGGCCATTCGCATGTTCCACTCCGCCTTGTCCTGGCCCTCCTCCCGGACGGACTCCAGCACCTCAATGGCACGCCGCAGGGCCTTTTCTGCCTTGTAGTAGGGAGGCTCCTGCTGATGGTCGCCCAAAACTGCGTAGTTTTCCAGCGCCCGGGCCATAGCGTAGGCAATGCGGTAGTTCCGCCAGTCCTCCGGGATAGCGTTCAACGCCTGGATACAGCGGGTGAACTCGTCCTCGTCGTTCCACTGCTCAATCTGTGCGAAGAATTCCTCCTCATTCTCCGGGGTGTAGGGGATGTAGTCCATACCCGTCAGCGTCTCGTCCAGCTCGGGGACCGGATTCTCATCATCCGTTTCCACCTCGGGCGGCTTTTTCAGGGCTACCGTGCCCGCCTCCCGGCGGAAGGTGTGGAAGTTGGCCCAGGGGATGTCACTGTCCTCGAAAAACTTCTTGGCCTTCTGCAGGACAGCCCGGATGTCCCAGGCGATGAAGTCCACATAGCCGCAGAAAAGGCCGGTGGCCCCGCCGGTGAGGGTGAGCACCTCCGGGCCGTCCCCGGCGGCGAGGGCTTCCTCCAGCCGGTCCCGGAAGTCGAAGATCTTATCCGTTCCTTCCTCCTCCCGGAGGGTATCCAGGGGATAGCAGAAGAAGCCCGCCACTGCGCCGTCGGCATGGAGATCGTCCATGAAGTCGTTGTCGGCATTCAGATAGCCGTTGATGAGCGGCACACAGCAAGTGGAGCCAGCCATCACATCCAACCGCCAATCGGCGTCGGGATCTTCATTGGGTTTCATTTCGTAGCCAAGATGGCTCTCCAGATAGGCTTCCGGATCAGTGGAGAGTTCCAGCCCCCGCTCCTTCAGCTTGTCAGGCAGCTGGGACAGGGGGAAGGACGGCTCCGCCTTGGGTTCCTCCAGCACATCGAAATCGTCAATGTACCACATGTGGGAGATCTCGCCCAGCACCTGGTCGGTGAGGGTGGTGAGCATCCACCAGACACGGCCTTCCGCCTCCCGGAGCATGGGCAGCAGCTTTTCGCAGTAGGCAGAGATGGCGAAACTGTTTTCACCCTGCTCCTCCAGCCAGATCGGGCTGACGGCCCACCAGGATGTTCCAGTGCTCCAGCACCTCCTTGGGGGCGTGCTTCTGGAAGTAAATCAGCTCAAACAGCTTGACCTTGTCACCCTCCGGGGTGAGGATCAACTCATGCTTTTCGCCATTGAAGCCCATCTCGAAGGAGATTTCGTCAAACGCCTGGTTCAAAGCTCCTTCCATTTGGGCCACGATTTCGGCGCCGCGGGTGTGGTCTTTGTCGTCGTCCATCATCTGGCGCAATTCTGCTTCCATCTCGGCAAAGGTCTCCCACCAGTTCTCTGTCCGCTCCCGGAAGCACTCCGACTCTTTGGTATCCTCGTCATCCGGGCGGGCTTCCAATGCTTTTTCAAAGTATCGTAAGGCACGGCCCTCCTGGTCCAGATAGTAGTAGGAATAGCCCATACGGAAGTTCCAGCAGTGGTCTTCCGCAAAGTATTCCTCATGGGGCTTGAGCAGAGCGATGGCCTTTTTGAGCATCTCTTTGCCGCCTGGCTTATATGGGTCTGCCAGATTGTTATAGGCGCGGGCCAGTTCGCTGTCCATCTCCGGGGTACGCTCCCCAGCAGGGATGGCCTCCAGCGCGTCAATGATTTTCTGATATTGGCCCTTTTCATGCCACTTCTGGCACTGCTTCAAAATGTCCATATCCGGGTCCTCCTCGTCCTCATCCGGTTTCCAGTCTTTGATCTGCTGGAACACGCCATTCTCATCCCGCTCAAAGGCGCTCATCCCGCTCAAAGGCGCAGGGGGCGGGGGTGTTCAGCAGAGGAATGATGTCGGGATCGTCGTTGCAGATGGTGTTGAGGCCGTAGATCCCGGCGTTGTTAGGGTCGTCCATGTACTCGTCGCTCTCATCACCGGCGGTGAAGCGCCAGCCGCTGTCCCAGTCGCCATCCGGCTTCTCCCGGTAGCAGTAGCCGACCTTGCAGCCCTCCACCGTGATGCGGTTGGTGGCGATGCAGCCGGTGGCGTTCTCCCAGTCAGGGAGCAGATTCTTCATGTCCTCTGCCTTCACATGGAAGTCCCGGTTGCGGCCAGCGGCCTCGTACAGTTCCTTCCGCAGCGCCTCCACATCCCGAGCCATCTCCTGGATCTCCTCGCCGTCCATCATCTCACTGAGGTCATATTCCAGCGGGTTCTGGGCAAAGTCCGCCAGGGCTCTGTCCATGGCGTCGTGCTCCTCCGGCGTGGCGGTGATGCGGATACGGCGGGCGGGGGT
>CASFCS010000078.1 GCA_949293245.1 uncultured bacterium | reverse complement strand
AGACCGACACCCTCAACCGCTTCAAGGTCATGGGGGCCGCCGCCCATGTGCTGGACGGGAAGGAGCGGCTGGAGCTGCTTCACGGCATCCTCCACCCGGAGGGAGGCAAATTTGCCTTCGATTGGGACTGGCTCCCGGCCAGCGGCCTTTCGGTGAAGGACTTCATATCCCCGTCCTCCTTCCAGTTCGGGGAGACACGCACCTTCCGCATCGGGGAGATGTATGGCGCGGTGAGCTTTTTGCAGATCACCGCCCCGGAGACCCACGACCGCATTTTGGCGGAGTTCATGGAGACCGAGGGCAACATCCTGGTGACCATGCACATCCGCGGGATCAACCAGAACGAGGCCATCAAGATGGTCAAGCGCAAGATCACCGACCTGGACGCCATGAAGATTGCGGAGCAGAAGCGGGCGGTACGCAGCGGGTATGACATGGACATCCTCCCCAGCGACCTTGCTACCTACGGCGGCGCGGCAAAGACCATCCTCCAGGAAAGCAGAAGCTGGAGATCGCCGTGTCCCAGGCGGCCAGCGTGGCGCAGACCTACAACTGCCTCCTCACCCGGCTGGACTTCCAGCAGGAGGACGGGCTAATGAGCAGCCTCCCCCTGGGCCTCAACCGTATCAAAATCGAGAGAAGCCTCACCACTTCGGCGCTGGCGGTGTTCGTGCCCTTCGTCACCCAGGAGCTGTTTATGGGCGGGGACGCCATGTACTACGGCCTGAACGCCCTCTCCAACAACATGATCCTTCTGGACCGTAAACAGTCCAGGAGCCCCAACGGGCTGGTGTTCGGCACGCCGGGCAGCGGCAAGTCCATGAGCTGCAAGCGGGAGATCACTTTCATCATCCTGACCACCAAAGATAATGTCATCATCTGCGACCCGGAGGACGAGTATTCGCCCCTGGTGCGCCGGCTGGGCGGGCAGGTGATCCGGCTGTCCCCGTCCAGCACCGACTATGTAAACCCGCTGGACATCAACCTCAACTATTCGGATGAGGAGAACCCCCTGGCGCTGAAATCTGACTTCGTGCTTTCCTTCTGTGAGCTCATCATGGGGAGCAAGACGGGGCTGGAGGCCATCGAGAAAACCGTCATCGACCGGGCGGTGCAGAAGATCTACCAGCCCTACTTTGCCGACCCACGGCCGGAGAATATGCCCATCCTGGGCGACCTGATGGAGGCGCTGCTGGCGCAGCACATCCCGGAGGCCGACCGTGTGGCGCAGGCATTGGACCTGTATGTGAACGGTTCCCTCAACTTCTTCAACCATCGCACCACCGTGGACATCCGCAACCGCCTGGTCTGCTTTGACATCAAGGGCCTGGGCAAAAACCTGAAAAAGCCGGGGATGCTCATCGTCCAGGACGCGGTATGGAACACCGTCACCATCAACCGAGCCATCGGGCGCTCCACCTGGTATTTCGTGGACGAGTTCCATCTTCTGCTGAAGGAGGAGCAGACGGCGGCCTATTCGGCGGAGATCTGGAAACGGTTTAGAAAATGGGGCGGGGTGCCCACCGGGGCGACCCAGAACCCCAAGGACTTACTCTCCTCCCCGGAGATCGAGAACATCCTGGAAAACAGCGACTTCATCTATATGCTCAACCAGGCCGCCGGCGACCGCAAGATTTTGGCGGAGCGGCTGGGCATTTCAGCGGAGCAGCTTGCCTATGTGACCAACTCCGAGCCGGGCCACGGGCTGCTGTTCTTCAACAATGTTATCCTGCCCTTTGCGGACGATTTCCCGAAGGACACGGAACTTTACAAGCTGCTCACCACCAAGCCCAGCGAGGTGGAGCACGCGGCGGAAACGGAGGAATGACTATGAAAAACAAGATTTACATTATCGACGGCAAGACCTATCTCTCCCACATCAACGATGAGGTCCACCTGTACGGCCTTCTCCACCAGCTCGCCTTCCTGGCGGGCCGGATCAAGGACGAGGAGGACGTGTTCCATGTGCTGGACGCGGCGAAGCGCTACGGCGAGATCGCCGAGGAGAAATTCCAGGGCTGGGGCATCCCCGGCCGCTACCTGGTATTCGGCGACCCCAAAGACCTGAAGGACCTTATGGCAAAGGAGCTGGCGGAGGCCACCCCGGTGCCCGTGGAGGAGCCGAAGCCCAAGAAGTATAGGCGACATCCACCACCTGATCGTCCTCTACTATTCGCTGGCCCGCCGCCTGTCCGAGGCGGAAACGGAGAAGGACTTCCTCCGGCTGAAGAAAAAGGCCGGCGGCTATGAAAAGGTGCTGAAAAAGCTCTTCCGCAGCCTGGGCCTCCCGGAGGACAGCAATGCCGCCCAGGACGTCCTGGAGGAGTCCATCATCCGCCGCCATAACCTGGTCCGCCTGGAGGATGTGGAGGAGCCCCAGGACGAGGGAGACCTTGAAGGGGACGAGGTATGGAGCGACTGACCCATGTGAGCCTGTTCTCGACCCATGTGAGCCTGTTCTCCGGCATCGGCGGTCTGGACCTGGCGGCGGAGGCGGCCGGGTTCGAGACCGTCTGCCAGTGTGAATGGGCGGACTACCCCTATTCCGTCCTGGAGCGGCACTGGCCGGACGTGCCGAAGTTCCGGGACATCACCACATTCACGAAGGAGGCGTTTTTTGAGAAAACAGGACTTGAAACAGTCACCATCATCTCCGGCGGCTTCCCCTGCCAGCCCTTCTCCACCGCCGGAAAGCGGAAGGGCTTTGCGGATGAACGCTACCTGTGGCCGGAAATGTGCAGAGTTATTACCGAGCTGCGGCCCCGTTGGGTGCTTGGGGAAAATGTTGCTGGCTTCATCAATATGGGGCTCGACAAAACGATTTTTGACCTGGCAAAAGCGGGATACGCTGTT
>CASFCS010000077.1 GCA_949293245.1 uncultured bacterium | reverse complement strand
TTCAGACCCTGCGGACCAATGAGCCGGAGCCGCCAGCGCCTGCCGCCGAGCCGGAGAAAACCCTGGATGAAGTGCTGGACGAACACCCCATTTCCATCCAGGTCAACGGTGAGTGGCAGACTTTCCCCAATGCCAGGGCCGCCGAAGAAGCTGCCTATGGGGAGTACAAGGCCAACCTGCGCCGCACCGCTGAGAATTTCCACATCACCGACGATCACCTGGGCGAAGGCGGCCCCAAGGCCAAGTTCCAGGCCAATGTTGAGGCAATTAAGCTGCTGAAATATCTGGAGGAAACCACCGGGCAGGCGACGCCGGAGCAGCAGCAAGTCCTCTCCCGGTATGTGGGCTGGGGCGGCCTTGCCGACGCCTTTGACCCTGATAAGGAAAGCTGGAGCAAGGAATATGCCCAGCTGAAGGAGCTGCTGACCCCGGAAGAATACGCCGCTGCCAGAGGGTCCACCCTCAACGCCCACTACACCAGCCCTACGGTCATCAAAGCCATTTATGAGGCTGTGAGCCGCATGGGATTTGAGACCGGCAACATCCTGGAGCCGTCCTGCGGTGTGGGCAATTTCTTCGGTATGCTGCCGGAGGAAATGCGAAACAGCCGTCTTTACGGCGTGGAGCTGGATTCCATCAGCGGGCGTATTGCCCAGCAGCTCTATCCCAAGGCTGACATTACCGTGGCAGGATTTGAGACCACCGACAGGCGGGACTTCTATGACCTTGCCATCGGCAATGTGCCTTTCGGCCAGTACCAGGTCCGGGATAAAGCCTACGACAAGCTGAATTTCAACATTCACAACTACTTTTTCGCCAAGGCGCTGGATCAGGTGCGTCCCGGCGGCGTGGTAGCTTTTGTCACCAGCCGCTATACGATGGATGCCAAGGATTCCACCGTGCGCCGGTATCTGGCCCAGCGCGCCGAGCTGCTGGGGGCCATCCGTCTGCCCAACAATGCGTTCAAGGCCAACGCCGGGACTGAGGTTGTGTCGGACATCATTTTCCTGCAAAAGCGGGATCGTCCGCTGGACATCGTGCCGGAGTGGACGCAGACCGGGCAGACCGAGGACGGCTTCACAGTCAACCGCTATTTCCTGGACCACCCGGAGATGGTGCTGGGGCGACCCACCGCTGAAAGCACCCAATACGGCAAGCAGGATTATACCGTGGCCCCCATCGAGGGGCTGGAGCTGGCCGATCAGCTGCATGATGCCGTGAAGTACATTCGCGGCACCTACCAGGAAGCCGAGCTGCCGGAGCTGGGTGAGGGCGAGGCCATTGACACATCCATTCCCGCCGACCCCAATGTGAAAAATTACTCCTACACAGTTGTGGACGGCGATGTGTATTACCGTGAAAACAGCCGTATGGTACGGCCTGACCTGAATGCCACCGCCGAAGCCCGTGTGAAAGGGTTGGTTGGCCTGCGGGAATGTGTCCAGCAGCTCATTGATCTGCAAATGGACGCTGCCACACCGGATAGTGCCATCCAGGACAAACAGGCCGAACTGAACAGGCTCTATGACAGCTTCTCTGCAAAATATGGCCTTATCAATGACCGGGCGAACCGGCTGGCCTTTGCCGACGATTCCAGCTATTATCTGCTCTGCGCGCTGGAGATCGTGGACGAGGACGGCAGACTGGAGCGCAAGGCGGATATGTTTACCAAGCGGACCATCAAGCCCCATGAGGCGGTGACTTCCGTGGATACCGCCAGCGAAGCTCTGGCCGTATGCATCGCGGAAAAGGCCCGTGTGGACATGGAGTACATGGAACAGCTCACCGGCAAGACCTGCGACGAGCTGGCCGCTGAGCTGCAAGGCGTGATCTTCCGTCTGCCTGGGCCGGTGCCGGAGGGAGAACGGCCTATCTATGTGACCGCCGACGAATACCTGTCCGGCAATGTGCGGCGCAAGCTGCGGCAGGCGCAGCGGGCCGCACAGCAGGACCCGGCCTTTGCCATCAATGTGGAGGCCCTGACCGCTGCCCAGCCCAAAGACCTGGACGCTTCG
>CASFCS010000076.1 GCA_949293245.1 uncultured bacterium | reverse complement strand
GCAGGCCCTGGCGTCTCCTGCACCTGTGCTGGCGGTTCGGGCGTTTCCGGGGCGGGCTGCACCGTGCCCTCCGCCCCACAGGAGGCCAGGCTCAGCTCCATGGTCAGCGTTAGAAATAGTGTGAGGATCTGTTGAATGGAAAACATAGCGGCACCTTCTTTCGGGACTATTGTAGCCCCAGTACGCCATCAACAGAAGTTCCAATTAGTTGTTCAGAATTAACCAATGGGTTTATACTAATGCGATTGTTAAATCAAGATTGCTGCTTTGTCGCTTGACAATCGAGCACTTATATATTTTTGGCCATTTTCAAGCCTCTGAATTGTAGTATTAGTAGAGGGAGAATACAAGGGTAGGGTTACGGTAGCAAGCACAGCCAGCGAGTACCCACTGGCGGATTTTCGGTTTAGGGGAACCCCTGCCCCTAAACACAAAAATTGCTTGCTGGGGCGCGGGTCTCCGGTGGAGACCTAAAAGCGTGAAACGCTTTGAAGCGCCGACCGAGCCGACAGGCGAGACCGTCCCAGACCCTTATAAGAAACGGAGGCGAAGCGGAATGGTAAACAGAAAGCGGAACATCCAGATGAAGTTCTGGGTGACGGAGGAGGAGAAGCGGCTCATCGACGAGAAGATGGCCCAGCTCCCCACAAAGCGGTATGGGGCATATCTGCGGAAGATGGCGATTGACGGATACATCATTCAGGTGGACACCACCGACATCAAGGAGATGACAAAGGCCCTGGGCTCCATCGGCCGGAACATCAATCAAATCGCCAAGAGGGTGAACGCCGGCGGCCCAACCTATCAAGCCGATATGGAGGAGATCCTGGAGAGATTGGAGCAGATATGGCAGTTACAAAGACGCATCCTATTAAGTCAACGCTGAAAGCGGCCATCGACTACATCTGCAATCCAGACAAGACGGACGGGAAGCTGCTGGTGTCCTCCTTCGGCTGCACCGTGGAGACCGCCGATATTGAATTTGCATGGACCCGCCGCCATGCCATCGACAAGGGCACGAACCTGGGCCGGCACCTCATCCAGGCGTTTGAGCCTGGGGAGGTCACGCCGGAGGAGGCCCACCGGATCGGCATGGAGCTGGCGTGGGAGGTCCTGGGGGGAAAATATGAGTTTGTCCTCACCACCCACATAGACAGGGATCACGTCCATAACCACCTGATTTTCAATGCGGTCAGCTTTCAGGACCACAAGCACTATCACTCCAATAAGCGGAGCTATCACTTCATCCGCCGCACCAGTGACCGGATCTGCAAAGAACACGGCCTGTCTGTCATCGTCCCCGGCCGGGACAAGGGCAAGAGCTACATCGAGCATCAGGCGGAACAGAACGGCACCAGCTACAAGGCGAAGCTGCGCGCCGCCATCGACCGGCTCCTGCCCGGCTGCTCTGACCTGGAGGACCTGCTCCGCCGCCTCCAGCGGGAAGGGTACGAGCTGAAACGGGGCAAGTACATATCCGCCAGGGCTCCGGGCCAGGAGAGGTTCACCCGACTGAAAACCCTGGGCGCTGATTATGCCGACGAGGCACTGACCGCCCGGATCGCCGAAAGGCCCAGGCCCTCCCGCCAGCCGAAACAGCGCACCGGGAAGCCCAGCCTGCTCATTGACATCCAGAACAATCTCAAAGCCCAGCAGAGTGCCGGCTACAAACACTGGGCGACCATCGAGAATTTGAAGCGGGCCGCTGAAACGCTGAACTTCCTGACCGAACACGGGATCTCCAGCTATGAGGAGCTGTCCGAGCGTTGCGACGGGGCGGCGGCCGCTACCGCCAAGGTGAAGGCAGACCTCCGGGCAACGGAGAAGGAAATGGAGCGGCTGACCCTCACCATGAAGCACGCTGCCACCTACCGCCAGCTCCGTCCCCTGTATGACCAATACCGCCAGTCCAGGGACAAGGAGAAATTCCTGCGGGGGCATGAGGGGGAGATCATCCTGTTTGAGGCGGCGGCAAGAGAACTGAAACGCCTGGACGCCGTACCCCTGCCTGCCACCCAGCGTCTCCGGGCCGAGATGGACGAGCTCACCGCCAGAAGGACCGCCCTGCAATCGGAATATAGGAAGGTCCAGCGGGAGGAACGGGAGTACGACACCCTCCGCCAGAATGTGGAGGCCCTGCTGGAAAAGCCGCGGGAGGCCGAACCGCAGAGACAGCGAAATAACGAGCTGGAATAGCGGCAGTTGTATGCCTTTACCAGACTTTTCAAAAACCCCTGGGCGCGTTTCAATTTTCCCGGTATAATGGAGGCAGGAATGGAGGTGCCGCCAATGACGAGAACCGAGGCCATCAAGGAATTTTTCAAGAAGGCAGTTTTGCCCGTCGCCA
>CASFCS010000075.1 GCA_949293245.1 uncultured bacterium | reverse complement strand
TGCCCGAAATCATACCGCCGGGAGACAGGGGGACGGGGCGAAGGACGAGAAAACGGATTGCCACGGGCCGGGCACAGCCCGACCCTCGCAATGACAGGGGAGAGCCCGGGCGCTCGGACGCTCCGTTCCGGCCCTCGCAATGACAGGGCAGGAGGCGGGCGGGTCACGCCTCGCGCCCTCCGCAACGGCACACTGCTCACCACTCCGCCGGAAATGCCGCGGCTTCCGGCCGCCTGTTTTCCGGTCTGCGTGGTTCGCTGTGCGCCTGCTCCCGGGCGCTCGGACGCTCCGGGTCACGGACCCGCCCCTACGGAATTCCACCGACCCCAGCGGAGCTGGTCAGGGCGGTGAGGACACCGCCCCCTACGGGCAGGAGCACCGCCCGGCAGGTTTCAGCGCACCCCCACAGGGACGGTGCCCGGGGCGGGCGGCTTTTAGCCGCCCCTACGGTGGGCGGGGAGCTTTGCGCCCGTTCACCAGCCCCGGCAGAATCGGTCAGGGCGGTGAGGACACCGCCCCCTATGGGCAGGAGCACCCCGGCAGGTTTCAGCGCACCCCAACAGGGGGCGGTCCGGCAACACGGGCGGGTCACGGACCCGCCCCTACGGGTGCGGGATGGGATACCCCGTGCAACCTCCCCCGGGAAACGTGCAACTCCCTCCCGCAGACGTGCAACCCACCGCCCCGAATGTGCGGCCCGTCCCCACGGTTCTCCTCCTATGCAACCCTTCCGCCTCTCCGTGCAATCCCTCCCCTGGTCTGTACGGCTGCCCACCGCAGAGATAAACTTTTCGTTATATTGGCTCAAAATATTTCAAACTGTACTGCACTTTCTTCATCAAATCCAGATATATTACAATTCGTCATCACCGTTGACCCCTCCAGGGCGGCAGAGACGCACGCCAGAGTGTGGGCGTGGGTCTGGTCCAGCAGGTGGGTGTAGATGCGCCCGGTGGTGGCGGGGGTGGAGTGGCCCAGGGCCTTGCCGATGTCGAACAGGGGCGCCCCCTGGGCGGAGGCCAGGGTGGCGAAGGTGTGGCGCAGGCCGTGGAGGGTGATTTTCGGCAGGGCCTCCCGGCGGATCATCCGGGTGAAGGCCAGGGACACCGCGTTGGGGGAGAAGGGCCGCCCCTTGGGGTCGGCGGCCACGAAGCCGCTGAGGACATAGCCCGGGCAGCGGCTGGCGGCGCTGCGCTGCTGCTGGTACACCCGGCGCAGCAGGTCCTCCATTTCAGGGGTCATGTACAGGGTGCGGGCGGAGGAGATATTTTTGGTGTCCTTCTGAATGATGCGGGCCCCGGCGGCGGTGCGGGCCTCCCGGATGTGGATGCGGCGGCGGGCGAAGTCCACGTTTTTCCATCGCAGGCCGCAGATCTCCTCCCGCCGCAGGCCGCAGCTCCCCGCCAGCTTCACAATCAGCTCCAGCCAGGTGCCCTCCGTGGCGGCGTACAGGCGGCGCAGGTCCTGGGGGCTGTAAAAAGTGGCCTCCCGGGGCCGGGGCCGGGGGGGCTCCACCCGGTCCGTGGGGCTGCGGGGCAGCAGGTCCTGCCGCACCGCCAGGTGCAGGGCGCAGGCGATCAGGTCGTGGTGGCGGCGGACGGTGTTGGGGCAGAGGTTCTTCTCCGCCTGGAGCATGGCGTAATACTCCTGCAGGTGCCGGGGGGAGAGCTGCTGCAAAGGCACCTCCCCCAGGGCGGGCAGCAGGTGGTTGGCCATGATGAGGCGGTAGCCGTAGACCGTGGTCTCCGCCCGGTTGGGCAGGATGACCTGGGCCATCCAGATCTCCAGCCAGTCCGCCAGGGTGTACCCGCCGTCCGGGCCCTGCCGCTCCTCCTGGCGCTCCAGCTGGAAGGCCCGCAGAGCCCGGCGGGCCTGGGTGAGGGTGGGATAGGTGCGGTAGGTCCGGGCCCGCCGCCCGTCCTCCCCCCGGCCCCTGTCCATGCTGACGTAGTAGCAGCGGCGGATGTCGTCGTAGGCGATGTTCTGCTCCACACTTTTGCGTGCCATAGTGATCCCCTTGCTTTCCTGATATATTTGCCGAAAATCGTCAAGATTCGACATAGCTCCAGTCTAGCACGGCGGAAAGGGCGGGGCCACTGCTCCCAAACGCGAAGGCGATGACATTTTAGCATAGGAAAACGAAATATTACAGTTGGTTTACAGTCTTGGGGAGAGCCAGACCCCGGGAACGGGAAGGACGCTGCACAGGGAGCGAAAGAGCTGCACGGCGAGCGGGGCGGGCTGCACATTCGGGGCGGTGGGTTGCACGTCTGCGGGAGGGAGTTGCACGTTTCCCGGGGGAGGTTGCACGGGGCGTTGCGTCTTGCACCCGTAGGGGCGGCTAGAAGCCGCCCGTCCCGGGCACCGTCCCTGTGGGGGTGCGCTGAAACCTGCCGGGCGGTGTTCCTGCCCATAGGGGGCGGTGTCCTCACCGCCCCGACCGATTCTGCCCGGGCTGGTGAAATCCTGTAGGGGCGGGTCCGTGACCCGGAGCGTCCGAGCGCCCGGGAGCAGGCGCACAGCGAGCCACGCAGACCGGAAAACAGGCGGCCGGAAGCCGCGGCATTTCCGGCGGAGTGGTGAGCAGTGTGCCGTCGCGGAGGGCGCGAGGCGTGACCCGCCCGCCTCCTGCCCTGTCATTGCGAGGGTCGGGCTGTGCCCGGCCCGTGGCAATCCGTTTTCTCGTCCTTCGCCCCGTCCCCCTGTCTCCCGGCGGTATGATTTCGGGCA
>CASFCS010000074.1 GCA_949293245.1 uncultured bacterium | reverse complement strand
TCAAAGGGCGGCACCTTGGCCGCCAGGTGGAGGACCGCCGAAGCGGTCTCCGCCATGTCGGCGGTCAGATACCGGCTGTCCGTCCGGGGATAGGTCAGCAGCTTTTTCTCATAGAGGGATTGCGCGCAGTCCAGCGTCTGTTTCGCCGTGTAGCCGAACACCCGGTTTGCCTCCCGCTGCAAGGTGGTCAGGTCGTAGAGCCTGGGCGGCGCCTCTTTCTTCTGTTCACAGGTGACGGAAGCGCAGACCGCCTCCGCGCCGGCACAGGCCGCCCGCAGGGCCTCCGCCTCCTCCGGGGCGGCGATCTTCTCCGACACCGCCTCGGCCCCGCCCAGGGCCAGGCGCACATGGTGGTACTTCTCTTTGCGGAACAGGGTGATTTTGCTGTCCCGGTCCACCAGCATGGCAAGGGTGGGCGTCTGTACCCGCCCCACATTCAGGGTGCGGTGGTAGAGGACAGAAAAAAGCCTTGTGGCGTTGATCCCGATGAGCCAGTCTGCTTTCTGGCGGCAGAGGGCGGACTGATACAGCGGGTCGTACTCTGCGCCGGGGCGCAGGTCAGCGAAGCCCTCCCGGATCGCCGCGTCCTCCATCGAGGAGATCCACAGGCGGGAGAAGGGCTTCCGGCAACCCGCCATCTCATAGACCAGCCGGAAGATGAGCTCGCCCTCCCGCCCGGCGTCGCAGGCGTTGACCAGCTCGGTGACATCCTCCCGGTCCATAAGGCGTTTCAGGTTCTGGAAGGCGTCCTCCTTGTCCTTCGCCAGCACATAGCGGAAGGGCTCCGGCAGGATGGGAAGGTCGTCATACTTCCACTTTTTGTAGCCGGGGTCATACCCAGCCGCGTCCATCGGGGACACCAGATGCCCCACGCACCAGGAAACGATGAGCCCATTCCCTTCAAAACAGCCATCGGCCCTGGATGTGACACCCAGGGCCGACGCGACGGCTTTCGCAACACTCGGTTTCTCGCAGATCACCAGCTTCATTTCATATCCTCCGTTTCTTCCTCCGGTTCGTCCTCGTTGATATATTCCTCCTCATCGGCAAAATCGTAGTCGTCCGGGTCCGCGCTGGCCTTGGACGCCTGCTTGGGACGGATGAACTTGATATAGGCGAAGGCTCCGCCGCCGCCCAGCACTGCCAACACCAGGACCAGCGCCAAGGCGCCCATGCCCCCGGACTTCTCCGCCTCGGCGCCCATGCCCCCGGACTTCTCCGCCTCCGGCTCCGGTTCGGGTTCCGGCTCCGGCTCCGCGCCGGCGCACTCGGCCATATTCACCGCGCACACCTCGCAGGAGGTGTTCACCGCCCCGGCCTGGCATTTCTCCGTACAGGTGCAGACCGCCGGCGCCTCCTGGGCCTCGCCATCCTCCATCAGTGCCAGGAGGTCCGCCTCGTCCACCTGGTTCAGGAAGTGGACGGTCTGCGCCCCCTCGTCATCCCGGTCGATGATGAGATAGAACACGTTGCCGCCCTTTGTCTCCACCGTGATGAACTGCTTGCCGGAGGATGTCCCGCCCAGGTCGTCAATGAGGGACAGGTTCCCATCCGGGGTCAGGGCTGCCCCTCCGCCCCCGGAGAGGCCGGAGGCGAACAGCTCCAGCAGGGCGGAGAGGTCCGTCCCGTCCAGGGAGAGGGAGAAGCTGCCCGTGTCCGTGATGGTCAGGTAGTCGGAATGAACATAGCCCTCCCGCTCCGGCAGAAGCACCTTGACCCATTCGCCCTCGGTGCCGATGACTTCTACCTGCGCCCCATCGGGAAGCTGGGTGAAGGCGTCGTTATCCAGCCCAGCGCCGGTGCGGACATTCAGGTTGCCGCCGCAGGTGGTCACGGTGCCGGTCTGCTGGGTTTCCCATTTCTCCGTGTCAGGGGTGAACAGGATACCGTCCTCGGTGACAGTCACAGTCCCCAGGCCGCCCAGCAGTTCGGTGATCTGGTCCAGGGTGTCCCCGTCTGCCTCCGTGTTATTGTCCGCGCTATCATCGCCGGCGGGATCTTCCTCATCAGTGATAGTGACCTCCGGGGCCTCGGCGTCCTCCGCAGGGTCCGCCTCCGTCCCGGCAGTTTCGGTGTAGTAGGGTTCGCCCTCCCCACCGCCGGCGAAAGCGGGGACAGCAAAGGCCGTGGCACAGAGCGCCACGGCCAGGGCCGCCGTAAACAGGCGGATGATCTTTTTATTCTTCATACTCGGCGTCCTCCACCTCGTTCTCGCCGGGGGCAGCCGACGCCTCCGCCTCCATCATGCCCTCCGGCAGGGTGATGAGGCCGCTGGCGTAAGCCTTCAGGAAGGCCGTCAGTTCCCGCCTTCAGGAAGGCCGTCAGCTCCCGGTTATCCATCTTCACCGCCTTGACCATGCGGACGATCTCCAGGTTCTCCTCCTCGGTGAGCTGGGCCTCCAGGGCGCGGAGGCGCTTCTGCTGTTCGGAGATCTTCTCCCTGGTCTTTTCAATATCGCGGCGGATCTTCTCAACAGTTGCCATGTTTGCAAAACTCCTTTCCAAATCGTTCTTTCCATGAGTAGTTCCGGCCCAGGCCCTGGACCGTTTTCAAATTGGGGCGGGCGTTGTCCTCCAGGGCAATGGCCCGCCGGAACAGGTCCGGGTGGTGGTCCCGCAGATAGATGATTTCTTCCGCCCGCATACTGGGACAGAAAAAACAGGAGGACTTGCCCGGCTGGGGCAGGCCCGCATCCTCAATGGCCTGCTGACAGGCCGCCCGGTCCCATCCCCATTCCATCAGGGGATACCACTTGCTGTACTTTTGGTCGGCCAGGTCGCCCAGCAGCACCTTGTCGCTGCGGTAGCTCTCACCGGCGTCGTAGCCGATGAACTTCACCACCCGTTTCCCGGCCGCCCATACCTTGCGGCAGGGCGGGTAGCGGTTGCAGAACTTGTCCTGCGGCCCGATCTTGTGTTTCAGGGAACACCGCTTGAAGCCGTAGGCGATGGAGGGCAGGGTGCCGCTCTGCAAGCACTCCTGCTCCAAAGTCAGCCGTTTCCCGTCCCGCGTGGTCTTGTAGACCCTGGTAATGGGCGGCATCCCGTGATCCTTCAGCCAGCGGTCCATAATGTTCAGGTAGGCGTAGGTGTGGGGATGCTCCGCCCCGGTATCCGCAAAGAGGATCAGGTCCACCGGGATGTGGTGCTGGTGAAGGCCGACTAAAAGGGCGGTGCTGTTGGCGCCGCCCCCGTAGGAAACCATATTGATGTCTGTTCCACCTCCCATCAGTTGTACGGAGGTCGGCCGTAGGCATAGAGGTGAGACTGCCAGTAGCTTGTATTCAGGTTCGTGTAAGAGATCGGGTCCCCGCAGTGCAGCATCATATTATCGCCCACATAAATACCCACATGGGAAACGCCTGGGGTGTCGTAGGTCCCCACGAAAAACACCAGGTCGCCCGGCTGGGGGTCGGATACCGGCGTGGAGATATTGTAGAGCCCCTGGGCGCCCAGCCGCCCGGTGTTGCACAGGCCGCTGTTGGTCAGCACATAGCTCACGAAGCCGGAGCAGTCAAAGGAGGTCTCCGGACTGGAGCCGCCCCACACATAGGGATACCCCAGGTATTTCTCCGCCTCGGTGATAAGGGTGGCAAACCGTTCATCCGTCAGATACTCGGCGGGGATGTCCCAGGCCGTGGGCGGGTTCTCCACATACTTGCCCACATACCCGGAGGACGGGAACAAATCCGGCCGGTTGCCCAGGGTGGACATATACAGGGCGTACATGGAGAGCTGATCCTCGCCCATGATGTAGACCGGCACATGGGAGAGGTCGAAGTTTTCCAGTGTCACGGTGCAGATGTACCAGGTGTAGGGCACCCGGACCGTGTACGGGTTGCCCTCGCTGTCCGTTCTCGTTTCCGTCCGATACCTTGTTTCGGTGGTCACGGTCTCGGTGAGGATGTACTGCTTTTCAAACAGCATCTCCAGATCCCCTTGCACCTCGTCCAGGGTGAACACCCCCTCATGGAGGGCGGACAGGATGGACAGCAGCACATAGGGGTCATGCTCGATTTCGTCCATGTCAAAGTGGTACTCGTCATAGTCGTGGGTGCTTTCATAGGTGTCCAGGTACTCTTGCAGCTCCGCCTCCATTCCGCAGTAGGCGGCCTCGGCCCCGGTCAGGTCCGCGTCCTCCGAGAGATAGGAGGACCCCACCAGGCCGGAGGTGCCGCCCCCAAACATGGAGGTGCAGGATTGCATCAGGCCCATAATCAGCATAAGCATCAGCCCGATCCCGCCCACGATGAGAAGGGTGTGCTTGTTCTTCGTGACAAAGCCGCCCAGCTTCTGGGCGACGGTCCCGCCGTCCTTCTTTGCCGCGGAGGCGGCAACCTGGGACGCCTTGCCCGCGGTCTGGGCCGCACCGGTCCCTGCCCGGTGCGCGGCGGCGTACTGCTTTTGCAGGTGTTTCTTCTGCCACAGGCGGGAGATGGGGTTGCTGGACGCAAGCTGGGGGTTCTCCATGACCGACTTCTGCCAATAGAAGTCGGCGTTGGCCTTGACCGCCGCCTGTTCCGCCCGCTTCACATCCCGCCAGGGTTTCAGCTTGCGGTCCGCCCTGGCCTGATGGATACGCCTACCGCCATAGCCCACGGCCTTTTCGATCTGCCGCTCTCCCAGGTGGCCGGCCTGGACACCGGAGTTCTCGTCCTCCACCTTGCTCACCTCGCCGTGGATGGTGGATTTCAGTTCCTGGACCGGCCGGGATAAGGGGCTGCCGTGTTCCTTCCCAGGCGGTTTCACAGGGACAGCGGCTTCCGCCGCGTCCAGCTTGTCCGCCACCTGGTCCGACTTGCGGATGGCCTTTTTCAGCTCCGGCGCCGCCCGTTCCTCCTTTGTAAACTGCAAACGGGAGGAAGGGCGGTCCCTGGCCGCCTCCCCCTCCCGGAAGGTGTCGCGCCGCTTGTGCCGCGCTTTTTTCGCCTGGCGCCGTTCCACATGGCCCTCCATCTCATCCACTACCCGGCCAGACGTTTCCGCCGTGTCATCAGCGGAGGAATAGTCCTGCTCCGGGGGACGGTCCGAAATATGGGTGGCCTCGCCGGTCACCAGGTTCACCGAAATGGCCCCGTCACGGGTCATCTTCTGGGCCTCCTTCTCGGAGGCTTTCCATTCCTGCATTTATCCG
>CASFCS010000073.1 GCA_949293245.1 uncultured bacterium | reverse complement strand
AACGGTGAAGTTCGTGACGTAGCCGCTTTTGGTGTGCTCCACAAAGTGGGTTTCGTCCAGAACTTCCACCCGGGCCAAATCGCTGCGCCAGGCGGTATTCGTGAGGTCGGTCACCGTCTGCCACACCCGCTCCACCGGGCAGGGGAGAGAAACGGTCACCCTGGAAGTCGCCATGTGCTCACCCCTCCTTCGGTTTCTTGCTCAGCTTCAGGCTAATGCCTTGCCGGTCCGCTGCCTCCTGGAGCAGCCCCACAGCGGCCAGGGCCCGCTCCTTCACGGATTGCCCGGGCAGTTCCGGCCGGCTGTTCAGGCTGGCCATCACGCAGTGCAGATCCTCCAGAGGCAGGAGGCAGACTGCCGTGTTAAAAAGCGTCTTGCGGCGGCCGTCGTTGTAATGGGCCAGAAGTTCTTCTAAAATCGCCCGCTTTTCCTCCAACTGGGCAAGATAAGCCTCCAGCCCAACCTCCCGGGCCTGGGCGATGTCCTGCTGCCGGTTCCGGTGGGGTACAAAGGAATCCCCGTCGTCGAAACCCTCGTAGCGGGAACAGGGATACTCCGAACACGCCCAGCAAAACGAAATGCCGCCGTGCGCCAGGGAGCACCTGGCGATGGCGCAGCTCTGGTTGCCCGCCCCGCCGCCGCAGCCGGGACAGTAGCCGCCCAAATGCATGGAGCACAGGGCGCAGTTGAGTCCGCAGAGGGAAAAACGGGTTTCTTCCCTGGAAAAGCCTTTCATAACCTTTCCTCCCTTAGAACCACAATGCCTGTTCCTCCCGGAACACCGGGGTGTCCCCCTGGGCGTAGGGGTCATAGCGATTTTCGTTGCAGCCGAATTCCTGCAAAAAGCAGATCTGTCCCGCTTCGTTCCAGCGGATGAGGGAGAGGCCGTCAAAGCTCTGGACGGTGCCGTCCGTCATGGCGCACCGAAAGGTCCACTCCACCACGGTCTGGCCCCTCTTGTGGAAATACTGCCGGATGTCCCAGCGCTCCACGGTGCCCCGCGTGTTCCACTCGTCAAACCACAGCTTGATTTTCCTGCTGCCGTGGTACTCCGGCCCCCAGCTCTCAATGTAGACAGCGTCGGGGGCAAAAAGCTCCTCAATACCCGTATCATTCCTGTCCAGCCACATGGAAAACCAGCGGCGGATATAACTCTCTCGTTGTTTCTCTGCTTCCATATCCATGTTCTCCTGTTGTACAGCCCAGGTGCTGTCCCAAAGCATCAAATATTCCGTGCCTTTTTTCGCCGCGATGCGGAATCCCGCCCGCTGGTATAGGCGCAGGGCCGGATTTTCCTTCTGAACGGAGAGGGACGCCCGCCGATATCCATTCTCCCGGAGCAGAAGCAAAAGGCCGTTCAATAGCCTTGTCCCGATGCCCAGCCTCCGATACTCCGGCAGTAATGAGATGGCCAGAGAGGGGGTGTCGTTGTCAATGTGTCCGTAGTCCTCCATGATGCGGCTCCACGCTGCACCCACCACTTTTTCCTCCAACTCGGCTACCAGGCAGTGGTCAGCAGGCTGTGTGCCAAAATCTCTGATGTAGACCTGCAGCTCCGGCAGGTCCACCACGGACCGGGGCGGCGGCTCCACACCTTCCGGGAGATAGATGGCCTGGTAGAGGAATTCCCGCAGAAAGCCGTATTCTTCCGGGCGTACTTTGCGAATGATCGTGTTCATTCTCTTCCTCACTCTTCCCGGTTGATAGGCTGCCGGATCACCGTTTTCAGCTTTTCCGGCTGACACCGCCGGGCGTCGCTCAAATAGATCTCATGGTGGAACCGGCCTTGATTGAAATCCAACGCATAGCCCTGCCCCTTGGCATACTCCTCCATGGCGGCCACGGTGGCGGGCTCATCGTCATAGGGGCCGATATGCATACACTGGACGCACAGTCCCTCCTCCCAGGGGAAGAATTCCACCACTGAGAAGTCCCGCTGCTTTTTCTCCGTGGCCTCCCGGACAGCCCAGTCAAAGACCTCTCTGGTCACAAACTCCGGCAGGCGGATGAGGGAGATCCATCGAAAATCCGCCTTGCGGGAGTAGTCCACCCCCTGGGTATCCTCCTGCCACCAAAGACCCTCCAGGGGCGGCACCACATAGTCGAAGTAGCCTTCCAGTTTATGCTTGCCCATCTTGCTCATTTTGATGGTGTAAGCCATGGCGTAGAGCAGCTCCAGGGCCTGCTTGTAAGCGCCTCCCTCCTGGTTGGGATCGCCTTGGCCCCTCACCGCCAGGAAGTTCATGGCGGGCACGGTGACGATGCCCGGCGTTTTTGGGGGTAGATAGAATTCTTTGTATTCCTTTTTATAGTCAAATGCCATGGTCATTTCCTCCGTGTCTTTTTGGGCTGGGCCTGAAGGGCCAGACAGGTGAGGCGGGTGAGGGCGGTCATGGTGTCCCGGTCGTCCACATCCTCCACCCAGATGTAGTCCCTGGCCCCCTCGTATGGCGGGGCCTTGGGCAGGTCGGGGAATGCCGCCTCACCCGCCGGGGTGACCTTCACAAAAAGCTGGTCGTCGCAGATAACGGCAAAAAATACATCGTCGCAGTAGAGGCCGTACTCGCCGAACATTTTCCGGCTGCGGATGACTCCGGCCTCCCGGAGCTGCTCGGCCACATAGTCCACAAAGTCCTGGTGAGAGGCCATGTCAATCCCTCCTGTAACGACGGGCCAGTGTTTCAGTCAGAGCTCTTAATTGCTCCCTCAGCTCCTCCGGTTCCAGCAGTTCCGCCTTGTCCCCGAAGGTGAGCACCCAGCTGAGGACACTGTCGAAGTCAGGAAAGCCGCCGGTGAAGCGCAGTCTGCCGTCCGGCTCCACCGTGAAGCGGTCCCCACCGTACTCCTCCACCAGCCGCCAGCGGCAGGACGGGTCAAAGAGAACGGTGACCTGGTATTTCACCGGAAAGACCCGCTCCGGCTCCAGGTCGGGCAGGGGCGCGGACCGGGGTTCAAAGGGCTCTCCGGCGGTGAGGTCCGTCATACTCTCCGGCGGTGAGGTCCGTCATACGATTCAATTTGAACATGCGAAACTCCTCACGCATCCGGCACCAGCCCCACACATACCAGGTAGACCAGTGGAACACCAGGCAGCAAGGCTCCACGGTGCGCTCCGACTCCCCCTTGGGGGAGAAGTAGGTAAAACGGATGGCGCGGTGCTGCTCGATGGCGCCCTGAATCAGCTCAATTTTCGGCGGCAGGCTGGTCTTGTACCAGGAGGACAGGTCGATGAGCAGGGACTCAATGTCCCGCTGGATGGTCCGCCGGGACACCTCGAACTGCTCCGCCAGCTCCGGGGCGGTGACCTTCTCCCGCTGGAGCAGGATGGACAGGGTACCGATGAGCCGCTCCATCTTCATGGGAGACACCGCCTTTCGCATTTCTGTCTGCATTATAGCACAGGAATAAGACAACTGTCTGTCATGTTCCTTTTTGCCTTGTTGTTTTTACAGCTCTTGGGTACAATAGGAACAACGGAGGGGATGACCATGGGAAAGAGCGTGTTATATCTCGCCATGAGTGTGGACGGGTATATTGCCGACGAACAGGGCCGCGTGGACTGGCTGGCGGGCGACGGCAGCCAGCCGGATGCCCCCGGAAGCTACCCGGCATTTTTGAATACGGTGGATGCCATCATCATGGGCTGGACCACTTATCACCAGCTAATTACGGAGCTCTCCCCGGACAGCTGGCCCTATGAAGGCCGCCCCTGTTATGTGGTGACCCACCGGCAGGAAGAAGATCAGGAGGAGATTTTCTTCTGGAATGGGGAGTTGACTGCCCTGGTGGACAAGCTGAAAGGGGAGCATGAGGGCAATGTCTGGATCTGCGGCGGTGCGTCCGTGGCGGGACAACTGCTGAAGGAGAACCGTATCGACAAGCTGTGGCTGTCCATCATCCCCACTGTGCTGGGCAAAGGCGTGCGGCTGTTTCCCGAGCTTTTTCAGGAATTGCAGCTAAAGCTGTTGGATACGGAACATTGGAACGGGATCGTAGATCTGGTATACGAAAAACGATGAGTACAACAGGTATGGAGATTAAGGAAATTAAAACGCACAAAAAGCAGTACCTGGATTTTAAACTGCCCCAGATTGTGCGGACAGCACAAAAAGGCCTCTATGTAGGGAAATATGAAGTTTTAAGCGGAGTGGCGCAGCGCGAGCGGCGCCACTC
>CASFCS010000072.1 GCA_949293245.1 uncultured bacterium | reverse complement strand
TGCCGAGGTGAAGTACAGCGGCGGTGAGCGTTTCACGGTCAAGCAGCTGGAACGCACCAAGAAATCCCTGGAGGCCAGACTGGAAAAGCTCCAGGCCGAAGGCCGCAAGGACGATGTGGTGACTTTCGAGCAGCTGGGTGTGGATCGGCTGTTTGTGGACGAGGCGCACAACTACAAGAACCTGTTTTTATACACCAAGATGCGGAATGTGGCGGGCCTCTCCACCAGCGACGCCCAAAAGTCCAGCGATATGTTCGCCAAGTGCCGCTACATGGACGAGAGCACCGGCAGCCGGGGTGTTATCTTTGCCACCGGCACCCCAGTCAGCAACTCCATGACCGAACTTTACACCATGCAGCGGTATCTCCAGTATGACCGCTTGCAGGAACTGAGTATGACCCATTTCGATTGCTGGGCCAGCCGCTTTGGAGAGACCGTGACAGCCCTGGAGTTGGCACCGGAAGGCACCGGCTACCGAGCAAGGACGAGGTTCAGCAAGTTTTTCAATTTGCCCGAACTCATGAATTTATTCCGCGAAGTTGCCGACATCAAGACCGCCGATCAGCTCCATCTGCCCACGCCGGAGGTGGAATATCACAACATTGTGGCACAGCCCACCGAGCAGCAGCAGGAAATGGTCAAGGCGCTCTCCGAGCGGGCCTCCCTGGTACACAGCGGCACGGTGGACCCCTCCCAGGACAATATGCTCAAAATCACCAGCGATGGCCGCAAACTGGGCTTGGACCAGCGCATTATCAATCAGGCGCTGCCGGACGAACCCGGCACCAAGGTCAACCAATGCGTCGCAAACATCATGCAGATCTGGCGGGACGGCGAGGCTGACAAGCTGACCCAGCTGGTGTTCTGCGATATTTCCACGCCCCAGGCCACGCCGCCCAAAAAGGCAGCCAAGGCGCTGGACAATCCCACGCTTCATGCGCTGGAGCAGGCGGTGCCGTTTGACGAACCGGAGCCGGTCTTTACCATCTACGAGGACATCCGGCAGAAGCTCATCGCCCAGGGAATGCCCGCCGATCAGATCGCCTTTATCCATGAGGCCAACACCGAAGTCAGGAAAAAAGAGCTGTTCGCCAAGGTCCGCACCGGCCAGGTGCGGGTCCTGCTGGGCAGCACCGCCAAGATGGGCGCTGGCACCAATGTGCAGGACCGGCTTGTGGCGCTCCATGACCTGGACTGCCCGTGGCGGCCGGGAGACCTTGCCCAGCGTAAGGGCCGTATCGAGCGCCAGGGCAACCAAAACCCCCTGGTCCATGTCTACCGCTATGTCACCGAGGGAACTTTCGATGCCTACCTGTGGCAAACCGTCGAGAACAAGCAAAAATTCATCAGCCAGATTATGACTTCCAAATCGCCGGTGCGAAGCTGCGACGATGTGGACGAAACGGCGCTGTCCTTTGCCGAGATCAAGGCCCTGTGCGCCGGAGACCCCCGTATTAAGGAGCGCATGGACCTGGATGTGGAGGTCTCCAAGCTGAAGCTGATGAAAGCCGACCACCAGAGCAAACAGTACCGTCTGGAGGACCAGCTGCTGAAATACTTCCCGGAGGAAATCGAAAAGCACAAGGGCTTCATCCAGGGCTTTGAAGCAGACCTGGAGACCCTGGCTGCCCATCCACACCCGGAGGACGGCTTTGCCGGTATGGAAATCCGGGGCGATACCCTGACGGACAAGGAAAACGCCGGTGCAGCCCTGCTGGACGCCTGCAAGGAGGTCAAAGGCTCCGAGCCGGTGCAGGTCGGCAGTTACCGGGGCTTTGCTATGTCGGTGACATTTGACGCATGGCGGCAGGAATATACGCTCCTGCTGAAAGGCCAGATGACCCACCGGGCAAGCCTCGGCACGGACCCGCGCGGCAACCTGACCCGTATCGACAATGTGCTCTCTCAAATGCCGCAGCGCCTGGAGGCAACCAAGGCCCAGCTGGACAATCTGTACCAGCAGCAGGCCGCCGCCAAAGAGGAAGTGGGCAAGCCTTTCCCCTATGAGGATGATCTGAGAGTAAAGTCCGCCCGTCTGGTAGAGCTGGACACGCTTCTGAATCTGGACGGCAGGGGGCGCTCCCAGCCGGAGTCCGTGATCGCCAAGAGCGCACGGCCCTCGGTGCTGGACGGCTTGAAGCGTCCGGTGCCGCCCCGCAGCCCCGAAAAGAAACCGAAAAACTATGAGGAGGTAAGATGACCATGGAGCAGAAAAAAATTAAAGTTTTAGTAGTAGAGCCGGAGAAGCGGCCCTATGTGAAAGAGATACCCAATCAGCTGGAATCTTTACAGCAGGAGGTGGGTGGTTATATCCAAGCCGTCTACCCCTTCCCGGGGCCTGCGGCCCTTCTCTGCGATGAGGAGGGGAAGTTGGCTGGAAAGCCGCTCAACCGCGCCCTGCGGAATGAGGAGGGCCACATCTACGATGTGGTGGCGGGGACTTTCCTGGTAGTTGGAATCAACGGAGAACATTTTGCATCCCTCACCCCTGAGCAGGTGGGACAGTTCGATCAACACTTTCAGACGCCCGAGATATTCGCCAAAATAGGAGGCCAACTGGTGGCCATTCCGCTGCGGGAAGCCCCTCCCCCGCCCCAGCCTGTATATCGCCAAAGCGCAGACTATGCTGCGGCACATGGCGAGCTCCCTCAGTTCCGCCTCTCTCACCAGGCCAATGTGGCCTGTAAAGAGGCCATTGAAGCGGCCATTGCCCAGCATTACAGGAATTACTCCTTGGGGAAAGAAGCTGCACAGCAGGTAACGGCCCAATTTGGTTTGGACCGGGTGACGTATGTGCTGGCCAATACTGTTCAGCAGAAGAAATGGGACGGCCGCTTTTCTCCCGAGAACAAAGCGTGGGCCGCCGCCATTCCGGTGGCAGAGGTAAAAGACAGCATGGGGTACGACCGAAGAGGGGAATTCGTTGTGGACCGCACCAACTCCGGCCTTGTGGATCTTTTCCTCAGACAGGTACGGGATCTGAGCCGGAATCGCACGCGCAGCTCTGTGGTAGCTAAGCTCAGGCAAAATTCTCATATCCATAAGCCCTCCGCACCCAAAAAACGGGAGCCGGAGCGGTGAGCGCCCCAAAGCGCAAGCGGGATGTCCAGGTGAATTTCCGGGTCTCCCCGGAGGAGCTGGCGCTGATCGAGCAGAAAATGTCCCAACTTGGGACGAAGAACCGGGAAGCCTATCTGCGGAAG
>CASFCS010000071.1 GCA_949293245.1 uncultured bacterium | reverse complement strand
CAATACGATCCGGAGGAGATCCGGTTTCCCGACCAGGTGATCAAGTCCTCCCCCCTGGTGGAGGAGATGGAAAACTCCTATATTGAATACGCCATGTCCGTCATTGTGGGCCGGGCCCTGCCCGACGTGCGGGACGGCCTGAAGCCGGTGCACCGGCGCATCCTGTACGCCATGTACGAGGACGGCCTCACCAGCGACAAGCCCTTCAAGAAGTCCGCCACCTGCGTGGGCGACGTGCTGGGCCGGTACCACCCCCACGGGGACCAGAGCGTGTACGACGCCCTGGTGCGCCTGGCCCAGGATTTCTCCATGCGCTACGTGCTGGTGGACGGCCACGGCAACTTCGGCTCCGTGGACGGCGACCCCCCGGCGGCCTACCGGTACACCGAGGCCCGCATGTCCAAGCTGTCCAACGAGATGCTGCGGGACATCGAAAAGGACACGGTGAACTGGGACCCCAACTTTGACGAGAGCCGCAAGGAGCCCCGGGTGCTCCCCAGCCGCTTCCCCAACCTGCTGGTGAACGGCTCGGCGGGCATCGCCGTGGGCATGGCCACCAACATCCCCCCTCACAACCTCACCGAGGTCATCAACGCGGTGATCTGCGTGCTGAACGACCCGGAGGCCACCCTGGACGATCTGATGGAGCACATCCAGGGCCCCGACTTCCCCACCAAGGGGATGATCATGGGCCGCAGCGGCATCCGGGCGGCCTACGCCACCGGCAAGGGCCACATCCGGGTCCGGGCCCGGACGGAGTTTGAGGAGTGGGGCAAGGATCGCAAGCGCATCATCGTCACCGAGATCCCCTATCAGGTGAACAAGCGCATGCTCATCAAGAACATGGCCGACCAGGTGGAGGACAAGCGGCTGGAGGGCATTTCCGACATCCGGGACGAGTCCGACCGCAACGGCATGCGCATCGTCATCGAGCTCAAGCGGGACGCCAACCCCCAGGTGGTCCTCAACCGCCTCATTGCCCAGACCCAGCTCCAGACCACCTTCGCCATCAACATGCTGGCCCTGGTCCACGACCAGAAGCAGCCCAAGATTCTCACCCTGCGGGAGATCCTGGACGAGTATATCGCCTTCCAGGAGGAGATCATCACCCGCCGCACCATCTATGACCGGAGAAAGGCCCAGGAGCGGGCCCATCTGCTGGAGGGCCTGCTCATCGCCCAGGACAACATCGACGAGGTCATCCGCATCATCCGCTCCCGGTACGACGACGCCAAGGAGAAGCTGATGGAGCGC
The DNA here is from genome assembly GCA_949293245.1 of uncultured bacterium. Classification (GTDB taxonomy): domain Bacteria; phylum Bacillota; class Clostridia; order Oscillospirales; family Oscillospiraceae; genus CASFCS01. Next base: position 3,472 of record CASFCS010000071.1, on the reverse strand, counting down.
TTTGGTCTGGACGACGTCCAGGCCCAGGCCATCCTGGACATGCGCCTCAAGGCCCTCCAGGGCCTGGAGAAGGAGAAGGAGAAGCTGGAGGCGGAGTACGCCGAGCTCCAGGCCCGCATCGCCTACTACGACAAGCTCCTCTCCGACGAGGGGATGCTCCGCCAGGTGCTCAAGGAGGAGCTCACCGAGATCCGGGACAAGTTCGGCGACGGGCGCAAAACCGAGATCGCCTTCGTGGAGGACGACCTGGACATCGAGGACCTCATCGAGGAGGAGCAGTGCGTCTTTACCCTCACCCAGGCGGGGTACATCAAGCGCACCGCCGTGAGCGAGTACGCCGCCCAGTCCAAGGGGGGCATGGGAAAGAAGGGCATCACCACCCGGGAGGAGGACTGCGTGGCCGACGTGTTCACCGCCTCCACCCACGACTACCTCTTCTTCTTTACCGACACGGGCAAGGTGTACCGCAAGAAGGGCTACCAGATCCCCGAGAGCGGCAAGACCGCCAAGGGCACCAACATCGTCAACATCCTCCAGGTGGAACAGGGGGAGAAGGTCCAGACCATGATCCACACCCGGGAGTTGGACAACCCGGAGCTCTACCTGGTGATGATCACCCGCAACGGCACGGTGAAGCGCCTGCCGGTCACCGCCCTGAGGAACATCCGCAACACCGGCATCCGGTGTATCACCCTGGAGGAGGGGGACCAGCTCATCTCCGTCCGGGAGACCGACGGTAAGCGGAAAATCCTCATCGCCACCCACGACGGACAGGCCATCTGCTTTGACGAAAACGACGTGCGCCCCATGGGCCGCACCGCCGTGGGCGTCCGGGGCATCCGCCTGAGAGAGGGGGACTACGTGGTGGGGGCCGCCCGGGCCAGAGCGGGCAAGTGCGTGCTGTCCATCACCGAGAAGGGGTACGGCAAGCGCACCCCGGTGGAGGAGTACCGCATCACGGGCCGGGGCGGTCTGGGCATCCGCAACTACGCCGTCACGGAAAAGACCGGCGGCGTGGTGGGCATCAAGGTGGTGAGCGGCGAGGAGGATCTGCTCCTGGTGACCCAGGCGGGCATCCTCATCCGCACCCATGTGGAGGACATCAAGGTCACCGCCAGCCGGGCCACCCAGGGGGTCATCGTCATGCGCTTCAAGGAGGAGGGGGACAAGGTCATCTCCCTGGCCCTGGCCGAGCGGGAGGAGGACGCCTCCGTCTCCCCCGAGGCCGTCCAGGACGCCGCCCCCCAGGACCTGCCTGAGGAGAGCGCCGCCTCCGAGCCCGCCCCGGAGGGGGAAGGCTCTGAGGCCGGTGCTCCTGAGGACGCCCCCCAGGCGTGACGGGCCTCAGCCATACAGTAAAGTGAAAACTCCCGCGGAGCCCCAAGAGGCTCCGAGGGAGTTTTTTCCTTTTTTATGGAGAAGGATATGGAGCTCCGGCCAGCCTGTTTTTTCGTCTCCGCCGCTCCTTCGCTCCCATGCGCACGGCCTCAGCCCCTCTTGTTAAAAAATAAACTTTTAAAAAAGTCTTGCTTTTTATTTTGCCTGTGCTATACTCACCATATTGAGAAAAGCGGCGGCAGCGTTTGCCACGGCGGGTCTCTCTCCAAACCCTCCGCCTGCGGGTAAAACGCCCTGGCCAGGATCGTTTTGTGGACTGCGCGCTGTTCAAAGCTTTGCGGCGGGATCTCCCGCCTCTCTGTTCCTCTCCTTTGTTTCCCCAAACAGCAAATTCAGCTCCGTCTGACTGCCAGACGGAGCTGAATTTGTTTTTATTTTGTTTGGGCTTTCCGGCGGCGCCGGGGCTTTTCCACAAATTTTCTGCGAATTGTGGAAAACACCTCCTCGGGCACGCCGATCTCCCGCAAAAAGGGCACCACGCCGCCGTAATGTTCCTCAAAATGCCCCAGCAGGGTGGACATGGCCTCCGGCCAGGTGTGGAAGAAGTCGGGCCCCACCACGAATTTCTGATCGGGGTGGATCCCCATGGGAATCTCTCCCGACCGGAGGCGCTGATACACCGGCTCCAGGTACACCTCGGACACCATATAGTCCGCGATGATGTCCGCCCGGGCCACCCCGGCGATGGACAGCAGGTAGCACGACATGAGTCCCGTCCGGTCCTTGCCGGTGGTGCAGTGGTAGAGCACCGCGCCGTCCCTCTCCGCCGCCAGGGTGAGGGCCTCCACCGCCCACTCCCGGGCGCCCTCCGCCATGTCGATGTACTCCTCTCCCCAGGGGCGGAAGGTCTTGGTCTGGCCGTCGGGAATGGCGGCCTCCCGCAGCAGGGGCATGGAGCAGTAGGCCATGTGGGGCAGGTCCTTCAGGCTGGAGGGCCGCACCGACTGCTCCCGCAGGGAGCGCAGGTCCATGGACATGGTGATGCCGTAGTCGGCCAAAGCCTGAATGTCCTCCTCCCCCAGCTCGCAGGGGGCCTCGCTGCGCACGAACCGGCCGAAGGCGGTCTGTTTTCCACCCGCTACCGGGTAGCCCCCCAGGTCCCGGGCATTGTACAGCCCCTTCAGGGGCAGGCGTCTGATTGCCATAAGGTTCCTCCTGTTCCGCGCCCCGGTCAAAGGGCTTTTTTGATGTTTGGGGTCTTTTCAGCGGGAAAGGGCCCCTATTTTTTGAACTTCTGGCTCTCCGCCACCGCCAGCTGATCGCAGCGGTTGTTGTAGGGGTTCTGGGCATGGCCCGCGTCGCCCCGGGCTCCATATCCCTCGCCCCGCCCCATGGGGCAGGTCTCGCTCACTGCGTCGGGTCTCCTTTCCCATTTTCACCCGCTGCGCTGGGCTAAAAATGGGGTCCCGTGGGTCAAGGGCCCCTATTTTCTGAACTTCTGGCTCTCCGCCACCGCCAGCTGGTCACAGCGGTTGTTGTAGGGGTTCTGGGCGTGGCCCTTGACCCAGTGGAGGCGCACGGTGTGCCTCTCGCACAGGTCCAGCAGCTTCTCCCACAGATCGGGGTTCAAAGCGGGCTTTTTGTCCCCCTTGATCCACCCCCGCTTGCGCCAGCTCACGGCCCACCCCTTCTCCAGGGCGTCAATGACGTACTTGGAGTCGGAGTAGAGCTCCACGGTGCAGCTCTCCCGCAGGGCCTCCAGCCCCTTGATGACGGCGGTGAGCTCCATGCGGTTGTTGGTGGTGGAGGGCTCGCCCCCGGACAGCTCCTTTTTATGGGGGCCGTACATGAGGATGGCCCCCCAGCCCCCGGGGCCGGGGTTGCCCGAGCAGGCCCCGTCGGTATACAGTGTGATGGTTTTCATGTGGCGTTTCCTTCTCCAGCGCCGCCAGCGCAGCGCAAAAATTCTCCAGGGCTTGGGGTCCCACCTCCAAGGGTACATGATATTGGCCCAAAAGTCAAACATGCTCTGGTAGGCCTCCCGGTCCGGGTGGGGGTCGGGCTGGAGCAGAACGGCAAACAGGGGCGGGATAAACAGATAGATGGCCGCCGCGGCGGCGAGAAAGAGTAAAAT
>CASFCS010000070.1 GCA_949293245.1 uncultured bacterium | reverse complement strand
CTTTTCACCGTCAACCTCTACCATCAACCTACCGTCAACCGTTGTCGTCAACCCCTGTATCTTGTCCCTGGTCTTTTTCTTTTTGGCGTTATAGGCGGCAAGGGCTTCATCGAAAAGTTCGTGGTACACCTTTTTCAAATCCTCGTTGCAAAAGGTGACATTCTGCCCCGACCTGCTCCGGTCTACATTCGCCGCTGAAAAGCTCCTGTTGTTGTGCCGGATACTTCCCCGGCCCGTCATTCCCGAAATGGTTGTGCCTATAAAATCACCCGTCCCTTTCCTGCAAAAAGCCTATATCCTACTACTCCTATTTTACCATAACTGGCCGCAGGCCACAACCTCTTTGTTACTTTCTTGTGAGAAAGTAACGCAAAAGCACTTTCACACCGCTGCCCCTTCGGGGCTGGCAGTATGAAAGTGCTTTTGCGCCCTGCCGGGGGCTAAAAGGAGCCGGCCACTCGCTGCGCTTTTCCTCTACTCCCGGCCGGCTCCGCCCATGGCTTCGGTCCCGCCACCTACGGGCGTCTCCCCAAGAATATATCGGTAATGCAAAAAGGTCTTTCTTGTTTCGTTATGTCGACAAATTCTCTTTGCGCTTTACACCTGTTCCTGCATTTGTGTTCGGCTAACAAAAAGGAAGATAAATACTTGCCCCCACAGGGGTAATTTCAAAATTTAAGGTAGGGCAGGTATTGCGACGGCAATACCTGCCTTTTCATATGCATATGCGCTTTTGCAAAGGCCATGGAGTCGACCACACCAATATCGGATGCCTTTGTCCGATGAAACACTGGACTCAGTTGATACAAATTACTCATCATAAAAACTTACCAGTAGATGTCCCTCGGGGCAGTGCTGATAGGCAGACTATAGGTAAAAGGCTGGCCGGAGAGGGTCATGTGGACGGCGCAGCTCAGGGCGGACTCCGCAGCCAGAGGCTGGGGCAGGGAGGCGGTGGCCACGGTGATGTAGGTGTATCTCGTCAGAAGCACATCTGGATTGTCCGAGGTGGAGTACTGGGATTCCTCGCGCACCTGGCTCAGGGCATAGGCCTCCGGCGGCAGGGGCTCCCCGTCCACATAGACGGTGACGCTTAGGGTGTCGCCCTCGGCCTGCTCCGGCGCGACGGGCACCACCTGTGGGAAGTCCTCCCCGTCGTCCCACCAGACCTTCATCGTCACGGTGTTGGTTGTTTCATCATACTCTCCCCGCAGCTGGGGGCATCGGCCCAAGTCGGCAGCGGTGTAGGTCTCCGTTTCCCCATTTACCTGTTCCACCGTCAGACGCATCTCAAAGGTGGGGTAGGTGTCCGCCCCCGCCTCTGCCCAGTAGTCGTCGAAATCCGGGGGATAAACCACATAGAAAGCGGTATACAGCCCGGCATCGATGTCCGCCCGGGGGATGCCCTCACCGAAAGTATCCTCATAAAAAGGACGCTGGGTGATGGTGTCAAACTGGGTGACCTTGGCCGAGGCAATGGTCTCTGGCTCCGGGAAGGTCACCTGCAAAAAACCCTCGGATCCGTTCATCATGGCCGAGAAAAAAGTGATGGGTTCCGGCGTCTGGACTGGGCCGGGGCTTTCCTCTCCGCCCGGAGGCGTGGTCTCCGGCGGCACCGTGGGGAGCGGGTCCCCGGCTGACGTCGGCGGCTCGGGAGAGGGGAGCTCCGCTGCCGGGACGGCGGCCGCTACTGTCAACAGAAGGGCCATGGCGACGGAGGCCAGTATCCGCCAGCCCCGCCGGCGCTCCCGATTCCGGGGCGCACCCCTGCCGCCGCCCTGAAACTCCGGGGGAAGCGGGGCCGCCTCCGCCCCGGGGCGGGGCTCCTCCGGGACGCCAGGCTCCCAGGGCAGGATGAACTCCGGGGGAAGTTTCCATTCCTTTGGCGGTGCGCTCCGCTCCATCGGCGGCGCGTTCCGCAGATTCTGCCCGCCCATGGCTCACATAGAGTGGACGTCCAGCTGGGGGAAGGGGCACTCCACACCCAGCTGGCGCAGGCCCAAGAGCAGATCCCGATTGAGGATCCGCGCACCGCCATAGATGTCCTTTTCTTTCACGTCCACGCAGAAACGCAGCACCACGGCGCTGTCAGCCAGCTGCTGCACCCCCAGGTAGACCGGCGTGTCCAACATGACGTCCGCACGCTTCTGCCGGATCTCCTCCAGCAGGGACGGGAATTTCTCCTCCAGTGCCTCCAGATCACAGGTATAGGGGATGGAGATGTCGCAAAAGGACTTGGACACGTGGTCGGAACGGTTGAGGATGTTCCGCATATCCGCATTGTTTACAATCTTGATGTTCTCGCTGGCGTCGGTGATAGAGGTGGTGCGGATGCCGATGTCCGTCACCACGCCCCGGAAGCCGTCCACCTCTATGATGTCCCCCACATTGTACTGGCTATCAAAGAGGATGAACACGCCCGTGACCAGGTCGGCGATGATGCTGTCGGCGGCAAAGCCGACGATTAAGGCCAAAACACCCAGGCTGGCCACAATAGCCAGAATATTCACACCCAGGAGGTGTAGACCCCAGCAGAGGATGACAATGGCTGCGGCATAGCGCAGGAGGCTACGGGTGATGGAGAGGATGGACCGGGCCCGGTGGGTCCTGGGCTTGCAGAGGGTCAAGAAGAACTCCGCCACCCACTCCGCCAGCAGCACCCCTGCCGCCATGGCCGCCAGACGCAGGATAGCCCTCAGGCTGAGGGTCCAGTCGGCGGTCAGGGCCGCCGTTTTCATGGCACCAGTGGCAAAGCCGGCGGTCAGGGCCACTGCCAGGATGACCGCCAGAATCAGGAACTTAATAATGCTTTGTTTTTCTTTCATCGTTTGTTTCCTTCCTTTCTGACAATGCTGTGTGCTTGTGTGGGACGGCCCCGATGGATGGTCAGGCGGAGTGACCAGCAGTCGCTGGTGATCTGGACCACGCTGCTGTGTATCAAAAGCTCGTTTTCCAGATACCGTACGATCCGCCACGGCGGTTATGGCTCACTCTTTTCCCTGTTTGGACAAGCCCTCGCAGGGCTGCAGCAGGGTGACCTTCAGCTCGGTACCCATCTCCTGCTCCTCAGCAGAGATGGAAAAGGTGCTGGGATTACCGTATGCCTCCGCTTTGGCCACAATGGTCTCCTCTCCCTTTTGGTAAGTCACCCTCTCGCCGTCCAGCACATCATAAATCACCAGGAGCACATACCGCCGGGCATATCATTCATTTTTCCTACCACACTGAAATCTCGGGATCCTGAGGCTCTCCGTTAAGGTATTCCCGGACGATAGAAATGACTCTATTCAGAGTCTCATCATCAAGCTGGGAAATGTGTCGTTTGATGAAATCGGATACAACGCTCGGCATATAAGTCCGCCGACCAAGCGAATATCGGGTCGCATTCACAACTATAGAACACAGGTCTACATCAAAAGCCGGCGCCTGACTCGAACAGAGACTCCTGAAAACCTCATAGCTTTCGAAGGGGATCGCTTTCATGACCGTACCATCCTTTCATAGTTCAAGCACTTGAACAAGACCTGTAAACATTACTTTATCTTTTCAAGTTGCTGACAGAAATCT
>CASFCS010000069.1 GCA_949293245.1 uncultured bacterium | reverse complement strand
GCAGAGCCCAGGGACGGCATAGCCCGGCCCGGGTCTGCCCGGAGTCGGAGGGAAGCCGGGCGTCGCGAACAGGCGAAGCGTGACAAAGAAGGACGCATTTCAGCGGGCAGGGGGATAAACAAGGGGGAGGACTCCCTTGTTTCGCCTTCTTTTGGGTACTTTTCCTGGCGACGCAAGAAAAGTACCACCGTCCCCCTCCGCTGCCCCTTGTGCGGCCCACAAAAGGTCCCATTTTCCCTCTCACCGGGGTATACTAGAGCCAGGGGTGCGCCGGACATTTTACAAACACTTTACCCCCGGGCCCTTTCCAGTACACACACCCATGCTATCATCATACCATATGAAAACGGGCCGCCCGGCGGCCCCAAAGAGCGGCGGGGCGTGCCCCGCGGGAGAAAGGACGGGGAGACCGTGCGCGAGCATCCCTTTACCCAGAACCGGGAGCTCTCCTGGCTGGCATTCAATGACCGGGTTTTGTCGGAGGCTACGGATGAGACCGTACCCCTGCTGGAGCGGCTGAAGTTCATCTCGATTTTTACCAGCAACCTGGACGAATTCTTTATGATCCGGGTGGGGAGCCTCTTTGACCTGATGAACGTGAAGGGGGAGTCCCGGGACCCCCGGTCGGGCTGGACGGCGGAGGAGCAGCTGGAGGCCATCTACGGCGCAGTGCGCCCCCTCTACCACAAGCGGGAGGAGGTGTGGAACGCCCTGGAGAAGCAGCTGCGCCTCCAGGGCATCTGCCGCCTGACCTATGACCAGCTGGACCAGAAGGAACAGCGGTTTTGCCAGCGGTACTTCCGGGACTCGGTGGCCCCCATCATCTCCCCCCAGATCGTGGACACCCACCACCCCTTCCCTCACCTGCGCAACAAGGTCCTCCATGTGGGGGCCTGGGTGAAGTATAAAAACCGGGATGTGCTGGCGGTGGTGCCCCTGCCCGACGCCCTGCCCCAGGTGCTCTTCCTCCCCGGGGAGGGGGCCCGGTATGTGCCCATGGAGGAGCTGATCCTGGCCTTTCTGGAGGAGATCTTCCCCCACTACACCGTCCGGGACAAGACCGCCTTCTGCGTCACCCGCAACGCGGACATCAACCCTGAGGACGAGGCCTTCGAGTTTGACAGCGACGACTTCCGCAAGAAGATGAAAAAGGCCCTGCGCCAGCGAACCCGCCTCTCCCCGGTGCGGCTGGAGCTCTCCCGGGCGGTGGGCGCCCCCTTCCGGGAGTACCTGAAGGCCCGGCTGCCGGTGGCCGACCGGCAGATCTTCATCACCTCCGCCCCCCTGAAGCTGGAGTACGCCTTTTCCCTCCCAGGCCACCTGAGCGAGAGCGCCCGGCGGGCCCTCACCTATCCCCCCTTCACCCCCCGGCTGCCGGAGTGGTATGTGCCCGGGGAGAGCGTCATCCGCCAGGTGAACCGGGGGGACCGGCTCCTCTCCTACCCCTACGAGAGCATGGAGCCCTTCCTGGCCCTGGTGCGGGAGGCGGCGGAGGACCCGGCGGTGCTGTCCATCCGCATCACCATCTACCGCCTGGCCAGCAAGGCCAAGCTGGTGGAGTACCTGTGCGCTGCGGCGGAGGGGGGCAAGGACGTCACCGTCCTCATCGAGCTGCGGGCCCGCTTTGACGAGCAGAACAACATCGACTGGTCCGAGCGGCTGGAGGAGGCGGGGTGTACCGTCATCTACGGCTTTGAGCACTACAAGGTCCACTCCAAGCTGTGCCTCATCACCCGGCGGGAGGGGGGCAGGGTGCGGTGCATCACCCAGGTGGGCACCGGCAATTACAACGAAAAGACCGCCGGGCAGTATACCGACCTGTCCCTCCTGACGGCGGACCCGGAGATCGGCCGGGACGCCACGGAGTTTTTCAAGAATATGTCCATCGGCAATCTGGATGGCCGCTACCGCCATCTGCTGGTGGCCCCCTACGGGCTGAAAAAGGCCCTGCTGGAGCGGATGGACCGGGAGATCGCCAAGGGGGAGCGGGGGCGTATCCTCCTCAAGCTCAACTCCGTCACCGACGTGGAGCTCATCGAGAAGCTCAAGGAGGCCTCCTGCGCCGGGGTGCGGGTGGACCTGATCGTCCGGGGCATCTGCTGCATCCTGCCGGGGGTGGCGGGCAAGACCGAGAACATCCGGGTGGTGAGCGTGGTGGGGCGCTATCTGGAGCACTCCCGCATCTACTGCTTCGGGGAGGGGGAGGAGGAGGTCATGTACCTCTCCTCGGCGGACTTCATGACCCGCAACACCCAGCGCCGGGTGGAGGTGGCCTGCCCCATTTTTGACCGGGAGATCCGGGGGCGGCTGGGGCACATTCTGGCGCTGTGCCTGGCGGACAACGTGAAGGCCCGGCAGCTCCAGCCCGATGGGAGCTATGTGCCCCTTCCCCGGGGGGAGGGACCGGGGGTGGACTGCCAGCGGCAGCTCATGGAGGAGGCCGCCGCCGCTCCCGCCCCGGAGCGGCCCTCCCGCCGGCCCCGCCGGACCCTGGGCCAGTGGCTCCAGGACCTGGGGCGGCGGCTGATGGATAGCTGACACGTTGCAAAATATGCGGGTTTGTGGTATAATCCGGGCAGAAATCCCCTGTGGGAGCAACTAAAGGAGGAGACGTCCATGGACCCCAAGTGTATGTACTGTACAGAAAATGAAAAGCTCCAAAGCCTGATGATTCCCATTGCCGACCTCCAGGTCTCCAGGCTCTACCTCTTCCGGGATCAGACCTACTACGGCCGCTGCGTCCTGGCCTACAAGGGCCATGTGGACCAGTTCAGCGAGGTGCCCGGGGAGGACCTGCTCCCCCTGGCCCAGGACGTCCAGACCGCCCAGAACGCCATCCGCAGGGCCACCGGCACCTACAAGATCAACCTGGGCTGCTTCGGAGACACCATGGTGCCCCCCCATTTCCACTTCCACCTGGTGCCCAAGAAGGAGGGGGACCCGGGCTTCGGCGGCACCTTCTCCATGAATTTCGATCCCCCCCGCCACCTGGCGGAGGAGGAGTACGCCGCCCTCATTGAGAAGATCAAGGCAGCGCTGTGAGAGGGCAGGGAAAACAGAGGAAACGAAACGGGAGGGGCCGACCCTGTGGGTCGGCCCCTCCCGCGTTTTGTGTGAAGGGGAAAGGGAGAAATTGCCGCGGCGATGTGCCCGCCGGCCCGCAATAACAGGGCGGAAAGGGGATTGGGCGGGTTTCGTGACCCCAAACAGCGGGCGGGGCGATGGGGACATCGCCCCCTACGCAGGGATGGGGCCGGACGGGTCCCAATTTGGGCAGGCGGTCCCGGCACGCCGTAGGGGCGGCTATAAGCCGCCCGCCGTCCGGGGGACACGGATTGCCACGGGCCGCAAAGCGGCCCTCGCAATGACAAGGTGGGAAGTGCGAGCCCGGCACACTACAACAAGCCCTGCCGAGTTTCGTCCCGGTCCGTAGGGGCGGGTCCCAGACCCGCCCGTGGGCCAAGCCGCAAAATGAGCTAAGACCCGTTAAACCTGCCGGGTTTCGTTTTCGTCCGTAGGGGCGGCTATAAGCCGCCCACTTTCTGGGGTAGCAGGAATTGCCGGGGAATGTGAAACCGTGTGGGGTTTCGTTTCAGTCCGTAGGGGACGGTGTCCTCACCGCCCCGCAGTACCAGGCCACCAAACACCACCCAACCAGGCGCCCCTTGCAAGAAAGACAGGGTATTTCGTTTGCCAAGTCAGGCGGGAACGCCGGTCGACCAACGATTCGACACGACAAGGTTTAGGAGCGCCGGTCAGCGGAAGCGCTGAGCCGTTGTGAGCAGCCCGGAGTGGCCCGGTCCGGGTCTGCCCGGAGCCGGAGGGAAGCCGGGCGTTGCGAACAGGCGAAGCGTGACAAAGAAGCAGGCATTTCAGCGGGCAGGGGGGATCCATAAAGGGGAACACCCCCTTATGCCGCGTGTCACGCCTCATGCCCTCCGCGACGGTGCCTAAGCCCTGCGACTGCACAGAAAGCCCAGGCAGGGCACGTTGGCCCCGCCTGGGCTTTCCGCTTCGCTCCGGTCTTAGTCACCTGCTCCCGGGCATTCGGGCGCTTCTCATTCTTTTGGGTACTTTTCTTGTGGGAGCAAGAAAAGTACCACCGTCCCCTCGTCCTCATGAAAAAAGAAGAAACGGATTGCCGCGGGCCCGTTGGGCCCTCGCAATGACAAGGTGGGTGGATGAGGCCCGGGCGCTCGGGCGCTTCTTGTCACGCTTTGCGCCCTCCGCGACGGCACACTGCTCACCACTCCGCCGGAAATGCCGCTGGCTTTGCCAGCCTGTTTTCCGGTC
>CASFCS010000068.1 GCA_949293245.1 uncultured bacterium | reverse complement strand
CGCAGCGTAATGAGCGACACCTGCCCGCCAGGGCAGGGGAAGGGATATGGAGCTTACGTCGACGATGTCACGCCTCGCGCCCTCCGCGACGGCACACTGTTCACCACTCCGCCGGAAATGCCGCCGGGCTCCGCCCGGGTTTGTTTTCCGGTCTGCGTGGTTCACTGTGCGCCTGCTCCCGGGCGCTCGGACGCTTCTTTCAGCAAATCCCGGATCTCCATGAGCAGCTTCTCCTCGTTGGAGGGCTCCTTGGGGGCGGGCTTTTTCTCCTCCTTCTTGGCGGCCAGGGCCTTCTCCGCCCGGGCCACCGCGGAGTTGACCGCCTTGACAATGAAGAACACCACCAGGGCCAGAATGAAGAAGTTGATCACCGCCGACAGGAAGTTGCCGTAATTGAGGGTATTGGGGGCCGCCCCCTCCGCCAGGGGGTACAGGGTGGGCAGGGTCACCGACAGGGTGGAGAAGTCCACGCCCCCCAGGAAGATGGACACCACCGGCATGATGATGTCGTTGGTCAGGGAGGTGGTGATGCCCGAGAAGGCGCTGCCGATGATGACGCCCACCGCCAGGCCCAGCACGTTGCCCTTGTTGATAAAGGCTTTGAACTCCTGGATGAATTTCTTCACGGCCGGCTCCTCAGCCCTTGGGGGTCAGCTTCTCCTGGCCGCCCATGTAGGGCCGCAGGGGGGCGGGGATGTTCACGGAGCCGTCGGCCTGGAGGTTGTTCTCCAGGAAGGCGATGAGCATCCGGGGGGGCGCCACCACGGTGTTGTTCAGGGTGTGGGGCAGGTAGGTGCCCCGCTCCCCCTTGACCCGCATCTTCAGGCGGCGGGCCTGGGCATCCCGCACACCTCGAAGTACTTCTGCTGCCGGGGGGACCAGGCCTCGATGTCGCAGGACTTCACCTTCAGGTCGGCCAGGTCGCCGGAGCAGCACTCCAGCTGCCGCACGGGGATATTCAGGGAGCGGAAGAGCTCCACGGAGTAGCGCCACATCTTCTCGTACCAGTCCATGGAGTCCTCGGGCTTGCACACCACCACCATCTCCTGTTTCTCGAACTGGTGGATGCGGTACACGCCACGCTCCTCAATGCCGTGGGCCCCCTTCTCCTTGCGGAAGCAGGGGGAGTAGGAGGTGAGGGTCTGGGGCAGCTTGTCCTCGGGAATGATCTGGTCGATGAACTTGCCGATCATGGAGTGCTCGCTGGTGCCGATGAGGTAGAGGTCCTCCCCCTCGATCTTGTACATCATGGCGTCCATCTCGGTCTGGGACATGACGCCCTCCACCACGTTGCCGTGGATCATGAAGGGGGGCACGCAGAAGGTGAAGCCCTTGTTGATCATGAAGTCCCGGGCGTAGGCCAGCACCGCCTCGTGGAGCCGGGCAATGTCCCCCATCAGGTAGTAGAACCCGTTGCCCGACACCCGGCCGGCGGCGTCCATGTCGATGCCGTCAAAGGACTCCATGATCTCCGTGTGGTAGGGGATGGGGAAGTCGGGGGTGGCCGGCTCGCCGAAGCGCTCCACCTCCACGTTGGCGGAGTCGTCCGGCCCGATGGGCACGGAGGGGTCGATGATGTTGGGGATCTGGAGCATGATCTTGCGGATCTCCTGGGCCAGCTGGGCCTCCTGCTCCTCCAGCTCCGCCAGGCGCTGGGCGTTGGCCACCACCTGGGCCTTGGCCGCCTCGGCCTCCGCCAGCTTGGAGGGGTCCTTCTTGGCCTGGCCCATGAGGATGCCCACCTGCTTGGACAGGGTGTTCCGGCTGGCCCGGAGGCTGTTGGCCTCGGTCATGGCGGCGCGGTTCTTGGCGTCCAGCTCCAGCACCTGGTCCACCAGGGGGAGCTTGTGGTCCTGGAACTTCTTTTTGAGGTTCTCCCGCACCAGGTCGGGGTTGTCGCGGATCAGTTTGATGTCAAGCATGTCAATTCACCTGTATTTGTTTAAGTTGGGGCGGAGATCCCTCCACCTGGAAAGGAATGGATGCTGTTATGTTTCACGTGAAACAGCTCAGGGCTGTTCCCCTCCCACCAGGGCCTCATACCGGGCCAGGGGGGAGTAGTCGGACTGGTCCTCCTGGAGACCGGCCTCCACCCGGGTGAGGGCCTCCTCCAGGGTGCTGCCGTCGGACAGGAGGGTGGGGTTTTCCCCGGCGTAGGGGGCAAGGAGGGCGGCGGCCCCCTCCTGGTCATCCTGGGCCGCCAGGCTCTCCGCCTGGGCCAGAATGGTCAGGGCCTGGCTGTCCGCCTGGGCCTGGGCCAGGGCGTCGGAGAGCTGGGCCTTCTCCTCCTCCAGGTCGGTCATGGCCTGGCCGGACTCCTCCAGGGCCTCCTGGGCGGTCTGAAGCTCGCTGCGCAGCTGGCTGTTCTCCGCCAGCATGTCGTTCACCGCCTGCATGTCGGTCATGGACTCCCGCAGGTCGCCGATGATCTCCTCGCTGTTGCGCTGCTGCATGAAGTAGGCCAGCAGCAGCAGGAGGAATGCGGCGGCGAACAAAATGAAGAGGTAGCCGATTACGGACTTCTGGGAGTGCTTTTTCTCCTGGGGCTTGTCTTGGGAATCGGGGGTGGGCTGCTCCTGGGGCACGGGTTTTTCTTGACTCATGAGTTGCCTCCTTTTGGTCCGGACAGGGTCTGAAGCAGGTCCAGCAGGTCGTTCAGGTCGTCGGTGTTGTAGAACTCCAGCTCCAGCCGTCCCTTGCGCTTGCCGGCGGTGATGTGGACCTTGCGCCCCAGGCGCTTGGCCAGATCCTCCTCGGCGGCCCGGATATAGATGGCGTTTTCATCGGGGGGACTCTCGGGCCGCTCCGGCGGGGTAAGGGTAAAGGTTTTGGCCCGCTCCTCCGCCTGGCGGACGGAGAGGCCGTGGTCCACGATGAACTGGGCGAAGATCTCCTGGGCCTGCTCCCCCTTGACGGACAGCACCGCCCGGGCGTGGCCGGCGGACAGCAGCCCGTCCTCCACCAGGGGGCGCACCCCCTGGGGCAGGCCCAGCAGCCGCAGGGCGTTGGCCACGGCGGAGCGGGACTTGCCCATCCGCCGGGCCACCTCCTCCTGGGTGAGGCCGTGGTCCTCCATGAGGCACTGGTAGCCCTCCGCCTCCTCCATGGGGTTCAGGTCCTCCCGCTGGAGGTTTTCAATGAGGCCGATCTCCATGACCTTCCGGTCGTCCGCCTCGATGACCACCGCGGGCACCTCGCTCAGGCCCGCCAGCTTGGCCGCCCGCCAGCGCCGCTCCCCGGCCACGATCTGGTAATACCCTGTGGCCAGGCGGCGGACGGTGAGGGGCTGGACAATGCCGTGCTCCCGGATGGAGTCGGCCAGGTCGTGGAGGGTGTCCTCGTCAAAGCGCTTGCGGGGCTGATTGAGCCCAGGCTCCACCTGGGAGATGGGAAGGGTGAGGGAGCCGCTCTCCTGGGCCTGGAGGGCCACGTCGCCCAGCAGGGCCCCCAGGCCCCGGCCCAGGCCCCGATCTTTGGATGCCATCTGATTACCTGCCTTTCTCATTGGGGTTCAGACGGGGCGGCCCTCATAAAGAGGGGGCCGCCCAACTTCCACAGGGAGGGCCCTCCCTGTGGAAAAGGGGAGAGGGTGTTTCACGTGAAACACTCAGGACGCGGCCAGGGGATTTTTCGCCAGAAACTCCTTGGCCAGACTGCCGTAGGCCTCCGCCCCCCGGGAGAGGGAGTCGTAGGCCGCCACGGGCTTGCCGTGGCTGGGGGCCTCCGACAGGCGCACGTTCCGGGGGATCACCGAGGCGTACACCTTGCCGGGGAAGTGGCGCTTCACCTCCTGGGCCACCTGCATGGACAGGTTGGTCCGCCCGTCGTACATGGTGAGCACCACCCCCTCCAGCTCCAGCTTGGGATTGAGGCATTTCTTGGCGATGCGCACGGTGTACAGCAGGTCGCTCAGACCCTCCAGGGCGTAGTACTCGCACTGGACCGGCACCAGCAGGGTGTCCGCCGCGCACAGGGCGTCCAGAGTCAGCAGCTCCAGAGAGGGGGGACAGTCGATGAGGATGAAGTCGTACCGCTCTCCCAGACCGGCCAGGGCGTCCCGCAGCCGGTACTCCCGCCGGTCCATGCCGATGAGCTCCACCGAGGCCCCCGACAGGGCCTTGTTGGCCGGCAGCACGTCCGCCCACCGGGTGGACACGATGGCCCGGGAGGGCTCGGCGTCGTTGATGATCACATCGTAGATGGAGGGGGAGGCGTTGACCTTGTCCACCCCGAAGCCGGAGGTGGCGTTGCCCTGGGGGTCGAAGTCGCACACCAGCACCCGGGCCCCCTGGGCGGTGAGAGCCGCCGCCAGGTTCACGCAGGTGGTGGTTTTGCCCACGCCGCCCTTCTGATTGACGATCGCGATGGTCTTTGCCATTAGGTTACCCGCCTTCTGTTACAAAATTTCAGGTCGGTTTTGAATTTTGCCGGGAAATTCAAAGATGTAGGACCAAAACCGGGGGAAATGGGCAAAAACAGGGGACAGCCCGCCCGGTCGAGGTTTATTATATAATGTATCGCCAAAGGTTTCAACACCTTTTGCGCCGGAGAGGATGTTTCACGTGAAACAAACCAGAAGCGCGGAGCGCCCGGGAGCAGGGGAGCAAAGGAGCGGCGGAGACGAAAAAACAGGCGACGCCGCAGGCGGCGCGGCATTTTTCGCGCAGCGCGACATCGTCGACGCAAGCTCCATATCCCTCCCCCTGCCCTGGCGGGCAGGTGTCGCTCATTGCGCTGCGTCTCCTCCCCCCACCCCTGCCCTGGCGGGCAGGTGTCGCTCATTGCGCTGCGTCTCCTCCCCCCACCCGACCCGCTTGCGCTGGGCTCGGGCGGGGACCCCATTGGCGCTGTACCATGTTTTTACCCGGGGACGAAGGGACGATTGTACTTTTCTTGCACCCACAAGAAAAGTACCCAAAAGAATGGGCATAAGGGGGAGTACCCCCTTATGTATCCCCCCTCAGCACTTTAGTGCCTGCCTCTCTTGCCGGCGCTCCTAAACTTTGTCGTGTCGAATCGTTGACCGACCGGCCTTCGGCGGCCTGGCCCGGTATTTAAAATACCCTGTCCTTCTCGCAAGGGGCGCCTGGCCGGGTGGTGCTTGGCAGCTTGCTCCATAGGGGCGGCTATCAGCCGCCCGTCCCCAATGTCCCCGGTCCTGCCGGAGCTGGTTGCAATAAGCCGGGCTCCCGTTTCCCACCCTGTCATTGCGAGGGCTGCTTGCAGCCCGTGGCAATCCGTCCCTCTGTTTGGGACCAAGGACAGGGA
>CASFCS010000067.1 GCA_949293245.1 uncultured bacterium | reverse complement strand
AGCGCAAGCGGGTCGGGTGGGGGGAGGAGACGCAGCGCAATGAGCGACACCTGCCCGCCAGGGCAGGGGGAGGGATATGGAGCTTGCGTCGACGATGTCACGCCTCGCCTATGTGCGACGGCAAATAAGCCCTGCGACTCCGGGAAAAGGCAAACCGGGCCTTGCCCGCTTCGCCTTTTCCCATCCGCTCCGATCTTATTCGCCTGCACATGACGGCTCGGACGCTTCCCATTCTTTTGGGTGCTTTTCTCCGCGGGAGAGAAAAGTACCACCGTCCCCCCGTCCCCATAGACAAAGGGAGCCGGATTGCCGCGGGCCCGTTGGGCCCTCGCAATGACAGGCAAGGTCCGCACCCTGCCGCTACGGGCGGGTTTGGAACCCGCCCCTACGAACCGGGACGAAGCCCGGCGGGGTTCCAGGCTCTCCGACGATTTCGGTTTTCCTGGAGAGCAGTCCCCCCCCGCCCCCAAAAAGCGCAAAGCACCCCCGCCCGGCGGGTCCGCCGGGCGGGGGTGCGGGATGAAAAGGGAAGGGCAGAGGACCTCTCAGGCGTCCTCCTCGGTCTTGGTGATGGCGATATTCAGCTCGTCCAGCTGGGCCTGGGTCACATAGGAGGGGGCGTCCATCATCAGGTCCTGGGCGTTCTTGTTCATGGGGAAGGGGATGATCTCCCGGATGGAGTCCTCCCCGGCCAGCAGCATGACCATCCGGTCCACCCCGGGGGCGATGCCCGCGTGGGGGGGCGCGCCGTAGGTGAAGGCGTTGTACATGGCGGGGAACTTGGCCTTCACGTCGTCCTCCCCCAGGCCCACCAGCTGGAAGGCCTCGATCATGATCTCCGGGTCGTGGTTCCGAACCGCGCCGGAGGAGAGCTCCACCCCGTTGCACACCAGGTCGTACTGGTAAGCGGTGATGCTGAGGGGGTCCACCTCGCCCGCCGCCGCCTTTTTCAGGATCTCCAGGCCCCCGTTGGGCATGGAGAAGGGGTTGTGGCAGAACTCCAGCTGGCCGGACTCCTCCCCGATCTCGTACATGGGGAAGTCCACGATCCAGCAGAACTCGTAGCGCTCCTTGTCCATGTGGTTGGGACAGAAGTTGCCCAGCTTGGAGCGCAGCACACCGGCGGTCTTCTGGGCGGTGAGGAGCTTGCCCGCGGTGAGGCCCACGAAGCACCCGGGAGTGAGGCCCAGGGCGGCCACCACCTGCTCCTTGATGGGCTGGACAAACTTGGCGATGCCCCCCACAATCTCGCCCTTCTCGTCGTAGCGGAACCAGTAGGCCTTCTCGCCGGCCTGGACCTCCACGTCGGCGCACAGCTTGTCGATCTGCTTGCGGGTGCCCTCAAAGTCCGTGACCACAATGGCCTTCACGCGGTTCCCCTCGAAGGGGCCGAAGCCGCAGGAGGAGAGGAGCTCGGTGGCGTCGGTGACGGTGAGGTCGATGCGCAGATCCGGCTTGTCCGAGCCGTACTTCTCCATGGCCTCCAGGAAGGGGATGCGGACAAAGGGGGCCTGGGAGGCCACGTTGTAGGTGCCATACTGGGCGAACACCGGGGGCAGCACCTCCTCCAGCACGGCGAACACGTCCTCCTGCCCGGCGAAGGCCATCTCCATGTCCAGCTGGTAGAACTCACCCGGCGACCGGTCTCCACGGGCGTCCTCGTCCCGGAAGCAGGGGGCGATCTGGAAATACTTGTCGAAGCCCGAGGCCATCAGCAGCTGCTTGAACTGCTGGGGGGCCTGGGGCAGGGCGTAGAACTTACCGGGGTGCTTTCTACTGGGCACCAGGTAGTCCCGGGCCCCCTCGGGGGAGGAGGCGGTGAGGATGGGGGTGGTGATCTCCAGGAAGCCCTGCTCCGTCATGGCCCGCCGCAGGGCGGCCACTACGTTGCACCGCAGGATGATGTTGTTCTTCACCGCCGGGTTGCGCAGGTCCAGGTAGCGGAACTTCAGCCGGGCGGACTCGTCCGCCTCCCGGCTGCGGTTGACCTGGAAGGGCAGCTCGTTGTGGCGGCAGCGGCCCAGCACCTCCATGGTCTGGGGCACCACCTCAATGTCGCCGGTGGGCAGCTTGGGATTCTTGGAATCCCGCTCCCGCACCGTGCCGGTGACGGCGATGGTGGACTCCTTGTTCAGGGCCTTGAAGGCGCGCACCAGCTCCTCGGTCTCCAGCACCACCTGGGTGGTGCCGTAGAAGTCCCGCACCACGGCGAAGGCCAGATTCTGGCCCACCTCCCGCAGGTTCTCCAGGAAGCCCGCCAGGGTGACGGTCTGTCCCACATGGTCCATGCGCAGCTCCCCGCAGGTGTGGGTGCGGTAAGCGGTCTTTACGTTAGCCATCATAGTTCAACTCCATGTTATAGTTTTTCCGGCTCAGGGCCGGTCCAGGTGGTATTTCTCCTCCAAGTGGGCCTTATCCACAATGGGGGTGCCGGCGGCCAGGGCGGAGAGGGCGCCCTGGATGAGGGCGGTGGCCTCCTGGGGGGTCACGGTCTGCTGCTCGCCGGAGCCCAGGTCCTTTACCGTCACCTTGCCCTGGCTGATCTCGTCCTCCCCCAGGAAGATGACATAGGGGATGGCCAGCTTGTCGGCGTAGGAGAGCTTCTGCTTGAACTTCTTGTTCTCGGTGTACAGCTGGGTGCGGATGCCCGCCTCACGCAGGGAGGTGGCCAGGGCGATGGCGGGGGAGAGGTCCTCCGTCATGGGCAGCACCAGCACGTCGGCGGGGGAGGTGACCATCCCGTCGTTGAGATACCCCTGCTCCTCCAGCACGTAAAAGAGGCGGGTCAGGCCGATGGAGATGCCCACCCCGGGGAGCTGCTTGCTGGTGTAGTACTCCGCCAGGTTGTCGTACCGCCCGCCGGAGCAGATGGAGCCGATCTCCGGGTGGTCCAGCATGGTGGTCTCGTACACGGTGCCGGTGTAGTAGTCCAGGCCCCGGGCGATGGTCAGGTCCACGGCGAAGTGGTCCTCCGGCACGCCGAAGGCGGAGAGGTACTTCACCACGGTGGTCAGCTCATCCAGACCCTGGTCGAAGATCTCGTTTTTCCCCCGCTCCTGCTCCAGCACCTGGAGCTTTCGGGCGGTATCGCCGGTAATGGTGATGAAGTGCAGCACGGCCAGGGCCTGCTCCTCACTCAGGCCGTTCTCCTGGAGGAGCAGCTGGCGCACCTTCTCCGGGCCGATCTTGTCCAGCTTGTCCACGGTGCGCATGATGTCCCCCGACTGCTCAGTGAGGCCCAGCATGGCATAAAAGCCCGTGAGGATCTTCCGGTTGTTCACCCGGATCTGGAACCGGCGCAGGCCCAGGGCAGTGAAGGCCCGGTAGATGATGGCGGGGATCTCCGCCTCGTTGGTGATGTCCAGCTTGCCGTCCCCGATCACGTCGATGTCCGCCTGGTAAAACTCCCGGAACCGGCCCCGCTGGGCCCGCTCCCCCCGGTAGACCTTGCCGATCTGGAACCGGCGGAAGGGGAAGGTGAGCTCCCCGGCGTGGAGGGCCACATACTTGGCCAGGGGGACCGTCAGGTCAAAGCGGAGGGACAGGTCCGTGTCCCCCTTGGTGAAGCGGTAGATCTGCTTCTCCGTCTCGCCGCCCCCCTTGGCCAGCAGGATCTCGCTGGCTTCGATGAGGGGGGTGTCCAGGGGGGTGAAGCCGTAGAGGGAGTAGGTGTCCCGGAGAATCTGGGTCATCCGGTCAAACTGCACCTGCCGGGGGGGCAGGAGCTCCATGAAGCCGGAGAGGGTGCGGGGCTTGATGTGGGCCATAGTGATGCTCCTTTGCTGTTAAAATGTATGGTGAAAAGAATGAATAGCTGGGGGATGGGAGGTTGAAAAAGTTGGGGGGCAATCCGTCCTCTCCTCGGGGGACGAAGGACGAGGGACGGGGGATGCGGGCGGGTTTGAAACCCGCCCCTACGCAGGGAAGAAAGTTGAGTGCGTCCCAATTTGTGCAGGCAGTTCCGGCCATGCCGTAGGGGCGGCTATTAGCCGCCCGCTTTCCAGGGTAACAGGACTTACCGGAGAATGGCGAACCGTACCGGGTTTCGTCCCGGTCCGTAGGGGGCGGTCCCTGTCCTTGGTCCCAAACAGAGGGACGGATTGCCACGGGCTGCAAGCAGCCCTCGCAATGACAGGGTGGGAAACGGGAGCCCGGCTTATTGCAACCGGCTCCGGCAGGACCGGGGACATTGGGGACGGGCGGCTGATAGCCGCCCCTATGGAGCAAGCTGCCAAGCACCACCCGGCCAGGCGCCCCGGGCGAGAAAGGGGGAAGCGCGGAGCGCCCGGGAGCAGGTGCACAGTGAACCACGCAGACCGGAAAACAGGCCGGGCAAGGCCCGGCGGCATTTCCGGCGGAGTGGTGAGCAGTGTGCCGTCGCGGAGGGCGCGCAGCGTGACATGGGTATTTCACTCACCAGGTCAGGCCGCCGAAGGCCGGTCGGTCAACGATTCGACACGACAAAGTTTCCACGCGCCGGTCAACGAAAGCGCTGAGCCGTCGTGAACAGCCCGGATGGACCGGAGCGGATGGGCAGAGCCCAGGGACGGCATAGCCCGGCCCGGGTCTGCCCGGAGTCGGAGGGAAGCCGGGCGTCGCGAACAGGCGAAGCGTGACAAAGACGCAGGCACCAAAGTGCCAAAGGGGGGATTCATAAGGGGGAGACCCCCTTGTTTCGCCTTCTTTTGGGTACTTTTCTTGGCGACGCAAGAAAAGTACCAACGCCCCTTCGTTCCCATGAAAAGGAGGAACGGATTGCCACGCCAGTGTGCGCACTGGCTCGCAATGACAGGGCAGGTGGATACGATCGGACGCTTCCAGATCACGCCTCGCCTATGTGCGACGGCAAATAAGCCCTGCGACTCCGGGAAAAGACAAACCGGGCCTTGCCCGCTTCGCCTTTTCCCATCCGCTCCGGTCTTATTCGCCTGCACATGACGGCTCGGGCGCTTCCAGATCACGCCTCGCGCCCTCCGCGACGGCACACTGCTCACCACTCCGCCGGAAATGCCGCCGGGCTCCGCCCGGCCTGTTTTCCGGTCTGCGTGGTTCGCTGTGCGCCTGCTCCCGGGCGCTCGGCGCTTCCAATCAAAAAGCGCTCCCGTCCCGTGATTGGGACGAGAGCGCGGACGCTTCGTGGTGCCACCCAATTTTGACTCCGCCCGGGGCGGAGTCCTCCTTGTCCGTTCTGTTGCGGGAAGGGGACCGCGCCCGTCTCCGGGCCCGCTGCTGGCGCTGTCTTCCCCGGGGCCGCTGTCCTGGGGCCCTCTCAACCGCGGGGCCCCTCTCTGTCGGCCGGTCTCCCGGATACTCATGCGCCGTCATGGCGGTGAACGCCTCTATGCTATCTCAAACGGGCCCAAATGTCAAGCGGCATGTGGCACCGCCCTTTGAAAAAACCTGCGGCTTACACCTTCAGGGGGCTGGACTTGGGGGCCACGATGTTCCGCCAGTCCAGATCGCCCCGCTCCAGGCCCAAAATCAGCATCTCCGCCGTGGCCACGTTGGTGGCGAAGGGGATGGAGTACTGGTCGCACAGCCGGGAGATGTAGTTCACGTCCTCGTCCAGGTCGTGGGAGTGGGGGTCGTTGAAGAAGATCACCATGTCGATCTCGTTGTAGGCGATGCGGGCGCCGATCTGCTGGCTGCCCCCGTGGGCGTGGGACAAAAACAGCTGTACCGGCAGCCCCGTGGCCTCCGCCACCAGCCGCCCGGTGGTGTTGGTGGCGCACACGGTGTGCTTGGACATGATGCCGCAGTAAGCGATGCAGAACTGCACCATCAGTTCCTTCTTGTGGTCGTGACTCATGATCGCAATGTTCATTCTGGTGACGTGCCCCTTTCGTAATAATAGAACGCGGCCCTTACAGCCGCATCAGCGGCACCCGCTGCCCCAGCAGCCGGCGGGTGATGTTCAGATAGGCCACCGCCGCCCCCCGGCGGGAGGTGAGGATCAGCGGCACCCCCATGCTGGCGGCCAGCAGCACCTGCTTATCCTCGGGCACCACCCCCAGCAGGGGCAGACCCGCAGTGTCCATGGCCTGGTCGATGGTGGTGTGCATCCGGCGCATCAGCCGGGGCTGGACCCGGTTGACCACCAGATGGATGGGGGAGATCTTCCCCTGAAGCTCGGACACAGTGCGCTGGGCGTCCCGCAGGGAGGCGGGGTCCGTGTTGGACACCACAATGGCCCGGTCCGCCGCGCTCAGCGCCAGCTGGAACCCGGACCCCAGGCCGGCGGGGGAGTCCATAAGCACATAGTCATAAAGCCGCCGGGCGTCCCGCACCATAGCCCGGAACTTCCGGGGGTCGGGGGCGTCCCGCAGGGACACCGGCGCCGTCAGCAGGAAGAGCCCGGGGATTTTGGGGTGCTGGGCGGGGCCGTCCCGCAGAGAGCACCGGTGGTCGATGACGTCGGTAAAGTCCATCATGGCCCGGTCGTCCATGCCCAGGTTCAGATCCAGGTTCCGCAGGCCGATGTCCAGGTCGATGCACAGCACCCGGCGGCCCAGAGCCGCCAGGCAGGAGGCCAGCCCCCCGGTGAGGGAGGTCTTGCCCGTGCCGCCCTTTCCCGATGTAATCAAGATGGAAATTCCCATAGCACGCCTCCTGACTGTATTAGCGTATCACAAGTGAACAAACATTGCAAGGTGAATTTGTATAAGTTGAATAGAAAAAGTGGGGCGCTTTGGGGGTGATTTGGGCGGATAACTGGAGAAGGCGCCGCTCTCCCGGAAAAGGAGAGCAGAGGGGCCCCGCCCGGCCCGGTTACAGGGGGCTTTTGGTGATTTTGGCCCATCGCCGGGGGTACTGGGCGGGGGTGGGGGACACCTTCTCCACCTCCACCACCCGGTGGGTGACGGCGCTGCCCGGGATGGTGTAGTCCCAGGCGGGGCGCAGCCGGCCCCCCAGCTTGGAGATGGCCCGGCCGGCGGCGTTGACCTCGTCGCCGCTGTCCACGCTCTTCATGGCCAGAAATAGCCCCCCGGGAGCCACCAGGGGGAGGCACAGCTCCCCCAGCACCCGCAGGTCCGCCACCGCCCGGGCGGTGGCCCAGGCGAAGGACTCCCGCAATTCCGGCATGTGGCCCGCCTCTTCCCCCCGGGCGTGGAGGAAGGTGACCCCCTCCAGCTTCAGGTCCGCCGCCACCTCCGAGAGGAAGTCCAGCCGCTTTTGCTGGGCGTCCAGCAGGGTGACCGGCAGGGCGGGGCAGAGGATCTTCAGCACCAGCCCGGGAAAGCCCGCCCCTGTGCCCACGTCGATGAGGGGGCCCCGGGCGGGGTCGATGGACCGGAGGAGAGGGGCGCAGTCCAGCATGTGCAGCCGGGCCACCTCCCCCGGGTCCGTGATGGCGGTGAGGTTCATGACCTGGTTTTTCTCCAGCAGCAGCTGGCCGTACCGGGCCAGGCGGCGGGGGCTGTCCGGCGGGATTTGCTCCAGCCCCAGGGCGGCCAGGCCCTGGGCAATGATGTGTTCCATACTCACACCCCCAGGTGGCCCAGCAGGGGGGGCAGCCCCAGGGCCAGGCCCAGCACCGCCCCCGCGGCGGCCACCAGAAGGACCAGAACCGTAAAGGCCGTGCCTGCCGCGCCGGTGCGGCGGCGGTGGATGGCCACGGCGGCCACGCCCCCCGCGGCGGGGAGAAGCAGGAGGGGACCGGTGCCTGTGAGCACCTGGCCTCCCCGGGCGGTGGTCCAGGCCATCACCACCGCCACGATGACCATATACACGATGCCCACCCAGGCGGCGGCCCGCTTTTCAAAGGACGCCGGGGTGTAGGAAGGGCCGGACTCCTCCGGCGGCTTTTTTTCTTCCGGGGTCATAGGGACTCCTTTCTGAAAATGAGGAATTAGGAATGAGGAATGAGGAGTTGGGGGATGGGGGGAGCTTTTGCAATCAACATGGACCCGCCGGTTCAGCCGTCCGGCAGGCGGGCGGCTTATAGCCGCCCCTACGCAGAAGCCAAACCCAGCCATACCCGGGCGGGGCGATGGGGACATCGCCCCCTACGAATATGGATGGAACCGGATACGACTTTCAGTACCCTGGTAAGCCCGGGCAGCTCCACATGCGGGCGGGTTTGGAAGGCGTCCCTACGCAGGGATGGGGCTGGACGCATCCCAATTTATGCAGACGGTCCCGGCCTACCGTAGGGGCGGGTCCGAGACCGGCCCGTGAGCCAAGACGCCCCAATAGAGGAAGGCCCGTTAAACCCCACCGGATTCCCGCTTCCCTCCGTAGGGGCGGCTATTAGCCGCCCGCTTTCCAGGGAAACAGGACTTGCCGGGGACGTTGAACCATGCCGGGTTTTGTCCCGGTCCGTAGGGGGCGGTGTCCTCACCGCCCCGTGGAACCAAGCTACCAAACACCACCAAGCCAGGCGCCCCTTGCGAGAAAGGCGGAAGCGCGGAGCGCCCGGGAGCAGGTGCACAGTGAACCACGCAGACCGGAAAACACAAACCCGGGCAAGGCCCGGCGGCATTTCCGGCGGAGTGGTGAGCAGTGTGCCGTCGCGGAGGGCGCGCAGCGTGACATGGGTATTTCACCCACCAAGCCAGGCCGCCGAAGGCCGGTCGGTCAACGATTCGACACGACAAAAATTCCACGCGCCGGTCAATAGAAGTATGCACCAAAGGGCCAAAGGGGGATTCATAAGGGGGAGGACCCCCTTATGCCCATGTCACGCCTCGCCTATGGGCGACGCGGTCTAAGCCGTACGACTGCGGAGAAACCCGGCCCGGTCCCCGAAGGGACCCGTCCGGCTTTCCCCTCCGCTCCCGTCTTACCCCGCTGCCCATGACGGCTCGGACGCTTCCCATTCTTTTTGGTACTTTTCTTGTGGGAGCAAGAAAAGTACCAACGCCTCTCGTCCCCAAAGGAGAGGACGGATTGCCACGGGCCCTTTGGGCCCTCGCAATGACAAGGTGGGAGATGAACCCCCGGCACACTTCAACCGGCCCTGCCTGGGAACGTAAAACCGTACCGGGTTTCGTTTTAGTTTGTAGGGGCGCTTCCCAGACCCGCCCGTGGACGCCCAAAGAGGGAAGAGGGGGCGGTGAGGACACCGCCCCCTGTGGGAGAGATAATATTTTTGCTTTTAGTCCCCTGCTCCCGGGCGCTGGGACATGATGGGGTCTCCGCCCGAGCCCAGCGCAGCGGGTCGGGTGGGGGGAGGAGACGCAGCGTAATGAGCGACACGCAGCGTAATGAGCGACACCTGCCCGCCAGGGCAGGGGAAGGGATATGGAGCTTACGTCGACGATGTCACGCCTCGCGCCCTCCGCGACGGCACACTGCTCACCACTCCGCCGGAAATGCCGCCGGGCTGTGCCCGGGTTTGTTTTCCGGTCTGCGTGGTTCACTGTGCGCCTGCTCCCGGGCGCTCGGACGCTTCTTCGATCACGCCTCGCGCCCTCCGCGACGGGTCCTAAGCCCTGCGACTGCGCGGAAACCCCATTCGGGGCTCTGGCCCCGCCTGGGCTTTCCGCTTCGCTCCGGTCTTAGTCCCCTGCTCCCGGGCGCTCAGACATGATGGGGTCCCCGCCCGAGCCCAGCGCAGCGGGTCGGGTGGGGGGAGGAGACGCAGCGTAATGAGCGACACCTGCCCGCCAGGGCAGGGGAAGGGATATGGAGCTTACG
>CASFCS010000066.1 GCA_949293245.1 uncultured bacterium | reverse complement strand
CAGCAGAGTTTTGCCGCTCGGGGGCGGCAAAATAAGATGCAATCCGTTTTTTCCGGGGACATGTGCCTCGGAAAAAACACTTCTCAGCCCGCAAGCGTGCGAGCAAAGCGAGTGCGACGCCGCGGGCTGCATCCCCTCAAAAAAATGCTTGCATTTTTTTGAAGCGTGTCGACTTGTTCGACACGCTGAGCGCCGCGGCATATGCCGCGGCGCTGCTTTGTTTGTTGCGGAGTATTATGGATGGAGGCCCGCCTTGTCAAAGGCGGCCAGGAGGGAGTCCATGTCCGGCGTGACGGACATGGGGGCCCCGGCGGCCCGGATGCCGCTTTGCACGTCCTTCAGGCCGTTGCCCGTGACGATGGTCACCACGGTGGCGTCCCGCTCGATGAGGCCCTGCTCCACCGCCTTCTTTACCCCGGCGGTGGCGGCCACCCCGGCGGGCTCGCCGAACACCCCCTGGGTGCGGCCCAGGAGGGCCATGGCCTCCAGGATCTCCTGGTCGGACACCTCCACGGCGATGCCGTTGGAGGCCCGGACGGCCTGGAGGGCCTTGTCGGCGTTGCGGGGCACCCCCACGGCGATGGAGTCGGCCAGGGTGTTCTCCTCCATGGGGGTCCAGGGCTCCCCGGTGTGGAGGCTGCGGTTGAGGGGGCAGCACCCCTGGGCCTGGACCGAGATGAGCCGGGGCAGGCGGTTGATGTACCCCGTCTCGTACAGGTCCCGGAAGCCCTTCCACACCCCGGCGATGGTGCACCCGTCCCCCACGGACACCGCCACATAGTCAGGCACCCGCCAGCCCATCTGCTCGGCGATCTCCAGGGAGACCGTCTTTTTCCCCTCCGCCAGGTAGGGGTTGATGGCGGCGTTGCGGTTGTACCAGCCGTACTTCTCGATGGCCTGGGCGGACAGGGCGAAGGTGTCCTCGTAGGTGCCCTCCACCGAGATCACGTGAGCGCCGAAGATCATCAGCTGGGCCACCTTCCCCTGGGGGGCCCGGCTGGGCACGAAAATGTAGGTCTCAAACCCCGCCGCGGCGGCGTTGCCCGCCAGGGAGGAGGCGGCGTTGCCCGTGGAGGAGCAGGCGATCACCGACGCCCCCGCCTCCGAGGCCTTGGCCACCGCCATGGCAGAGGCCCGGTCCTTCAGGGAGGCGGTGGGGTTGAGGCCGTCGTCCTTCACATAGAGGGATTTGAGCCCCAGGCGGCTGGCCAGCTCATCCGCCCGGTACAAAGGGGTCCACCCCACCCGCAGGGGGGGCGCGGGGGTGTCGGGCTCAATGGGCAGCAGCTCCCGGTAGCGCCACATGTCGTGAGGCCGTGCCTCCAGGGCGGTACGGGTCATGTGGGAACGGACATAGTCGTAGTCGTACTCCACGTCCAGCATGCCGCCGCACAGGCAGGTGGTGGTGTTGGGGTAGGCGTGGTAGTGGGCGCCGCAGCGCACACACCTACAGCCGGTCACATGGTCCATGGTGCCCCTCCCGTTAAAGGCCCGCCAGCACGCCGGCGTCCTCGTTGAACTGGCGGATCAGGTCGTCCAGGGCGGCGGCCTGGCTGTGGATGTCCGCCCAGGCCGAGCCGTACCACAGGTCCTGCAGCTCCTCCATGGTGCGGCCCTGCTGCTCCACCCAGGTGTAGTATTTCAGGTTGTGCACCCGCTTGCGGTCGTAGTAATTGAGCTCCGCCATGGAGTCGGTGCGCAATCCCAGCATATGCCCCGCGTGGTCCACCGCCGCGGCGGTGGGGGAGTAGGGCCCGTGGGCCTCCTCCAGCTCCCGGATGCGGCTGCCGTACATCTCCGCCGAGTCGGTGAGCACCGTGGCCACCACGTCCTGGGATGTCAGTTCGTAATATTTGGCCATTTTAATACAGCACAGCACGTTGGCGATGCCCGAGATGCCCAGCCAGGACAGCTTCTCCAGGGTGTCCTCCTCCACGCCGGAGGCCCGCAGGTAGTCCCGCCCCTCCGGGGTGTTGAACAGCCGCAGCAGCCGCTGGGAGTCCTCGTCGTCGATGTCGATGACCATGTCGGTGTTCTTCACGTTGTGGATCCAGGGGATGTGCTTGTCGCCGATGCCCTCGATGCGGTGGTCCCCAAAGCCGTTGTTCAGGATGGTGGGGCACTGCAGGGCCTCTCCCACCGCCAGCTTCAGAGCGGGGTGGCGCTCCTTGAGGTAATCGCCGCAGCCGATGGTGCCGGCGGAGCCGCTGGTGAAGCAGGCCCCGGCGAACCGGTCCCCGGGGCGGCGGATGGCGTCAAACAGGTCGCACAGGGCGGGGCCGGTGACGGCGTAGTGCCACAGGTGGTTGCCCATCTCCTCGAACTGGTTGAACACCATGTACTGGGGGTCGGCCTTGAGCTCGTTGGTCTTGTCGAAGATCTCCTTCACGTTGGACTCGCACCCCGGGGTGGCGATGACCTCCGCGCCGATGGAGTGGAGCCAGTCAAAGCGCTCCTGGCTCATGCCGGCGGGGAGGATGGCCACGGCGTGGACCCCCAGCAGCTTGGAGTTGAAGGCGCCCCCCCGGCAGTAGTTGCCCGTGGAGGGCCACACCGCCTTCTGGGCGGACACGTCAAACTGTCCCGTCACCAGCCGGGGGGCCAGGCACCCGAAGGAGGCCCCCACCTTGTGGCAGCCGGTGGGAAACCATTTGCCCACCATGGCCACAATGCGGGCGGGCACCCCGGTGAGGGCGGGGGGCAGCTCGATGTAGTTGGGGGCGGCCTGGAACAGCCCCCCCTGGGCGGCGGGCTGGTTCTTCCAGGAGATGCGGAACAGGTTCAGGGGGTCCACGTCCCACAGGCCCACCCGGGTCAGCCGGTCCAGAATGGGCTGGGGGATGGTCTCGGGGCGGCGCATCTGCTCCAGGGTGGGGATGATGATGCCCGCCTGGCGGGCCTGCTGCAGGTTGCGCTCCCGCCCCTGGGGGCGGATGGTGAGGTCGATCATGTGGGTGTCCTCCTTCTTCGTATCAAAATAGGCAAAGATATGGCGCTGAATGGCTCAGTCGGGGATATAGGCCCGCACATGGAGCTGAGCCCCCAGGGACTCGGCCAGGGCGGCGCAGCGTTCCACGAACTGGGGGTCCAGCCCCTGGTCCACCACGGTCATGCGTACCCGGGGCACCACCCGGGCGGCCCGGCGGGTGAAGGAGAGCATGGCCTCCCAGGCGGCCTCCCCGTCCCGGGGCCGGGTGAGGGCGCAGTAATCGGCACAGTCCGGGGCGTTGAGGGAGATGGACAGGGTCTGGATGCGCCCGGCAAGCTCGCCGCACACGTCCCGGCCCAGAATCAGGTCGGCGTGGCCGTTGGTGTTGATGCGCAGGGGGGGCAGGGCCTCCCCCAGGCGCTCCCTCAGGGCGTCGGCCAGCCAGGCGATGTCGTCCCAGCGGAACATGGGCTCCCCGAAGCCGCAGAACACGATCTCCCGGTAGGCCGTCAAGTCCCGCCGGAGGAAGTCCGCCAGGGCCTCCTCCCGGGTGGGCTCCCGCTCCAGCCACAGAGACTCCCCGGTGTAGATGGACCCGCCGCTGCCGTTGTGCCGCAGGCAGAAGGTGCAGGCGCAGTCGCACCGGTTGGTGAGGTTCACGTACAGGCTGCCGCCGTACTCATAGGTGATGGTCATGGCCTTATCCCTCCTGGATGTCGAAGAAGCGTTTTCCGTTTTCCAGGGTGATGCGGGCCACGTCCTCCGGCGCCAGTCCCTTCACCTGGGCGATCTTTTCCGCCACCAGGTGGACCTTCCCCGAGTCGTTGCGCTTGCCCCGGAAGGGCTCGGGGGTGAGGTAGGGGGAGTCGGTCTCGATCATAATGGACTCCATGGGCAGCCAGCCGATGATCTCCAGGGCCCGCCGGGCGTTTTTGTAGGTGACCACCCCGGTGAAGGAAATCATCCACCCCAGTTTCACCAGGACCTTGGCGTCCTCCAGGCTGCCGGAGTAGCAGTGGAACACCCCCCGCACATCCGGGTACTCCCGGACGATGGCCATGGAGTCCCCGTGGGCCTCCCGGTCGTGGACGATGACGGGCAGATCCAGCTCCCGGGCCAGCTCCAACTGGCGGCGGAACACCATCTGCTGAAACTCCCGGGGCGGGTTATCCTTCCAGTAGTAGTCCAGGCCGATCTCCCCGATGGCCTTCACCTTGGGGTGGGCGGCCAGGGCGCGCAGCTCCTCCAGCCAGCTCTCCTGCCAGCCGGCGCAGTCGGAGGGGTGGACCCCCACGGCGGCGTACACAAAGGGAAAGCGCTCGGCCAGGGACACGGCGGTTTTGGAGCTGTCCAGCTCGCACCCGGGGTTTAAAATGAGGGAGACCCCCTGCTCCGGCATGGAGGAGAGAAGCTCCAGCCGGTCGGCGTTGAAGGCCCCGGAGTCGTAGTGGGCGTGGGTGTCAAAGACCAAGGAAATTACCTTCTTTCTGGGTGTATGGTGGGGATCAGGGGACCTGCCGTTCGAAAATCAGGTCGATCTCCTTGTTGCCTCCCTCCCCGGAAAAGCGGGTGGGGATGTACCCCACATAGCGCCACCCCTGGGCGGCGTACTGGCTGATGATCTCCCGGTGCTCGCAGCTGCTGTTGTCAAACCAGAAGCCGCCGCCGGTATACAATGTCACGTATTCGTATTCGTACATGGCTATGCCTCCTGTGATGGGGTGATAGTGCCATTATAGCACACATTCCCCCGGAGGAAGGAGGAGTTTTTTGCCCTCATGCAGAAAAGCCGGGCGGCCGCAGCAGCGGCCGCCCGG
>CASFCS010000065.1 GCA_949293245.1 uncultured bacterium | reverse complement strand
ACTTTTCTACAACTTTTGCCCCGAACCAGACGGAGCAGGAGGACATCCTATGGAATCCAAAAAGTTAGAAAAACCTCGTAAAAATGGTGCTTTTTCAACCATACAGGGCGTGATGAAACCGGATGAAGAGACCGGAGGGGTGTTCCCCACCATGAAGCCTCTGGCCTGATGATATCATATAAGAAGAGAGCGGACATCCTCTAGGATGTCCGCTCTCTTTCTGCCCGGAGAAAAAAGGTGCGGCATGGCGTGAGCCATGCCGCACCCGGGGGAAGGAAGGAAAAATATTTAGTAGGAGACGCCCTGCCAGGTCATGGCGTCGCACACCTTCAGGAAGCCGGCGATGTTGGCGCCCGCCACCAGGTTGCCGGGCATACCGTACTCCTCGGCGGCCTTGGCGGCGTTGTGGTAGATGTTGGTCATGATGTTGTGCAGCTTCTGGTCCACTTCCTCAAAGGTCCAGGACAGCCGCATGGAGTTCTGGCTCATCTCCAGGCCGGAGGTGGCCACGCCGCCGGCGTTGGAGGCCTTGCCGGGGGCAAAGAGGACGCCGTGCTGCTGCAGGTAGTCGGTGGCCTCGGTGGTGGTGGGCATGTTGGCGCCCTCGGCCACGGCGAAGCAGCCGTTCTTCACCAGAGCCTCGGCCCCCTCCAGGGGCAGCTCGTTCTGGGTGGCGCAGGGCAGGGCGATGTCGCAGGGGACGGTCCAGATGCCCTGGCAGCCCTCCACGTACTTGGCGCCGGGGACATAGTCCAGGTAAGTCTTGATGCGCTCCCGCTTGACTTCCTTGATCTCCTGCATGATCTTGTAGTCGATGCCGTTCATATCCACGATGTAGCCGTTGGAGTCGCTCATGGCGATGACCTTGGCGCCCAGCTGGGTGGCCTTCTGGTTGGCGTAGATGGCCACGTTGCCCGAGCCGGAGATCACCACGCTCTGGCCCTGGAAGGACTTTCCGTTGGCCTTGAGCATCTCGTCGGCGAAGTAGCACAGGCCGTAGCCGGTGGCCTCGGTGCGGGCCAGGGAGCCGCCGTAGCTCAGGCCCTTGCCGGTGAGCACGCCGGTGAACTCGTTGCGGATGCGCTTGTACTGGCCGAAGAGGTAGC
Source organism: uncultured bacterium (assembly GCA_949293245.1). Taxonomy (GTDB): domain Bacteria; phylum Bacillota; class Clostridia; order Oscillospirales; family Oscillospiraceae; genus CASFCS01. Next base: position 5,060 of record CASFCS010000065.1, on the reverse strand, counting down.
CAATCTCGCGTCCACCCACGCCGATGTCGCCGGCGGGCACGTCGGTGTCGGGGCCGATGTGGCGCTGGAGCTCAGTCATGAAGGACTGGCAGAAGCGCATGACCTCGTTGTTGCTCTTGCCCTTGGGGTCGAAGTCGGAGCCGCCCTTGCCGCCGCCCATGGGCAGACCGGTGAGGGAGTTCTTGAAGACCTGCTCGAAGCCCAGGAACTTGATGATGGACAGGTTCACGGAGGGGTGGAACCGCAGGCCGCCCTTGGAGGGGCCGATGGCGGTGGAGAACTGCACCCGGTAGCCCCGGTTGACCTGGACCTTGCCCCGATCGTCCACCCAGGAGACGCGGAACATCAACGCCCGCTCGGGCTCCACAATGCGCTCAAAAATGCCGCTGCGCTCCAGCTCGGGGCGCTTGAGCAGCACAGGCTCCAGAGAAGCCAGAACCTCCTGCACGGCCTGGAGAAATTCCTTCTCGTGGGGGTTGCGCAGGGCCAGATCGCTGTAGATTCCCTGCAGATAGCTGTTTTGGATCTGAATAGACATCTTCGTCTCCCTTTCCTCATTGAAATGGGGTTTTCTGCACCGCCAACAGAGCTTTTTCCCCTCTTTTCTGCTGAAAATAACCATATGGAAGGAAAATTTTACTGCTGACCTGAATGAAGGTATTCTACCACAGGTACTGCGGATAGTGCAAGAGCTAGTTAAAAGAATTGCAGAATTTTTTTAATTATGCAGGAAACTATGCGATATTACAGAGACTATACAGAAATTTTGCAGGAAATTGGTCACAATGAAGGTGCAGGAACCCTGGCGGGGCGGGCGGATGTGTGGTACAATGGACACAACAATAACCATGCTTTGCCGGAGGGACCGCGTATGATCCAGCTATCCAATCTTGTACTGCCCGTGGGGGGAAATGAGGCCCAGCTGCTGCGCAAGGCGGCCAGAAAGCTGAACCTGTCCCCCCGGGACATTGTGGAGATGACCCTGCTGCGTCAGTCCGTGGACGCCCGGCATAAGAATGATCCCCGCCTCATCTGCACCGTGGCCCTCACGGTACGCCGGGAGGAGGAGGTCCTCCGCCGCTGCCCCCAGGCCAGGCCCTACGCGCCTACGGTGTACGTCCAGCCCCAGTCCCGGCGGAAATGGGACAACCCTCCGGTGGTGGTGGGCATGGGCCCGGCGGGGCTCTTTGCCGCCCTGGTGCTGGCAAGGGGGGGCGCCGCCCCCATTGTGCTGGAGCGGGGCCGCCCGGTGGAGCAGCGGACGGAGGACGTGGCCCGCTTCTGGTCCACCGGCTCCCTGGACTCTGCGTCCAACGTGCAGTTTGGCGAGGGGGGCGCGGGCACCTTCTCCGACGGCAAGCTCACCACCGGCATCCGGGACCCCCGCATCGCCATGGTGATGGATACCCTGGTGGCCCACGGGGCCCCGGAGGATATCCGCTGGTCCCACAAGCCCCACATCGGCACCGATGTGCTGCGGCAGGTGGTGGTGAGCATCCGCCGGGAGCTCCAGGCTCTGGGGTGCCGGGTGTGCTTTGAGCACCAGCTCACCGGAGTGAACCAGCGGGAGGGGAAGCTGGAGTCCATCCGGGTCCAGGGTCCCGGCGGCCCCCTGGAGCTCCCCTGCGACACCCTGATCCTGGCCCCGGGCCACTCCGCCCGGGACACGTTCCGCATGCTCCTGGCGGCGGGAGTGCCGCTGGAGCAGAAGGCCTTCGCCGTGGGGGTGCGCATCGAGCACCGCCAGCGGGACATCAGTCTGGCCCAATACGGTCCCCGGTGGGACCAGCTTCCCCCCAGCGACTACAAGCTGGCCTGCCACCTGCCCAACGGCCGCTCCGCCTTCACCTTCTGTGTGTGCCCTGGGGGCCAGGTGGTGGCAGCCGCCTCAGAGGAGGGGCGGCTGGTGACCAACGGCATGAGCCTCCGGGCCCGGGACGGGGAGAACATCAACGGCGGATTGCTGGTGGGCGTGGGGCCGGGGGACTTTGGCGGCAGCCACCCCCTGGCGGGCATGGAGTACCAGATGCGTCTGGAGGAGGCGGCTTTTGCCGCCGGCGGCGGGGCCTTCCGGGCTCCCGCCCAGCTGGTGGGGGACTTCCTGGACGGCCTCCCCTCCAAGGGGCCGGCGGGGGTGGAGCCCACCTACCGCCCCGGGGTGACCTGGACCGATCTGCGCCGCTGTCTGCCCGCCCCGGTGGCGGATACCCTGGGCCAGGCCCTGCCCCTGCTGGATGGCAAGCTCCATGGCTTTGCCGCCCGGGACAGCGTCCTCACCGGCACCGAGAGCCGCTCCTCCTCCCCGGTGCGGGTGCTGCGGGGAGAGGACTTCCAGTCCGCCCTGAGGGGCCTCTATCCCTGCGGCGAGGGGGCGGGATACGCCGGCGGCATTACCTCCGCCGCGGTGGATGGGGTGAAGGTGGCCGAGGCGGCGCTGGCGGGCACAGCTGTGTAAAAAAATATTCTCTTTTGGGCAAAAAGCCGTGATAAGTGAAGCAAAACACTTGCGGAGGTACTTTTGAATGTGGTAGGATACAAGTACCATAAAATGAGGAGGGACTGCAATGAAGCAGGACATGATTTTGGTTTTGGACCTGGGCAGTGAAGAAAATCCCCGCCTGGCCCGGGAGATCCGGGCCCTGGGCGTGTACAGTGAGATCTATCCCCACGACATTACTCTGGACGAGGTGAAGGCCCTGCCCAATGTGAAGGGCATCATCCTCAACGGCGGCCCCAACCGGGTGGTGGACGGCGAGGAGATCGACGTGTCGGAAGAGATCTATCACTGCGATATCCCCGTCCTCATGGCCGACCACAGAGGGGACGACCCCTGGCCTGAGGACCCTGAGGCCCGCCGGAAGGCCCTGTCCGACTTTGTCTTTGGCCTGTGCGGCGCCGAGGCCAACTGGAACATGGACAACTTCATCGCCGACCAGGTGGAGCTCATCCGCCGTCAGGTGGGGGACAAGAAGGTCCTGCTGGCCCTCAGCGGCGGCGTGGACTCCTCCGTGGTGGCCGCCCTCCTCATCAAGGCCATCGGCAAGCAGCTCACCTGCGTCCACGTCAATCATGGCCTCCTGCGCAAGGGGGAGCCGGAGCAGGTGATCCAGGTGTTCCGCCACGAGATGGACGCCAATCTCATCTATGTGGACGCGGCGGACCGCTTCCTGGTGCGCCTGGCGGGCATCAGCGACCCGGAGCAAAAGCGCAAGATCATCGGCGAGGAGTTCATCCGCGTCTTTGAGGAGGAGGCCCGCAAGCTGGAGGGTATCTCCTTCCTGGGCCAGGGCACCATCTATCCCGATATCATCGAGTCGGGCACCAAGACGGTGAAGGCGGTGAAGAGCCACCACAACGTGGGCGGCCTGCCCAAGGATCTGGGCTTCCAGCTGGTGGAGCCCCTGAAGATGCTTTTCAAGGACGAGGTGCGAGAGTGCGGCAAGGCCCTGGGTCTGCCCGACTCCATGGTCTACCGCCAGCCCTTCCCGGGCCCTGGCCTGGGGGTGCGCTGCCTGGGTGCCATCACCCGGGACCGGCTGGAGGCTGTCCGGGAGTCCGACGCCATTTTGCGGGAGGAGTTTGCCAAGAACGGCCTGGCGGGGAAGGTGTGGCAGTATTTCACGGTTGTGCCTGACATCAAGAGCGTGGGCGTCCGGGACGGCAAGCGGGCTGACGAGTGGCCGGTGATCCTCCGGGCGGTGAACACGGTGGACGCCATGACCGCCACGGTGGAGGACGTGCCCTTCGCCCTGCTCCAGCACATCACCCAGCGCATCACCAGCGAGGTCAAGGGCGTCAACCGTGTGCTCTACGATCTGACGCCGAAGCCCACTGGCACCATTGAATGGGTGGGAATGATTTCAGAGGCCCGGAAAAGCCTGATATGACTGGGTTTTTGAGAGGTTAAGGCCCTTTGTGGCAACGATTTGGCAACATTTTTTCATTATTCATAAAAAGAGAGCTAACTGATTTTGATTAGTCAGTTAGCTCTCTTTTCTTTGCCTAAATACTGTAGATATAGCTTCTACTAATCCACTCTCTAAGCCAAATTATTCCTTCGGTTAACTCAATACACTGCATTTTGATCAATGAGTCAATTACAATGTTATATTTCAAATTAGTTATCTCGGATTCGCCGTACTGTTTTAACAGTACATTTGTAGCAATAAACCCATCATCAAGAGAAATTTTATGAGCAGAATTGCAGCTTTTCCATAAAGCTACGATTGTAAATGCCTGTTCCCTTGTAATGCTTACTGTAGCAATGTCTCTCAGCTTGAGCCATAGGCTAAATGCGCCACATACAGTAATTACAAGATTATCGCATACCATACCAGCTCCAATAGAAACTACTTCCGGAATTGCCTCAATCAATTCTTTTATATTAAGGACGATATTTCCAGGCTTAATTGAACTGCCATTCTTATAGTCGCGCAACGAATCGAGTGTCAAAAGCTGCATGGTCAGAGGTTTTTCCAATGGAGGCGTTATAGAAATAAAACGGGTTTGCAATAAACTATCAAAGGCCCATGAAGCATTAACTCCTTCATTTGCACGAGATGCTGATAATGCTTCTGTGAAAACGTTTTTAAGCTGTTGAAGCGCAGCGTCTTGTAAATCTATTCTTTTTTGCATCTCCATTCAAATCACCTAAACACATTTATTTGAAAGATTACTTACTCTGTGGGGCAACTTTTACCCAATGCGATGAGGAATCAAATTCGGGGTAGTGGTAGCGCCACTTGTCGTAATCCTCTTTGGAGATTTCGCCCGCCTCCAGCATGGCAGCGGCCTGCTGCCAGGAGCAGAGCATCTCGTGCAGCCGGGCAGCATCCTTGTTCTTCCGCACATCAACCTTCAAGCAGACTTCTCCATCCATCTCGCTGATCTTGAGCCCGTAGTTGTCCTCCAGGGTAAACAGGGTGTGCATCAGCCCCACATAGGAGTCTATATCCGGGACAGAGAGGGCATGGGGCGAGACATCCAGTACCTGGGCTAGGGCAGCAGTAAGGTCTGCCTTAGGGGTTCTTGATCCTGTTTCATATTGAGCAAGGCGCACA
>CASFCS010000064.1 GCA_949293245.1 uncultured bacterium | reverse complement strand
TTGTACCCGAACACCAGGGGGCCCACCACCGGCAGGTCCCGCAGGACCTGGGGGAAGGGGGAGTTCTGGAACACGGCCTTGAGCTCGTTGCTGATGGCCACATAGCCCCCGGCGTTCACCCGCATATACTCGCCGATGAACTGCCCCGCCCCAGTGCCGAAGATGGCCAGGGCCAGGCCGGTGACGTTCTGGTTGGCCCGGAGGGAGATGGTGAGGAAGGAGTAGAGGAAGGCCCCGAAGGCGCCCCCCAGGAAGGCGAAGAGCACCGCCAGCACCACCGCCACCAGGCCGTTGGCGTGGCCGCCGGAGAGGGTCTCGTAGTAGAACGCGGCCCCCAGGCCCATGGCCCCGCCCATGTACATCATGCCCTCCACGCCCAGGTTCAGGTTGCCCGCCTTCTCGGACAGGATCTCCCCCACGGTGCCGTAGAGCAGGGGCAGGCCGTTGAGGACGGCGGCGCTGAGGAGCAGCACCAAAAAGCTCTGATTGAGATTCACGGCCGGTTCACCTCCTGATGCTTGCCGCGGAAGATGATCTGATAGCGGATGAAGAACTCGCACCCCAGCATGCAGAAGAGCACGATGCCGGTGATCACGTCGGAGATGGAGGCGGGCACGTCCATCCGGGTCTGGAGGGTGTCGGCCCCCTTCTCCAGCACCGCCAGCAAAGCGGAGATGGCCACCATGGCGAAGGGGTTGAGCTGGGCCAGCCAGGCCACGGTGATGGCGGTGAAGCCCACCCCGGCGGCCACCTCGGCGTGGAGGGTGTTGTCCGCGCCGGAGGCCACGATGAAGCCCACCAGCCCCGCCACCGCGCCGGAGAGGAACATGGTGCGCACGGTGATCCAGCCCACGTTCATGCCCGCGTACCGGGCGGTGTTCTCGCTCTCACCGATGACGGCGATCTCATAGCCCTGCTTGGTGAACTTCATGTACACAAAGACCACCACGGTGAGCACCAGCACGATGATCCAGCCGCAGTGGACCCCCAGCACCTTGGGCAGCACCGCGGCGGAGTCGAACTGAGGAATGATCTGGGAGCCGGGCCGCCCCTCCCAGGGGCCGCCCTGGAGCCAGCGGACAATGCCGATGATGATGTAGTTCATCATCAGGGTGAACAAGGTCTCATTGGTTCCCCAGCGGGCCTTGAACACCGCGGGGATCAGCCCCCAGATGCCGCCGCAGATGGCCCCGGCCAGGGCCATGGCGGTGAGAAGGGCGGGGGCGGGCAGCTTGTCCGCCCAGAACAGGGCGAAGTAGGACGCCCCCACGGCGCCGGCGGTGATCTGACCCTCGGCGCCGATGTTCCAAAAGCGCATCTTGAAGCAGGGGGCGATGGCCAGGGCGGTGCCCAGCAGGGGGATGGCGATCTTGGCGGTCTGCCGGATGGCGGTGGCCTTGCCCAGGGAGCCGGAGACGATGGTGCCGTAGGCCCCGATGGGGTTCACCCCCAGCACCAGGAAGATGGCCCCGCCGATGAGGAAGGCCACCAGGAAGGAGGCCAGGCGGATGGCCCACATCTGCCAGCCGGGCATCCCCTCCCGCCGGGCCAGGCGGAAGAGGGGGCTTTTCTGTTCATGCATGGTCTCTCTCCTCCTCTCCGCCGCCCACGTGGGTCATGAGCAGGCCCAGCTGCTCCTTGGTGGCGGAGGCCGCCTCCACCACGCCGGACACCCTGCCGCCGCACAGCACCACGATGCGGTCGCACAGCTCCAGCAGCACGTCCAGGTCCTCCCCCACCAGCAGCACCGCCACGCCCTTCATCTTCTGCTCGTTGAGCAGGCGGTAAATGGTGTAGGACGAGTTGATGTCCAGTCCCCGGACGGGGTAGGCGGTCATGAGCACCGTGGGGGAGGAGGCGATCTCCCGCCCCACCAGCACCTTCTGCACATTGCCCCCCGACAGCCGCCGCACCGGGGTGGACACCCCGGGGGTGACGATCTCCAGCTCATCAATGAGCTTTTCCGCCAGGGCCCGGGGGGGCTTCCGGTCCACGAAGGGGCCGGGGTGGTCCTTATAGGTCTTGAGCATCATGTTGTCCGCCATGCCCATGCCCCCCACCAGGCCCATGCCCAGCCGGTCCTCGGGCACGAAGGCCAGGGACACCCCCACCTTCTGGATCTGGGACGGGGTCTTGCCCACCAGCTCCTCCCCGGCCTTGTCCACCGGGACGTGGTTGCCGGCGATGTCGCTTTTGGGGTGGGGGGGATAGTAGAAGATGTGGCCCGACTCCGCCTTCTGAAGGCCGGCGATGGCCTCCAGAAGCTCCTTCTGGCCGGAGCCCGCGATGCCGGCGATGCCCAGAATCTCGCCCCCCATGGCCTGGAAGGACACGTCGGTGAGGGCCTTGACCCCGTCGCTGCCCCGGCAGTTGAGGCCCTTCACCTCCAGCCGCAGGTCATGGTACTTGGCCTGGGGCCGGTCGATGTTCAGGCTCACCGCGTGGCCCACCATCATGTCGGTGAGCTTCTGGGGGTCGGTGTCCGCGGTGTTGACGGTGCCGATGTACTTGCCCTTGCGCAGCACGGCCACCTTGTCCGAGATGGCCATGACCTCGTGGAGCTTGTGGGTGATGATGACAATGGCCTTGCCGTCGGCCTTCATGGAGCGCAGGATGTCAAAGAGCCGCTCGGTCTCCTGGGGGGTGAGGACGGCGGTGGGCTCGTCCAGGATCAAAATCTCCGCCCCCCGGTAGAGCACCTTCACGATCTCCACCGTCTGCTTTTCCGACACGGACATGTCGTACACCTTTTTGCCCGGGTCAATGCCGAAGCCGTACTTGTCCGAGATGGCCTTCACCCTGGCGGCGATGGCCTTGCGGTCCATCCCCGCCTCCTTGAGCCCAAGGGCGATGTTCTCCGCAGCGGTGAACACGTCCACCAGCTTGTAGTGCTGGTGGATCATGCCGATGCCGTGGGTAAAGGCGTCCTTGGGGGAGCGGATGGACACGCTTTTCCCCTCCACCAGAATCTCCCCCTCGTCGGGCAGATAGATGCCGGAGAGCATGTTCATCAGGGTGGTTTTGCCGCTTCCGTTCTCCCCCAGCAGGGAGAGGATCTCCCCCCGGTTGAGGGTGAGGTCAATGCCGTCGTTGGCCACCACCTTGCCAAAGCGCTTGGTGATGTGTCTGAGTTCGATGGCGTGGACTGTTTCCAATGCCTCCCAACCTCCTCTGGTCCGGCCCGCAGGGCCGGAGGTGTGGTTTTCGTTCCTTTCTATGGTATCAAAACCCGGCCTCCGGCGCAAGCCCCAGGGACATTTTTCGTGGGGGGCGGGGGACGGTGGAGGCACGCCCCGCACCCGCCTATCTTTACTCTCCACTCTTCACTCTCCACTCTCCCTTCTTTCCCCATTTCCCGACCCGGCGGGTCTGGTATACTGGACAAAAAGCCGGGGGACAACCCTCCCGGCAGGAGGAGGCGCGGCCCATGGCCTTTTGGAATCGGGACCGGGACGAGGGGGCCCGGGTGGTCCACATTCCCCTGGGGGAGATCACCCCCAACCCCCACCAGCCCCGGCTGGAGTTCCCCCGGGAGGAGCTGGAGGACCTGGCCCGGTCCATCGCCCAGGTGGGCATTCTGCAGCCCCTGACGGTGCGCCGCACCCCCCAGGGGTACGAGCTCATCGCCGGGGAGCGGCGGCTGCGGGCGGCCAAGCTGGCGGGGCTGTCCCAGGTGCCCTGTCTGGTCATCACCGCCGACGAGGAGCGCTCCTCCCTGCTGGCCCTGGTGGAGAACATCCAGCGGCAGGACCTCCACTTCCTGGACGAGGCCCTGGCCCTGCGGCAGATGATGGACACCTTCGGCCTGTCCCAGGAGGAGGCCGCCCGGCGGGTGGGCCGGTCCCAGCCGGCGGTGGCCAACAAGCTGCGGCTGCTGCGGCTGCCCCCCGACGTGCTCCAGCGGCTGCGGGAGAGCGGCCTCACCGAGCGCCACGCCCGGGCCCTCCTGCGGCTGACGGAGCCCCAGGTCCAGCGGGAGGCTTTGGAGCACATCCTCTCCCGCCGCCTCACCGTGGCCAAGACCGAGACCTACATCGACCGGCTCCTCCGCCCCCGGCAGCGGCAGTGCGCCCCCACCTACCTCATCCGGGATGTGCGGCTTTTCCTCAACACGGTGCAGAAGGGGCTCAACATCATGCAGGCGGCAGGGGTGGCCGCCCAGTGCGGCCGGGAGGAGACGGAGGAGGACATCCTGCTGACCATCCGCATCCCCAAGAGCCGCCGCCCGGGGCAGGAGGCCCGGCGGGAGTCCCCCCAGCCCGTCCATTCTGACAAGTGAATATACTTTACATCTACTTCCCCGCCCGGGTGCGCCCTGCGCCGCCCCGGACGGGGGTTATTTTGCGCCCGGATTAGCAGCGGCATGGGCTTTGGGGGGCATTGGGAGACGGCAAGTCCTGTATTTTCCGCCCTGTCATTGCGAGCCAGTGGGCACACTGGCACGGCAATCCATTTTTTATGGGGACGAGGGTGCGGGCGGGTTTAGAACCCGCCCCTACGCAGGGAAGAAGGCCGGGTGCGGCCCAATGGGTACCGGCAGACCCGGCCACGCTGGGCGGCGGGCGGCTTATAGCCGCCCATTTTCCAGGGCGGCGAGTTTGCACAGGTCTGTTGAACCGTGCCGGGTTTTATTCCAATTCGTAGGGGCGGGTCCCAGACCCGCCCGTAGGCCCAGTTTCCAAAATAGGGGAAGGCCCGTTAAACCCCACCGGATTTCCGCTCCTTTCCGTAGGGGCGGCTATTAGCCGCCCGCTTTTCAGAGTAACCGAATCCACCGGGGGATGGGGAACCGTGTGGGGTTTCGTCCCGGTTCGTAGGGGGCGGGTCCCAGACCCGCCCGTGTGCCAAGCCGTCCAAATAGGGGAAGGCACGCTGAACCCCACCGGATTTGCGCTCCTCTCCGTAGGGGCGGCTATTAGCCGCCCGCTTTTCAGGCGAACGGAATTTGCCAGGGAAGCTGGAACCACGCCGGGTTTCGTCCCCGTCCGTAGGGGGCGGTGTCCTCACCGCCCCGCAGCGACAGGGTGCCGATTTTTGCCCGTCATTGCGAGCCAGTGCGCACACTGGCGCGGCAATCCGCAT
>CASFCS010000063.1 GCA_949293245.1 uncultured bacterium | reverse complement strand
AAGAAGGTGACCATCGTCCCCCTGGAGGTCATCATCCGCAACGTGTCCGCCGGCTCCTTCGCCAAGCGCTTCGGCGTGGAGGAGGGCATCGTGTTTGCCGAGCCCACCATCGAGTTCTCCTACAAGAACGACGACCTCCACGACCCCCTGATGAACGCCTACCACGCCGTGGCCCTGGGCCTGGCCACCTGGGAGGAGATCGACACCATTAAGAAGTACGCCTTCGCCGTCAACGCCTTCCTGAAGAAGACCCTGCTGGAGTGCGGCGTCACCCTGGTGGACTTCAAGCTGGAGTTCGGCAAGACCGCCGACGGCCAGATTGTCCTGGCCGACGAGATCAGCCCCGACACCTGCCGCTTCTGGGACGCCAAGACCGGGGAGAAGCTGGATAAGGACCGCTTCCGCCGGGACCTGGGCAACGTGGAGGGGGCCTATCAGGAGATGAGCCGCCGCCTTATGGGGAAATAAGGCCAGACATGTGACCCCTTCAGAGTGAAGAGCGCCGGAGCGGGCGGGCAAGCAGCCCCCGCTCTCCCCTCTTCACTCTCCCCTTTTGCTCTTTCACTCTACTATCTTAGGAGGACCACCATGGGAGGCTTTTTCGGCGCTGTCTCCAGACGGGACGTGACCCTGGACATCTTTTTCGGAGTGGATTACCACTCCCACCTGGGCACCCGCCGGGGCGGCATGATCATCCACGACGCCGCCGACGGGTTCCAGCGGCAGATCCACTCCATTGAAAACACCCCCTTCCGCACCAAGTTCGAGAAGGACCTGGGGGAGTTCCACGGGTGCAGCGGCATCGGCTGCATCAGCGACTCCGACCCCCAGCCCCTGCTGGTGCGCTCCCACCTGGGGCTGTACGCCATCACCACCGTGGGCATCATCAACAACTCTGAGGCCCTGGTGAGCCAGTACTTCTCCGACCACGGCCACCAGTTCATGGCCATGAGCTCGGGCCAGGTCAACTCCACCGAGCTGGTGGCCGCCCTCATCAACCAGAAGGACGACCTGGTCAGCGGCATCCTTCACGCCCAGCGGGAGATCCAGGGCTCCATGACCCTGCTGATCCTCACGGACAAGGGGGAGATCATCGCCGCCCGGGACGCCATGGGCCGCCTGCCCGTGCTGGTGGGCAAAAACGACGAGGGGTACTGCGTCTCCTTCGAGTCCTTCGCCTACCACAAGCTGGGCTACACCGACGCCTACGAGCTGGGTCCCCGGGAGATCGTGCGTATCACCCCCTCCACCTGCGAGACCCTCTCCCCCCCGGGGCAGGAGATGAAAATCTGCTCCTTCCTGTGGACCTACTACGGCTACCCCAACTCCAACTACGAGGGCATCAACGTGGAGGTCATGCGCTACCGCAACGGGGAGATCATGGCCCGGGACGAGGTGGCCCGGGGCAAGCTGCCCAAGGTGGACTACGTGGCCGGGGTGCCCGACTCCGGCGTGCCCCACGCCATCGGCTTTGCCAACCGCAGCGGCAAGCCCTTTGCCCGGCCCTTCGTCAAGTACACCCCCACCTGGCCCCGTTCCTTCATGCCCACCAACCAGGACGTGCGCAACCAGGTGGCCAAGATGAAGCAGATCCCCGTGCCCGAGCTCATCGAGGGGAAGAAGCTTCTCTTCGTGGACGACTCCATTGTCCGGGGCACCCAGCTCCAGGAGACGGTGGACTTCCTCTACGAGTCCGGGGCGGAGGAGGTCCACATGCGTTCGGCCTGTCCCCCCATCATGTACAGCTGCAAGTACCTCAACTTCTCCCGGGGCAACTCGGACATGGACCTGCTGGCCCGGCGCACCATCCAGGAGCTGGAGGGGGACGAGGGTCAGGAGCACCTGGAGGAGTACGCCGACGGCACCACAGAGCGGGGGCAGTGCATGCTCAGGACCATCTGTGAGAAGTTCGGCTTCACCTCCCTGGGCTACCAGTCCCTGGAGGGCCTGCTGGAGGCCATCGGCCTGGACCGGGACAAGGTGTGCACCTACTGCTGGAACGGGAGAGAATAATATTTCAGAGTTGAGAGTGGAGAGTGGAGATTGGAGAGATGCCGCTCTTCCCCTCAGCGCAGTATCTTTACTCTCAACTCTCCACTCTTCACTCTTACTTTTGGAGGTTTTACTATGAAGAACTCCCACTCCGCCTCCTACGCCGCCGCCGGTGTGGACGTCACCGCCGGGTACGAGGCCGTCAAGCGCATCAAGCCCATGGTGGAGTCCACCTACATCCCCGGTGTGCTGGGCACCCTGGGGGGCTTTGGCGGCATGTTCGCCCCCGACCTCTCCGGCATGAAAAAGCCGGTGCTGGTGTCGGGCACCACCATCGGCATCGACTGCGTGGCCATGTGCGTCAACGACATCATCTGCGGCGGCGCCGCCCCCCTCTTCTTCCTGGACTACATCGCCTGCGGCAAGAATGACCCGGTGCGCATCGCCCAGATCGTGGAGGGCATCACCGAGGGCTGCCGCCAGGCCCAGTGCGCCCTGGTAGGGGGCGAGACCGCCGAGCACCCCGGCATGATGCCCGAGGAGGACTATGACGTGGCCGGCTTCTCCGTGGGCATCGTGGACGAGGAGAAGATCATCGACGGCAAGCTCCTGGCGGAGGGGGACGCCCTCATCGGCCTGGGGTCCACCGGCGTCCACTCCAACGGCTTCTCCCTGGTGCGCAAGGTCTTTGACGTGGAGCACGCCGACCTGAAGGCCCCCCTGGCCGCCCTGGGGGGCAAGAGCCTGGGGGAGACCCTCCTCACCCCCACCCGGATCTATGTGAAGGCCGTCAAGGCCCTGCTCTCCGGCGGGGTGGACATCCACGCCATCAGCCACATCACCGGCGGCGGCTTCTACGAGAACGTGCCCCGGATGATGACCGAGGGCCTCACCGCCCGCATCGACCTCACCTCCTTCCCCCGCCTGCCCATCTTCGACCTGATCCAGGAGGCGGGGAACATCCCTGAGCGGGACATGTACAACACCTTCAACATGGGTCTTGGCATGCTCCTGGCCCTCCCCGCCCACCAGGCCCCCCAGGCCCTGGAGCTGCTGAAGGCCGCCGGGGAGGAGGCCTACCTGGTGGGCAGCGTGGTGTCCGGCGACGCCGGGGTGGAACTGAAGTAAAGAGTGGAGACAGGAGAGTGAAGAGTGAAGATATGGTTCCGGCAGCGCCGGACAGATTAAATTCGATTCGCCCAGGCGAATTCCTTATCTCAACTCTTCACTCTCGACTCTCCACTCTTATTAGAAAGGGTGACTTGTTTTTATGGCAAAGCGCATCGCGGTGCTGGTCTCCGGCGGCGGCACCAACCTCCAGGCCCTCATCGACGCCCAGGGCCGGGGGGAGATCGTGGGCGGTGAGATTGTGGCGGTGGTGGCCTCCAACCCGGAGGCCTACGCCCTGGAGCGGGCCAGGGCCGCCGGCATCCCCGGCTATGTGGTCCGGCGGAAGGCCTATCCCTCCGCCCGGGGCATGACCGTGGCCCTGGTGGAGCTGCTGCGCTCCCTAGACATCGACCTGGTGGTGCTGGCGGGGTTCATGGTGATCCTGACGGAGGAGATGGTGCGCGCCTTCCCCAACGCCATTCTCAACGTCCACCCCGCCCTCATCCCCGCCTTCTCCGGCCCGGGGTGCTACGGCCTCCACGTCCACGAGAAGGCCCTGGCCTACGGCGTGAAGCTCTCCGGCGCCACGGTCCACTTCGTCAGCGAGGAGTGCGACGGGGGGCCCATCGTCTCCCAGCGGGCGGTGGAGGTACTGCCCGACGACACCCCCGAGGTGCTCCAGCGGCGCATCATGGAGCAGTGCGAGTGGAAACTGCTGCCCGAGGCGGTGTCCCTCTTCTGCCAGGGGCGGCTGAAGGTGGAGGGGCGGACCGTACGGGTGCTGTAAAAAATCCCGGCCCGGTTTGACAGGGGCGGGATGGATATGATACCATAGACAAGCGGTATGACTGACGGAAGTGGAGTGACCACGGGGAGTACCGCCTCTGGAATGCCGACCGTCTGGGCGCACCCGTTTGTACAAACGCGGTGCGCCCTTTTTGTCCCCCGTTTTTCAAACAATAAATCATTATGAAATGAGGAGGATCTTTCATGAACACCCTTGATTTCAACGTGCTGCTCAGCAGCCACCCCTACCCCGGCCGGGGCATCATGCTGGGCCGCTCCGCCGACAACAAAAAGGCGGTGGTGGTCTACTTCATCATGGGCCGCAGCGCCAACAGCCGCAACCGGGTCTTTGAGGCCACGGAGGACGGCATCCGCACCAAAGCCTACGACGAGAGCAAAATGGTGGACCCCTCCCTCATCATCTACCACCCGGTGCGCCTGGTGGGGGACACCCTGGTGGTGACCAACGGGGACCAGACCGACACCATCCGGGACGCCCTGGCGGAGGGCAAGAGCTACATCGACGCCCTGCGCACCCGGTGCTACGAGCCCGACGGCCCCAACTACACCCCCCGCATCTCCGGCGTGGTGACAAAGGACGGGGCCTTCTGCCTGTCCATCCTCAAGTCCGCCGACGGGGACCCCAGCTGTAACCACCGCTACTTCTACGAGTATGACGCCCCCCTCCCCGGGGAGGGCCGCTTCATCCACACCTATCAGGAGAATCTGGACCCCCTGCCCTCCTTTGAGGGGGAGCCCCGCCGGGTGGCCGTCACCGCCCCCGACGCCGCCTCCCTGGCCAAAGAGGTGTGGGAGAACCTGAACGAGGAGAACAAGGTCTCCCTCTATGTCAGCTACCTGGACCTGGCCACCGGCCAGGCGGACACCGTCATCCTCAACAAGCACGGCTGAGCAAAGGAGGTCCCCATGGCACCATCTCTCGTCCAACTGATCCAGGACTTCCAGACCCAGCGGGCCGCCTTCCCCTTTCAGACCCCGTCGGTGTGCGGGGTGAACTCCTTCCCTCTGCTGCTGGCCGCCCTGCCCGCCCTGCGGATCATCCCGGGCCTGGCCACGGTGGAGGAGCTGGGGACAGACTACTTCACCACCATGCCCTTCTGCCCCACCCAGGAGCGCCGCCAGGAGACCCTGGCCTTTCTGCGGGACTACTACGGCATCGCCCGGGCGGAGGACCTGGCCCCCGCCCTCCAGTCCCTGTGCACCAGCCAGGACCAGTACCAGGACTTCCAGTCCTTCTGGGACGGTTCCCCCGCTTTTGACCTGGAGGAGCTGGAGGAGGGGCCCCGGCAGGTGTTCCAGGAGTGCGCCCAGTTTGCCCGGCAGTTCCAGCCTCTGGCGGGCCGCCGGGGCTTTCTGGCCTGGGACATCAGCGAGGCCGCCGGGCTGCTGCGGGTGGCATGCGCCTGCGGCCTCATCTCCCAGGAGGAGTTCCGCCAGCGCCTGGCCCCCTGGCTCTTCCAGACCGACAGCTTCCACAGCTGGACGGAGTACGCCGTCAGTCTGCTGTGCGGCAGCGCCTACTGCGCCTACCGCATGGGCTGTTCCCCCCAGGAGACGGCGGACTTCGTCACTTTGAACCGGGACCTGGTGCTCCGCCTTTTCCAGGACGGCGCCGCCTGGGCGGGCCGGCTGTGGTATCACGATCCGGGCCGCAAGACCTTCCGCCTGTCCTCGGCAGACATCCGCCCCCTGCTGCTCCACTGGGAGGGGCCGGCGGGCTGCCTGGCCTCCGACCGGATCACCGTGGACGGGGCCCCGGTGGGTTACTGTTACCGCACCAAGCCAGCCCCCGGCCAGCCCGACAGCGGCTGGTGCTTCTTTGCCGGGGACGAGACCCCCGAATACCTGGAGGACCCCGCCCACTCCGGCGTGTACCATCTGAACACCATCTGCAACTACGACCCGGACATCCTCCCCCTTCTGGAGTCCCCCTGCGGCACCGCCTGGGCCCGGGGAGAGGACGGGAAATTTTATGCCGAGCCCTTTGATCCCCCGGAGGCATGAGCCCCACACAAATTGAGAAAGGATGACACCGCCATGACCGAACTGGAACTGAAATACGGCTGCAACCCCAATCAGAAGCCCGCCCGCATCTTCATGAAGGAGGGGGAGCTCCCCCTGCAGGTGCTCAACGGCAAGCCCGGGTACATCAACTTCATGGACGCCCTCAACTCCTGGCAGCTGGTGAAGGCCCTCAAGCAGGCCACCGGCCTGCCCGCCGCCGCCTCCTTCAAGCACGTCTCCCCCGCCGGGGCCGCCCTGGGCCGCCCCCTCACCGACGTGGAGCGCAAGATCTACTTCGCCCCCGAGGGGGATCTCTCCCCCATCGCCTGCGCCTATATCCGGGCCCGGGGGGCCGACCGGCTGTGCTCCTACGGGGACTGGGCCGCTCTGAGTGACGTGTGTGACGCCGACACCGCCCGGTATCTTGCCCTGGAGGTGTCCGACGGCGTCATCGCCCCGGGCTACACCGACGAGGCCCTGGCCATCCTGAAGACCAAGCGCAAGGGGGGCTACAACGTGGTGCAGATCGACCCGGACTATGTCCCCTCCCCTGTGGAGCGTCGGAGCATCTTCGGCATCATCTTTGAGCAGGGGTACAACGACCTGACCATTGACAGCTCCATGCTGGACAACATCGTCACCGAAAACCACGACCTCTCCCAGGAGGCCAAAAACGACCTGCTCCTCTCCCTCATCACCCTGAAGTACACCCAGTCCAACTCCGTGTGCTACGTGAAGGACGGCATGACCATCGGCGTAGGGGCGGGGCAGCAGAGCCGCATCCACTGCACCCGCCTGGCGGGCAACAAGGCGGACATCTGGTGGCTGCGCCAGCACCCCAAGGTCCTCTCCCTCCCCTTCGTGGACAACATCCGCCGGCCCGACCGGGACAACGCCATCGACATCTACATCTCCGACGAGTATGAGGACATCCTGGCCGACGGGGTGTGGCAGAACACCTTCAAGGAGAAGCCCCCCGTCCTCACCGCCCAGGAGAAGAAGGAGTGGATCGCCCAGCTCACCGGGGTGAGCGTGGGCTCCGACGCCTTCTTCCCCTTCGGAGACAACGTGGAGCGGGCCCGGAAGAGCGGCGTGTGCTACATCGCCCAGCCCGGCGGCTCCATCCGGGACGACCACGTCATCGCCACCGCCAACAAATACGGCATGGTCATGGCGTTTACCGGGATGCGGCTGTTCCACCATTGATATTTTAGTGTGAAGAGTAAAGAGTGGAGAGTGAAGAGATATGCCAACGGAAAGCATCGCTTACCAAAAAAGTTTGGCATTCGGAAAACGCATCGTAAATCTGTACCGATATTTGACTTCTGAGCAAAAGGAATATGTGCTCTCCAAGCAGATTCTGCGCAGCGGCACCAGCATTGGTGCAAATATTGCGGAGGCAAGATATGGTATCAGCAAAAAGGATTTCCTCTCAAAAATCTACATTTCTTTGAAAGAATGTGCAGAAACCATCTATTGGCTGGAACTGCTCTCGTCGTGTTCTTACATCAAAGAATCGGAATATCGTTCTCTCCTTCAAGACTGTGAAGAACTGCGGCGCATTTTGTCCGCTACTACCCGGACCGCTCAGTAACATCTCCACTTTTCACTCTCAACTCTCCACTCGAAAGGTTGTGTCTACATGAAGGTATTAGTTGTGGGCGGCGGCGGGCGGGAGCACGCCATCTGCTGGAAACTCGCCCAGTCCCCCAGGGTGACGGAGCTCTACTGCGCCCCGGGCAACGGGGGCATCGCCCAGGTGGCCACCTGCGTGCCCATCAAGGCCACCGACGTGGAGGCCATGGTGGCCTGGGCCAAGGAGAACAAGATGGATTTTGTCATGGTGGCCCCGGATGATCCCCTGGCCCTGGGCATGGTGGACGCCCTGGAGGCAGCGGGCATCCCCGCCTTCGGCCCCAAGGCCAACGCCGCCATCATCGAGGCCAGCAAGGCCTTCTCCAAGGAGCTCATGAAGAAGTACCACATCCCCACCGCCCGGTACGAGACCTTTACCGACATGGACAAGGCCCTCTCCTACATCGAGGAGCAGGGCGCCCCTATCGTGGTAAAGGCCGACGGCCTGGCCCTGGGCAAAGGTGTGGTGGTGGCCGCCACCGTGGAGGAGGCCAAGACCGCCGTGCGGGAGATGATGGCCGACCACAAGTTCGGCCAGAGCGGCTCCACCGTGGTCATCGAGGAGTGCATGACCGGCCCCGAGGTCACTGTGCTGGCCTTCTGCGACGGAGAACACCTGGTGCCCATGCTGTCCAGCCAGGACCACAAGCGGGCCTATGACGGCAATCAGGGCCCCAACACCGGGGGCATGGGGGCCTTCTGCCCCTCTCCCAACTACACCCCGGAGATCGCCGCGGCGTGTATGGACCAGATCTTCCTGCCCACGGTGGCCGCCCTCCGGGCCGAGGGCCGCCCCTTCAAGGGGGTCATCTACTTCGGCCTCATGCTCACCCAGGACGGCCCCAAGGTGGTGGAGTACAACGCCCGCTTCGGCGACCCGGAGACCCAGCCCATTTTGTCCATGCTGGACAGCGACCTGATGGAGATCTTTGAGGCCTGCGTCAACGGCACCCTGGACCAGGTTGACATCAAGTGGAAGCCGGGGGCCGCCTGCTGCATTGTGCTGGCTTCCGGCGGCTACCCCGTGAAATACCAGAGCGGCTACCCCATCTCCGGCCTGGAGGAGGCGGCAAAGACCGCCACCGTGTTCCACGCGGGCACCAAGGTGGGGGACGACGGCGCGGTCCTCACCGCCGGCGGCCGGGTTCTGGGGGTCACCGCCCTGGGGGCCGATCTGGCCCAGGCCGTGGCCAACGCCTACGCCGCCTGCAAGCCCATCTCCTTCCAGGACATGCACCTGCGCACCGACATCGGCAAGGTGTAACAGCCTGTCTGCCGCCCATAGCAAGACCGATCCCCCCGGGACAGGGTGTCCCGGGGGGATCTTTTTGCATGTAGTACGGGTTCTCAGCCCTTCAGCATCTCCAGGTCACAGGTCTTGGCAATGCTCTCCCGCAGGGCGGCCCGGAGGGGCAGCACCGCCGTGGGGGTGACGCTGAGCTCGTC
>CASFCS010000062.1 GCA_949293245.1 uncultured bacterium | reverse complement strand
CCGCCGGACAAGTCCGGCGGGGCGGGCCTTTTCACATTATTTTCCCCGGCGCAGCAGCCGGGCGGCCAGGGCGCGGTAATAGGCGAAGTCCTTTGTAAACCAGAATACCAATAGGTTGACCAGATTGGGCACCCCGGTGCAGATGACCACCCGCACCACCACCTGGAGCCACACGGGCCCCTGGAACAGGGCGCACAGCCCCCAGGACAGGGCGCACTCCCCGGCGGTGAGGAGGAAGAACCCCCCCTGCCGGGCGAAGTAGGGGGCGGGGGAGCGGCGGAACTGGAAGCGGAAGGTCACCACCGGCTCCACCCAGAAGGGCACCAGCAGGGTGCTCAGGATGGTGCCCAGGATGACCCCCTCCACCCCCATGACGTACACCAGGGCCACCGAGGCCCCCAGGTTGATGAGGCCCTCTATGATGGGGGCGTACCGGTTGTGGTAGAGAAGGCCGCACCCGTCGTTAAAGGTCTGGGCGGTGCGGCGCATGCCGGTGAGGTAAAAGCTCACGGTGAGCAGGGCCACCACGCTCTGCTCCATGGCGTACACCTCCCCGAAGCACAGCTCCACCAGGGGGGTGGCCACGCAGAACAGCCCGCAGGCGGCGAAGCTGTAGCACCAGTGGTTGAAGATGAGCAGCCGGCGGAACACGGCGTACTGGTGCTCCCCCTCCTCCAGGGCCCCCAGGTTGCCCACGCTGGCGGTCATGGAGCGGAACACCTGCTGCAAAATGGAGGCCAGCCCCTTGGAGAGGAGCTGATAGTTGGAGTAGCTGGCCACGGACAGAAGCCCCTGGAACTTGGAGATGATGATGTTGTCCGTGGAGAACACCACCAGGGCGCCGATCTTGTGGAGCATGGCGGCCCCGGCGTACTTCACCACCCCCCGCACCTCCTCCCCCGTGGGGAGGACCTTCCGGTCGGTGCGCAGGAAGGGGTAGTGCCGGTCGGCCACGCGGGAGATGAAGGCGTTGGCCCCCAGGGAGCAGACGATCTGCACCGTCAGGTAGAGCAGGTAGTTCCGGGTGAGGGCCAGCACGGCGATCTGCCCCACGCAGGTGGCCACGGAGCCCCCCAACAGGGAGAGCTGAGGCAGGTAGCTCTTCTGGTCGGCGTTGAGCAGGGAGGTCTTGTAGGAGAAGAAGTAGGTGGAGGCGGAGTTGGCCACCATCAGCATAAAGATGAGCTTCAGGTGGGGGATGTCCGGCATGTCCTTGATAAAGAAGGACAGGAAGGGGCTCAGGGCCAGCCCCGCCAGCAGGATAAACACCCCGATGGCGGTGTATATCCGGCGGTAGAAGTTCATCAGGCGGCGCACCTTGTCCTCCTCCCCGGTGGCCAGGGGCTTGTAGAGCTGGAAGGTGATGGCGGTGCCCACCCCCAGCTCCGCCAGGGACAGCATGCTCAGAATGTCCCCGAACAGTCCGGACAGGCCCAGGTACTCCTGGGACAAAAAGCGCACGAACACCATCCGCCCCACAAAGCCCAGGCCGATGACGGCGGCCTGGTTGAGCCAGCTGGCGGTAAGGTTGCGCAGGCTGTTGCCCAGGCGGGAGCTGCGTTCCTTCATACTCAGCCCCCCCGCCGACGCCTGGCCCAGGCCCGGTACAGCCCCCGCTGGAGGGGGGGACACAGGGCGAACAGGGCGTAATTCACCGCGGCGGCCCGTCCCCGCCGGGGGGGGATGGCGCTTTGGCGGTACTTGGGGTAGTAGAGGCGGAACTTCTCCAGGAAGAGGGCGCGCCACTCCTCCCGGCTGCGCTGGTCAAAGTGCTCCACCAGGTCCAGGTCCCCGTACCCCTGGACCGCACGGTACACCCAGGTCTCCCAGCCGTAGGGCGCCAGGGCGGGGAACTTCTCCTCCAGCAGGGCCATGCGGGTCTCCGCCTCCCGCAGGTAGCCCGCCAGGTTTGCCTCGGTGCGCTTGCCCCGGGTGAGGCTGCCGGGGGCCATCACATAGTGGTACCCCGCCCCGGGCACCAGGGCCGCCCGCCGGGCGGAGGCGCAGCACTCCAGGGTGGTAAAGGCGTCCTCCCCCACGGGCACCCCCACGGGGAAGCGCAGGTCCTCCCACAGCCGCCGCCGGTAGAGCTTGCACACGGGGAACACCTGGATGCCCCGCCGGTCCAGGTACCCCTCCAGGCAGGCCTCCGGCCCCTCAAAGAGGGCGCGGGGCACGTCCCGGCGGGTGAGAGCCTTGCCCCCGGGGGTCTCGGTGACCACGCCGCCCTGGACGAAGTCCGCCCCGGTCTCCTCCAGGGCGGCGTGGAGGTTGGCCAGAAGGTCGGGGTCCAGGTAGTCGTCGCTGTCGGCAAAGGCCAGCAGCGCCGGGCCCTCCTCCCGGGCGAAGAGGTGGTCCAGGGCCGCGTTGCGGGCGGCGGACACTCCGCCGTTGGCCTGGTGGAGGGCGGTGATCCGCCCGTCCTTGGCGGCCCACTGGTCGCACAGGGCGGGGGAGGAGTCGGTGGAGCCGTCGTCCACCAGGAGGATCTCCACATCCCGGTAAGTCTGGCCGGTGAGACTGGCCACGCAGCGGTCCAGGGTGGCCTCCGCCTGGTACACCGGCACGATGACGGCGATGGTATCACGTTGGGGCGCCATGGCCCACTTCCTTTCTGTTCAGGGCGGCGGGGCCGCCGGTGTGATGGGAAACGGATGGTACCAGTATACAGGATTGGGGCCCGAAGGGAAAGAGCCCGGGGCAAAAAGATGGCAGGGCCGCCCCATGGGCGGCCCTGCTGCGCGCGTCAAATAAGCTGTGGGCAGTATGTTCTCAGCCCCGGTGGGCCAGGGGGACGAAGGGGCGGCTGGGGGCCACGGCCTTGTAGGCGGGGCGGATGATCTTGTTGCCCGCGTTGAAGACCTCCTCCATCCGGTGGGCGCACCAGCCCACCATCCGGGCGATGGCGAAGAGGGGGGTGTAGAGCTCCGGGGGGATGCCCATCATCTTGTACACCAGGCCGGAGTAGAGGTCCACGTTGGCGCTCATGACCTTGTGCTGCCCCGTCTCGGTGAGGAAGGCGTCGGGGGCCAGGCGCTCCACCGCCTCGAAGAGCTCCAGCTCATCCAACATGCCCTTCTCGGCGGCCACCTTCCGGGCGAACTTTTTGAGCAGGATGGCCCGGGGATCGGACAGGGTGTACACCGCGTGGCCCATGCCGTAGATGAGGCCGGAGCCGTCGCCGGTCTCCTTGCGGAGGATCTTGCGCAGGTAGGCGGAAATTTCCTCGTCGTCCTTCCAGTCCTTCACGTCCCTCTGGATGTAGTCGAACATCTCCATGACCTTCTTGTTGGCGCCGCCGTGGCGGGGGCCTTTCAAAGAGCCCACGGCGGCGGCGATGGCGGAGTAAATGTCCGTGCCGGAGGAGGAGAGCACCCGGCAGGTGAAGGCGGAGTTGTTGCCGCCGCCGTGCTCCATGTGGAGCACCAGGCACAGATCCAGCAGCTTGGCCTCGTCGTCGGTGTACCGGTTGTCGTGGCGCACGGAGTAGAGGAAGTTCTCCGCCACGCTCAGCCCCTCCTGGGGCCGGTGGAGGTAGAGGGACTCCCCGTCGAAGTAGTGCCGCTTGGTGGCGAAGGCGTGGGCCACGATCACGGGGCACCGGGCAATGAGCTGGAGGGACTTCACCATCTGGGCGGTCATGGAGCCGTTGTCCGGGTCGGGGTCGTAGGAGTAGAGGGCCAGCACCGACCGGGCCAGCTTGTTCATCACGTCCCGGCTGGGGGCCTTGAGGATCATGTCCTCGGTGAAGTTCCGGGGGAGATTGCGATAGGCCGCCAGAATGCTCTGGAAGTGGTCCAGCTGCTCCGCCGTGGGCAGGGCGCCGAAGAGAAGGAGGTAGGCCGTCTCCTCAAAGCCGAAGCGCTCCTCGGACATGAAGCCGTCGATCAGGTCCACCACGTCGATGCCCCGGTAGATGAGCTGGCCGTCCATGGGCACCCGCTCCCCGTCCTGGAGGTAGTAGCCCCGGACGTTGCCGATCTGGGTGACCCCCGCCAGCACGCCGGTGCCGTCGGCGTTGCGCAGGCCCCGCTTGACCTCATAGCGCTGGTAGTACCGGGCGTCGATGTGGTTATATTTGCGGAATTCCTGGCATAAGCCTTGAATAAAATCCACATTGGCCGCGGCCTGCTCGGCCTTCTGGGCCATGCTGTCCATCCGCTCGGCGGCCCGCTCCCGGAGAATGTCCCCGCCGTGGAGAACGGCGCCCTCTTGCTTGCTCATCATGGTGAGACCTCCTTTTGCTGTGGGTTGAATGGTTCGGCCGGCCCGCCGGAGTGGGCGGGCCGGGGATGCAGGAAAAGCCTCCCGTCCTTTCAAGGCAGGGCGGCGAGACAGGTTATTTATCATTATAACGAAATTTTAAAAGTCCGTCAATGCAAAATTAAAATTGCCCGGCGGATTTTTTCCGATTATGTCGGGAAAGGCGGAAAGAAAAATGAATGGTCGGAAAATGCAACTTGCAAAACCATTCCTTCCGGTCCTGGCGCCGGCGGCGGTGGGACTGGCCCTGACGGCCCTGGCCTTCCTGCTGCCGCTGGCCCTTCCCCGGGGAGCGGCGGCGGTGCTGCCCCCCTCTCCCGCCCCGGTGGAGGAGCCGGAGAAGGATGGGGAGGAGGCCGCCGCCGGAGCGGATGCGTCCATGGTGCTCACCGTGGCCATGGGGGACGGCAGCCTGGAGGAAATGACCCTGGGTCAATATTTATACGGCGTGGTGGCGGCGGAGATGCCCGCCTCCTTTGAGGAACAGGCCCTCCGGGCCCAGACGGTGGCCGCCCGGACCTACACCCTGTGGAAGGCGGAGCACTCCAGCCAGGCCCACCCGGAGGCGGACGTGTGCACCGACTTTGCCTGCTGCCAGGCCTACACCGACCCGGAGGCGGCGGCGGAGAGCTGGGGGGACCAGGCCCAGACCTACGAGACCAAGCTGCGCCAGGCGGTGGCGGACACCGACGGCATGGTCCTCACCTGGCAGGGGCAGCTCATCCAGGCGGTGTTCCACTCCTCCTCCGCCGGCAGCACCCGGGACGCGGTGGAGGTGTGGGGGGCGTCGGTGCCCTATCTGGTGGCGGTGGACAGCCCCGAGGGGGAGGAGGTGCCCAACTACCGCACCACCGTGACCTTTACCCCGGAGGAGCTCTCCCAGGCCCTGGCAGGCCAGGGGGCGGACCTCACCGGGGACCCCGCCGGGTGGCTGGGGGAGGCGGCGCTGGACAGCGCGGGCAGCGTGGCCACCCTGGAGGTGGGCGGCGCGGCCATAGCGGGGAACACCCTGCGCACCCTGCTGGGCCTGCGCTCGGCCCACTTCACCGCCGCCTGGGACGGGGAGGCCTTCGTCTTTTCCGTCACGGGGTACGGCCACGGGGTGGGCATGAGCCAGTACGGCGCCAACGCCATGGCCAAAGCGGGCAGCACCTGGCAGGAGATTTTGACCCACTACTATACCGGGGTGGAGATTGTGGAGAAGCGCTGAGCGCCCGGGAGCAGGTGACTAAGACCGGAGCGGAGCAGAAAGCCCAGGCGGGGCCAAAGCCCCGACTGGGGTTTCTGTGCAGTCGCAGGGCTTAGGCACCGTCGCGGAGGGTGCGAGGCGTGACAGGGAAGCGCTGAGCGCCCGGGAGCAGGCGCACAGCGAACCACGCAGACCGGAAAACAAACCCGGGCAAGGCCCGGCGGCATTTCCGGCGGAGTGGTGAGCAGTGTGCCGTCGCGGAGGGTGCAAAGCGTGACAGGGAAGCGCTGAGCGCCCGGGAGCAGGCGCTCCGGCCTCACTTCGTAGGGGGCGATGTCCTCATCGCCCCGCCTGACGGTGCAACGGGCCTGTACTTTTGCGAGGGCCTCTTGCAGCCCGCAGCAATTTATTTCCCCTTTTTATGGGGACGAGGGGACGGTGGTACTTTTCTTGCTCCCACAAGAAAAGTACCCAAAAGAATGGGAAGCGTCCGAGCCGTCATGGGCAGCGGGGTAAGACGGGAGCGGAGGGGAAAGCCGGA
>CASFCS010000061.1 GCA_949293245.1 uncultured bacterium | reverse complement strand
AGATATTGTGTCCGGCGGAGCCGGACGGATTTCAAATCATTCGCCTGCGGCGGATCCCGTATCTCCACTCTCCACTCTCCACTCTCAACTCTTAACACAAAGGAGTTTTCAATATGAATTTATCTCGCAAATGGCTCAGCGAGTTTGTGAGCGTCGATGCCTCCGACAAGGAGTTTGCCGAGGCCATGACCCTGTCCGGCTCCAAGGTGGAGCTGACCCACGACCTGGGGGCGGAGATCTCCAACGTGGTGGTGGGTGAGGTCACCGCCATGGAGCGCCACCCCGACTCCGACCACATGTGGGTCTGCCAGGTGGAGGTGGGCAAGGCCGAGCCGGTGCAGATCGTCACCGGGGCCTGGAACGTCCACGTGGGCGACCTGGTGCCTGTGGCCCTCCACAAGTCCACCCTCCCCGGGGGCAAGAAGATTGAGAAGGGCAAGCTCCGTGGGGTTCTCTCCAACGGCATGATGTGCGGCCTCTCCGAGCTGGGGCTGGACGAGCGGGACTTCCCCTACGCCGCCGTTGTCCCCGCCGCCCTGCTGAATGACTACAAGCCTCTGGACAAGGACAAGCCCTCCATCCCCGCGGACATCCAGCCCGGCCACAAGATCTACGGCCCCGTGGTGGCTGCCCAGGTGCTGGAAGTGACCCCCATTCTGGCGGAGCCCGGGAACTTCACCGTCATGCTGGACAACGGCTCCTCTACGCCGGAGCTGGTCACCTCCTGCTCCAACCTCCATAAGGGGGACATGGTGGCCTACAACACCAAGGCCAATTCCATCTGCACCCTGGCCGACCTCCACGCCCAGCAGGCGGAGTTCCCCCACTGTATCCCCGACGGCATCTTCATCCTCCACGAGGCGTGCAAGCCGGGCGACGACATCAAGCCCATCATCGGCGCGGACGACCACGTGGTGGAGTTCGAGATCACCCCCAACCGGCCCGACTGCCTGTCCGTCATCGGCCTGGCCCGTGAGGTGTCCGCCACCTTTGATGTACCCTGCACCCTCCACGAGCCTGTGGTGAAGGGGGGCGGCCCCGGCAGCCTGATGGAGCTGCTGGACGTGGAGACCCCCGCCGCCGATCTCTGCCCCCGGTACACCGCCCGGATGGTGCGGGGCGTGAAGATCGCCCCCTCCCCCAAGTGGATGCGGGAGCGGCTGCGCGCCATGGGCGTGCGCCCCATCAACAACATCGTGGACATCACCAACTATGTCATGCTGGAGTACGGCCAGCCCATGCACGCCTTTGACTACCGCTACGTCCACGGCGGCAAGATCGTGGTCCGCCGGGCGGAGGAGGGCGAGAAGCTCACCACCCTGGACGGCAAGGAGCACACCCTCACTGCCAACCACCTGGTCATCGCCGACGAGACCCGGGCCGTGGGCCTGGCGGGCATCATGGGGGGCCTCAACAGCGAGATCGTGGAGGACACGGTGGACGTGGTGTTCGAGTCGGCCTGCTTCGACGGCACCTGCATCCGCAAGGGGGCTCTGGCCCTGGGCATGCGCACCGAGGCCAGCGCCAAGTTTGAGAAGGGCCTGGACCCCCTGAACACCCTGCCCGCCGTGAACCGGGCCTGTGAGCTGGTGGAGCTGCTGGGGGCCGGCGAGGTGCTGCCCGGGGTCATTGACATCCTCAACTATGTGCCCCAGCCCCGCACCATTCTCATGGACCCCGACCGGGTGAACGCCCTGCTGGGCACCGATATTGATCCGGTGAGCCAGTACTGCTACCTGGAGCGGGTCAACATTTGCACCGAGAACCACGACTTCCCCAACGGCCCCGCCCAGGTGGTCATCCCCTCTTGGCGGGCCGACGTGGTGGGCATCGCCGACCTGGCCGAAGAGGTGGCCCGGTTCTACGGCTACAACAACATTCCCACCACCCTCATGCTGGGCCAGACCACCCTGGGCGGCTTCTCGGAGGAGGAGAAGCTGGAGCGGCAGCTGGGCGCCATGTGCCGCGCCATGGGCTACGACGAGATCATCACCTACTCCTTCATCTCCCCCGCCTGCTACGACAAGATCCGCTGGGCCCAGGACGACGCCCGGCGCAAGTCCTTCAAGATCCTCAACCCCCTGGGGGAGGACACCTCCATCATGCGCACCACCGTGCTCCCCTCCATGCTGGAGATCCTCACCCGGAACTACAACTACCGCAACCAGAACGTGAAGCTCTACGAGGTGGGCCGCATCTACCTGGAGGGAGGCGACGACGGCCTGGCCGTGGAGAACAAGGTGCTCTCCATGGGGGCCTACGGCGACGACATGGACTTCTACGCCCTGAAGGGGGCCGTGGAGGCCGTTTTGAAGGACCTGCGGGCTGCTGACATCCGCTTTGAGGTGCCCTGCGTGCCCAACCCCTCCTACCACCCCGGCCGGGTGGCGGATGTGTACGCCGGAGAGCGGCGTATCGGCGTGTTGGGCCAGATCCACCCCCTGGTGGCCCAGAACTACGGCGTGGACGCCGCGTTCTACTGCGCCGAGCTGGACATGGGACAGCTGATGTGCGCCAAGGGCCCCGACCCCGAGTACGTCCCCCTGCCCAAGTTCCCCGCCGTCACCCGGGACATCGCCGTGGTGTGTGACGAGGCGGTCACCGTGGGCGCCCTGGAGGACGCCATCCGCAAGGGGGCCAAGGGCCTGCTCAAGGAGGTCAAGCTCTTCGACATCTATCGCGGCAAGGGCATTGACGAGGGCAAGAAGTCCGTGGCCTTCAGCCTGGTGCTCCGCGCCGGCGACCGCTCCCTCACCAGCGAGGAGGCCGATGCCGACGTGAAGTCCATTCTGGAGACCCTGGAGAAGGACCTGGGCGCCGTGCTGCGGTGAGTCTGCCTGAAAATAATTTCCCGCCGCCCCCTTTACACCGGAAGGATTTTGGGCTAAAATAAGGACGGTTACAGCGGGTACAGCGGCGCATAAAACCGCCCTGCCGCCCCCCTTCCCCGCCAGTCAGACCCAAAGTGAGGTGCAGTACAAATGGAATTGGATTATACCCGTAAATTCAGTTTGAGCTATGACAAGGACGCGGAGATCAAGGCAGTGCTGACCTCAGTGTACAACGCGCTGCAGGAGAAGGGGTACAACCCCATCAATCAGATCGTGGGGTACATCCTCTCGGAGGACCCCACCTACATCACCAACTACAACAACGCCCGGAGCAAGATCCGCAAGATCGACCGGGACGAGCTGTTGCAGACTCTGCTCAAGAGTTATCTGTCCGAGTAATTTTCCAAACAAGCAGCGCCCGCGGGACGGTTTGTCCCGCGGGCGTTTTTCTGCGTTCACAAAAACCGGGGCAGCCTCTCAGGGAGGCTGCCCCGGTATCGCGCAATTCCATTCAGCCCAGGATGCCCAGGTGCTCCAGGAGGATCTTCACCCCCAGCAGAATGAGCACCACGCCTCCCACCAGCTCCGCCTTGCTCTTGTAGCGCAGGCCGAACACGTTGCCAAGGCGCACCCCCAAAAAGCTGAGCACAAAGGTGGTGCAGGCAATGAGGACCACCGGCAGGGCGATCTCCACCTGGAGGAAGGCCAGGGTGATGCCCAGGGCCAGGGCGTCAATGCTGGTGGCAACGGCCAGAACCAGCATCTTCCCCGGAGCCAGGGAGCCGTCCGGCGGCCCCTCCTCCGGCTCGAAAGCCTCCGCCACCATCTTGCCGCCGATGATGGCCAGCAGCACAAAGGCGATCCAGTGGTCAAAGGCGGTGATGTACCGCTGGAAGCTGGTGCCCAGAAAGTAGCCCAGCAGGGGCATCAGCCCCTGAAAAGCCCCGAACCAGGCCCCCACCACCGCCGCGCTGCGGGCAGTCACTTTGGGCAGGGCCAGCCCCTTGCAGATGGACACGGCGAAGGCGTCCATGGAGAGGCCCACAGCCAGAATCATTGTCTCCGCGATCCCCATGCTCTCCGGTTTCCTCCCTGTTTCTGAAATACCTCTCTTAGAACAGCCCGGTGATCACGCCGTTCTCGTCCACGTCGATCTTCTCCGCCGCGGGCACCTTGGGCAGGCCGGGCATGGTCATAATGTCCCCGGTAAGCACCACCACGAAGCCGGCGCCGGCGGACACCTTCACCTTCTTCACCGTGATGCGGAAGCCCTTGGGAGCCCCCAGCTTGGCGGGGTCGTCGCTGAGGGAGTACTGGGTCTTGGCCATGCACACCGGCAGGCCGCCGTACCCCAGCTCCTCCAGCCGCTGAAGCTCCTTCTGGGCGGCGGCGGTGTAGTCCACCCCGTCCGCCCCGTAGATCCGGGTGGCCACGGCCTGGATCTTCTCTTTCAGGGAGGCCTCGTCGGGATAGACGAAGGAGAAGTGCTTCTCCCCCCGGTCCATCACCCGCAGGACCTCCTCCGCCAGGGCCAGGCCGCCCTCGCCGCCCTTGGCCCACACCTCGCTGAGGGCCACGTTCACCCCGTAGCGGGCGCACTGGGCGCGGATCATCTCCAGCTCGGCGTCGGTATCCTGGGAGAAGCGGTTGATGGCCACCACCGCGGGCAGGCCGAACACCTGGGTGATGTTCTCCACGTGCTTGAGAAGGTTGGGCAGGCCCCGCTCCAGGGCGGCCAGATCCTCCTGGCCCAGCTGGGCCTTGGGCACGCCGCCGTTGTACTTCAGGGCCCGCACCGTGGCCACGATGACCACCGCGTCGGGCTCCAGGCCGGCGGCGCGGCACTTGATATCCAGGAACTTCTCCGCCCCCAGGTCGGCGCCGAAGCCCGCCTCGGTGACCACATAGTCCCCCAGCTTCAGGGCGGTGTCCGTGGCGGAGATGGAGTTGCACCCGTGGGCGATGTTGGCGAAGGGGCCGCCGTGGATCAGGGTGGGGGTGTGCTCCAGAGTCTGGACCAGGTTGGGCTTGATGGCGTCCTTGAGCAGGGCGGTCATGGCCCCCTCCGCCTTCAGGTCGTGGGCGGTGACGGGCTTGTCGTCCCGGGTGTAGGCCACCACCATCCGGGCCAGCCGGGCCTTCAGGTCCATAAGGTCGGTGGCCAGGCACAGCACCGCCATGATCTCGGAGGCCACGGTGATGTCGAACCCGTCCTCCCGGGGCACGCCGTTGACCTTGCCCCCCAGACCGCACACGATGTTGCGCAGCTGCCGGTCGTTCATGTCCACACAGCGCTTCCAGGTGATCTTGCGCACATCGATGTCCAGGGCGTTGCCCTGCTGGATGTGGTTGTCCAGCATGGCGGAGAGCAGGTTATTGGCCGCGCCGATGGCGTGAAAGTCCCCGGTGAAGTGGAGGTTGATCTCCTCCATGGGCACCACCTGGGCATACCCGCCGCCGGCGGCGCCCCCCTTCACGCCGAACACCGGGCCCAGGGAGGGCTCCCGCAGGGCCAGGACCACATTCTTGTCCATGCGGTGCAAAGCGTCCGCCAGGCCCACGCTGGTGGTGGTCTTTCCCTCCCCGGCCGGGGTGGGGTTGATGGCGGTAACCAGGATGAGCCTGCCCTTCCGGGGTTTATCCCTCAGGGCGGTGATGTCGATTTTGGCCTTGGTCCGCCCGTAGGGCTCCAGCAGCTCCTCTCCGATGCCGGCCTGGGCCGCCACCTGGGGAATGGGCAGCAGGGACGCCGCCTGGGCAATTTCAATGTCAGTCATCATAGCAGAAATTCCTTCCTCTCTCGGTGCCCTTTCGCAAAAACAAAAAGGGCACACTTCTTATCAAGTGCGCCCAGACGGTCGGCAACAGGCGGCGCAGGCCAAATTTGGCAGACGTCGCGGCCGTACTCCACGTGGTCGTCCACTTCCGTCAGTCATACAGCCGTGCTCCATGGTACCACACCAGCCCCCGTTCGTCAAGGGCAACCGCCCCTGCGTACAAGCGTGCACCAGCTTTGCAGCGGCCAGGGCCATGCCGCCCAAGCATCTTTCAGCCCGGCTGCGGAAACCGGAGAGGCGCCGCCGGCGCGGCGCCTCTCCGGTGAAAGTTTCATATTCTATGTGGTGGAGGTCCTCAGCCCTTGAGGAGCTCCAGATCGCAGGTGCCGGCAATGCTCTTGCGGATGGCAGCCCGGAGGGGCAGCACCGCCGTGGGGGAGACGCTGAGCTCGTCGATGCCCATGGCCAGGAAGGTGGACAGCAGGGACTGGTCCGCTCCCAGCTCCCCGCAGATGCCGATCCAGATTCCTGCCTCGTGGGCCGCGTCCGCCGCCATCTTCAGCGCCCGCAGCACCGCCGGGTGGTGGGGATCGAAG
>CASFCS010000060.1:8854-12080 GCA_949293245.1 uncultured bacterium | reverse complement strand
TTGCCGAAGGGGCCCGAGGGGTCGTCGGTCTCCACAAAGAGGGCGGTGAGCTCCGGGGTGTCCATGGCGGTGGGCAGCTTGTAGTCCAGCAAATTGCCGTTGAGGAGGCGGCCGGTCCTGGGGTCCAGCTTCATCTCCTCGGAGAGGGCGTACCCCAACCCCATGGACATGCCCCCGTGGACCTGGGCCTCCGCCAGGGCGGGGTTGATGAGCCGCCCGGAGTCGTGGACGTTGACGATGCGCTCCACCTTCACCTTGCCCACGGGGATGTCCACCTCCACCTCGGCAAAGCAGCAGCCAAAGGCGAAGGTGTTCTCCTTGCAGTGGCTGGTGCCCTCGGCGGTGATGTGGACCGAGTGGTCCAGGGAGTAGAAGGCGTTCAGGGCCAGGTCCGCCAGGGAGATGAGGACCTCCCCCTTCTCATCGGCCACGCTCCGCCCGGCGATGGTGAGCCCCACGGCGTCGGGGAAGAGCTCGGCGGCGTAGGTGAGGAGCTTGGCTCTGAACTCCTCCCCCACCTTCTTGATGGCCTTGCCCGTCACATAGGTCTGGCGGGAGGCGTAGGCCCCGGTGTCGAAGGGGGCCACGTCGGTGTCCTGGAAGGAGACGATGTGCACGTCCTCCGTGGGGATGCCGATGGCCTGGGCGGCCATCTGGGAGAACACCGTGTCGCCCCCCTGGCCGATCTCCGTGGCCCCCAGGTGGAGCTGCACGGTGCCGTCCTGGTTGAGGACCATCCGGGCGGAGGAGGTCTCCAGGGAGATGGGGTACACCCCGGTCTTGTAGGAGAACAGGGCCATGCCCACGCCCCGGCGGATGGGGCCGGTCTGGTGGGCGTACTTCTCCCGCAGCTCCTGCCAGCCGATGAAGGCCGCCCCCTTCTCCAGGCACTCTTTGAGCCCCGTGGAGTGGCAGGTGATGCCGTTGAAGGGGTCCACATACCCCAGAGGCATAAGATTTTGCAGCCGGAAGGCCAGGGGGTCCCACCCCTTGGCCCGGGCGATGTCGTCCATCAGGCACTCGCTGGCGAAGCAGCACTGGGGAATGCCGTACCCCCGCATGGCCCCGGGGGCGGGGATGTTGGTGTACACGGTGAAGGCGGTGGAGTGGTGGCCCACCCGGTCCAGATACACCTGGCGGAAGCCGGTGACGGCGTTGGCCACGATGGCGTTGCCGTGGGAGGCGTACCCCCCCTGGTTGCTCACCGCCCGGCAGGACCGGGCCATGAGGCCCATGTTCTCATCCACCGCCGCCTCCACATGGAAGGAGATGGGGTGGCGGGAGCGGGTGTTCTGGAAGGTCTCCTCCCGGGAGAGGTCCAGCTTCACCCGCTTCCCCCCCAGCTTCCAGGTGAGCCAGGCGTTCAGGGGTTCGTAGAGCACCTCCTGCTTGTTGCCGAAGCCCCCGCCGATGTAGGGCTTGATGACCCGCACCTGTCCCCAGGGAATGCCCAGGGCCTGGCCGATGACCCGGCGGACGATGTGGGGAATCTGGGTGGAGGACACCACGCAGATCCGCCCCCCCTCCATCCAGGCCAGGGAGATGGGGTTTTCAATGTGGCAGTGCTGCACCTGCTGGGTGGCGTAGTCCCCCCGGAAGGTGAAGTAGTCCGGGCAGTCCAGCACCTCCTCCACAGTGGAGAAGGGGGAGCCGGGGGCCATGGGGGTGCGCAGGTCCATGGAGGCCAGGATGTTGTCCGGCCGCTCATCGTGGATGGGGTGGTCCGTGGGGCCCATGGCGGCCTGGGCGTCCAGCACCACGGGGTACTCCTCGTACTCCACCTTGATGAGCCGTAAAGCCCGCTGGGCGCTGACGTTGTCCCGGGCCACCACCACGGCGATGTCGTCCCCGTAGATGCGCACATGCTCCGCCAGCAGCTTCCGGTCCGCCACGTCCTGGTGCTTGGGGTCCACGCTCCAGGGGTGGCCGGGGGTGGGGTACTGGATGTCGGGCACGTCGAAGCAGGTGAACACGGCCTCCACCCCCTCCACCTGCCGGGCGGCCTCCGTGTCCATGGACACCACCCGGCCGTGGCCGATGGTGCTGTGGAGGATGTAGGCCACCAGGGTGGGGGCCTGAGTAAAGTCGTCGGTATAGCGGGCGCCGCCGGTGACCTTTTCCACCGCGTCCACCCGGTTGATGCTTCTTCCAATTTCCACAAAAGACACCTCCTTTGCACCTATCAGTATAGACGATTTTCCGCCGAAAGGGAAGGGAAAAACCCGCCCGGGGGCAAACAAAAAGGGCTCCTTTCGGAGCCCTTGGGAGGGTGCGTGCTGAAAGAACGCACAGTGCGTGCCCCCCGGTCACACCGGGGAGAGGACGGGCACCTTGCGGCGGATGGAGGGCAGCCGGGTGAGCTGCACCACCTCCACCGTGGCGCAGAATTTGTCCGCCAGACCCACCACCACCGCCTCGGCGGAGTGGGGCATGGTGGTGGCCAGGGGCCACATGTGGGAGAGGATGATGTTGCGCTCCTTGTCGCTCAGCTCCATCAGCGCTTCGGCGTTGCGGCAGGCGGCCACCGGGTGGTCGAAGCACTGGTTCCCCGGGTGGGCGGAGCGGTCGGCGGGATCGTAGAGGTACAAATCGTGGAGCAGGCCCATCCGGGCGGCCATGCGGTAGTCCTTCCCCCAGCGCCGGGCCAGGCGGAAGGCGATGTACGAGACAAAGACCGAGTGTTCAAAACAGGTGACCCCGGGGTGGTGGATCCACTGGCGCATGGACTGCACCTGGGGCGTGGCCAGCAGGTCCTCTACGCAGGAGAGGAACTCCCGGTGGTTGATGATCTGAGAGGCAATGGCGGCCTTTTTTTCCATGAATCGGACTCCTTTCCACTCATAACACCGGCTCATAAAGAGCCCCATAATTTCATTATATCATATCTGAGCGGGGGAGGGTATGGGAAAATAAAGGGAAGCGCGGAGCGCCCGGGAGCAGGCGCACAGCGAACCGCGCAGGGACGGAAAACAGGCGGCCGGAGGCCGCGGCATTTTTCGCGCAGTGCGACTTCGCGACCCGACCGCGAACGAGCCGAGGTGTGATCTGGAAGCGCGGAGCCTATCCACCCACCCCGTCATTGCGAGGGCCGCTTGCGGCCCGTGGCAATCCGTCCTCTCTTGGAATAGGACGGTGGTACTTTTCTTGCACCCACAAGAAAAGTACCCAAAAGAATGGGAAGCGCCCGAGCTGTCATGGGCAGCGGGGTAAGACGGGAGCGGAGGGA
>CASFCS010000060.1:0-8847 GCA_949293245.1 uncultured bacterium | reverse complement strand
CCGGACGGGTCCCTCCGTGGACCGGGTCGGGTTTTCCCGCAGTCGTACGGCTTAGACCGCGTTGCCCATAGGCGAGGCGTGACATCGGGCATAAGGGGGAGTACCCCCTTATGTATCCCCCCTCGGCACTTTTGCGCATACTTCTATTGACCGGCGCGTGGAAGCTTTGTCGTGTCTGCGCGTTGTACAACCGGCCTTCGGCGGCCTGACCTGGCACTCGAAATACCCTGTCCTTCTTGCTCGGGGCGCCTGGCCGGGCGGTGCTTGGCGGTCTGTTCCGTAGGGGCGGCTATCAGCCGCCCAGTGTGCCCGGGCCTGCCCGGATGCAATAAGCCGGGGTTCCGACTGTGTCATTGCGAGGGCTGCTTGCGGCCCGCGGCAATCCGCCACTCTGTTTGGGACCAAGGACGGGGATGCGGCAGGGGATACGGATTGCCGCGCCAGTGTGTTCACTGGCTCGCAATGACAAAGGGGACCCCGGACCGCCCCACATTCCCCGGCAATTCCGGCTGCTATGGAAAGCGGGCGGCTGATAGCCGCCCCTACGGCGTGACCGGAACTGTCCGCGCCGGTTGGGATGCGGCAAGCTCCTGCTTTTGCGTAGGGGCGGGTCCGTGACCCGCCCGTGGGCCGGAGCCGCCCTGCCCATGCGCCCAAAAGAAACAGCGCCCCGGAAGGAAACCTCCCACGGGCGCTAGTTCTTTCTTTGCGGCTTCTCCTGGGCAACATGCCGCAGCAGGGCCTCCACCACGTCGCACACCATCTCCCGGTCCCGGGGGGACACAGCGGCCAGTGCTTCCCCCAGCGTGGAGCTCTTCACCTGGTAGCCCACCGCCAGAACGTCTGAGAGCACCTGGTCCGCCGAGATCTCCAGCGCGTTGACCAGATCCAAAAAGGTCTCCAGAGAAGGCAGCTTCTCCCCGCGCTCCAGCACGCCCACATAGTTGACGCTCAGTCCTGTTCGCTCGGCCAGGTCCTCCTGGCGCATATTCCGGGCCCGCCTGGCCTCCCGGATATGCCGTCCGATGGAACTCAGGTCCATGGCCGCACCTCCCAACAGAGTGATAAATACACCATTAGTATAGGTGGACCAGCTCCCGAGATACACACTCTATTAGAAATAAAAACATTCTAATAGTACTGATTTCACTAAACAAATGACGAATTTTCCATGATCCGGTGGTACGCCCCCGCCCAGGCATTGCCGGACGACCCTTCTTATTGTGCTTGTGAAAGAGAGGGACCGGGACTTTGGCTGTGTGTGCTGGCAGGGGGCGTTTGAGAGCGGGGAGTTCTGGGACCTGCTCTGCCGCCGGGAAATACCCATCCAAAAGGAGAATATTATAGCCTGGTCCTATGGGCCCTGTGATGACCGCCTGACGGGATTGGGGGAGCTGATTGGGCAGCGGGGCGCAGCAAAATAGAGCCGGATGGTGGGGGACAGCCCGAAAGTCAAAAAACAGCCCGGGCAGGCCCGCGGGCCTGCCCGGGCTCACCGTCCGGGTCACTGTGTCTGTCCATACAGCGGGGAGTCCGCCCCGGCGGCCCGGAGGGCCCCGCTGACCTCCTCCAGCAGGGCGCCGGTGTCCCACGAGATGTGGCAGGACCCCACGGAGAGGGTCCCCTCCTCCACAACGGTGCAGGAGCCCACCTGCTCCCCGGCCCCGTCATAGAAGGTGAGGGCGCAGAGGTACCCGTTTGCCCCACTATAGGCCCCCACACGGGTCCCCATCCCATTGGCCGCCGCGGCCACGTCCCGGACCTGGGTCCCGTCGGTAAGCTCGGTGAGTTCCCCCGACAGGCCGTTGAACACGGTGATTTTGGTGATCTCATCCGCCGGGAGGGAGAGGGTCACCGCCTTGAGAAAGCCGGAGCAAAACAGCAGGGCGGCCACCGCCCCTGCGGCCAGAACCAGCACCGCCCCGGCGATCAGGATTCGTTTTTGCGCGGTTTTCATGGCGCTTCCTCCTTTCATAGCCTTACAAAACCGGCTGCACGGGGGGCATTCCGCCCCCGTGGGACAGATGCGGCAGAGGTAACTTTCAATTATAGTATAAAGCTAAAAAAGGAAAAAGTAAACAAAAAAAAGAAATTATATCAATAGAAAAACGGGGGGGAAATGTGGGCAGGATAACCAACCCGGCCGCCGCCGGGGAGACCCTTTTGCCGCGCCCTTTGAAAAAATTAGGAATTAGGAATGAGGAGTTAGGAGTTGGAGGAGGCGGGGCGGCGTGGCTGTGGTTTCTGGCCTGTCATCGGGAGGGCCGCTGAATGGGACGGGGTTTCCACGCCATTCGTAGGGGCGGCTATCAGCCGCCCGCTTTCCAGGGGGCGGGTTCCAAACCCGCCCGGGTGCCACGTTGCCCGGACCCGCCAGGGCGCACGAAAAGTGCATGGACTTCCCCTTCCGTCCGTAGGGGGCGGTGTCCTCACCGCCCCGCCGCATCAGATGACCAGACACCACCCAGCCAGGCGCCCCTGCAAGAACATCCCAGGTATTTCAAATACCATGTCAGGCGGGAACGCCGGTCGATCAACGATTCGACACGACAAAGTTTCGGAGCGCCGGTGGATAGAAGCTTGCATTTCAGCGGGCAGGGGGATAAACAAGGGGGAGGACCCCCTTGTTTCGCCTTCTTTTGGGTACTTTTCTTGGCGACGCAAGAAAAGTACCATCGCCTCCCATCCCACGCACAAAGCGGGCATCGCCCCCCAACAAAAACAGCGTCCCCGGGAGACACGCTCCCGGGGACGCCATATCTTTTTCAGGGAGAGCTCCCTCAGCGGGCGCTGAGGTACTCGTCGATGGCCTTGGCGGCCTTCTTGCCGGCGCCCATGGCCTGGATGACGGTGGCCGCGCCGGTGACGGCGTCGCCCCCGGCGTACACCCCGTCCCGGCTGGTCTTCATGGTCTCCTCGTTCACCACGAAGCAGCCGTGGCGGTTGAGCTCCAGGTTGGGGTCCGCCATGCGGATGAGGGGGTTGGGGCTGGTGCCCAGGGCCATGATGACCGTATCCACCTCCATCTGGAAGTGGGAATCGGGGATCTCCACCGGGCGGCGGCGGCCCTTCTCGTCGGGCTCGCCCAGCTCCATGCGGATGCACTCCAGGCCGCAGGCGTGGCCGGCCCCGTCGTTGAGCACCTGGGTGGGGTTGGTGAGGAAGTGGAACTGGATGCCCTCCTCCATAGCGTGGTGGACCTCCTCGGCCCGGGCGGGCATCTCCGCCTGGCTGCGGCGGTACACCAGGTGGACCTCGCCGGCCCCCATGCGCATGGCGCAGCGGGCGGCGTCCATGGCCACGTTGCCGCCGCCCACCACCGCCACGGAGCGGCTCTTGATGAGGGGGGTGTCGTAGCTCTCGTCCCAGGCGTGCATCAGGTTCACCCGGGTGAGGTACTCGTTGGCGGAGTATACCCCCGCCAGCCCCTCGCCGGGGATGTTCATGAACTTGGGCAGGCCCGCGCCGGTGCCCAGGAAGACCGCCTTGTAGCCCATGTCAAACAGCTCGTCCAGGGTGCAGGCCTGGCCCATGACGGTGTCCAGCTGGATCTGGACCCCCAGGTTGCGCAGGTCCTCCTCGGTGCGGTGGACGATGGCCTTGGGCAGACGGAACTCGGGGATGCCGTACACCAGCACGCCGCCGATGGTGTGGAAGGCCTCGTACAGGGTGACGGGGTAGCCCTTGGAGGCCAGATCATAGGCGCAGGTCAGGCCGGCGGGGCCGGAGCCCACCACCGCCACGTGGTTGTAGTTGTTGGGAGAGAGGGGCTTGGCGGGCTTGGTGTTGTGGGAGAGGTGCCAGTCGGCCACGAAGCGCTCCAGCCGGCCGATGGCCACGGGCTCGGCCTTGATGCCCCGGACGCACTTGGCCTCGCACTGGGTCTCCTGGGGGCACACCCGGCCGGAGATGGCGGGCAGGCCGTTGGTGGAGGAGATCACCTCATAGGCCCCCTCAAAGTCCCCCTCGGCCACCTTGGCGATAAACTCGGGGATGCGGACGTTCACGGGACACCCCTGGACGCACAGGGGGTTCTTGCACTGGAGGCAGCGGCCCGCCTCCTTGATGGCCATTTCCTCGGTGTACCCCAGGGCCACCTCCTCAAAATTCCGGGCGCGGACCTTGGGATCCGCCTCGGGCATGGGGGTACGGGGAGATTTCATGTCAGCCATTACCGGAGACCTCCTTTTTCGGCCGCGTCGGCCATTTTTTGCAGATTGCAGGCGTGGGCCTCCTTGGCGGCGGCCTCCTGGGCGCGGTAGACGCTGTTGCGCACGATGAGCTCATCGTAGTCCACCTCGTGGCCGTCAAAGTCGGGGCCGTCCACGCAGGCGAACTTGGTCTGGCCGCCCACCCGCACCCGGCAGCAGCCGCACATGCCGGTGCCGTCCACCATGATGGGGTTGAGGGACACGATGGTCTTCAGGCCGGAGGGCCGGGTCACGTTGGCCACCGCCCGCATCATGGGGATGGGGCCGATGGCGATGCACAGGTCGTACCCCGCGCCCGCCTCCATCAGGGCGGTGAGCTTGTCGGAGACGAAGCCCTTCTCGCCGTAGGTGCCGTCGTCGGTGGTGATGTACAGGTTGTCGCAGGCCTGGCGGAACTCGCCCTCCAGGAACACCAGGTCCTTGGACCGGAAGCCCACGATCACGTCCACCGGGATGCCCGCGTTGTGCAGGGCCTTGGCCTGGGGGAAGGCGATGGCGCAGCCCACGCCGCCGCCGATGACCACTACCTTCTTGGCCCCCTCCACCTCAGTGGGGCGGCCCAGAGGGCCCACCAGGTCCAGCAGGCAGTCCCCGGCGCCCAGCTGGTCCAGCTTCTCGGTGGTGAGGCCCACCCGCTGATACATGATGGTCACGGTGCCCCGGACGGCGTCATAGTCGGCAATGGTCAGGGGGATGCGCTCGCCCTTCTCATCCACCCGCAGCATAACAAACTGGCCCGGCAGGGCCTTCCGGGCGATATTGGGGGCCTCCACCTCCATCAGGGAGACGGTGGGATTCAGGACCCGCTTGGTTACGATCGTGGGCATGGTACTTGATCTCCTTCCATCAATTCAAAAGAATGTCCAATATGGGACAATTCAGAACTATATATCATTGTATCAGATATTGTAGATTTGTCCAGAAAAATTTTTCGATGGGAGTATAAATTTTTAGCAAGTGGGAAAAATACCAGAACAGACCGGAAGGAGGGAAGGAAATGGGATTTTTTGGACGGGAGGAAAAGCTGCCCCCGCCCCACCCCAGGCAGGAGCCCCGCATCCCTCTCCCCCCCACTGTGGAGACCATGTCCCAGGTGTTTCAGGGGTGCGCGGACTTCTTCCACCGGCCCTTTTACCTGGGGGGCAACCCGGCGCGGCAGGTGGAGATCTGCTATGTGCTGGGCATGGTGCGCACGGAGCGGGCCTGCGACTACCTGCTGCGCCCCCTGGCGGAGAATGCCGCCCTGGGGCAGGCGGACCTGGGGGAGGTGTACCGCCTGCTGCTGGAGGGGGCGGTGTACACCCTGACGGTGATGGAGCGCACCACCGCCGACCAGGTGGCCCTGGACCTGGCGGAGGGGTGGGTGGCCCTGTTTTTCCCGGGAAAAGATACGGTGCTCACCTTTGCCGCCCCCACGGAGGAGAAGCGCTCCGTCTCC
This sequence comes from uncultured bacterium, assembly GCA_949293245.1. GTDB lineage: Bacteria > Bacillota > Clostridia > Oscillospirales > Oscillospiraceae > CASFCS01. The sequence continues at coordinate 3,198 of CASFCS010000060.1, read as the reverse complement.
CCGCCGGAGAACGAGCCCGATGTAAAGGGGGCCCGGGACTCCTTTGTGGAGACGGTGCGCACCAACACCTCCATGGTCCGCCGCCGCTTCCGGGCGCCGGAGCTGCGCATCATGGAGGTACGGGTGGGGCGGCAGTCCCTCACCCCGGTGGATATTTTATATGTAGAGGGCATCACCGACCCGGACCTGGTGGCCCAGGTGCGGCGGCAGGTGGCCGCCATCGACATTGACGCCCTGCTGGCCCCGGCCAACCTGGAGGAGTACCTCACGGGCCAGTCCCGCACCGCCTTCCCCCTGGTGGACTACACCCAGCGGCCCGACCGGTTCTGCGCCGGCCTGGCGGAGGGGCGGGTGGGCATCCTGGCCGACGGCATCCCCCTGGGGTACCTGGCCCCCGGCACGGTGGACCGGTTTTTCAAGGCCGAGCAGGACAAGACGGACAACTGGGCCATGGCCACGGTGCTCACCGTGCTGCGCTATGTGTGCATGCTGGTGACCCTCTTTCTCCCGGCGCTGTATGTGGCCGCGGTGGTGTTCCACCCGGAGATGATCCCCCTGCGGCTGATGAACTCCATCATCGCCGCCAAGAGCAACGTGCCCTTCTCCACCCTGACGGAGGTGGTGGTGATGCTGCTGGCCTTCGAAGTGCTCCAGGAGGCGGGGGTGCGCCTGCCGGCCCCCCTGGGGCAGACCGTCTCCATCCTGGGGGGACTGGTGGTGGGCACCGCGGCGGTGGAGGCCAAGATCGTCTCCCCGGCGGTGCTCATCGTGGTAGCCATCGCGGGCATTGCGGGATACACCATGCCCAGCCAGGACTTTGCCGGGGCCCTGCGCATCTGGCGCTTTTTCCTGGCCCTGGCGGCGGGGCTGGCGGGCTTTCTGGGGCTGAGCCTCACGGCGGCGGTGCTGGTGTTCCGGCTGGCCCGGCTGGAGAGCTTTGCCGTGCCCTACCTCACCCCCTTTGCCTCGTCGGCGGGGGTACAGTACCAGGGGCACACGGTGCTCCGCCGCCCCCTCACCCGGGCCAAGGGGCGGCTTGCCTATCTCAGGCCCAGGAACAGGAGGAATCAGGGATGAGAAATCAGATCATCAGGCGGGCGGTCTATCTGGCCCTGGGGCTGATGCTGGCGGCGGGCTGCGCCGCGGCGGGGGAGGAGGAGAGCCGCAACACCGTGGCCGGCTCCTCCGGCCGGGAGCCAGAGGCCACCCTGCTGGCCCGGGTGCTGGGGGTGGACTACGCCCCCGGGGCGGTCACCGTCACCGCCGTGGCCACCGACCCCGCCGGCGGGGAGGCGGATGTGCTCCTCACCGCGTCGGGGGATACCCTGGCCCAGGCCATGGACGCCCTGCCCACGGCGGGGGAGAGCTGGCTGGCCCTGACCCATGTGACCCAGCTGGTGCTGGGGGACCGGGCGGACCTGGAGGAGGTCCTCACCTATGTGATGAACAGCGCCCAGATGGACGACACCGCCACGGTGTGGTGCGCCCCCGTGCCTGCGGCGGGGCTGCTGGAGGAGTGCGGCGGCGGGGTGGACCGGCTCACCGTGCTGGAGCAGAAGGAGGAAGTGGACACGGTCACCGTGGCCCAGGCCCTGGAGTACTGGAGAGAGGGGGGCGAGGTGGCCCTTCCCGCCCTGGCCTGGCAGGGGGAGACCCTGGAGGCCGCCGGGGTCCTCCTCTTTTCGGAGGTGCTCTGATGGGGGGGCACACCCTGGCCTCCCACCGGCAGCAGCGGGTGCTGGCCCTGGTGGCCGGCCTGTCCGCCGGCGCCCAGCTGGCGGGGGAGAACGGCTGGGGGGTTGTCCTGGCCCTCCCTCTGGTGCTGGTGCTGGTGGGGCTGTGGACCCGGCGGTGTTCCGGGGACAGGCCCCTGGGGGATCTCCTCTCCCGGGGGGTGGGGCGGCTGTGGGCCGCTGTGCTGCTGGGGTGGGGGGTCTTTGCCCTGGGGGTGCTGCTGCGCCTGAGCGGGGAGCGGCTGGCCCAGCTGGCCGGGGGCAGCAGCTGGCTGCCCCGGGCGGCCCTGCTCCTCCTCCCCCTGGTGTGGATGGCCTTTGCTCCGGCGGCCGCCTTTGCCCGGGGGGCGGAGATTTTCTTTTTTATAATGGTAGGGGCCCTGGCCCTGGTGTTCCTCTTCGGGGTGCCGGGGATCAGGTGGGAGCGGCTCCTCCCCACGGGGGAGGGGCTTGTGTCCGGCGCCCTGGCCCTGGCGGGGGGCGCCTGCTGGCTGCCCTGGTGCGCCGCCCTCACCGGCGGGGGAGAGCCCCCGGCGGGGGAGAGGGGGCGCCGCCTCATATGGAGCGCCGCCCTGGTGGGGGTGCTGGGGGCCATGGCCCTCCTCACCCGGGGGAGTCTTGGCCCCGCTCTCACCGGGGAGATGGAGCGCCCCTTCTTTGTCATGACCAGAGGGCTGGGGCTGGAGGGCGCCCTGGAGCGCATGGAGGCCCCGGTGGCCGCCCTGTGGGTCTTTGCGGATCTGGTGCTGGCGGGGGTGCTGCTGCTGGGGGGGCGGCAGCTCCTCACCGACGCCCTGGCCCTGCCCTCCCGATGGGGGGGATGGGGGTGCGCCGCCCTGGCCCTGGCCGCCCTGGGGGCGGCTGCCACCCTGCCCCAGGGGTGGGCCCCTGGGGCCTGGAGCACCTGGGTGCCCTGGGGCAACCTCCTCCTGGCCGCCCTTACCCCCATTGTGGCCCGCCCGGGGGGGAAATAGCCCCCCGGAGGAGGACCATATCTTGTGGTGGAGCAGGGCGGAGGGAGCAGATATGGGATGCTGCCCCATGGTGGTAAAAAAGTTGAGAAAAAATCGAAGAAAACAGTTGACAATGGGGGAAGGGTCTGGTATAGTAACAAAGCGTTCCGCGAGGGGGGGCACTGAGATAAGGCGAGACCGGGTGGAAAACCGGACGGTCGCCGAAAAAAGTGCTTGACAACCTGAGCGAGACGTGGTAAACTATAAAAGTTCGCATGAGGCGGCGGACGAGATACCAAGACAAGTGCTTGGCGGCGGCCCGGACCTGAAGGATTCCGAAGGAAGCTGAAAAAAGTACTTGACAAACCGAAAGGTTCGTGGTAAACTGTCAGAGTTCGCCGGAAGCGAACGAAGCTTGAATGAAAGAACTTCCTGAAAAAAGTTCTTGACAAGCGGTACCGAGTGTGGTACAATGAATGAGCTCCGCATCAAGCGGCGTGTACCTTGTAAAT
>CASFCS010000059.1 GCA_949293245.1 uncultured bacterium | reverse complement strand
GGTCCCTCCGTGGACCGGGTCGGGTTTTCCCGCAGTCGTACGGCTTAGACCGCGTTGCCCATAGGCGAGGCGTGACATCGGGCATAAGGGGGCGTTCCCGCCTGACCTGGTATTTGAAATACCCCGGATGTCCTCGCAAGGGGCGCCTGGCTCGGTGGTGTTTGGTGGCCTGGTACTGCGGGGCGGTGGGGACACCGCCCCCTACGGACCGGGACGAAACTCCACACGGTTCAGCATCCCCGGCGGGTCCGGTTGCCCTGGAAAGCGGGTGGCTAATAGCCGCCCCTACGGTGTGGCCGGGACCGCCTGGGTCGATGGAGGCCGCACCCGGCCTCGTCCGCTGCGTAGGGGCGGGTTCCAAACCCGCCCCGGCTCAGGGCAGTCGGAGCGGATAAGCTCCCTTGCGCCGCATCTTTCCCGACCCGCTCCGTAGGGGGCGATGTCCCCATGGCCCCGCCCGAACATCCCGGGGTTTGCCCCCTCCGTAGGGGCGGCCTTTGGCCGCCCGCCGTTCAAGCGTCCCGCTGCCCCGCGCCCCGCCTCCGACTCTTTGCCCGCCGCCCCAGCCAGATGATTCCCTCCACCAGGAAAAGGAGGGAAAAACTCACGGCCAGAGAACCCAGATAGAAGGGGAAAAAGTAGAGATCCGCCCACCGGTAGCTGGAGCGGAGGAGGGCCCCCAGCAGGTGGATGGCCAGGGAGAGGGCCAGAAGGAGCCCCAGCCCCGCCGCCCCGCCCGCCGTCAGGGGCCGGTCCTCCAGCTGGAAGAGGGGGAGGACCGCCAGGATGACCGGCAGGGTGAGGAAGAGAAGAACCCCGTAGGAGATCTGATCCACCAGAAGGAGCAGCAGGTTGGTGATCTGGAGGCAGAAGACGCCCCCCGCCGACCAGAAAAAGACCAGGGCCAGAAACTTATAGTTGGCCGCCGCCCCGGCCAGCAGCTTCCCGCCCTTCTCCGCACCCCGGTCCCGCAGGGCGTTGAACCCCTCCATGGCCAGCAGAGGGAGGGCCAGGAGGGCCAGGGCCGGCGCCAGGACGGGCCATCGGGGGAGATAGGTCAGGGAGATAACCAGCACCTCCACAGGCAGGAGGAGGGAGAAGGGCCGGTCGTAGAGCACCCGGAAGAGGGCCGCCGCCAGGGAAAAAAACGGGACCGCACTCCACAGGGCGACCCAGCCGAAGACCATGTCCCGGTCCTCCCCCACGGTCTCCTGATACCACGCCTCAATGGGGTGGTGGGGGAAGCCGGGGATGCTCATGGCGATGTGGGGCAGGAGGAAGAGAAGCACAAAGAGGACGATGAGGAACGGGAGGTCCCCTTTGATCGTCCGGCGAAACTTCACGTCCATCACTCCCTTCCGTTTTTTCCAGTTTCAGTATAACAAAAAAGGGACCATCCGTCCACAGAGAGCGGACAGATGGTCCCTTGAGGCGGATAAGTGGTCAGGGGGAATCCGGCGGGTCAGTCTCAGACAGGACACAGCGGTTCCACTGGCCGCTGTAGTAGAGCAGCAGTTCCCCGTCCACAAAGGCGTAGGGCTGGCCAACGCATTCATCAAAGTTGGAGCGTCCTCCTTTGGAAGGACGGAGCCTGCCACAAAACGGGCGGAGATCTGGCCGGAAATTTGGTCCGCCTCCGGCGCAGGGGCCTCCTCCCCATAGGTGTGGTAGAGGGCGCCGTCCACCATCACGGTCATGACCTGGATTCCCATCCACGCCGGGTCTTCGCTGTGGACGCAGTAATTCCACCGGCCATCATAGAAGAGGAGCAGCTCCCCGTGGACAAAAGCATAGGACTGCCCAACACATTCGTCAAAGTTGGAGGTGCCCTCCTGGCGGGGGACGTTGGTGATGGGGGCCGACCGGGCGGAGATCTGGCCGGAAATTTGGTCCGCCTCCGGCGCGGGGGCCTCCTCCCCATAGGTGTGGTAGAGGGCGCCGTCCACCATCACGGTGTAGGGAGCCACGTTGTCTGCCCCGCTGTTCCGCCAGCGGACCACGCCCCAGACGGCCAGCAGGACCAGCGCAACGGCCAGAACAGCCGGAATCCATTTCTTTTTCATCGCGTTGCTGCACTCCTTTCATGTCCCCGATAGATAGGGAAATCAGTACGAACCCGCCTCCAGGATGTAGTTCAAAACATTGTCATATTGGCCCTTCCAGGCGTCGATGTCGTTTGCAATATAGATGTCGGGCTCAATGGTAGATATGCCGGGCTCTATCTGGGGCAGGGTATCGCCTGCCTGATACCAGGTCAGGTCGCCCGAAAGAAAGGAGGTGGAATAGAGGCATTCCAGACCGGAGTTGGGAAGGGTAAAAGCACCTGATGCCGTAATATCAGGATACCCTCCTCCCGCGGGCGTACCCAGAACAACAGAATTGTCCAACTGCCGTAGTTCCATGGCGTATATAGAGCCCGCAGAATTGGTAATCCCTCCAATGATGATATACAGCTCCTGATAGTAAGAGGGGTTGAGCCTCAGGTTATCGGCCAAAAGGGACAAGGCGTAGAGAGCGCCTTCATATCCTCCCGGATTGTTCCGCAGGTCCATGACCAGGGTGTCCACCTCCCGCTCTTTCAAGTGCTCCAGGATCTCGTCCAGGGTCTGCTGCAGAGCACCGTCCTGATTCGAGCAGATGTTGCAGGCGAAGTAAAGCAGGGCCTCGTCTTCCCGGAACTCATACCAGTTGGAGCCCACATCTGTGGTAAACAACATGGAGTACTCCACAGACCACTGGTATTCGGCGTCGCTGGGAATGGTCTCTATAATCCGCTCATAGGACTCGCCCGCCTCGTTCTGAAAGGTAAAAGTAAAGGAACCGTCCTGATCCGGGACGCCCGCAGCCGTCAGAAGCCGGGGATAGAAATAATAGGGCAAACAGGCCCGCTGCGCGTTTGGATACCGCTGTGCATTTACAACCGGGAGGACCAGGTCCAGAACCTCCTTCATGGGCATACCGTTGATGGCGGTAATTTCTGCGTAGAGACAGTCGGAATAATCCGTGAAATCCCCTTCGGCTGTGTTGATGACATATACCTTATTGTCCTCCAGCAGCCGCAGCTGCAGGGGAAAGGCAACCGACATCATGCCGGAAGAGAGGTTCAGCGTGGAAGAGGAGAATTGCATGGAATGGATAATCCGCCGGAGGGACACTTCGATCTCATCGTCGGTCATGTTCCACACCTGGGCTTTCAGCTCCTCCACCTGCCGGTCAAAGAACGCCTCGTCCCGCCAGTAGAACAGGTCGATGTGGTTGGTCTTGTACCCCTGGGAAAAGGCCTCGATGTCCTCCAGCCAGAGAAGATCGCGCTCACTATAATGGGAGTAGTCCTCCGGGCTGTCTGTTTCAGGGGATAGACTCTCTGTGGGCGGCGCTGATGTGGAGGCATCCTCTTCCTGTCGGTAGTTGCCCAGAACCGAACTCAGGAGGATCAACAATACTATCACTGCAATTTGCACTCGCATGGATCAGTCTCCTCTCCCGGCCACAGAGGCATTCTCTTTGATACATCTGCCATTTAGAATTTTCTGCCTTATATAGAAAGTATATAAAAAATATCCCGAATTTTCAATCAATATTATGCAAATAATATTTTTTCAAATGGAGCATGATAGAAAGGGACTGTCGGTCCGTTTTTTACGGACCGACAGTCCCTTTGCGCGGATCGGCGGTGGAGGGTATCAGCTCCCGGGCGGCCTTCCGCGGGCCTTCACCCGCCGCACCAGCCGGATGAGGCCCTCCATCAGGAGGAGGGCGGCGAAGCCGAAGGAGAGAAGCCCCAGGTGCCAGGGCAGGAAAAAGCCAATGGCGGCAAAGGGGGACATGAGGGGCGTGGCGGCCAGCAGGGCGGACAGGGCCCACATCAGCCTCACCCCCGCCAGCCCCCCTCCCGTCAGGGGCGGGTCCTCCAGGGCGGTGAGGGGAAGGAAGGGCAGCACCAGGGCCGTGGGCAGGAGGGCGAAAAAGGCCAGGGGCAGTTCAAAGACCGCCCGGAAGCAGGCCGCAGCGCACAAAGCGCACATATAGCCCGCCGACCAGGCAAAGACCACCGCCAGGAATTTGCGGTTGGCCGCCGCCCCGGCCAGCAGCTTCCCGCGCTTTTCCGTGTCCCGGTCCCCCAGGGCGTTGAACCCCTCCAGGGCCAGCAGAGGGAGGGAGAGGGCGGCCAGGGTCAGTACCAGGGCGGGGCGCAGCCGGGGGAGGCAGGTCAGGGAAATGACCAGCACCTCCACAGGCAGGAGGAGGGAGAAGGGGCGGTCATAGAGCACCCGGAGAAGCCCGATGACCACCGTCAGAAGGGGGACCAGGGTCCAGAACATGGTCCACAGGATGATGGAAGCGTCGTTCCCCAGTCTGTCCGCCCCCATCCAGTTCTCCAGGGGCTCCTTTGGGAAATCGGGCAGGCTGAGGGCGATGTGGGGGAGCAGGAAGAGAAGCACAAAGAGGACCAGGAGGAAGGGGAGGTCCCTCTTGATCGTCCCGCGGAACTTCACGGCCATCACTCCTTTCCGTTTTTTCCAGTTTCAGTATAACAGAAAGAGGACCACCCGTCCACAGAAAGGGGACAGATGGTCGCTAGAGACGGATAAGTGGTCGAGGGGGAGTGGCGGGTATTGCGCCGGGCCTGTGTTTTCCACCCCGTCATTGCGAGGGCCGGACGAAGCGTCCGAGTGCCCGGGAGCAGGCGGCTAAGACCGGAGCGGAGCGGAAAGCCCAGGCGGGACAAAATCCCGAATGGGGTTTCCGCGCAGTCGCAGGGCTTAGATGCCGTCGCGGAGGGCATGAGGCGTGATCCGGCCCGTGGCAATCCGCCCCTCTGTTTGGGACCAAGGACGGGGATGGAGGATACGGATTGCCGCGCCAGTGTGCCCACTGGCGCGCAATGACGGGCAAAAATTGGCACCCTGTCGCAGCGGCACCAGTGAGGACACCGCCTCCGTCCCCAAACAGCCAGGACAGCTTGCCATAAGTCCGGAAGCGTCCCTGCCCCAGAAACCGCAAAAGCCCCGGGCGGGATTTTCCCGCCCGGGGCTTTGGTGTGCTGTAATCCGTCCCGGCTGCTGACAGGGGCTCAGGCGGTCTCCCCCGCCTTCACCTCCCGGATGAGGACGAAGGGGGTGAGCTGGGTGCCGTTGCCGCAGGGGTTGTCGGCGATCATGGCCATCAGGTCGGCCTCGCTCTCTTCAATGGCGTCGCACTTGCCCAGCAGCTCCTGGGCCAGGTCGTTGGCGTCCACGATCATCATGCGGATGCCCAGCTTCTCATAGATCTCCTCACACACGGCGTGGGAGTCCTCGGGGATGCGGATGCCGAACTCGCCGTACACATCGAAGCAGTGGTCGTAGAACCCGTCCAGGCCGGAGACCTCCTGGCCCACCATCTCGTAGAACACCCCCCGCTTGCCGAAGAGCTTGGCCACCCCGGCGCAGAAGGCGGCCCAGATCACGTACAGGGCCCCCCGCTGGTCAATGGCGAACTGCATCTTCCAGGGGGAGTCCACCCCGATGCCGGCGGAGGAGTGGGAGGCGAAGCGGGACAGGAAGCGGGCCAGGCGGGAGAGCTTCATGTCCTTCTTATAAACCACCCGCTTCTGGCACAGGGAGATGATCTTCTCGCTGGAGGAGAGGATGTCCCCCTCCTGGTAAATGGGCTGGACGTACTTGGCGATCAGATCCACATAGCTCTCCCCCACCTGGACGAAGTGGGTGTGGATGGCGTGGCGGGCGAAGGTGCGCTCCCCCACCTGGATGTTGACGGATTTTCCTTCATTGGCGCGAAACTCCATGACAGTTCCTCCTATATTCGGGCAGGGCCCGGGGCAAAAAACCGAGGCCCCCGGGCATTTTGGTCCATTTGGCAGACATTACGGTAACACGCCCGGCCCCCGTTGTCAAGGCCGCGGCGGCGGCCATGGCGGATTTTGGGAGAAATGGCCCCTGCCGCCCCGGTTTTATCCAAAGGTATTGACATTTTTACTCGTTTTTACTCCCTGACGAGGAAATATCTGTCCAAAGCGGAAAAAAGCAAAAAAAATAAAAATGCTGTTTCATAAATCATTTGCATTTGATATAATGAAGGTGACAAAGCCGCCTCCGCTTCGGCGGGGGGACGGGCATAAACAGGAAGACCAGCGGGAGGCGCAAAAGCCCCCGGCTCCTCAAACAACTCAAATAAAATGAGAGGATGTTGTGATTCATGATCGCACACGGTAAGGACATCAAGATCTTCAGCGGCAACTCCAACCAGGCCCTGGCAGAGGCCATCTGCCGGCACATGGGGGCTCAGCTGGGCAACGCCGAATCCGGCGCCTTTTCCGACGGCGAGAATTATGTCTCCATCTACGAGACGGTCCGCGGCTCCGACGTGTTTGTGGTGCAGTCCACCTGCTCCCCGGTGAACGACAACCTGATGGAACTGCTCATTATGATCGACGCCCTGCGCCGGGCCTCTGCCGGCCGGATCACCGCCGTGGTGCCCTACTTCGGGTACGCCCGGCAGGACCGCAAGGCCAAGCCCCGTGACCCCATCTCCGCCAAGCTGGTGGCCAACCTCATCACCCGGGCCGGCGCGGACCGGGTGCTCACCATGGACCTCCACGCCGCCCAGATCCAGGGCTTCTTCGACATCCCCGTGGACAACCTGCTGGGCAACCCCGTGTTTGTGGACTACTACCTGAAGAAGTTCGGCGACGAGCACCAGGACATGGTGGTGGTCTCCCCCGACGTGGGCTCCGTGGCCCGGGCCCGTGCCTTTGCCCAGAAGCTGGGCATGTCCCTGGCCATCGTGGACAAGCGCCGGCAGAAGGCCAACTCCTCCGAGGTGATGAACATCATCGGCGACGTGGAGGGCAAGCGGTGCATCCTCTTTGACGACATGGTGGACACCGCCGGGTCCCTGTGCGGCGCGGCCCAGGCCATCGTGGAGTCCGGCGGCGCCACCGAGGTGTACGCCTGCGCCAGCCACGGCGTCCTCTCCGGCCCCGCCCTGGAGCGCATCGACAAGAGCGTCATGAAGGAGCTGGTGCTGCTGGACACCATTCCCCCCGTCCCCGGCCGCCCCGACAAGATCAAGTACCTCTCCGTGGCCCCCATGTTCGCCGAGGCCATCGACCGCATCTATCAGGAGATCTCCATCTCCAAGCTGTTCACCTGATCGTTACCCTGTGTTTTCGCCGCAGGGCGGACCGGACCGGTCCGCCCTGCGGGACTTTTTGCTGTGCCTTCGGGCAAAGGAGGATGTTCATGCTGTTCAAACGACCCGCCCAGGTGTCCTGGCTGGTGGTGTGCCTGGGCAACCCCGGGGACGAGTACGAGAATACCCGGCACAACGTGGGCTTTGCCGTGGCCGATGAGCTGGGGGAGCGGGGCCATTTCCCCATCCAGCGCCTGCGCCACCGGGCCCTCACCCAGGCGGCGGACATCGGCGGGGAGCGGGTGCTGGTGATGAAGCCGGTGACCTATATGAACCTGTCCGGCGAGGCGGTGGGAGACGCCGCCCGGTTCTATAAGATCCCGGCGGACCACGTGCTGGTGGTGTCGGACGACGTGTCCCTCCCCGTGGGCAAGCTGCGGCTGCGCCGTGGAGGCTCCGCCGGGGGGCACAACGGCCTGAAGAACATCATTCAGCACCTGGGCACCGACCAGTTCCCCCGGATCAAGGTGGGGGTGGGGGAGAAGCCCCACCCGGACTACGACATGGCCCGGTGGGTCCTGGGGAAGTTCCAGGGGGAGGACCGCAAGACCATGGACAAGGCGGTGGAGCGGGCGGCGGACGCGGTGGAGTGCGTGCTGCGCGACGGCATGGACAAGGCCATGAACCGCTTCAACCAGAACAGCTGAGGACAGATCCAAGAGGCCGCCGGGGCGCCCCGGCGGCCTCTTTTGGTGTGATCCCGATCCGGGGGACGGGGGAATGTTCTTTTCTGCTCGTGCAGAAAAGAACCAAAAGACACGCCGGGGGATTTCGCTTTCCCCCATTTTTGGAAACACCCCCTTTAAACGGCCAGGCCAAAGGGGGGCTGCGGCCCCCTTTCTGGACGGATCCCCCCGGGGACGGGGGAGGAAAGACGGAGGACGGAGCGGGCAAACCCATCCATACCCGGGTGGGGCGATGGGGACATCGCCCCCTACCCAGGGATGGGGCTGGCGGGCGGTTCCGGTCAGGCTGGACGGCGGGCGGCTGATAGCCGCCCCTACGCACAGGTGGGAAACCGTGTGCGTCCCAATTTGTGCAGGCAATTCCCGCAACGCTGTAGGGGCGGCGGATTTGCACAGGTCTGTTGAACCGTGCCGGATTTCGCCCCGGCCCGTAGGGGCGGGTCCCAGACCCGCCCGCTCACCATGCTACCCAATGGGACAAGGCCACCTGAACCGTATTGGCTCCCCCTCCGTCCGTAGGGGCGGCTATCAGCCGCCCGCTTTTTAGGATAACCGGACCCGCCGGGGAATGGGGAACCGTGTGGAGTTTCGTCCCCGGTCGTAGGGGGCGGTGTCCTCACCGCCCCGCAGTACCAGCCCACCAAGCATCACCAGACCAGGCGCCCCTTGCGAGAAAGGCGGAAGCGCGGAGCGCCACAAACCCGGGCAAGGCCCGGCGGCATTTCCGGCGGAGTGGTGAGCAGTGTGCCGTCGCGGAGGGCGCGCAGCGTGACATGGGTATTTCACCCACCAAGTCAGGCCGCCGAAGGCCGGTCGGTCAACGCGCAGACACGACAAAGTTTAGGAGCGCCGGTCAACGGAAGCGCTGAGCCGTCGTGAGCAGTCCGGATGGACCGGAGCGAATGGGCAGAGCCCAGGGACGGCATGGCCCGGCCCGGGTCTGCCCGGAGCCGGAGGGAAGCCGGGCGTCGCGAACAGGCGAAGCGTGACAAAGGAAAACGCATTTCAGCGGGTAGGGGGATACATAAGGGGGAGGACCCCCTTATGCCCATGTCACGCCTCGCCTATGGGCGACGCGGTCTAAGCCGTACGACTGCGGGAAAACCCGGCCAGGTCCACGGAGGGACCCGTCCGGCTTTCCCCTCCGCTCCCGTCTTACCCCGCTGCCCATGACGGCTCGGACGCTTCCCATTCTTTTGGGTACTTTTCTTGTGGGAGCAAGAAA
>CASFCS010000058.1 GCA_949293245.1 uncultured bacterium | reverse complement strand
CCGGTAGGTGAAGAACCAGAACAGCCCCTCCACCGCCCGGAAGGCCACCGGGCCCAGGACCAGAGCCAGCAGCAGGGCCAGCCCCGCCGCCCCCAGGGCATACAGCAGGCCCTCCCACACCAGCATGGCCCGCAGCTGCCGCCCGGTCATGCCCACGGCCTGGAGCACCGCCAGCTCCCGCCGGCGGGCGATGATGCCGGTGAGGACGGCGTTGAAGAAGTTCAGCACCCCCACCAGCCCCACGATGAAGCTCAGGGCCCCGCCCAGGAGCAGGAACATGGAGCGCATGCTCTCAAACTCGGTGGCGTAGGTGGCCTTGCTCTCGTAGTCCAGCTCCGGGTTTACGTTCCCGGTGTAATCCGCCAGGAAGGACTCCATGGCGGCGTTTGCCTCATCGGTGGTGTCAAAGGCGTAGTACATCACGCTGTCCGTGCCGGTGTCCTGGACAAAGGTCTCATCGTTCAGAATGAACTCGTCGGAGCCGTAGTAGCGGTAGGAGAGCGCGGAAGGCACCGTCACCAGGGCGGCCACGGTGTAGTCCACGTCCCGGTATTTCACCGGCCGCTCTACCCAGTTGGCCCCGTCGGGGATGTCCTCGTACGCGGCCCAGACCTCGCCGGTGTCCGGGTCGTAGAACTCGCTCTCCTCCACATAGCGCACCGTCACCGTGTCCCCCAGCCGGGCCCAGTGGGAATCCATCTCTGCGTTGCCGTAGTCGTCCTCGGCGTACACGGCGGCGATGTTCCGGCTGCCCGGCTCATAGAGGGCGGACAGGTCCCCCTCCAGCACCGTCAGGTGATCCAGGGCGAAGGAACTCATGCCAGAGAGCTGCACCGAGTCGGCCAGCAGCCCCGCCTCGTTCCGGTCGGTCAGGCGAATCAGGTTGTCCAGCTGCTCCGGGGTGTAGAACCGCTGCTTGTTCGCCCGGAACCAGTCCTCGGTGACATACTCCAGGGCCCCGAAGGTCTGGCCGTACACCACGCCGCTGTCCGTGACGCCGCCCTGCGCGTCAATGTCGTCCATGGCGGACTGGGGCACGCCCATGTCCTCGGTGAAGCCCAGGGTGCTGGTCTGGAACTTGCCGGCGTTGGCCACGATGAAGTCGCTGGCGGTGAAGCTGGACACATACTTGTCCATGTCGAAGCCGCCGGCGAAGTTCACCGTCACGGTGAGCAGCACCACCGCCAGGGACAGGGAGAGGACGGTCACCACCGTCTTGCCCCGGCTGCGGCCCAGGTTAGCCCAGGCCATGGAGAAGGGGCTGACCCTCCGGGCCCTGCGCCCCTTGGCCCGGGTTTTTCCACCGCCCTCGGTGTAGCGCACCGCCTCCACCGGGGAGACCTTCGCCGCCATTTTCCCCGGCCTGCGGCAGGAGAGGAGGACGGTGAACAGGGCGAACACCGCCGCGACGACGAAGATCCAGGGGCTCACGGAGGTCATGGGCACGATCCCGTCCAGCCGGGCCACGATCACCGGGGTCAGCTGCCCGCCAATGAGCCAGCCGATGACCAGGCCGATGGGGATGCCGGCGGCGGAGAGGGCCAGGGCCTGGAGGCGGATGATCCGCCGCAGCTGCCGGGGAGTGGTGCCGATGGTCTTCAGCAGCCCGTAGAACCGGATATCCCCGGCCACGGAGATCTGGAACACGTTGTAGATGATGAGATACCCGGTGAAGATAATGAGCAGCAGCATAGCGGCGATGGCGATGACCACCATGGGGTCCATGCTGTCGGAGAGCTGGGCCCCGGTGTAGCCCCAGTTGACGCCGGTGCTGATATAGTTATCCCCGGCGGTCTCGCTCTGGTAGCCGTGGTTGGCCAGGATCTGGTCCAGGTCCTGCTCGATGTGCCGGGCGCCGCTTTTCAGCATCACGTCCAGATTCCAGGTGCCGATCATGCCGCTGCTGCCGGGCGGCGTCACCCCCACCTCGTCCAGAATGGCGTCCACCCGGCTCTCCGGGATCAGGACCTGGTTGGCCACGACGGCCTCGTCATACTCCCACCAGCCGGAGAGGGTGAAGCTCTGAGTGGTGGTATGGCCGTCCACGTCAAAGGTGAGGGTGAATTTCGCCCCGATCTCCGGCTCCACCCCCAGCAGCTCCAGCACGCGGGTGTCCGTGGCGGCCTGGTCGGTGCCCTCCTCCGGCAGGCAGCCCTCCACGGGGTCGCAGAAGGACCAGTGGGCGTAGTTGGCGTCGGCGTAGCCAACCTCCACATGGGACTTGTTGAAGGGGACCTCTGTGGGCATCCCGAGAAAACGCCGGACACCGTACTGGCCGATCAGCGGGTCGTCCCGCAGCTCTTCAAACTGCTGCTCTGTCAGGTACTTGAACCCACCATGGGAGAAGCCCCCCACCTGGCGGAAGTTGCTCTGCTGGAAGCCCTCGTTGATGGAGAGGGCGATGGTGAAGAGGGAGGTGAACAGCACCGCCGTCAGGGCGATGGCCGCGATGGCGATGAGGTTTCGGGCGCGGCTGGCCTGGAGGCTCTTCCAGGCCAGATGGCGGACGCACTTGCTGTTGGACACTTTCATGGCCTCCGCCCCCTTACCGCGTGACGATCCGGCCGTCCTCGATGCGGACGATCCGGTCAGAGAGCTGGGCGATCTCCTCGTTGTGGGTGATCATCACCATGGTCTGGGCAAACTTCCGGCCGGTGACCTTCATCAGGGAGAGCACGTCCTGGCTGGTGCGGCTGTCCAGGTTGCCGGTGGGCTCGTCGGCCAGCAAAATGGCGGGCTTGGTGGCCAGGGCCCGGGCAATTGCCACCCGCTGTTGCTGGCCGCCGGACAGCTGGCTGGGCAGGCTGTCCAGCTTTTTCTCCAGTCCTAAGGCGGAGATGACCTCACCCACATAGTCCTCGTCCACCCTGCCCCCGTCCAGCTGGATGGGCAGGACGATGTTCTCCCGCACGGTAAGCACCGGCACCAGGTTGAAGCTCTGGAACACAAAGCCGATCTTCCGCCGGCGGAAGATGGTGAGGGCCTCGTCCTTGAGAGAGAAGATGTCCTTCCCGTCCACGGCGACCGTGCCCGAGGTGGGCCGGTCCAGGCCGCCCAGCATGTGGAGCAGGGTGGACTTGCCCGAGCCGCTGGTGCCCACGATGGCCACGAACTCCCCGTCCTCCACGGCCAGGTCCACCCCGTCCAGGGCGCGGACCAATGTGTCCCCCTTGCCATAGTATTTCTTCAGATCCTTGGTCTCCAGAATCGTCATAGTGCGTAACCTCCAGGAAAAAGTCTGTATTGCCTTTCGACAATACAGACTCTACCACAGCATTCTTTCCAAAATCTTTCTCAAATCTAACAGAGTTGAAAGAATTCAGCTTTGCGGCCCGCTCAGCAGGTTTTGCAGCTTGGCGGGCACGTTATCGGATGCTTTCAGCCCGACCATGGGAAGAGACAGGCCCCTGGCCGTCAGCCTCCGCTCCAGTTCTTCCATGAACAGGCCCCTGCCGGGCAGCTCCTGGTTGTCAGCCGAGGTGGTATCCACCCCACAGTTGGGGGAGCGATTGGCTCCTACGATGCCAAGGATCTGAAAACCGTGCTTGTGATATTCTCTGATTTGCAGCAACACCAGATCTGCCAGGCGCATCAGCATCTCATGGGGTCCCGGGTCCGCCATGGCGGCGCGGATGCGGGTGTTTTCCACCGTCACCTCCCGGGTGCCGCCGGCCGGATCGCCGCGGTCCAGGCCCAGGCAGCACAGTTCCGGGCACGGCATCTGCACGATCCCCACATCCCGCTCCAGGAAAAAATCCACCACATCCCGAAAGGCCGCAGGGTAAACCGCTGTCTGGTCAGAGATCGCGTTTTGATTCAGCAGACAGTGAGCTACAAAAACCACTTTTCTGCTCCGTCCGTCGGTAAACATAGGCTCCCTCCTGATTTTCATGTTCTCCCAGGCACTTTGCTGCCCGCTGCCCGCGGCAGGTACAGAGAAAAGGTACTCCCCTCCCCCGGGCGGGAGGCCACCTTGATATAGCCGCCCTGCTTGGACAAAATCTCCCGGGCCAGGTACAGCCCCAGGCCCAGGCCGTCGGCGGAGCGGGTGCCCGCCCCCCGGTAGAAGCGGTCAAAGACGGCCCCCTGCTCCCCCTCCGGGATGCCGGGGCCGGTGTCCGCCACGTCCACGCGGCAGAAGGAGTCCAGTTTTTGGGCGGAGATCGTGACGCGCCCGCCTGCCGGGGTGTACTTCACCGCGTTGTCTACCACGTTGCACAGGGCCTCCCCCGTCCAGCGGGGGTCGAAGGCGGCCCGGCCGTCCAGAGGTTCCACGGTCAGGGCGATTCCCTTTGCCTGAGCCGCCTGGGCCAGCTGCTCCGCCGCCCCCTCCAGCAGCGGCCCCACAGGGTTGCACGCCGGGACTGGGGCCACGATGCCCGCCTCCAGCCGGGAAGCCTTCACCAGGGCCTGAATCAGGAAGGACAGCTTCTCCCCCTGGGCGGTGAGGGCCTGCACCTGCTCCCGCTGCGCCGGGGACAGCTCCCCCTCGCCCAGCAGGGAGGCGTACAGCAGCAGGTTGGCCACGGGGGTGCGGGTCTGGTGGGAGATGTCGGCAATCAGGCTCTTCACCGCCGCCTGCTCCCCCTCCACTGCCTTTTTCGCGGCGGCGGAGCCCCGGAGAAACCGGGCCAGCTTCCCCTCCAGGGCGGAGAGCTCCGTCTCGTCGAACCGGTCCTCGGCGAAGCCCCCGGCGATGGCCCGATCCAGCATGGCGTTCAGCCGCCGGAGGGTGCGCCGCCGGGACACCCACTGCCAGAGGCCGAAGGCCAGCCCGGCGGCGGCCAGGGCCAGCAGGGCCCAGGACAGGGCGGTCATTTCCCCACCTCCCAGGTGTAGCCCACCCCGTAGACGGTCTTGATGGGGGCGCCGCCCAGCTTGGCCCGCAGCCGCCGGACCGCCACGGACAGGGCGTTCTCGTCCACGAACTCTCCCCCGTCCCACACCCGCTCCAGCAGCAGCTCCCGGGGCAGGGTGCGGCCTCGGTTTTCCACCAGCAGGCGCAGCAGCCGCTGCTCGGTCTTGGACAGGTCGATGGGCGCTCCCTCTTTGGCAAATTCCAGCCGGGCGAAGTCGCAGGTGAAGCCGTCCAGCTCCAGCCGCTCCGGCTGGGCCGGGGCGGCGCGGCGCAGCTGGGCGTTCACCCGGGCCCGGAGTACCGCCAGGGAGAAGGGCTTGGTGATGTAGTCGTCCGCCCCGGCCTCCAGACCGGCCACCTCGTCCCACTCCAGGTCGTTGGCGGTGAGGAGGATCGCCGGCGTCCGGTCGCCCGACTGGCGCAGGGCGCGCAGCAGCTCCAGCCCGCTGCCGTCGGGCAGGTTGACGTCTAAAATCAGCAGGTCGAACTGCGCCCCGGCCAGCGCCTCCCTGGCCCGGGCGATGGTGTCCGCCTGGGTCACGGCGCGGTCCGGCCCGGACAGGGCCATAGCGATCCCCCGGCCCAGGGCGGCGTCGTCCTCCAAAAGAAAAATCTGCGGCATAGTTGAAACTCCTTCGGACATGGTACATAGATATACGCTGAGCTTATCTTATCAAAAACCCGTTTACTGTGCAAGCCGCTCAATCACTGGTCAGAAAGCCTCGTACCGTCTACATTTGAGTTTCAAACCGTCTTCATTTTAGAAATAGTCAATGCCAGAAGAAGATTACTCGATTTTACCACAGGGAAAAGGGGAAACGATTGCCTATCGTTTCCCCTCCATTTCTTTATGCGGGTAATCCAGACGATACCCTGTCCCCACCACCGTCTTGATGTATGCCGGATGCCTGGGTTCCTCCTCCAGCTTTCTTCGCAGCCGCCAGATGGTATTCTCCACAGAGTTCGTCCCGTGCAGATATTCCTCCCCCCAGGCGGCCTCATAGAGCTGCGCTTTGGAGAACACCTGCCCTGGTGAGCTGGCCATGCAATAGAGCATGGCATACTCCCCATGATTGAGTTCCACTTCCCTGCCCGCAATGAGCACCCGGCGGTGCTTATGATGGAGCTCCAGATCCCCGATATGCAGCACGGAGGCGGACAGATTGGATACATCGACCACCTCTGCCCTTTTGCCGTTCAGCGCGTCCATGATGGCCTTGAACACGCTGCCATCCGGATCCCGCGCCCGAATGACGATGATCTCCTCCATGCTGCTCACCTCCCTGGGATCTTCTGCGGCATAATCAGTTTTGCAGAATTGCCGCCGCCTCTTCCTCGCCGAGATACCCGTATTTCACCATCTGTTGGAGAACATACTGCTGCCGCTGCGCAGCCAGATCTGGGTTCGCCGTCAGCGAGTAGACGGATGGCGCATTGGGGATTCCGGCCAGCAGCGTGGCTTCGCCATCCGTCATGTCCGCAGGCTCCTTCCCAAAGTAGCCCGCGCTGGCGTCCCGGACACAGTAATAGCCGTCGCCAAAGTAAATGGAGTTGACATACAGCTCCAGGATCTCGTCCTTTGAGTAGGTCTGCTCCAGCCGAAAGGCCATGAAAACCTCCGCAGCCTTACGGATAAAACTCCGCTCCTGGGTAAAATACAGGTTCTTGGCAAGCTGCTGAGTGATGGTGCTGCCGCCTTCCCGCAGGCTCCAGGACTTGATGTTGTTCCAGGCAGCTCTGGCGATGGCGATGATGTCGATGCCGCAATGCTGTTCAAAGCGGTGGTCCTCCACTGCCACGACCGCATCAAGATAGATTTCCGGCAGGTCTGCAAGCGGCGTGTAGCTGGGATCTGCCTGCACCTCTGCAACCTTGTCCTCCAAGCTCTGCTCCTTGAGTGCGTCACGATACATCAGGTAGCCCAGAACAGCCACCACACTGCCGCACAAAATCCCGGCGGCTACGATCAGCAGAATGATCCGCACCAGCAGTTTTTTCAGTATCCGCATGACGCACCTCACAGTTTACTCGATTTGAATGGACACGCTCCCGGTCACGCCCTCGCCCCAGACACCGAGATAGACGCTTCCGCTGCCCACCTCGATGGTGCCGGAGTAATCCCCGCTCTCGGACAGCAGGAGCACCGGGTCCTCAGAGCCGGAGCGCAGGAAGATGGTGGCCTCCCCCTCTTCGACGGCAAGGGAGCAGGTGACCTCTACCGCATCCCCGGCCTCCCGGTCCAGCGTGGTGCCGCCAAAGAGCAACTCCGTGCCGGAGAAGTCCTCGTAGTCGGCCGCATAGGTGCCGGTGTAGTCGTCCTCGCCCCAGACACGCTCCCCCTGGAGGGAACGGTCCGGCGTCAGCGCCCAAGAGCCGGCGGTATCCACCAGCGAACTGTAGGCGTCCAGAATGGCGTCCTTGACCGAGTCATCCGTGGCGTCG
>CASFCS010000057.1 GCA_949293245.1 uncultured bacterium | reverse complement strand
AGGGGCAGCCGCCGGAGCTGCGGCGGGCGCAGCAGCGGGAGCGGGCGCCGGGGCGGCGGCAGGGGCGGGGCCGGTGTATACCGCGGTGGCCTGGCCCTTCTCCACCTCCACCTCGTACTGGTTTCCGTTGAGTGTCACAATGTATTTCATGGTCGATTCCCCCAATTATAATGCCTTGATGGATTTGAACACCAGCTCCGAGAGCGGGATGCCGGTCTCGTGGCTCACGATGGCCATGACGCAGGCGGCGGTCTTCTCATCCACGTCGATGAGGGCCACCTCGCCGCCGAAGGGCCCGGCCGGGGCGGCGGCGGGCGCGGGGGCCGCCTGGACGGGCTCCTCCCTGGCGGGGGCCGCCGTCTTCTTCTCGAAGAAGGCCACCACCTTGGAGATCACCACGATCATACCCGACAGGACGGCCAGCACGGCAAAGACGATCACCATGCCGGACAGGGCCACCAGAAGGGCGCTGACAGGCGAGATCATTGGGCCACCTCCTCAATGGTGTAGCTCACTTTCATGGCCTTCTTCAGCTCCCGCTGGGCAAAGAACTGCTCGGCCTGCTGGGGGAAGGCGATGTAGGACAGGACGTCCAGATCCGACTGGGCGCGGCTGCCCAGCTCGGCCTTGGCCGCCTCAAACTCGGGAGCGAGGGATTCGGCGTACCGCCCGGTGATGGCGGGCTCGTCGCCCAGAACCTTCTTGGCCAGCTCGGGGTCGATCTTCCCCGGAGGGGTGCCGTACTCCCCGCGGATGTAGGACTTGACCTCCTTGCCGATGTTCTTGTACCGCTCTCCCAGCAGCACGTTCACCGTGGCCTGGACACCCACCATCTGGCTCATGGGGGTCACCAGCGGGGGATAGCCCAGGTCGGCCCGGACCTTGGGAGTCTCCACGAGCACCTCGTCCAGCCGGTCGATGGCGTTCTGGGCCTTGAGCTGGGCCACCAGGTTGGAGAGCATGCCCCCGGGGATCTGGTACTTCAGGGCGTCGGCCTTCACGGAGAGGACGTAGGGGTCAAAGGTGCCCTTCTCCACGAACTTCTTCTGCACCGGCAGGAAGAAGTCGTTGACCTTTTTGAGCACGTCGTAATCCACCCCGCAGTCAAAGCCCATCTGGGTGAGGGCGTACACCATGGACTCGGTGGTGGGCTGGGAAGTGCCGCCGGAGAAGCAGGAGGTGGCGGTGTCGATGCCGGCGGCCCCCGCCTCGGCAGCCTTCAGGTAGGTCATGTACCCCAGGCCGGTGGTGGCGTGGGTGTGGACGTAGATGGGAATCTTCACCCCGCCTTTCTTCAGGGCGGTGATGAGGTCATAGCACTCCTGGGGGCTCATGATGCCCGCCATGTCCTTGATGCACAGGGACTGGCAGCCCATGGCCTCGATCTCCTTGCCCAGGGCCACATAGCTCTCCAGGTTGTGGATGGGCGAGAGGGTGTAGCAGATGGTGCCCTGGGCCTCCGCCCCCGCCTTGAGGCACTCGTCCACGGCAGTGCGGATGTTGCGCAGGTCGTTGAGGGCATCAAAGATGCGGATGATGTCCATGCCGTTTTCCACGGAAGCCCGGACAAAGCGGCGGACCGTATCGTCAGAGTAGTGGTGATAGCCCAGCAGATTCTGCCCCCGCAGGAGCATCTGAAGCTTGGTGTGCTTCATGTGGGCCTTGATGGTGCGCAGCCGCTCCCAGGGGTCCTCCCCCAGATAGCGCAGGCAGGAGTCGAACGTGGCCCCTCCCCAGCACTCCACCGAGTGGTACCCGGCGCTGTCCATGGTGTCCAGGATGTCCAGGAAATCCGACATGGGCAGCCGGGTGGCCATCAGGGACTGGTTTGCGTCGCGCAGTACGGTTTCTGTGATCTCCAACTTCTTCAAAACAGGTTCCTCCTTTGCTCCCTCCCCGGCAGATGCCCCGGGCGCGGCCACAGCCCGGAGGCGGCAGGGTCCAGCCCCGCCTGCCGAAGCGGTAAAACGAACTTGAGGCCCATTCTATCACTAACGCACAATTTTTGCAATATTTATCCATGATAATTGTGCGCTCTGCAAAACGCTGTTCTCAATTCCCTCTTTTTAACATAGGAATTTTCCCCCAGGAGAAAACTATATGTTGACATCGCAATCACCTGTGATACAATATTTTGCGTCTGCTCTTGATCCGCGCCCCGGAATCCGCCGGATTTGAATCATATCCCTGTCCTTCCAGAATTGTGGATTTTTTACCCCTGGGGGAGGCATTTGGGCGGCTGCGGCGGGGCGGGACCGGTGACATACACAAGCCAGGCCGCCAAAAATGCGGCAAAAATCAGAGGAGGCAACGGGAGCACATGATCATTTCAAACAACGCCAAAGCCGTACTGGAAAAGCGCTATCTCATCCGTGACGCCAAGGGAAATCCCACCGAGACGGTGGATCAGCTCTTCCACCGGGTGGCCGACGCCATCGCCCGGGCTGACCAGGTGTTCGACCCCCAGGCCGACGTGGCGCACACCGCCGAACAGTTCTACCGTATGATGACCCAGCTGGAGTTCCTGCCCAACTCCCCCACCCTGATGAACGCCGGCCGCCCTCTGGGCCAGCTGTCCGCCTGCTTTGTGCTGCCCGTGGGGGACTCCATGGAGGAGATCTTCGGCGCCATCAAGGACGCCGCCCTCATCCACAAGTCCGGCGGCGGCACCGGCTTCTCCTTCTCCCGGCTGCGGCCCAAGGGGTCCACTGTCAACTCCACCGGCGGCGTGGCCTCGGGTCCCGTCTCCTTCATGAAGGTGTTCAACTCCGCCACCGAGGCGGTGAAGCAGGGGGGCACCCGCCGGGGGGCCAACATGGGCATCCTGCGGGTGGACCACCCCGATATCATGGAGTTCATCACCTGCAAAAACGACACCCATGAGATCAACAACTTTAATATCTCCGTGGGCATCACCGAGGCCTTTATGGACGCGGTGGCCCAGGACATGCCCTACGACCTGGTGGACCCCGCCACCGGCACTGTCACCGGCCAGCTCTCCGCCCGGGAGGTCTTTGAGGCCATCGTCAACTCCGCCTGGAAGACCGGCGAGCCCGGCATTCTCTTCCTGGACCGGCTTAACCGGGACAATGTGACCCCCTCCCTGGGGGAGATCGAGTCCACCAACCCCTGCGGCGAGCAGCCCCTGCTGCCCTACGAGGCGTGCAACCTGGGTTCCATCAACCTGGTGGCCCACCTGAAGGCCACCCCCGCGGGCTATGAGGTGGACTGGGAGAAGCTGGATGCCACGGTGGACCTGGCGGTCCACTTCCTGGACAACGTCATCGAGGTCAACCAGTACCCCCTGCCCGAGATTGACCAGATGACCCGCTCCACCCGGAAGATCGGCCTGGGGGTCATGGGCTTTGCGGACATGCTGCTCTATTTGAACATCCCTTACAACAGCGAGGCCGGCCTGGCCCTGGGCAGCCGCATCATGGAGCGCATCAACACCCGGGGCCACCAGGCCAGCGAGGCTCTGGCCCTCCAGCGGGGCCCCTTCCCCCTGTTCGCCGAGAGCACCCTGCGCAACGGCCCTCCCATCCGCAACGCCACCGTCACCACCATCGCCCCCACGGGCACCCTGTCCATCATCGCCGGGGTGTCCAGCGGCGTGGAGCCCGTGTTTGCCTACGCCTATATCCGCAACGTGATGGACAACACCCATCTGGTGGAGACCAACCAGGTGCTCAAGGACCGGCTCACCGCCCTGGGGCTCTACAGCGATGATCTGGCCCAGGAAATCGCCCAGCACGGCACCTTGGCCCACATCCAGAGCCTGCCCGCCGCCATCCGGGAGGTCTTTGTCTGCGCCCACGACGTCTCCCCCATGGCCCATGTGCGCATGCAGGCCGCTTTCCAGGCCCACACCGACAACGCCGTGTCCAAAACGGTGAACTTCCCCAACTCCGCCACCCGGGAGGACGTGGCCCAGGTATACCGCCTGGCCTACGACCTGGGGTGCAAGGGCACCACCATCTACCGGGACGGTAGCCGGGACGAGCAGGTGCTGAACATCGGAAAAGTCAACCATAAAGACGATCATGTTGACGATCCTGATCACATTGAGGCGGACTACGGCCACCTGCTGCCCCGTCCCCGCCCCGCCGTCACCACCGGGTTTACCGAAAAGGTACGCATCGGCTGCGGCAACCTCTATATTACGGTAAACTATGATGAGCGGGGCATCTGCGAGGTGTTTACCAACACCGGCCGGGCCGGCGGCTGCCCCAGCCAGAGCGAGGCCACTGCCCGTCTGGTGTCCGTGGCCATCCGCAGCGGCATGGATCCCCGGGAGATCATCCAGCAGCTCAAGGGCATCCGCTGCCCCTCCTGCCTGCGCCAGTCCGGCGTGCCGGTGATGAGCTGCCCCGACGCCATTGCCAAAAGCCTGGAGAAGGTCATCAAGGCCACCCAGGGGTGCAGCATTCCTGCCGCCATCCCTGTGGCGCCCACCCCTGCCGCCAGACCCCAGCCCTCCGCACCCACTGCCAAGCGTGACATCACCCCCGCCGAGGCCAAGCTGGCCAAGTTCTGCCCCGAGTGCGGCTCCAAGCTGGAACACGAGGGGGGCTGCGTCACCTGCCGGGACTGCGGCTACTCCAAATGCGGCTGATTTCTGTCCTTGTCTCACCATTTCCGCGGCGCTGCCTCTCCGGCAGCGCCGCGGCTTTTGTGCCCGCTGCTCCCGCACAAGCGTGTAACTTTTACATTATAAGCTTAATTTCTGTCGTCGAACCTTGACAGGGCACATCAGTTTTTGTAAGATATCTTTACTGGAATGAACTGTTCCCTTTGCCTTTCATTTTGGCTTTCAGGCGGTCGGTCCTACGGGCCGGCCGTTCTTCTCGAAGGACTTTTCCTGGAGCATATTTCAGATGTGATGTGAGGAGGATTTGTGTGAAAAGAGTATCTCGCATGGGGGTACTGGCCGTGGTACTGGCCCTTTTGACCACACTGGTCTTAGTCTGCCCCGCCTCGGCGGATCAGAGCTCCAATGTGGAAAATCGCTATAATGTGGTGATCGTGCTGGACGCCAGCAAGTCGATGGACGATACAGACCCCGAAGGCCTGCGCTATGAGGCCATTAACCAGTTCATCAGTCTGCTGGCCGACCAGGGCAACTATCTGGGCGGCGTTGTCTTCGCCGGTCAGGTGGAGGCCAGTCAGGATCTGGCCGCCCTCTCCGGCATGGACGGAAAGCAGGCGGTCATTGATTTTTTTGAGGGCACCGGCACCTACGCCTTCACCAACATCGGCCAGGCCCTCTCCACCGCTACCGATATGATCGCCGCCAACGGCGACCCCAATCTTCCCTCGGTCATTGTCTTCCTCAGTGACGGCAACACCGAGGTGGCCACCAATGATGCCCTCACCGAGTCCCTGGACGCCAAAGCCGCCGCCATCCAGGCTGCCCGCGACGGCTCCATTCCCATCTACAGCGTATGTCTCAACGCGGACAACTCCGCCGACATCACCGAGATGCAGCAGATCTCCACCGCCACCGGCGGCATCTTCAGCGAGATCCAGTCTGCCAGCGACCTGCCCGACATTTTCAACAGCTTCTATGCCCTGATCTATGGCACCAGCACCATTCCCATCCCCCCAACCCCCGTTCCCCTGCCCGACAGCGGCACTCTGGAGACTCCCTTTGAGGTGCCCGGGCTGGGCGTGGAAGAGGTCAACATTATCATCAGCGGCGGCGCCAGCGCCATCTCTCTTATCACGCCAAACGGCAGCAACTGCACCGATCAGCAGATGACTACCTTTACTTCTGATACCTTTACCCTGGTGAAAATCACCGATACCATCCCCGGTGAGTGGACCTTGATCACCCAGGGTACCCCAGGCGACATGATCTCCATCAATCTGGTGTTCAATACCGATCTGGGCGTGGTGGCCCAGCATCAGCCCCAGGGGGACATCTTCCGCACCAACACCGATCTGACCGTCACCGCCCAGCTTCAGTCCGGCGGCCAGAGTGCCACCACCGACCAGCAGTGTACCGGCTTTTCCGCCACGCTGGAAATTCTGGATACCACAGGGGCTGTTGTGGACTCCGTCCCCATGACCCTCTCCAACGGCGCCTACACCGCCTCCTACAATTTTGGCAGCGGAACTTACTCCTATCAGGTCACCGCGGAAGGCTACTACCTGACCAAGACCTCCCCGGTGGTGGGTCCCCTGAACTTTGACGACTCCCTGGCCCCCAACAGCCCACCGGTTCCCGTGGAGGACCGGGTAAGCAAGACCGTTTACATTATCCCCTTCCAGGATGCCAGCGTATCGGTGGACCTGTCCACCCTGGCCACCGACCCTGACGGGGACGCCATTACTTATGAGATTGTCTCTTCCTCCTTCCTGGAGAACACCGACTACACCGTGGACGGCAACACCCTCACCCAGACGGGCTTCAGCCTGAGCCGCGGCTCCTACACCGTGCGGGCCACCGATACCCGGGGTCTCTCCTGCGACATTGAGGTGGAGATCATCACCCACAACGTAGGCATTATGGCCCTCATCGGCATCGGCATCGCCGCACTGGTGACCCTCATCGTACTGGGCATTCTGCTGTGGATCGCCCTGACCAAGCGCTTCTCGGGCACCATTACCGTGTGGGCCCGCAACAACGGCCAGACCACCCAGCGGGTCAGCAAGACCCCCCGGCGGGGCCGCTGCAAGCTCTCCCTCTTCCAGCTGCCTCCCATGGTCGGGCTGGACTTTGGCAAGTGTTACTTCCAGGCCAGCGGCAAGGAGTATGTGGAGCTGGTGACCAACAAGCCCGTCTACCACTCCGGCCAGAAGGTCACCAAAGTCCGGGTGGACAGCAACGTGGACGTCACCGTCTCGGTGGACGAGCGGGGCGCCTCCCAGATCCTGATGCGCTTTGAGAGCAAGCGTAAAAGTCGTATAGGCGGCCGCGGCAAGACCCCCTCCGGCCCCCGGCCCAACCACATCGGCGGGCGGCCCGGCTCCGGCGGTCCCGGCCGTCCTGGTTTCGGCACTCCCGGACGGCCCGGCGCCTCTCAGCCCACTGCCCCCTGGTCCGGCGCTCCCACTGCGCCCACCTCCGGCCCCCGGCCCGGCGCTCCCACCGGCCCCCGGCCTGGCACTCCTTCCGGTCCCAGACCCGGCGCCCCCACCGGTCCCAGACCCGGCGCTCCCACCGGCCCCCGGCCCGGCGGCCCCCATCGTCCCTGAATCTCACATCCGGCGGCCCTGCACCCGGTGCTAAAGGGCTCTGCGGTCACATACACCTGAGTAGGCGGGCCGCCGGCATGTCTTTGGCAGCTTTCCCATCGTCCAGCACCATATAAGAGGAGGAAAAAACACCATGACCTACACAAAGCTTCTTCTGAGCACCGGCGGCGGTATTATCTCTACCCAGCAGCAGGCACGACAGGTGCAGAACACCGCCACGTTGCTCATCGGTCTGGGCGGCACCGGCATCGACGCCATCAAGACCATTAAGGCCGCCGTGCGCGAGCGCCTGCTCCCCGATGACCCCGAAGCTGTGGTCCCCACCTATTCCCACATCCAATTCCTGGGGGTGGA
>CASFCS010000056.1 GCA_949293245.1 uncultured bacterium | reverse complement strand
CAGCAGAGTTTTGCCGCTCGGGGGCGGCAAAATAAGATGCAATCCGTTTTTTCCGGGGACATGTGCCTCGGAAAAAACACTTCTCAGCCCGCAAGCGTGGAATTTGGCCAAGGGCCAAATTATGCGACGCAGCGGGCTGCATCTCCTCAAAAAAATGCTTGCATTTTTTTGAGGCGTGTCGACTTTATCGACACGCTGAAGCCCGCGCCCGGTGAAGTCCGGGCGCGGGCTTTTTGCGCGGTAAGATCACTTGTAGGACTGGGCCAGCTTCTCGAACACCGGCAGGGCCCGGCGGATGCGCTCGGTGGGCACGCAGAAGGAGATGCGCACGTGCCCCGGGCAGCCGAAGCCGTCTCCCGCCACCACCAGCAGGTCCAGCTCCTGGGCCCGGCGGGCGAAGGCCTGGGCGTCGGGCTCCAGGGTGCGGGGGAAGAGGTAGAAGGTGCCCGCGGGCTCCACCACGTGGTACCCGAAGGACCGCAGCCCGTCCACCAGCAGCCGGCGGTTTTCGGCGTATACCGACAGGTCCGCCGTCTCCCCGGTGCACCGGGCGGCCACCCGCTGGAACAGGGAGGGGGCGTTCACATAGCCCAGCATCCGCCCGGCCCCGGCCACGGAGGCGTACACCAGCTCCCAGTCCTCCACCGTGGGGGGCACCAGCACATAGCCCACCCGCTCGCCGGGGATGGACAGGGACTTGGAGTAGGAGTAGCACACCAGGGCGTTGTCATAGAAGTCGGGCAGCCAGGGCACCGCCGCGCCGTACACGATCTCCCGGTAGGGCTCGTCGGAGATGAGGTAGATGGGGTGGCCGTACTGGGCGGAGCGGTCCCGCAGCAGGTCCGCCAGGCGCCGGAGGGTCTCGGCGGAGTACACTGCGCCGGAGGGGTTGTTGGGACTGTTGAGCACCAGACCCTTGGTGTGCTCGGTGATGGCGGCCTCCAGGGCGTCAAAGTCAATCTGGAAGGACTCGATCTCCGGGGGGATCACCTTCACCTTGGCCCCCGCCCCCTGGAGGAACACGGCGTACTCGGGGAAGTAGGGGGCGAAGAGGATGAACTCGTCCCCGGGACAGGTGAGGCCGTGGAAGCAGCAGCACAGGGCCGCCGCCGCCCCCACGGTCATATACAGGTTCTGGGGGCCATAGTCTGTACCAAAGCGGCGGTTCAGGTCGGCGGCAATGAGGCTGCGGGCGTCCGCGTCGCCGGGGGCCACGGTGTACCCGTGGAGGGCCACCGGGTCCTCATGGAGCAGCAGCTCCTGGGCGGTCTCGTTGAGGACGGCCGGAGGGGGCACGGAGGGGTTGCCGATGGAGAAGTCAAAGACGTTCTCCGCCCCCACCACCGCAGCGCGCTGCTTGCCGTACTCAAAGAGCTCCCGGATGGCGGAGCGGGCGGTGCCCAGATTCAAGGGATATTCAGGCAGCATGAGAAGGACTCCTTTGGCGCCGGGCTGGCCCGGCGCGGTTTAGTATAGTACAGCACTATTGTATCAAAATCCATCCCCCCCTTCAAGGGGGGGGTGGATTAGCACTCGGAGCAATAGAGTGCTAAGTTTACAATTTGGACACACAAGAAAGGAGAATCGTTCATAAAACAAGGGGTATAATACAGCCAAGAGATGAGGAAAACCGGGGTGAGATCCCGGGGGACCTCCTCCCCATCCCCAGCCTCCTACCCGGAAGGTTGGCAGATAGAAGAATAGAGTGCTAACACACCTTGTAAATTTTGATCGAAGAAAGGATCTTGACTTATGTTTGGTATGCTTCCCTTTGAACGTCACAGCGACAACCTGTTCCAGATGATGGACCGCCTCCAGCGGGAGATGCTGGGGGGCACCAGCGGCCTGCCCGACTTCCGCACCGACATCCGGGAGGACGGCGACCACTATGTGCTGGACGCCGAGCTGCCCGGCTTCCAGAAGGAGGACATCAGCCTGGATGTGAAGGACAACGTCCTCACCATCTCCGCCCAGCACCAGGAGAGCCAGGACCAGAAGGACGACCAGGGCAATTACCTGCGCCGGGAGCGGCGCTTCGGCTCCTTCCGCCGGAGCTTCGATGTGTCGGGCATCGACGTGTCGGGCATCACCGCCGCTTACAACAGCGGCGTGCTCACCCTGAACCTGCCCAAGGCCCAGCCCGCGGTGGATGCGGGGCGCCGCATCGCCATCGAGTAAAAAGCGCCTCCCCCCAGGGGCGCAGCATTTGGCCCGCCTCCGGATTGGTCCGGGGGCGGGCCTTTTGGCGTTCAGTTTTCTTGCAGCGCTCCGCCCCCGGCGGCGGAGAGGAGCTGGGGGAGGCGGCGGAGGAAGAGAACGGTGGTCACGGTGGCGGCGCACAGGTCCGCGATGGGTTCCGACAGGAAGATGGCTTCGGCGGACACCAGCACGGGCAGCCCCACCAGGCAGGCGAGAAACAGGGCCTTGCGGAACATGGAGCAGAACAGGGCCTGGCGCACGTGGCCCATGGCGGTGGTCTCGTCCACCAGGGGGTACTGGACCGCCAGGGGGAGGATCATGCAGGTGAAGATCTTGATATACCCCACCGACCGCTCCGCCACCTGGCTGTCGGAGGTGAACAGCCCCACAAAGAGGGGGGAGAGGGTGTGGGTCACCACCATCATGACCGCGCAGAAGGTGAGACACAGCCCCACGATCATTTTCAGGGCGTCCACCACCCGCCGGGTGTTCCCCGCGCCGTAGTTGAAGCTCACCACCGGCTGGCTGCCAAGGGTGATGCCCCCCATGGGCATGGTAATGAGGAGGAGATAGCTCTGGACAATGGTGGCGCAGGTGATGAGCACATCCCCCTCCCCGGGGCCGCCGAAGCGCTGGAGCATGGTGTTGAGCACGATGAGCAGCACGCTGTCCGAGGCGATGATGAGGAAGGGGGACACGCCGAAGGACACCACCTGCCCCACGGACCGCCAGGAGAAGTGCCGCCACCCCAGGGGCACGGGCATCTTCTTCCGGGAGAGGGCCAGCAGCACGAACAGGCAGGAGGCAAACTGGGAGAGCACCGTGGCCCAGGCCGCCCCCGCCACCTCCATGTGGAACACAAAGATGAACAGGGGGTCCAGGGCGATGTTCAGCCCCGCCCCCAGCATCACCGTGGCCATCCCCAGCCCGGAGAACCCCTGGCAGATGAGAAAGCTGTTCATCCCCGTGGACAGGAGGGCGAACACCGTGCCCGCAGTGTAAATGGTGAGGTAGGTGTCCGCGTAGCCAAAGGTGTCACTGCTGGCGCCGAACCACCACAGCAGCTGCTCCTTCACCAGGAGGAACACCGCCGTCAGGGCCACCGATATGGCCACCAGCAGCCGGAAGCTGGAGTGGAGCACCTGCCGGGCCTGGTCCAGCCGGCCCTCCCCCATGCGCATGGCCATGATGGGGGCGCCCCCCTGTCCCACCAGACAGGCAAAGGAGGTGAGCAGGGTGACGATGGGGCCGCACACCCCCACCCCCGCCAGGGCCAGATCCCCCACCCCGGAGCCGATGTAGATCCGGTCCACAATGCTGTAAAGCACGCTGACCAGCTGGGCCAGCATGGTGGGAATGGCCAGCCGGAGGACCAGCCCCGGCACCTTCCCGCCCCCCAGGTCGCAGCCACGGCCCATGGCGTTCCCTCCTTCCTTTATACTTTTATAATATGACAGCCGCACTATTATAGCGGCTTTTCCCGCCGCCGTAAAGGGTGGAGGGAGGAAAAAATGCCCCGACAAGAAAATTAGCACTCTCTGAATGAGAGTGCTAATTGTTTACAAAGCGTTCATGATTTTTTGTGTCCCAGTGCCTATACTAAGGGCAAATCAAGAGGTATGGGGCGGTCCCCGGGCCGGAGGGTCCGGCGGCCGCCGGATGAAAGGAGCGTGTTTGCTATGAACGCCAACCAATATACGAAAAAGACCCTGGAGGCCATCCAGGCCGCCCAGACCATGGCCCAGGAGCACGGCAATCCCCAGATCGAGCAGGTCCACCTGATGCTCGCCCTAGTGGAGCAGGAGGGGGGCCTCATCCCCCAGCTCATGGAGCACATGGGCATGACCGTGGCCAGCTTCCAGGCCGCGGTGCGCCACGAGGTGGAGAAGCTGCCCAAGGTGTCCGGCGGCGCCCGGGAGGCGGGGAAGATCTACATCGCCCAGGACGTGGACCGCACCCTCAACGCCGCCGAGTCGGTGGCTTCCTCCATGAAGGACGAGTATGTCTCCGTGGAGCACCTGTTCCTGGCCCTGCTGGACACCGCCTCCGGCGCCCTGAAGGGGCTGTTCCAGACCTACCGGGTGAGCCGGGAGGAGGTCATGAAGGCCCTGGCTGCCGTGCGGGGCAACCAGCGGGTCACCTCCGACAACCCGGAGGAGACCTACGACGCCCTGAAGAAGTACGGCACCGACCTGGTGGAGCGGGCCCGGCAGAACAAGCTGGACCCGGTCATCGGCCGGGACGACGAGATCCGAAACGTCATCCGCATTTTGAGCCGCAAAAGCAAGAACAACCCCGTCCTCATCGGCGAGCCCGGCGTGGGCAAGACCGCCATTGCCGAGGGCCTGGCCCAGCGCATTGTGAAGGGGGACGTGCCCGATTCCCTGAAGGACAAGACCATCTTCGCCCTGGACATGGGGGCCCTCATCGCCGGGGCCAAGTACCGGGGGGAGTTTGAGGAGCGGCTGAAGGCCGTCCTCAACGAGGTGAAAAAGAGCGAGGGGCGCATCCTGCTGTTCATCGACGAGCTCCACACCATCGTGGGGGCGGGCAAGACCGAGGGCTCCATGGACGCGGGCAACCTCCTCAAGCCCATGCTGGCCCGGGGGGAGCTCCACTGCATCGGGGCCACCACCCTCAACGAGTACCGGCAGTATATCGAGAAGGACGCCGCCCTGGAGCGGCGGTTCCAGCCCGTCATGGTGGAGGAGCCCACGGTGGAGGACGCCATCGCCATCCTCCGGGGGCTCAAGGAGCGCTATGAGGTGTACCACGGCGTGAAGATCACCGACGGGGCCATCATCGCCGCCGCCACCCTGTCCGACCGGTATATCACCGACCGCTTCCTCCCCGACAAGGCCATCGACCTGGTGGACGAGGCCTGCGCCCTGATCCGCACGGAGATGGACTCCATGCCCACGGAGCTGGACGTGCTCCAGCGGAAGATCATCCAGCTGGAGATTGAGGAGGCCGCCCTGAAAAAGGAGACCGACGCGCTGTCCCAGGCCCACCTGGAGGAGATCCAGCGGGAGCTGGCGGACCAGCGGGAGCAGTTCAACGCCCAGAAGGCCCGGTGGGAGAACGAGAAAAACGCCATCGGCAAGGTCCAGAAGCTGCGGGAGGACCTGGAGGCCGCCAACGCCCAGATGGAGCAGGCCGAGCGGCAGTACGACCTGGAGAAGGCCGCCCAGCTCAAGTACGGCACCATCCCCGACCTGCGCCGAGCGCTGGAGGCGGAGGAGGCCGTGGCCAACGAGGGCAAGGCCAGAAGCCTCCTGCGGGACAAGGTCACCGAGGAGGAGATCGCCCGCATTGTGGAGCGGTGGACCGGCATCCCCGTCTCCCGCCTGATGGAGGGGGAGCGGGAGAAGCTCCTCCACATGGAGGACATCCTCCACCGCCGGGTCATCGGCCAGGAGGAGGCGGTGCGTCTGGTGAGCGAGGCCATCATCCGCTCCCGGGCGGGCATCGCCGACCCCAACCGGCCCATCGGCTCCTTCCTGTTCCTGGGCCCCACCGGCGTGGGCAAGACCGAGCTGGCCAAGGCCCTGGCCGAGGCCCTCTTCGACTCGGAGAAGAACATGGTGCGCATCGACATGAGCGAGTATATGGAGAAGTTCTCCGTCTCCCGCCTCATCGGGGCCCCTCCGGGATATGTGGGCTATGAGGAGGGCGGCCAGCTCACCGAGGCGGTGCGCCGCCACCCCTACTCCGTCATCCTTTTTGACGAGGTGGAGAAGGCCCACCCCGACGTGTTCAACGTATTACTGCAAGTATTGGACGACGGCCGTATTACCGACAGTCAAGGCCGCACCGTGGATTTCAAGAACACCATCATCATCCTCACCTCCAACCTGGGCTCCCAGTTCCTGCTGGAGGGCATCGATGGGGAGGGCAACATCAGCCAGGAGGCCAGGGACGGGGTGACCGCCCTGCTCCGCCAGTCCTTCCGGCCGGAGTTCCTCAACCGCCTGGACGAGATCGTCTTCTACAAGCCCCTCACCAAGGGGGACATCACCCAGATCATTGACCTGATGGTGGAGGGGCTCAACCGCCGTCTGGCGGAGCAGCAGCTCACGGTGGAGCTCACCCCCGCCGCCAAAGACCTGGTCATCCAGGCGGGGTACGACCCCCTGTACGGCGCCCGGCCCCTGCGGCGCTACCTCCAGCACTCGGTGGAGACCCTGGTGGGCCGCAAGATCATCGCCGACCAGGTGCTGCCCGGGCAGACCCTCACGGTGGACGTGCGGGACGGCGCCCTCACCGTGGAGGCCCGCACCGTCCTCCACGGCCAGGTGGTGGAGAGCTGACGGGCCGCCCGGATCCCATTGGCCCATTGGGCCTGCTGCAAAATTGACATTCTGCACCTACCTGTCATTGCGCGCCAGTGCGCACACTGGCGCGGCAATCCGTGTCCCCGGCAAGGAAGGCGGATTCCCACGAAAAACGGCTGCCCACAGGGCGGCCGTTTTTCTCGGAATGACGGATTTTCTGTGCAGCCTGTGCCTTTTGCAGCAGGCCCTTTTCTGTGTGGATTTTATCCTTTGTTTTTCCAATGGGATATGATATAATAACCCAGTATGCATTAAAATGAAGGAGTACAACCATGATCACTGTTTCCGACCTGTCCCTGAACTACAGTGGGCAGCCCCTCTTTTCCCACGTGGACCTGCAGTTCACCCGGGGCAACTGCTATGGCATCATCGGCGCCAACGGGGCCGGCAAGTCCACCTTTCTGAAGATCCTCTCGGGCCAGCTGGAGGCCACCAGCGGCACCGTGTCCCTCCTGCCGGACATCCGCATGTCTGTTTTGAAGCAGGACCAGAACGCCTACGACGGCTACACCGTGATGGACACCGTCATCATGGGCAACCAGCGCCTCTACGACATCGGCAAGGAGAAGGACGCCCTCTACGCCAAGGAGGAGATGACCGACGAGGACGGCCTGCGGGCCTGCGAGCTGGAGGAGGAGTACGCCGAGCTGGGGGGCTGGGAGGCGGAGAGCGACGCCTCCCGTATCCTCCAGGGCCTGGGGGTGGGCACCGAGTACCACCAGAGCGCCATGGCCACCCTGGACGGACGGCTGAAGGTGAAGGTGCTGCTGGCCCAGGCTCTCTTCGGCAACCCCGACCTCCTCATGATGGACGAGCCCACCAACAACCTGGACATCAACGCCGTCAACTGGCTGGAGGACTTCCTGCTGGACTTTGAGGGCACCGTCATCGTGGTCAGCCACGACCGCCACTTCCTCAATACGGTGTGCACCCACATTGTGGATATCGACTACAACAAGATCAAGCTCTATGTGGGCAACTACGACTTCTGGTACGAGTCCTCCCACAAGTCCAAGTCCAAGCAGGCCACCGCCCGCCGGAAGCTCCTGGACAAGCTCACCGTGGAGGAGATGCCCGCCTCCTCCCGCCGCTACCCCTGGGTGGGCTTCTCCCCCGACCGGGAGGTGGGCAAGGACATCCTCTTTGTCACCGACGTGAGCAAGACCGTGGACGGGGTGAAGGTGCTGGACAAGGTGTCCTTCATCGTGGGCCACGGGGACAAGATCGCCTTTGTGGGCGAGAACGAGAACGCCCAGACCGCCCTCTTTAAGATCCTCACCGGGGAGTGGGAGCCCGACGAGGGTACCGTGAAGTGGGGCCAGACCGCCACCTTCTCCTACTTCCCCAAGGACAACTCCGCCTTCTTCAACGACTGCGACGACTCCATCCTGGACTGGCTGCGCCAGTTCTCCGAGGACAAGCACGAGAGCTACCTGCGGGGCTTTCTGGGCCGGATGCTCTTCTCCGGGGAGGACATCTTCAAGCCCGTGAAGGTCCTCTCCGGCGGGGAGAAGGTGCGGTGCATGCTCTCCCGCATGATGCTCTCCGGGGCCAACGTGCTGCTGCTGGACCAGCCCACCAACCACCTGGACCTGGAGTCCATCGCCGCTTTGAACAACGGCCTGGAGGCGGTGAAGTGCAACGTGCTGGTGGCCTCCCACGACCACCAGCTGGTGCAGACCGTGGCCAACCGGGTCTTTGACTTTACCGCTGACGGCCGCCTCATCGACCACCGTGGGACCTATGACGAGTACCTGGAGAAGACCGCCCAGGAGGAACAGGGGAAGTGAGGGACCTGCTGCCCCTCCTGGCGGCCATCTGGCTGGGAGGTGTGAATCTGGCTGCCCTCATCCTCTTTGGGGTGGACAAGCGCCGCGCCCGGCTGGGGCTGTGGCGCATCCCGGAGCGCACCCTCTTCCTGGCGGCCATCCTGGGGGGGAGCCCCGGGGCTATCGCAGGGATGTTCCTCTTTCACCACAAGACCCGCCACCGGTCTTTTCGCTGGGGGCTGCCGGCCATTTTGATTTTGCAGGTAGCGGCAGGGCTGTGGCTGTGGTGGTACCGGGCCGGGCAGCCGGCCCCATGACGATAGGAGGTTGCCATGCTGGAAACACATAAATATCGCATTGTGCCCATTGCGGCCCTGGTGCTGGGGCTGGTGGGGGCGGCGCTGCGGCTGTGGGTGCTCAGCACCGCCTTTGAGCCCGCCACCGGCCTGCCCCTGGAAGGGGCGGTGAGCCCCTGGGTGCTGCTGGTGTTCTCGGTGGCGGCGGGGGGTATTCTCCTCTTCCTCAGCCAGGGCAAGCCCCGGCAGAAGCTGGACGGGGACACCGCCTTTGCCGCCCGGGGGGACATGGTGTACATGACCCTCATGACCGCCGGCGCCCTGCTGGTGCTGGTGAGCGCCGTGTACGGCATGTTCGCCTTTGCCGCCAAGGCCCAGATGAGCCCCCTGCGGATCGTCCTGGTGGTGGCCCAGGTGCCGGTGACGGTGTCCATGCTGCTGGTGGGGCAGAACAACTACCGCTGCCTGGGCAAGGGAAAGGAGAGCTTCGCCGTCCTCATCCCGGCCTACGCCGGCTGCCTGTGGCTGGTGGAGGCCTACCGGGAGCACACCGCCGACCCGGTGCTGCTGGACTACATGTACCTGCTGATGGCCATCATCGCCCTGGTGCTGGGCATCTATTTCCAGGCGGGCTTCTCCTTCGGCCGGGGGAAGCTGCCCCGGACGGTGTTTTTCTCCACCCTGGGGATCTACCTGGGGTGCGTGGCCCTGGCGGACGGGTATGACCTGTCCACCAGTCTGCTGCTGTGCGGCATGATTTTGTACAACCTGGCCTCCCTGTCCGCCCTGCTCTACAATGCCGGGCGCAAGCGCCGCCGGCTGGTGTCCCCCAAGGACCTGCCCCCCGAACCGCCGGAGCTGGAGGAGTTTTTCCGGGAGGGCCAGACCGGGGAAGAGGAGAAAGCGGAGGATCAGGAGAATTTGAATAGGGAGGAATGTTCCCATGAGCAAGGAGAATAAATTTTATATCACCACACCCATCTACTACCCCAGCGACAAGCTCCACATCGGCCACACCTACTGCACCGTGGCCACCGACGCCATCGCCCGCTACCACCGCCTGCGGGGGGAGGACGTGATGTTCCTCACCGGCACCGACGAGCACGGCCAGAAGATCGAGGACAAGGCCAGGGAGGCGGGCGTCACCCCCCAGGAGTTTGTGGATAAGATCGTCACCGGCGAGCGGGGGGTGCTGGACCTGTGGAAGCTGATGGACATCTCCAACGACCGCTTCATCCGCACCACCGACGGCTACCACGTCTCCGCCATCCAGAAGATCTTCAAGAAGATGTATGAGAATGGGGACATCTACAAGGGCAAGTATGTGGGCAAGTACTGCAAGCCCTGCGAGTCCTTCTGGACCGAGAGCCAGCTGGTGGACGGCAAGTGCCCCGACTGCGGCCGGGAGGTCCAGGACGCGGAGGAGGAGGCCTACTTCTTCCGCCTCTCGAAGTACGCCGACCGGATTCTGGACCTGCTGGAGAACACCGACTTCCTGGAGCCCCGCAGCCGGGTCCACGAGATGGTGAACAACTTCATCAAGCCCGGGCTGGAGGACCTGTGCGTCTCCCGCACCTCCTTCACCTGGGGCGTGCCCGTGGACTTCGACCCGGGCCACGTGGTGTACGTGTGGGTGGACGCCCTGTCCAACTACATCACCGCCCTGGGGTACCAGAACGACCAGTACCAGGACTTTGACCATTTCTGGCCCGCGGATGTGCACATCGTGGGCAAGGAGATCGTGCGCTTCCACTCCATCATCTGGCCCGCCATGCTCATGAGTC
The DNA here is from genome assembly GCA_949293245.1 of uncultured bacterium. Taxonomy (GTDB): domain Bacteria; phylum Bacillota; class Clostridia; order Oscillospirales; family Oscillospiraceae; genus CASFCS01. The sequence continues at coordinate 1,864 of CASFCS010000056.1, read as the reverse complement.
TGGACCTGCCCCTGCCCAAGAAGGTCTTTGGACACGGCTGGCTGCTGCTGGACGGGGGCAAGATGTCCAAGTCCAAGGGCAACGTGGTGGACCCCTATATCCTGGCGGAGATGTTCGGAGTGGACGCTCTGCGCTTCTTCCTGATGCGCACCTTCCCCTTCGGCTCCGACGGCAACTTCTCCAACGAGCTCCTCATCCAGACCATCAACACCGACCTTGCCAACGACCTGGGCAACCTGGTCTCCCGCACCACCGCCATGGTGGGCAAGTATTTTGGCGGAACGCTGCCCGAGGGCTGCGGCGCTGCGGACAAGGACCGGTCCATTGCCGCCCTGTGTGCCGCCCCCAACTGCATAGGGGTGGTGCCGGAGCCGGACGACATCGCCTGCGACGTGGAGCTCGTCGCCATGGCGTCCTCTCTCCGGGGGAAGTACGAGGAGGCCATGGAGTCCTACGCCCCCCACAAGGCCCTGGACGAGGTGTTCAAGGTGATCCAGCGGGCCAACAAGTATATCGACGAGAACGCACCCTGGGCTCTGGCCAAGGACATGGAGGCAAACGGCGCCCGGCTGGCCCACGTGATGTACAACCTGCTGGAGGCCACCCGGATCTGCGCCGTCCTCCTGACCCCCTTCATGCCGGGCAGCATGGACAAGCTCTTCGGCCAGATCGGCGCGGACGAGAGCTGCCGCACCTGGGAGAGCGCCGCCCAGTGGGGCGGCCTGAGCGACACCGCCGCCGTCACCAAGGGGGAGAACCTCTTCCCCCGGGTGGACATGGACAAGGCCCTCCAGGCCCTGGAGGAGGCCGCCGAGGCCGCCAGGAAGGCCGCCCTGCCCGACATCGAGCTGGAGCCCCAGCTCACCGAGCAGGTGGACTTCGACACCTTCTGCAAGAGCGACTTCCGGGCGGTGAAGGTGAAGGACTGCCAGAACGTGAAGAAGAGCACCAAGCTCCTGAAGTTCACCCTGGACGACGGCACCGGCACGGACCGGCAGATCCTCTCGGGCATCGCCATGTATTATAAGCCCGAGGACCTCATCGGCAAGACCCTCATGGCCATTGTGAACCTGCCCCCCCGGAAGATGATGGGCCAGGAGAGCTGCGGCATGCTCATCTCCGCCGTCCACACCGAGAAGGGGGAGGAGAAGCTCCACCTCATCATGCTGGACGACGCCATCCCCGCCGGCGCCAAGATGTGCTGAGAGGCCCGGGGAAAACCGGATCATAAGGCAGCGGCCCCCCGAGCCCTTGGCGCCGGGGGGCGCGGTGCCGTTTCGGGGGGAGGCGGAATATTGGGGCGGCCCCCCGCCTTTTTTCTTTTCCAAAGGAGGCTCCCCATGTCCTTTGACCCCGCAAAACGGAAAGATCTTTTGCTGCGCCACCTGCCGCTGGTGTGCTTTGGCGCCGCCCTGCTGTGCTTTCTCGTGTTTGGCGGGCTGCTGGTGCGCCGGGCCCTGGGCGACGGCCAGCCCGAACCCCCCGCCGTGACCTCCTCTTCCCAGGCTGGCCCGGTCTGCTCTGAAAACGACGCCGCGCCCACCCCGGACCCCTGGGCCAAAAACGAGGAGGGCATCCTCAACATCTACGCCCCCTACTATGCCAAAAACAGCGATATGATCGGCTGGCTCTCCATCGAGGGCACCGGCATCAACTACCCGGTGGTGCGCACCCCCGGCAACAACGAGAAGTACCTGCGGCTGGGCTTCGACGGCGTGTACGCCACCGGCGGCACCCTGTTTTTGGACGAGCGGTGCGACCCCGGCGTGGAAAAGGTCACCGCCAACCAGATGATCTACGGCCACGACATGGCCGACGGCACTATGTTCGGCAAGCTGTATCTCTACGCCGACGAGACCTACGG
>CASFCS010000055.1 GCA_949293245.1 uncultured bacterium | reverse complement strand
GGACTACAAGCTGCCCACCGCCATGGACACCCCGGAGCTCACCGCCCTCTTTGTGGAGACCGACGACCCCTCGGGCCCCTTCGGCAACAAGGCCCTGGGGGAGCCCCCCGCCATCCCCGTGGCCCCGGCCATCCGCAACGCGGTGCTCTGCGCCACCGGCGTGGCTATCAACGACCTGCCCCTCAACCCCCAGAAGCTGGTGGAGCGGTTTAGTCAGGCGGGGTTGATTAAATAACTGTTTGGGAGAATAGGGGAACGGCGGTACTTTTCTTGCACCTACAAGAAAAGTACCCAAAAGAATGGGCACAAGGGGGAGTACCCCCTTGTGTATCCCCCCTGGGTACTTTGGTGCCTGCTTCTATCGACCGGCGCGTGGAATCCTTGTCGTGTCGAATCGTTGATCGGCCGGCCTTCCGCGGCCTGACCTGGTACTCGAAATACCTGGGACGTCCTCGCAAAGGGCGCCTAGTCTGGTGGTGCTTGGCGGCTTGCTCCGTAGGGGCGGCTATAAGCCGCCCGCCGTCCAGCGTGGCTGAGACCGCCTGCACAAGTTGGGATATGTCCAGCCCCATCCCTGCGTAGGGGCGCTTCCCAGACCCGCCCGTCGTTCAGCCTACTCCGGCCTGCCGGGGTATGTGAAACGGGGAGGCTTCCCCTTCCCGTGGGTAGGGGGCGATGTCCCCATCGCTCCGCCCGGGTATCCCAGGGTTCGTCCGCTGCATCGGGGGCCCGCCGTCTCAAAGGCCCACCCCGCAGCTCCTCATTCCTCATTCCTAATTCCACTCAAACTGCCATCCAAAACGGAAAGAAGGCGTGCTATGTACGACATTGCATCCATTTATCAGGCCGTCAGCCTGGCGGACGCCATCGCCGCCCTGGAGGCGGACCCGGCGGCCATCCTCATTGCCGGGGGCACCGACGTGCTCATCAAAATCCGGGAGGGCAAGCTGGCGGGCTGCTCCCTGGTGTCCATCCACGACCTGCCGGAGCTCCAGGGCATCTCCCTGGAGGAGGACGGCCACCTGGTCATCCGCCCCCTGTCCACCTTCCGCCAGGTGGAGGAGTCCCCCGTCATCGCCCAAACCGTCCCCTTCCTGGGGGAGGCCGCCGGCCAGGCCGGCGGGCCCCAGCTGCGGGCGGCGGGCACCATCGGGGGCAACGTGTGCAACGGCATTACCTCGGCGGACACCGCCTCCACCCTGGTGGCCCTGGATGCCCTGCTGGAGGTGGCGGGCCCCGCCGGGGAGCGGACCGTCCCCATCTCCCAGTGGTACAAGGGGGTGGGCAAGGTGGACCTGGCCCACGGCGAGGTGCTCACCGCCATCCGCATCCCCCCGGACCGGTACCGGGGCTGGAGCGGGCACTACATCAAGTACGCCCAGCGCAGCGCCATGGACATCGCCACCCTGGGGGTGGCCTGCCTGGTGAAGCTGTCGCCGGACAAGTCCACGGTGGAGGATGTGCGCCTGGCCTTCGGCGTGGCCGCCCCGGTGCCCACCCGGGCGGTGGAGACCGAGAAGGCCCTGGCGGGGCTGCCCCTGGGGGAGGCCCTGGGGCGCATCGGCTCCCTGGCCCGGGATGAGATGAACCCCCGGGACTCCTGGCGGGCCTCCCGGGCCTTCCGCCTGGAGCTCATCGAGGAGCTGTCCGCCCGGGCCCTGGCCCGGGCCGCTGAGAAAGGAGGGGCTGCCCTGTGAGCCTGGAAATTCTGAAGTGTACCGTCAACGGCCAGGCGGTGGAGGTGGCCTTCGACCCCCGGGAGTCCCTGGCGGACACCCTGCGCTACCGTCTGGGCCTCACCAGCGTAAAAAAGGGCTGCGAGGTGGGGGAGTGCGGCGCCTGCACCGTCCTGGTGGACGGGGAGGCCATTGACTCGTGCATCTATCTCACCCTCTGGGCCCAGGGAAAGCATATCCTCACAGTAGAAGGGCTCAAGAATGATAACGGTGAGTTGTCAGAAATCCAGCGGGCCTTTATCGAGGAGGCGGCGGTCCAGTGCGGCTTCTGCACCCCGGGGCTCATCATGTCCGCGGTGGAGATCGTGGGCTCGGGGAAGCAGTACACCCGGGAGGAGCTGCGCCGGCTGATCTCGGGCCACCTGTGCCGCTGCACCGGGTACCAGAATATTTTGAATGCCGTGGAGCGGGCCGTCAGAAGCGCTGAGCACCCGGGAGCAGGTGACTAAGAGCGGAGCGGAGCAGAAAGCCCAGGCGGGGCAAAGTCCCGAATGGGGTTTTTTGTGCAGTCGCAGGGCTTAGGCACCGTCGCGGAGGGCATGAGGCGTGACACGCGGCATAAGGGGGTCCTCCCCCTTGTTTATCCCCCTCCCGCTGCAATGCGTCCTTCTTTGTCACGCTTTGCCTGTTCGCGACGCCCGGCTTCCCTCCGACTCCGGGCAGACCCGGGCCGGACCATGCCGTCCCTGGGCTCTGCCCATCCGCTCCGGTCCATCCGGGCTGCTCACGACGGCTCAGCGCTTCTGCCCTTCTCGCAAGGACGCCTGGCTGGGTAATATTGGGTTAGCTTGGCACTGCGGGGCGGTGGGGACACCGCTCCCTACGGACCGGGGACGAAACCCGGCACGGTTTTACGTTTCCTGGCGGAGCTCGTTGAAGTGTGCCGGACTTCTGCTTTCTGCCATGTCATTGCGAGGGCCCAACGGGCCCGTGGCAATCCGCGTCCCCCGTCCCTTGCCCCGGCGCGGGCGGCTGATAGCCGCCCCTACGGAGGGGAACGAAAATCCGGTGGGATTCAACGGGCCTTTCCCCATTTTGGCAGTCTGGCACCCGGGCGGGTTTGGAACCCGCCCCTACGGACCAAAACGAAACCCGGCCCGGTCCAACAGATCTGTGCAAACTTGCCACCCCGGAACACGGGCGGCCTGCGGCCGCCCGCCAATTCCTCACTCCTCATTCCTAATTCCTAATTTCCCTCTTCTCCCACAACTTTAACAGGAGGCTGATACCATGCCAACTCTCATTCAGGGCGGCCGTCTGGTGCTGTCCGACGGCCCGGTGGTGGGCGATCTGTACATCGACCAGGGCAAAATCGCTGCCCTGGGGGGCGACCTGTCCCACCTGGAGGCCGACCGGGTGATTGACGCCCGGGGCAAGCTCATCTTCCCCGGCTTCATCGACGCCCACACCCACTTCGAGATGAACGCCGGCCTGCCCAACGAGACCGCCGACAACTTCGCCACCGGCACCCGGGCGGCCCTGGCGGGGGGCACCACGGTGATCGTGGACTTTGCCACCCAGGACCGGGGGGACACCCTGGCCCGCGCCCTGGACACCTGGCACAGCCGGGCGGACGGCCGCTGCGCCTGCCACTACGCCTTCCACATGGCCATCACCGAGTGGAACGAGAGCGTCCGCCGGGAGATGGCGGACATGACCGCCGCCGGGGTCACCTCCTACAAGGTCTACCTGGCCTACGACGCCCTGCGCCTGGGAGACCGGGCGGTGTACGAGATTTTGGAGGAGGCCAAGGCCCAGGGGGCCCTGGTGTCCGCCCACTGCGAGAACGGGGACCTGGTGTCCGCCGGGGTGGCCCGGCAGAAGGCCCTGGGTCACCTGACCCCCGCGGCCCACCCCGTCTCCCGCCCTGCCGGGGTGGAGGGGGAGGCCGTGGAGCGCTTCCTCACCCTGGGTGAGGAGGCCGGCGCCCCGGTGTATGTGGTCCACCTGTCCACCGCCCGGGGGCTGGAGGCCGCCCGCCGGGCCCGGCAGCGGGGCCAGGAGGTCTATCTGGAGACCTGTCCCCAATACTTACTGTTGAATGAAGATAAATATCAACTCCCCGGATTTGAAAGCGCCAAGTATGTGTGCTCGCCCCCCCTGCGCAGCCAGGGGGACAGCGCCGCGCTGTGGCAGGCCCTGGCGGCGGGGGAGATCGACGTGATGTCCACCGACCACTGCTCCTTCGACTTCGACGGGCCCAAGCAGCTGGGGCGGGAGGACTTCTCCGCCATCCCCAACGGCATGCCGGGGGTGGAGACCCGGCCGGTGCTGCTGTACACCTACGGCGTGGCGGCGGGCCGGCTGACCCTCACCCAGTTTGTCCACCTGCTGGCGGAGGAGCCCGCCAAGCTCTTCGGCATGTACCCCCGGAAGGGGGTGCTGGCGGTGGGGAGCGACGCGGACATCGTCATCTGGGACCCGGCCTGGACGGGGACCATCTCCGCCGCCACCCAGCTGCAGAATGTGGACTACTCCCCCTTCGAGGGCTTCCCCGTGGCGGGCCGGGCGGACACCGTCCTGCTGCTGGGTGAGACCGCCGTGGAGGGGGGCCGCGTGGTGGACAGCGGCCTGGGCCGGTATGTGAGCCGGGGCCCCTCCCTGGGGACCCGGAGGCTGTGAGCTCCCCCTTCGGCTGCGTGCTGCTGGCGGCGGGCCTGGGCCGCCGGTTCGGGGGGAACAAGCTCCTCTTCCCCGTGGAGGGAACCCCCATGGTGGAGCGGGCCTTTTCCGCCCTCCCCCCTGCCCTCTTCGCCCGGCGCTGCGTGGTCAGCGGGTATGAGGAGATCCTCTCCGCCGCCTGGCGGGCGGGGTACGCCCCGGTGTTCAACGCCCGGGCGGAGGAGGGGCAGTCGGTGTCGGTGCGGCTGGGGGCCGCCGCCATGGCGGGCCTGCCCGGGGCGGTGTTCGCCGTGTGCGACCAGCCCTGGCTCACCCGGGAGAGCGTGGAGCGCCTCCTCTCCGCCGCCCGGCGGGAGCCCGGGTGCATCCACGCCCTGGCCTGGGGGGAGGAGCGGGGCAGCCCGGTGTACTTCCCCGCCGCCCTCTTCCCTGCCCTGCTGGAGCTGCGGGGAGATAAGGGGGGCGGCGCGGTCATCGCCCGGCACCCCCACCTGCTGCGCCTTACCCAGGTGACCCATCCCCGGGAGCTGGAGGACCTGGATCGCAGGCCGGAGGCGTAAAAAGGAAACGGAAGGGCCGCTGTCCCGTGGACAGCGGCCCTTTTCCTTTGTGCCCCGCCGGGCAGGTCGGGTGCGGCCCAATTTGTGCAGGCAGTTCCGGCCACGCCGGTCGGCGGGCGGCTGATAGCCGCCCCTACGCACAAGGGGGAAACCGTGTGCCTCCCAATTTGCGTAGGCAACCCCGGCCCTTCTGTAGGGGCGGCTATTAGCCGCCCGCTTACCAGGGTAACCGGAATTACCAGGGCCGCTGAACTGTATCGGGTTTGGCCTTTGTGTGTAGGGGGCGGTGTCCTCACCGCCCCGGCCGATATTACACCGGGCTCCCGTTTTCCACCCCGTCATTGCGAGGGCCGCTTGCGGCCCGGGCAATCCGTGCTCTCCTTTTGGGGACGGGGGGACGGTGGTACTTTTCTTGCACCCACAAGAAAAGTACCCAAAAGAATGGGAAGCGCCCGAGCTGTCATGGTCCCTCCGTGGACCGGGTCGGGTTTTCCCGCAGTCGTACGGCTTAGACCGCGTTGCCCATAGGCGAGGCGTGACATCGGGCATAAGGGGGCGTTCCCCCTTATAGATCCCCCCTACCCGCTGAAATGCGTCCTTTTACCCGCCGGCGCTCCGAAATTTTGTCGTGTCGAATCGTTGCCTGACCGGCCTTCGGCGGCCTGACTTGGCATTTGAAATACCTTGTCTTTCTTGCAGGGGGCGCCTGGCTGGGTGGTGTTTGGTAGCTTGGCATCACGGGGCGGTGAGGACACCGCCCCCTACGAACCGGAACGAAACCCCACACGATTCCCTACTCCCCGGCGGGTCCGGTTACTCTGAAAAGCGGGCGGCTAATAGCCGCCCCTACGGTGTGCCCGGAACTGCCTGCACAAATTGGGCCGCACCCGGCCTTCTTCCTTGTGCGTAGGGGCAGGTCCGTGACCCGCCCGTATCCCCCGTCTTTCGTCCTTCGTCCCCAGTCCCCGGGGGGATCCGTCCAGAAAGGGGGGCCGCAGCCCCCCTTTGGCCTGGTCGTTTTAAGGGGAGATTGTCAAGAGGGGGAAATTGAAATCCCCCTCTTGACCGTGTCTTTTGGTTCTTTTCTGCACGAGCAGAAAAGAACATTCCCCCGCCCAAAGCAGAGAGAACGGATTGCCGCAGGCCTGCGGCCCCGGCAATGACGGGGCGGGAGGCAGGAACCCGGCAGAGCGCCAAGAATTCCGGCAAATTCGGCCGGGGCGATGGGGACATCGCCCCCTACGCAATAGCGGGACCCGGCACGATTTCTCAAACCCTGGTGATCGCGGAAAATATTTTGCGCGGGCGGCCACAGGCCGCCCCTACACAAGAAGGCGGGCGCTCCGCGCTTCCCTGTCACGCTGCGCGCCCTCCGCGACGGCACACTGCTCACCACTCCGCCGGAAATGCCGCCGGGCCTTGCCCGGCCTGTTTTCCGGTCTGCGTGGTTCGCTGTGCGCCTGCTCCCGGGCGCTCCGCGCTTCTACGCAAAAAGCGGCGGGCAAAGCCCGCCGCTTTTTGACAGAGAGGATGGAGAATAGGAATGAAAAGAAGAAATGTGGCTGTTCCGAGTGAGGTTTGGCTGTCCCTCACTCTGGATACAGCATACCGCTCAAACATTACAAAAGTATGCTAGTATTGTAAAGTGATTGTGAAACTATTGTGAAACAACTATGAATTTTTCCTGAGGTGATCAAAAAATTCTTTCAACACCCCGGCGCACTCCGTCTCCATCAGCCCGCCGTACACCCGCACATGGTGGGGAAATCTCTCCATAAACAGGTTGAGCACCGACCCGCAGCAGCCGGTGAACTGCTCCCGGGCGCCGTAGCGCACCTGGGCGATGCGGGCGTTGAGAATGGCCCCGGCGCACATGGGGCAGGGCTCCAGGGTGACGTAGAGGGTGCACCCCTCCAGCCGCCAGGTGCCCAGGCGGCGGCAGGCCATGGTGATGGCCTCCACCTCCGCGTGGGCCACGGCGCTGCCCGCCGCCTCCCGCCGGTTGTACCCCTCCCCCAGGGTCTCCCCCCGGGGACTTACCACCACGCAGCCCACGGGCACGTCCCCCGCCGCCCCCGCCAGCCGGGCCAGCTCCAGGGCCCGGGCCATATACCGCCGGTGCTCCAGCTCCACTGTGATCCCCCCAAAAACCGCACGCAATTTTCTTTATCTTACCACAGCTTCTGTGATAAAATCCACCTATAAAACTTGTTCAGGTGATGCCTTATGACGCCGCTGTGGACGCAGCTGAGCCTCTCCCCCGCCGCCTGCCGCCGGGTGTGCCTGGTGGGGGGCGGGGGCAAGACCACCACCCTCTACCGCCTGGCCCGGGAGGCCCTGGACCTGGGGGAGCGGGGCGTGGTGGTCACCACCACCACCCGCATGTACCCCCACCCCCGGCTGCCTATGGCGGCCAACCTGTCCGGCTGGGACGGGGCGGGGGTCCTCTTCCTGGGGCGGGAGGCAGAGCGGGGCAAGGTCACAGGGCCCTCCCCCCTGCCCCCCTGGGCGGGGCTGATGCTCTTGGAGGCGGACGGGGCCCGGGGCCTCCCCCTGAAGGCCCCCGCTTCCCACGAGCCCGTCATCCCCCCGGAGGGGGACGCGGTCATCGCCCTGGCGGGGCTGGACGCCCTGGGGCGCCCCATCTCCCGGACTTGCCACCGGCCGGAGGAGACGGCGGCCCTTCTGGGCACGGGGCCGGACCACCTGGTGACGGCGGCGGACGTGGCGTCCCTCCTGGCCAGCCCCCTGGGGGGGCGCAAGGGAGTGCCTCCGGGGGCTGCCTTCCGGGTGGTGCTCAACAAGGGGGACACCCCCGCCCGGCGGCGGGCCGGGGCGGAGATCCTCTCCCTCCTCGCCCCCCTGGGCATCACAGGGGCTATCACATCTTACACGGAAAAGGAGCGTGGCGGACTATGCTGGTTTTGATCAAAGGGGCCGGAGACCTGGCCACCGGCGCGGCGGTGCGGCTGTGGCGGGCGGGGATGGACGTGGTGATGACCGACCTGCCCCAGCCCACGGCGGTGCGGCGGACGGTGTCCTTCTGCCAGTGCATGTACGACGGGACCGCCACGGTGGAGGGCATCACCGCCCGCCGGGCGGCGGCGGGAGACATCCCCGCCCTCCTCGCCGCCGGGGAGATCCCGGTGCTGGCCGATCCCGCCGGGGACATTGCCCGGGAAATGGCCTTTGACGGCCTGGTGGACGCCATCCTGGCCAAGCGCAACACGGGCACCGCCATTACCGACGCCCCGGTGGTGGTGGCCCTGGGGCCGGGGTTCACCGCCGGGGTGGACTGCCACGCGGTGGTGGAGACCCAGCGGGGCCACAACCTGGGCCGGGTGATCACCGCCGGGTCCGCCGCCCCCAACACGGGGGTGCCCGGGGACATCGGGGGGTACACCGTGGAGCGGCTCATCCGGGCCCCGGGGGACGGCCCCTTCCTCCCTCTGGTCTCCATCGGGGACCAGGTGGAGAAGGGACAGAGGGTGGCCCAGGTGGGGGACCAGACGGCCCTGGCCCTGTGCGCCGGGGTGGTGCGGGGGATGCTGCCCCAGGGCATCCCGGTCCACACCGGCATGAAGGCGGGGGACATCGACCCCCGGTGTAAAAAGGAGCACTGCTTCACCGTGTCCGACAAGGCCCGGGCCATCGGCGGCGGCGTGCTGGAGGCTCTGCTGGGTCTCTCGAAGGGGAGGATGTGACATGGAGCGGCTCATTTTATGCGGCGGGGGCCATGTGTCCCTGGAGCTGGCCTGGCTGGCCCGGCGGCTGGAGTTTGCCGTGACGGTGGTGGACGACCGGCCGGAGTTTGCCAATGAGGAGCGGTTCCCCATGGCCGAGCAGGTGATCTGCCTGCCTTTTGAGGAGGCCCTGGCGGCCCTTCCCCGGGAGGAGGGGGACTACTGGGCGGTGCTCACCCGGGGCCACGCCTACGACGGGCTGTGCGTGGACCACATCCTCCGGGGGCCCTATGCCTACGTGGGCATGATCGGCTCCAGGGCCAAGGTGGCCGCCACCCGGGAGAGGCTCCTCGCCCGGGGCATCCCCCGGGAGAAGGTGGACACCCTCCACGCCCCCATCGGCCTGCCCCTGGGGGGCCAGACCCCGGCGGAGGTGGCGGTGTCCATCGCCGCCCAGCTGGTGCAGGTCCGGGCGGGCCGGGGAGGCGCCGGGTCGGCCACCCCGCCGGGCCACGGCATTCTCATGACCATTGTGGACAAGCGGGGCTCCGCCCCCCGGGGGGTGGGGGCCAAGATGCTCCTGGGGGAGGACGGGGCCGTGGCGGGCTCCATCGGCGGCGGGGCCGTGGAGCACCAGGCTCTGGAGGAGGCCCGGGCCCTGGCCGCCGGGGGGAGCTGTCCGGCGGAGCGGACCTACGATTTGTCCCCCGGGGCGGCGGAGCTGGGCATGGTGTGCGGCGGCACCATCCGGGTGCGGTTTGAGAAGGTATAAAGGTATCGGGAAAGCCTGGCCCTGACCGGGAGCACCTGGCTGGGTGGTGTTTGGTGGGCCTGGCACTGCGGGGCGGTGCGGACACCGCCCCCTACGAACCAGGACGAAACTCCACACGATTCAGCATCCCCGGCAGATCCGGTTACCCTGAAAAGCGGGCGGCTTCTAGCCGCCCCTACGGACGGAAACGGGAATCCGGTGGGGTTTAACGGGTCTTGTTTTATTTTGCGGCTTGGCACACGGGCGGGTCTGGGAAGCGCCCCTACGGCGCGACGGGCATTGCCTACACAAATTGGGACGCACACGGTTTCCCATCTGTGCGTAGGGGCGGCTATAAGCCGCCCGCCGCCCAGCGTGGCCGGGACCGCCTGCACAAGTTGGGATATGTCCAGCCGTATTCCTGCGTAGGGGCGGGTTCCAAACCCGCCCGCATCCCCCGTCCTTCGTCCCCCGTCCCCGGGGGATCCGTCCAGAAAGGGGGGCCGCAGCCCCCCTTTGGCCTGGTCGTTTTAAGGGGTGATTGTCAAGAGGGGAAAATCGAAAGTCCCCTCTTGACCGTGTCTTTTGGTTCTTTTCTGCACGAGCAGAAAAGTACCGCCCCCGTCTCCAAAGGAAAGAACGGATTGCCGCGCCAGTGTGCCCACTGGCGCGCAATGACGGGCAAAAATCGGCACCCTGCCCCAGCGGCACCGGTGGGGACACCGCCCCCTATGCAGGAGGGGGACTTGGCACGGCTCCATATCCCCGGCAATTCCGGTTACCTCGGTATGCGGGCGGCTGATAGCCGCCCCTACGGATAGCAGGGAAACTCCATTCCATTCAGCGGCCCTCGCAATGACAGGGCGGAACGCGCAGCCACGCTCTCCCGCCTTCTCCAACTCCTAACTCCTCATTCCTAATTTCTAACTCCTAATTCCCCCAAAAGGCGCAGCAAGGGCCCCCCTATTCGGGAGGCCCTTGCTTTATGTCTCTTCACAGATCCAGCCGCTGCCCAGCACCCGGTCCCCCTCATAAAACACCGCCAGCTGCCCGGGTGTGGGGGCCCGGAGGGGGGCGTCCGCCAGGATCTCCACCGCCTCCCCCCGGGGGCGGATGCGAGCGGGGGTCTGGGTGCGGGAGTGGCGCAGGCGCACGTCACACCGCCGCTCCCCCGTCAGCTCCCCCTCCCCCAGCCAGTTGAGCTGGCGGCACCAGGCCCGGGTGGTGTACAGGTCCCCCCCGTCGGACAGCACCACCGTGTTGTCCTGGGGGCGGATGGCGGAGACGAAGTACCGGTGGGGGCCGGACACCCCCAGCCCCCGGCGCTGGCCCAGGGTGTACCGGTGGATGCCCCGGTGGCGGCCCAGCACCTTACCCGAAGCATCCACAAAATCTCCCTCCGGTGTGGAAAACCCCCGGCTCTCCAGCCAGGCGCCGTAGTCCCCCTGGGGAATGAAGCAGATCTCCATGGAGTCGGGCTTGTGGGCCACGGGCAGGTCCAGCCCCTCTGCCAGGGCCCGCACCCCGGCCTTTTCGTAATCACCCAGGGGGAATATCACATGCTGTAATTGCTCTCTGGTGAGGCGGGCCAGCATATAGGACTGGTCGTTGGCGGGGCGGCCCTTTTTCAGGGCGCCCTTTTCCACACGGGCGTAGTGCCCTGTGGAAACATAAAAGGCCCCCGCCTCCGCCGCCGCCCCCAGCAGGGCGGGAAACTTCACCGCCGGGTTGCACAGAGCGCAGGGCAGCGGGGTCTCCCCCGCCAGGTACCCCGCGGCAAAGGGGGCGCACACCTTTTCCTCCAGGGCCTGCCGGATGTCCACCGCCCGGAAGGGGATGGACAGGGCCCGGGCCACAGCGGCGGCGTCGGCCAGGCCGCTCCCCCCCACGCCGATGTCCAGGTACACCCCCAGCACGTCCCAGCCCCCCCGCAGCAGCAGGGCGGCGGCCACGGCGGAGTCCACCCCGCCGGACAGGCCCAGGGCCACCCTCTCCCCCCGCCGGGGGGCGGGGCACACCGTTGTCAGGTCTGTCAACTCCATAGTAAACTCCTTATTTGCTCAAGTATACCATCAGCGCCGCCACGTCCGCCGGGGACACGCCGGAGATGCGGCTGGCCTGGCCCAGGTTCAAAGGCCGGATGGCCTGGAGCTTCTGCCGGGCCTCCAGCCGCAGCGCGCCGATGGCCTCATAATCCAGGTCGGGGGGCAGGGCCCGCCCCTCCAGGCGGCGCATCTCCTCCACCTGGCGGCTCTGGCGCTGGATGTACCCGGCGTACTTCACGGCAATCTCCACCTGCTCCGTCACCTCCGGGGGGAGGGGGGGCCGCTCCGGGTCGAAGGGGGCCAGGTCGCCGTAGGTCACCCGGGGGCGGCGCAGCAGGTCCGCAAGCCGCCCCCCGTCCTTCACCGGGGGCTCCCCCCGGGCGGCCATGAGGGCGTCCAGCTCCGCCGAGGGGGCGGCCCCGGCGTGCTCCAGCCGGCGGCACTCCCGCTCCACGGCGGCGTACTTCTCCTCCACCTGCCGCCCCACCTCCCGGGACACCAGCCCAACCCGGCACCCCAGGGCGGTGAGCCGGGCGTCGGCGTTGTCCTGCCGCTGGAGGAGGCGGTACTCCGTGCGGGAGGTCATCATGCGGTAGGGCTCATTGGTGCCCTTGGTCACCAGGTCGTCGATGAGCACCCCGATGTACCCGTCCGCCCGGTCCAGGATCAGGGGGGGCTCCCCCTTGCATTTCAGGGCGGCGTTGATGCCCGCCACCAGCCCCTGGGCCGCCGCCTCCTCATAGCCCGAGGAGCCGTTAAACTGCCCCGCGCCGTACAGCCCCGGCACCCCCTTGCACTCCAGGGTGGGCAGCAGCTGGGTGGGGTCCACGCAGTCGTACTCAATGGCGTAGGCCGCTCGGGTCATCTCCGCGTGCTCCAGCCCGGGGATGGTGTGGAGCATCTCCACCTGGACCTCCTCCGGCAGGGAGGAGGAAAAGCCCTGGATGTAGAGCTCCTTCGTGTTGAGGCCCATGGGCTCCACAAAGAGCTGGTGGCGCTCCTTGTGGGCAAAGCGCACCACCTTGTCCTCGATGGAGGGGCAGTACCGGGGCCCCACCCCCTCGATCACCCCGGAAAAGAGGGGCGAGCGGTGAAGGTTGCGCCGGATGACGGCGTGGGTGGCCTCGGTGGTGTAGGTGAGGTAGCACACCGCCCGGCTCTCCGCCGGCCCATGGTTGGAAAAGGAGAACCGGGGGGCGTCCGGGTCCCCCTCCTGGAGCTCCATTTTGGAGAAGTCCACGCTGCGGGCGTTCACCCGGGGGGGCGTGCCCGTCTTGAAGCGGCGCAGGGACAGTCCCAGCCGGGTGAGGGCGGCGGTGAGGGGTCCGGCGGCGGCCAGGCCGTCGGGGCCGGAGGCCTGCTGCACCTCTCCCACGATGGTGCGCCCCCCCAGGAAGGTGCCGGTGGCCACGATGGCCGCCCGGACGGCGTACACCCCCCCGGTGCGGGTCACCACGGCGGACACCGCCCCGGCGGTGTCGGTGCGGATGTCCACCACCTCCCCCTGGCGGAGGGTCAGGTTCTCCTGGGACTCCAGGGTGGCCTTCATCACCTCCTGGTAGCGGCGGCGGTCGGCCTGGGCCCGGAGGGACCACACCGCCGGGCCCTTGCCCCGGTTGAGAATGCGGTACTGGATGCAGGCGGCGTCGGCGGCCCGGGCCATCTCTCCCCCCAGGGCGTCGATCTCCCGCACCAGCTGGCCCTTGCCGGTGCCGCCGATGGCGGGGTTGCAGGGCATGTTGCCCACGGCGTCCAGATTCACCGAGAAGCACACGGTGCGCAGCCCCAGCCGGGCGGCGGCCAGGGCGGCCTCGATGCCGGCGTGGCCCGCGCCGATGACGGCGATGTCAAATTGTCCGGCGTTGTACTCTGCCATGGTAACAAGTCCTTTCGTTTAGAAGCGCTGAGCGCCCGGGAGCAGGCGCACAGCGAACCACGCAGACCGGAAAACAGGCTGGCAAAGCCAGCGGCATTTCCGGCGGAGTGGTGAGCAGTGTGCCGTTGCGGAGGGCGCAAAGCGTGACAAGAAGCGCCCGAGCCGTCATGGGCAGCGGGGTAAGACGGGAGCGGAGGGAAACGCCGGACAGGTCCACCCGTGGACCGGGCCGGGTTTTCCCGCAGTCGTACGGCTTAGACCGCGTTGCCCATAGGCGAGGCGTGATCGGGAAGCGCCCGAGCCGTCGTGAGCAGCCCGGATGGACCGGAGCGGATGGGCAGAGCCCAGGGGCGGGCCGTGGCCCGGCCCGGGTCTGCCCGGCGCTGCGGATTGGACACGCGGCCGGGTCGCTTTCGCTGCGCCTCCGGACACAAACAGCCGGGCTGCGCCCGCCTGGTTTGTATCCGTCCCTCCGCTCCAAGCTCCCCTGCGTGTCTATCCTCCGCCCTTCTGCTCCAGCACCACCACCGGCAGGTGGGGGCGGTTGAACAGGCGGAAGGAGGGCCCCGAGTTGCCCAGGCCCCGGGACACCACCAGCTGACCGTACTCCAGAGAGTAGAGCCCGGCGGTATAGCTGGGGAAAAAGGTGCGGTCGGTGGAGAGAAGGCCATCGGTAAAGGGCAGGCGGATGACCCCTCCGTGGCCGTGGCCGCAGAGGGTCACGTCCACCCCGCACTGGGCATAGAGGTCATAATCCGTGTTCCGGTGGGCCAGCAGCAGCACGAAAGCGTCCCCCTCCGCCTGCCGGATCTCCTCCACCAGCTCGGGCAGGGTCTTCTGGTCGGCGTAGCCGTTGGGGTCGTCAATGCCCGCCAGCACCAGCCGTGCCCCGTCCCGCTCCAGCACAAGGTACTGGTTGGACAGCACCGTCACCCCTGCCGCCGTCAGCTTTTCTTTCAGGTCCTTTACCGCCAGGGTGCCCAGGGCCCACTCGTGGTTGCCCGTAACATAATAGGTGGGGGCAATGGCGGCCAGACCCCGGGCCAGATCCTCCGCCTTCTCCAGATCGGGGGAAAACCGGTCCACCAGGTCCCCGGTAATGGCGATGAGGTCGGGGTGCTGGGCCTTCACGGCCTCCAGCAGGTCGCCGTTGTCCCCGCCGAACTCCTTGGAGTGGACGTCGGACACCAGGGCCACCCGCAGCCCCGCGAAGGCCTGGGGCAGCCGGGCACTCTCCACGGTGATCTCCTCCGGGGCAATGGCGTTTTGCTCCCACCAGAAAAAGCCACCCAGGGCGGCGGCCGCCACCAGCAGCGCCAGCAGCCGCCGGCCCCAGGATCTCTTTTTTTGTTTTTGATGTGCCATGGCATTGTCCTCCTGAGTGTTCCAGTATAACACCCCCCGGCTTTCCGCGCAAGCAGAGAAGCGTCCGAGGCCGTGAGCAGGGGAGCGAAGGAGCGGCGGAGACGAAAAAACAGGCGACGCCGGAGGCGGCGCGGCATTTTTCGCGCAGCGCAACTTCGCGACCCGACCGCGAACGAGCCGAGGCGTGACAGAGAAGCGCCCGAGCGCCCGGGAGCAGGTGACTAAGACCGGAGCGGAACAGAAAGCCTAGGCGGGGCAAGGAAGCGCTGTTTTATCCTCCACCTAAGTACGGGGAGGACGGTGGTGCTTTTCTTGCTCCCACAAGAAAAGTACCAAAAAGAATGGGAAGCGCTGAGCCGTCATGGGCAGCGGGGTAAGACGGGAGCGGAGGGGAAAGCCGGACGGGTCCACCCGTGGACCGGGCCGGGTTTTCCCGCAGTCGTACGGCTTAG
>CASFCS010000054.1 GCA_949293245.1 uncultured bacterium | reverse complement strand
GGATAATGAGACTCGCGCATTGGACGCCCGCAAAGCATCGTGCGCCGCACCCATCAGCATGGGCCGGGGTGAAATTCCCGTGGAGCTGTGCCAGCAGCCGTCCGTTTTCTGCCTCTTTCGTATTGATCTTTCTTGCGAAAGGGGGTCATTCTATGCAAGAAAAAACTGCTGCCGGCAAGACCGGCACATCCAATAAATCATTAGATGAAAAGACGACCTATCGCTTCGGCAATAGGTCGTTTGTCGTTGAACCTGTTTTTCGGCAAGATGGCCCGGACACCCTGGGCAGCATCCTTCTGCGGCTGATGAAGTCCGAGAGTGAAGCAAAGTAAATCTCCCGGACCCGGCTGACAGGGACGGCGGATGGCGGTATAATGAACATAGACAAGTTATATTTGCTATTCGGCTGTCCCGGAGGAAGGAGGACTGAATGAGACAGTCGAACAACCGCAAATCCCGTGATGTGACCGCGTTCCTCTATGAGCGGCTTTCCCGCGATGACAACCTGGAGGGCGAGAGTTACAGCATCGGCAACCAAAAGAAATTGCTGACCAAGGTGGCGAAGGAAAAAGGATACACCAATCTGGTCCACTTCCTGGACGACGGCATCTCCGGCGTCACGATGGACCGCCCCGGTTTCAATGACATGATGGAACAGCTTGCCGCCGGCAAGGCCGCCGCCGTGTTTGTGAAGGATCTGTCCCGGCTGGGCCGCAACTACATTGAGGTGGGGCGGCTGACCGAGGAGTTTTTCCCGGAGCACGACATCCGCCTGGTGGCGGTTTCGGACAACATCGACACCGCCGAGGGCGAGAACGAACTGGCGCCCATCCGCAACCTGTTCAATGAGTGGTACGCCCGCGACATCAGTAAGAAGCGCCGGATTAGCAACAAGATCAAGGGCAACGCCGGCGAGCCGATGGGGCCGCCGCCCTATGGCTACAAGAAAGACCCCGACGATCCCAAACGGTGGATCGTGGATGAGGCGGCCGCCCAGGTGGTCCGCCGCGTATTCCGAATGACTTTGGATGGCTATGGAACGGAGCAGATCGCCACAATATTCTCCGAGGAGAAAATCCTTACCCCCATCGCCTATTGGCGTGAAAAGGGCGTCAATCGTCCTGGGAAAAGCAAACTCCGTGGACCGTATATGTGGAACAGCTCCACTATCACTCATATTCTCTCTTTACAGGAGTATTGCGGTGATATTCTTAACTTCAAGACCTACTCCAAGTCATACAAGAACAAAAAGCGGCTTGCCAACGACCGGGAAAACTGGGTCATTTTCCAAGACGTCCACGAACCCATCATTGAGCGGGCGGTCTTTGAACAAGTCCAGCAGAAGCGGGGCAAGATCCGCAAGCGCCGTACCCACGACGGGGAGCGCAATATGTTCTCCGGCCTTCTGGTCTGCGCTGATTGCGGACACAACCTGCACTTTCATTTCAATCAGGGCAACCCCGACATCAAGTATTTTAACTGCTCCAACTACAAGGGCAACCGTGGGACCTGTACTTCCACCCATTATGTCCGTGTGGACTTCTTGGAGCAGGTGGTGTTAGGCGAGATCCGGCGGCTGACTAAGTTTGCCAGCCAGTTTGAGGATGAGTTTGTGAAGGCTGTGATCGGCCATTCCCAGCAGGCGGAGGCCACCGACCGAAAACTGAAGGAGAAGGAGCTGAAAGCCCTGCAAGCCCGCGATGAGGAACTGGATGGCCTGTTCGAGAGGATCTATGAGGACAATGTTTCCGGCAAACTCTCCGATGACCGTTTCGCCAGAATGTCGAGGCGGTATGAGGAGGAGCAGAAGGAATTGGCGGAAAAGATCAAGGCGCTCCGCGCCGAGATCGACAAGCAGAACAGCCAGTCCATGACCACGGATATGTTCATCTCCCTGGTCCGCAAATACACCCGCGCCCGCAAGTTGACGCCCCGGATGCTCAACGAGCTCATCGAGAAAATCGAAGTGTTCAACGCCGAGAAGGTAGACGGGATGTGGGAGCAGCGGCTCCGCATCCACTACAACTGTGTGGGCGCCATCGAGATCCCAGACCTCATACCACTGCCCGCCCCGGAGGTGTCCGTAAACACAAGAAAAGGCGTAGTCGTCAACTACGCCCCATCTACCATCGCCGGATGAAAACAAAAAAAGACGAGTGTTCTTACAGCGTTTCAAATGCTATAAGAACACTCGCCATGGTACGGCTGGAGGGATTCGAACCCCCGACCTACTGGTTCGTAGCCAGTCACTCTATCCAACTGAGCTACAGCCGCATATTTACTTGGCCGAACTTACCGGCGACTCAGTCATATTACCACGGTATTAGAAAAAATGCAAGGGGGAAATGCAAAAAAATAAAAAATTTTTTTGAACACACGTGGGCATAAAAAAAGCCGCCTTCCGGCGGGATCGTCCGCACGCCTGTTGCCGGCCCTTGCCGGCAACAGGCGGACGGTGTTGCGTCAAAAAGAGAGGGGGAGGGAGGATGGTTTGTCAGTCTCCTGACATGCTCTAGGATACCATATCCAGCGGGGAAGTGGTGACGAGATTTTAAATAGAACGTGAATAAATCATGAACAGCCACCCGGCCGGCCGGGAACGGTGTAGAGCCCTGTCAGAACGGCCCAATTCTGGGGAAAGGGGCGCATGATGTTCCAGTACCCGATTCCGTCCAGGCCATACTCCTCCACCAGGGCGAGCTTGGCCGCGATGCTTTTGGCGTCCTCGAACCACACCTCGTGGAGGACGCCCCCTTCGTCCCGGTAGCGGAACCAGGGCGCCTGGGCGGCCCGGTCAAACTGGATCGTGGCGCCGTAGCGCCGGGCCAGATCCACCGCCTGAGGCTGGGAGATAGAGGTAGCCCGGGTGAAGCCCTGCTGAAAGGGCAGGGGCCAGTCATAGCCGTAGTTGGGTACCCCAAGCCAGATCTTCTCTGCCGGGATCTCTGTCAGGGCGTACTCCACCACCCGGCGCACGGAGGGGAGGGGGGCCACCGCCATGGGCGGGCCGTAGGTGTACCCCCACTCGTAGGCCATCAGCAGAACCCGGTGGGCGGCCTGACCAATGGCCCGGTAGTTGTGGCCTCGGTAAAAGGAACCGGGTTGATCGGCGGAGACTTTTGGCACCAGTGCTGCCGCCACCAGACGGCCCTGAGGCTCCAGGCGGCTGCGGAAGCGGGAGATGAGGTCGGCGTAGGCCAGGGCGTCTCCCTCTTCCAGAAACTCGAAGTCAATGTCCAGCCCGCTGTAGCCCTTCTCCAGAATGGTGGCCTCCACCTGGGATACCAGCCGGTCCTGGGCGGCCTCATTTCCCAGCAGGGTGTGGGCCAGGGCGCTGGAGAAGGTGCCCTGCTCCGTGAGGGTGGACAGGTGCATCAGGCCGCAGACACCGCTGGCAGCGGCAGCGGAGAGCAGGGCGCCGTCTTCCAGGGGGAGAAGGTCGCCCTGGGGGGTAAAGCCGTAGGTAAAGGGGGAGAGGTAGGTAAGAAAGGGCAGCCACGCCCGGAGAAGGTCCGGGGCGATGTCAGGGTAGGCGTAACCATTGACGGTAATGGCGGGGCCGTCAGGACCCATGTAGGACAGGACCAGAGTCTGACCGGGGTAGATCAGAGCCTCTCCCCCCAGCTCGGGATTGTTCTGGTAGAGCCGGCGCACGGTGGTGCCCCGGCGGCGGGCAATGGCCGAAAGGGTATCCCCCGGCTGGACGTCATAGACCTCCAGGGGAAAGCGTACCACCAGGGTCTGCCCCGGCACCAGATCGTAGGGAGGTACAAGCTGATTGTCTGCTGCCAGGCGCTCCAGAGGCAGGCCCACAGTCCGGGCGATGGAGAAGAGGGTGTCGCCCGGCGCAACGGTGTAAAACTCCATGGTCAGAGGAGGGTGATGAAGTCCGCGCTGGCGTACCCCACCACCGAGCCGAAGCGCACCAGGTACCACCCCTCCCACTGGTTGAGGATGGTGAGGGCCGCCCCGTCGTAGGCCCGGGCCACCACCGGGGCGGTGAGCTGGGGACGGCTGCGGATGTTCAGATATCCCCAGTTTACGTCCACAACACCCTGCCGTGGGGGCCGGGGGGAGAGGAAGGGGATGTCGAAGTACTCCGTCAGGGACAGCACAATGTTGCGTGCGATCTCCTCCAGGTTGTTTTGGACCCACAGGGCGTCATCCGGGTTGTCATGGTAGCCCAGCTCCAGAAAGACCGAGGGGGCCCGGGGCTGGCGCACCTCCCCGATGGAGGTGGTGGACACCGCCGCCACCTTGTTGGGCAGGGGGTAAATGGCTTTGAGGTTGTCGGCCATCAGTTGGGCGGCCCGGCGGCCGCTGGTGCTGGTGGGGTAGTAGAACACCAGGATGCCCCGGGCGCCGCCGTAGTCATCGGGGGAGGAGGCATTGGAGTGGAGGGCCAGGTGGAGATCGTACTGCCCGGCGTTGGAGGCCCGGATGGAGGAGGCAGCCGTCATATTGGGCGTGTTGCGGGTGTACTGGATGCCGGAGGCGTCCAGCCAGGGCTCCATGGCGTCGGCCAGGCGGTTCATCCACTCCTCCTCGGTTCCGCCGTTGACATAGAAATTTCCCTCCTGGGTGGAGGGGGAGAGGTAAATGGTGGGCATAGAGATTCCTCCTTTGCCTCCAGCTTATGCGCCCTTCCGGCGGCAGGACACAAAAAAGCCCCCGGCGCCGCAGCGCCGGGGGCAAAAGGTTCAGGAGATGCGGGAAAATCAGCCCAGACGGCCCTCCAGTTCGGAGAGCTCCTGGTCCAGGGTCTTGGGCAGGGTGTCGCCGAACTTGTCGTAGAAGGTGCGGATGCCTGCCAGCTCTTCCTTCCACAGGGCGGGGTCCACGGTGAGCAGGTCGGCCAGCAGCTCACGGTCCACGCCGGAGCCCTCCAGCTCGATGTCGTCCACCTTGGGCAGGTAGCCGATGGGGCCCTCCACGGCGTCCACCTCGTCGAAGCAGCGCTTCATGATCCACTCCAGCACCCGCATGTTGTCGCCGAAGCCGGGCCACAGGAAGTGCCCCTCGTCGTCGGTGCGGAACCAGTTGACGTTGAAGATCTTGGGCTGGTGCTCGATCTTGGTGCCCATGTCCAGCCAGTGCTGCCAGTAGTCGCCCATGTTGTAGCCGCAGAAGGGCAGCATGGCCATGGGATCCCGGCGGACCACGCCCACGGCGCCGGCGGCGGCGGCAGTGGTCTCAGAGGCCATGATGGAGCCCACGAACACGCCGTGGTCCCAGTTGAAGGACTGGTACACCAGGGGGGCGGTCTTGGCCCGGCGGCCGCCGAAGACGATGGCGGAGATGGGCACGCCGGTGGGGCTCTCGAACTGGTCGGAGATGCAGGGGCAGTTGATGGCAGGGGCGGTGAAGCGGGAGTTGGGGTGAGCGCCCTTGGCATCGGAGGTCTTGCCGTTCCAGGGGTTGCCCTTCCAGTCCACGGCGTTCTCGGGGGGATTCTTGTCCAGACCCTCCCACCACACGGTGTTGTCGTCCAGGTTGTGGACCACGTTGGTGAAGATGGTGTTCTTGCGGGTGGAGGCCAGGGCGTTGGGGTTGGACTTCTCGTTGGTGCCGGGGGCCACGCCGAAGAAGCCGTTCTCGGGGTTCATGGCCCACAGACGGCCGTCCTCGCCCACACGGAGCCAGGCGATGTCGTCGCCCACGCACCACACCTTCCAGCCCTTCTCCCGGTAGAAGGCGGGGGGAATGAGCATGGCCAGGTTGGTCTTGCCGCAGGCAGAGGGGAAGGCGGCGGCCAGGTAGCGCACCTCGCCGGCGGGATTCTGCAGGCCCAGGATGAGCATGTGCTCCGCCATCCAGCCCTCATTCTTGCCCAGGTAGGAGGCGATACGCAGGGCGAAGCACTTCTTGCCCAGCAGCACGTTGCCGCCGTAACCGGAGTTGACGGACATGATGGTATTGTCCTCGGGGAACTGCACGATGTAGCGGTTCTCGGGGTCAATGTCGGCCTTGGCGTGCAGGCCCTTGATGTAATCGGGGGAGTCGCCCAGGGCGTCCAGGACGGCGGTGCCCACACGGGTCATGATGACCATGTTAAGTACCACATAGATGGAGTCGGTCAGCTCGATGCCGTACTTGGCGAAGGGGGAGCCCACCACGCCCATGGAGTAGGGGATGACATACATGGTGCGGCCCTTCATGGCGCCGGTGTACAGCCCCTTGAGCTTGGCGTACATCTCCTGGGGGTCCATCCAGTTGTTGGTGGGGCCGGCGTCCTCCTTGCGGCGGCAGCAGATGAAGGTGCGGTCCTCAACACGGGCCACATCGTTCTCCGCGGTGCGGTGCAGGTAGCAGCCGGGGAGCTTCTCCTGATTGAGCTGAATTATCTCACCGGTGGAGCAGGCCTCAGCCCGGAGGGCCTCCAGCTGCTCCTGACTGCCGTCAATCCAGACGATCTGATCAGGCTGGGTCATAGCAGCCATCTCGTCGATCCAGTTGAGTACAGCGGTGTTTTTGGTCAAAGCCATTTCAATCGCCTCCTTGAGAATTATCATTATAATACAAAATCCACAAGAAAAAAGCAAGGAAAACTTTTACATGCTAATGTGACGGGATAATTTAGCAAAGTCATCCAGGGAGAGACGCTCACCCCGGATAGTCTCAGGAAGGCCGCACTGGACCAGGATATCCCGCAGTTCCTCCTTGGAAAACCGCTGGCCGAAGGCGGCGGAGAGGGCGTTGAGGAGGGTCTTGCGCCGCTGGGCGAAGGCGGCCCGGATCACGGCGAAGAGGGCCTGGGGCTCGGCATCCACCGGAGGTGTTTCCAGGGGAACCAGGCGCACCACTGTGGAGGTCACCTTGGGGGCGGGGAGGAAGCAGTCGGGGGGCACGTCGAAGAGCATGGCGCACCGGGCGTGGTACTGGCAGAAGAGGGAGAAGGCGCCGTAGTCTGCAGTACCCGGGTCGGCGCAGATCCGCCGGGCCACCTCCCGCTGGATCATCACCGTGATGGAGGAGAAGCACCCCGCCTCCAGCAGCCGGGTGAGGACGGGGGTGGTGATGTTGTAGGGCAGGTTGGCACAGGCGGCGGGACGCAGACCTTCAAACTGGGCGGAGATCAGGTCGGGGATGGAGAGCTTCATGATGTCCCCGGGGATCACCGTCACGTTGGGGTAGGGGGAGAGGGTCTCCTCCAGAATGGGCAGCAATGAGCGGTCCAGCTCCACCGCCGCCACCCGGCCCGCCCGCTTGGCCAGCTCCACCGTCAGGGGGCCGATGCCCGGGCCGATCTCCAGCACGCCGCAGTCCCCGTCCAACCCGGCGCTGTCGGCGATGTCCCGGGGGACCCAGCCCTGGATGAGAAAATTCTGCCCCATACTCTTGGAGAAGCGAAAACCGTGGCGCCCCAGCAGGGCCCGGATATCTTTTTCGTTGCACAGATCCATTGTGGATTACCTCACGTTTCAAGATGGTTTCAGTATAGCATAAAAACTGCGGATGCGTACAGATATCCTGTGCCCGGGGCAGAGTGGGAGGACACAAAAAATTTTTTCAGAAAACCCTTGACAACCCGGATATGGTCTGTTAAAATAACACTCGTTCCGCACGAGACGAAACAAAAAAGTAAATATGGGGGTATAGCTCAGCTGGGAGAGCGCTTGAATGGCATTCAAGAGGTCAGCGGTTCGATCCCGCTTATCTCCACCAACTCGAAAGAGTGAAAAAAGACCTGAAACTTCGGTTTCAGGTCTTTTTTTATACCAATCACGGGGAAGGGGGGATTTCCAATTTTGCCGGATTTGCCGGAAAAGTGGAATGGTCTTTGGGAAGAATGTGAACAGATAAGGCTTATTGCGGCTGCATACAACAACCATAGTGCCCGGTCAGGAGCTGCCCCTGACCGGGCCTTTTTCTGCTAAATGAATAAGGTTTTTTCCCTGACGCTGTGCCTTTTCCGCGAACTGAGCCGCGCCGCCCCAGGGGCGGGTGATATAGGTCACCACGAAGTCGGCCTGCTTGAGCATCCACTCGTTGCGCCGGGAGATGGCGAAGCGCGGCGGCGCAAATTCCAGCCCCTCCGGGAAGATGGTGTCGGAGAAGTCGCTGTTCGTCTCGCCCTCCTGCAGCGGCAGCAGTCGCTCCAGCACCACGGCGTAGGAGATGTGGGGATAGACTTCCGCCAGCTCCCGCAGCACGGAGCGGGCCATACCGTCAAAGATCCCTTGACGCCCCACATAGAACCGCTCCACACCATGCTCCTCGATCAACTCCACCAGCACGGCCCGCAGCTTCGGCTTTACAGCCGCCGGACAGTCCCGGTGGCCGAAGAAGGTACATGTTGACATATTTACCCCCCTAAATATGGGATATATCGCAATTATACCACAGACAGAACAAATTTGCGATATGTCCCACGCGATTTATCGTAAACTTGGGTACACTATTTTTACGATACATCGCAGGGAGGGATGCGGAGATGAACGCGAAGGAGGCAGTCGCAAAACGCATTCTCGACCTATGCGCGGAACGGAATATGGCTGTTAACGCGCTGGCCAGTATATCCGGCGTTTCCCCGTCTACCATTTACAGTATGCTAAATGAAAAAAGTAAAAATCCGGGCATTGTATCGTTGAAAAAGCTATGCGACGGATTGGAAATCAGCATCCGCGAGTTTTTTGACAGCGATTTGTTTGATGACTTGGAACAGGAAATAAAGTAAGCACGGATAATCGCTCAAGCAGCGATTATCCGTGCTTATTTTTTACGCAAATCTATTGAAATACGGGCTGTCCTTCAACAACGCCGTCAATCTGGCTTTCAGCTCCGGTTCTCCGGAATCATCGCAGGCTTTCAGCAGCTCCTCCTGGGGATACCCCACGTAGGCGCTTGCGAACACCTGCCGGACGAAGCCCTCATCCTGCTTCATGGGCTTCAGAATAAACCACAGGGAAGCGGGGCCGTACCAGACGTCGCCCATGAGATCACACAGCAAATATTCCGCCCGTTCCGGCTCCTGGAGATGGTCCTGGGC
>CASFCS010000053.1 GCA_949293245.1 uncultured bacterium | reverse complement strand
CCCGGCTTCCCTCCGACTCCGGGCAGACCCGGGCCGGGCCATGCCGTCCCTGGGCTCTGCCCATTCGCTCCGGTCCATCCGGGCTGCTCACGACGGCTCAGCGCTTGCGTTGACCGGCGCGTGGAAGCTTTGTCGTGTCTGCGCGTTGACCGACCGGCCTTCCGCGGCCTGACTTGGTGGATAAAATACCCCGGATGTTCTTGCATGGGCGCTTGGTCTGGTGATGCTTGGTGGCCTGGCATTGCGGGGCGGTGAGGACACCGCCTCCTACGAACCGGGACGAAACCCGGTGCGCTTCCACATTTTCCGGCAAATCCGGTTACTCTGGTAAGCGGGCGGCTAATAGCCGCCCCTACGGACAGAAACGGGAATCCGGTGTGGGTGAGCAGGCCTTGACCCATTGGGGCGGCCTGGGCTGCGGGCGGGTCTGGGACCCGCCCCTACGGACGTAGACGAAACCCCACACGGTTCCCCATCCCCCGGCGGGTCCGGTATCCCGGAGAGCGGGCGGCTAATAGCCGCCCCTACAGTGCCGCCGGAATCGCCTGTGCAAATTGGGACGCACACGGTTTCCCCCTTGTGCGTAGGGGCGGCTATAAGCCGCCCGCCGTCCAGCGTAACCGGGACCGCCTGCACAAATTGACGCCCGTCCAGCCCCATCCCTGCGTAGGGGGCGGTGTCCCCACCGCCCCGCCCGGGTATTACACCATCCCACCCAGCTGTCCCCTGCGTAGGGGGAGCCTTCCAAACCCGCCCCCATCCCCCGCCCACAAACAACGTGGAATAGGGCCCGCTGGTCCTCCGTTTCCAAAAAACAAGAGGGCTGCCGAAGCAGCCCTCTTGAGGTGGTGCAAGGAAATTAGCCGAACGCGGAGTTGAGCCACTCGATGCCGTCGATCTCCACGGTGAAGTAGGGAGCGGACTGGAAGTAGGACTCGTGGAAGGCCCCGTCAAACACGGCCTCCTCAGAGTCGGCCACAAAGTCGCCGTCGGTATCCAGGGCGAAGCAGGTGGTGAGCTCAGCGCCGTCCACGGTGAAGGTGGAGGTGTCGAACACCTGGAGCGCGCCGGTGCGGATCTGCTCCTCCACCTCGGCAAGCTTCTCGGCGGTGCCCTCGGCGGCGATGTCCTCGTTCAGGTCGGTCATGACCACGGCGCCCTCGTCCATGCCGTGGCACCAGTCCTGATCGAACTCCTCGTCGTTGGCCACGGCCTTGATGGCGTACTCAAAGTACACGGACCAGTCGATGCGGGTGCCGATGAGGGAGGCGTCGGGGGCGATGGAGATCATGTCGTTGTTGTAGCCGGTGTGGAAGGCGCCGTTGCTCTGGGCCACGGTGGCGGGGGTGGTGTTGTCGGAGTGCTGGGAGATCATGACGCAGCCCGCGTCGCACAGGGCCTGGGCGGCGTTGCTCTCCAGGGTGGCGTCAGACCAGGAGCCCACGAACTGGACCTTCATGGTGACGGAGGGGCACACGCTCTTGGCGCCCAGGTAGTAGGCGGTAAAGCCGGAGATCACCTCGGCAAAGGAGAAGGCGCCCACATAGCCGATGACGGCCTGGTCGGCGGTGATCTCGCCGTTGTCGATCATCTCCTGGAGCTTCATGCCGGCCACCACGCCGGCCAGGTAGCGGCCCTCGTAGATGTTGGCGAAGGCGTTGTGGGTGTTGGGCAGATCGTCGGTCCAGGAGGCCTGGTTGGTGCAGGCGATGAACTCGATCTCGGGGTAGTCGGCGGCCACCTTCAGCATGAAGGGCTCAAAGCCAAAGGAGTTGTTGATGATGAGGTCGCAGCCCTCCTCGGCCAGCTCGATGTTGGCGTCCTCGCAGGAGGAGTCCTCACCGATGTTCCACTTCACACTCCACTCCACGTTGATGCCCTCGGCGGCCAGCTTCTCGGTGACAGCCTCCTTGCCGCGGATGAAGTTGTAGGTGTAGCCCTGGTCGTTCTCATCGCCGATGCAGATGAGGCCCACCTTCACGGTCTTGGTCTCGCCGTCGTTGTCGTCGCCGGGGGTGCTGGCGCTGGGGCTCTGGCTCTCCCCCTGGTCCTCCGTGTCGGCGCAGGCGGCCAGGGCAAACATCATGGCCAGGGCCAGCAGCAGAGCAAGCAGTCTCTTCTTCATTGTACAATTTCCTCCTTTT
Source organism: uncultured bacterium (assembly GCA_949293245.1). GTDB lineage: Bacteria > Bacillota > Clostridia > Oscillospirales > Oscillospiraceae > CASFCS01. Next base: position 6,935 of record CASFCS010000053.1, on the reverse strand, counting down.
ATTCCCGTTTGGAAATGGATCTATCACCACGGCCCAGGGCCGATGGCAATCAATAGGAAGCGCTGCGCGCCCGGGAGCAGGTGACTAAGACCGGAGCGGAGCAGAAAAAGCCCAGGCGGGGCCAAAGACCCGAATGGGGTTTTTTGTGCAGTCGCAGGGCTTAGGCACCGTCGCGGAGGGCGCAAAGCGTGACAGGGAAGCGCTGTTTCCTTCTCTGCCTGAATACGAGGGAGACGATAATACTTTTCTCCACGGGGAGAAAAGTACCCAAAAGACGCGGCACAAAGGCCAAACCCCGTACGGCTCAGCGACCCTGGTAACTCCGGTTACCCTGCAAAGCGGGCGGCTAATAGCCGCCCCTACGGCGTGGCCGGGACCGTCTGCACAAATTGGGACGCACACGGTTTTCCACCTGTGCGTAGGGGCGGGTTCCAAACCCGCCCGCATCCCCCGTCCCCGTCCTTCGTCCCCGGGGGAATCCGTCCAGAAAGGGGGGCCGCAGCCCCCCTTTGGCCTGGTCGTTTTAAGGGGTGATTGTCAAGAGGGGAAAATCGAAAGCCCCCGCTTGACCGTGTCTTTTGGTCCTTTTCTGCACAGGCAGAAAAGGACATCCCCCCGTCCACAAAAGAAAGGCCGGATTGCCAGAGCCGCAGGCGTCCCTGGCAATGACAGGGAAAATCCCGGGCGCTGGGGGCTGCCTGCTTACGGGCGCTTTCTACTCACGCTTCGAAGCCTCCGCGACGCGGTCACTGCTCATCGCTCCGCGAAAAAATACCGCTCCGCCTTCGGCGTCGCCTGTTTTTTTCGTCTGTGCGATTCACTGTGCCGCTGCTCCCGGCTTCTCCGCGCTGTCTACTCACGCTTCGCGCCCTCCGCGACGGCACACTGCTCACCACTCCGCCGGAAATGCCGCTGGCTTTGCCAGCCTGTTTTCCGGTCTGCGTGGTTCGCTGTGCGCCTGCTCCCGGGCACTGGGCGCTGTCTACTCACGCTTCGCCTGTTCGCGACGCCCGGCTTCCCTCCGACTCCGGGCAGACCCGGGCCGGCTCACGGCCGCCCCTGGGCTCTGCCCATCCGCTCCGGTCCATCCGGGCTGCTCACGACGGCTCAGCGCTGTTAACAGAACTCTACGCCGTTCTCCTCGCTCATGGACTTCACCCGGGCCAGGGACTCCACCCGGACGCCCATATCCCGGATCATCTTGCCGCCGGGCTGGAAGGCCTTCTCCACGGCGATGCCCGCCCCCACCACGGTGGCGCCGGCGTCCCGCACCAGGCTGATGAGACCCATCAGGGCGCTGCCGTTGGCCAGGAAGTCGTCAATAATCAGCACCTTGTCCCCGGGCAGCAGAAACTCCTTGGACACGATGATGTCGTACACCTTCCCGTGGGTGAAGGACTCCACCTTGGAGGTGTACACGTCCCCGGCGATGTTCCGGGTCTTGGTCTTTTTGGCGAACACCACCGGCACGCCGAAGCACTGGGCGGCAATACAGGCGATGCCGATTCCGGAGGCCTCGATGGTGAGGATCTTGGTGATCTCCTCCCCCTGGTACAGGCGCTTGAGCTCCTGGCCCATCTGGACGAAGAGCTCCACGTCCATCTGGTGGTTGAGGAAGCTGTCCACTTTCAGCACGTCGGTGCCCTTGACCTTTCCGTCCTTGCGGATGCGATCTTCCAGCAGTTTCATTGACCCAACACTCTCTCTCTTTATGATGGTGTGGTCTCCCCGGCGGGGCGCCCGGGAGACGGCGGGGCCGCGCCCCCTTCCATGTAGTCCTTATTGTATCAAAGAAATCCCCCTGCGTCACCTGTTTTTTTGCATTGGCCATTCACATTTTGCACAAAACTCCCCTCTCTCTCTTTTCGCTCCCCCCTCTTTCCCCGGGAGGGCTTTTGTGCTATACTGAAAAGGCGTGGTGTTATGTCACCTCCAGACTCCGCCCCTTTTGGGGCTCTTTCCCATGAAAGGAGCTTTGCCATGTCTGTTTTCCGCATTTTCCGCGGCCGGGTGCTGCCGGTGTGCCTGGCCCTGGCCCTGGTGATTGCCCTGGCCCCCGCCGTGCTGGCCGCCGGGCGGTACAAGGACGTGCCCGGGGACTACTGGGCCGTTAACGAGATCGAGAAGGCCAGCGACTACGGCCTGTTCGCCGGCTACCCCGACGGCACCTTCGGCCTGGGCAAGTCCATCACCCGGCAGGAGTTCGCCGTGGTGCTCTGCCGCCTGTTCGGGTGGGACGCCGCCGCCGCCGGCACCCCCGCCTTCTCCGACTGCACCAAGGGGTACTACCGGCCCTATGTGGACGCCATCGCCGCCCAGGGGGCGGTGGAGACCGGGGGGACCTTCCGTCCCACCGCCGCCATTACCCGGGGGGAGATGGCCCAGATGCTGGTGCGGGGCCTGGGGTTTGACTCCATGGCGGCCGCCGCCGCCAAGGAGGACAACCCCTTCACCGACGTGCCGGCCGGCAGTTCTCTGGGGGGGTACATCCTGGCGGCCTACCACCTGGGCATCATCAACGGCTATCCCGACGGCACCTTCCGCCCCAACGGCACCGCCACCCGGGAGGAGTGCGCCGCCATGCTCATCCGGGTGTACGACCGGTACAACTCCTCCCTGGAGTACCTCCACGGGTTTTACGCCCTGTCCTCCTACAAGAACATCGCCCTGACGGCGAATATGGACGGGGTGTCCGTGGGCTGGTCCCGGCTGGAGGTGGACTCCGCCGCCGGCCCCTATCTGCTGACCACCAAGGAAAACGGCAACGAGTGGGCAGTGCCCCAGGACTCCTACCTGGCCACGGACTACTTCGCCGCCCATGACACGTCCTGCCATCTGAACGTGTTCACCTCCACCTTTGACGCCCTCACCCTGGCCGACGGCACCGCCACCAGCGACCTGGCCGCCGTGCTGTCCGACGAGAGCTGGCGGGCCGCCGCCGTGGCGGCCATCGTGTCCGGCGCGGCGGACTACGACGGGGTGACCATCGACTTCGAGGGCCTCAAGGACGTGGACGGGCTGAAGGAGAACTTCGTGGCCTTCCTCCAGGACCTGCGCTCCGCCTTGCCGGAGGGCAAGGGCCTCTTTGTGTGCGTGCCCGACGACACCTGGTACACCGGGTATGACTACCGCGCCATTGGGGAGGTGGCGGACAAGGTCATTGTCATGGCCCACGACTACGACTTTACCTCCATCCCCGGGTACTATGTGGGCCGGGACGCCCTGGCCAACGAGAACCCCTCCGCCGGCCTCACCGATGTGTACTCCACCCTGGTGGCGGTGACCGATCCGGACACCGGGGTGAAGGACAAGAGCAAGCTGGTGCTGGCGGTGTCCATCGACTCCTCGGGGTACCAGGTGGACGAGGAGGGCAAGATCGCCTCCACCACCCACTACCACCCCACCCCCTCCACCCTCATCGGCCGCCTGCGGCAGGAGGACACGGTGATGGGCTGGTCGGAGCAGGAGCACGTGCCCTACATCAACTACTCCACCGAGGACGGCAGCCGCTACACCATCTGGTATGAGGACGAGCGGTCCATCACGGAGAAGATCAAGCTGGCCCGGATGTTCGGCATTGACGGTCTGTCGGTGTGGTATGTGGGCAGCGTGCCCACCTATGAGGACCAGGGCCTCTTCTACAACGTGTGGGAGGCGGTTCTGGAGCAGGTGCAGGAATAAGAAAGATAGCAGGCCGCCGGGCCCCCGGAAAGGGGGCCCGGCGGCTTTTTGCACTTTGTCTTTCTTGCAAGGGCGCCTGGCCGGGTGGTGTGTGGTGGCCTGGTACTGCGGGGCGGTGGGGACACCGCCCCCTACGAACCGGGACGAAACTCCACACGGTTCCGCATTCCCCGGCGGCTCCTGTCATCCCGGAAAACGGGCGGCCACAGGCCGCCCCTGCGGCAAGGAGGGGGCGCGGTCCAGGCCGCGCCCCCTCCCTTTCATTTTTGCTCCCTTCACGTCCGGGCCGCCCCCCGGGTGGCCGCCCCCCGGGCCAGGGCCCGGCAGGTAAGGGCGGTGGCCAGGAAGTACCCGCCGTACACCACCCCCAGCAGCACCGCCGAGGTGGCGCTGGCGGCGGCCGCCGCCGGGGCGTCCACGCTCTGGACCTGTCCCAGTACGTCCTCCACCGCCCGAAGGCCCACCGCCGCGTGGACCGCCGCCAGGGCCAGGGGCAGCACAAAGGCCAGGGCCACCTGGGCCGCCGCAGACCGGCCCACCATCCCCTCCGGGGCCCCCAGCTTACCCAGCACGGCGTACCGGGGGGTGTTGTCCGCCCCCTGGCTCAGCTGCTGCAGGGCCAGCACCGCCGCCGAGGAGAGCAGGAAGGTCACCCCCAGGTAGAGCCCCAGAAAGAGCACCAGCACCTTGGTGCCCAGGGTGTCCAGGTATTCCTCCAGGGCGGAGCGCAGCCAGAAGCTGCCCCCCAGCCGGTGGGACGACTCCTCCAGGGCGGCGGTGAGGGCGGCGTCCCCCTGCTGCCGGTCCCCGGCGTAGTCCCCCGCCAGGATCAGCCGGTCCCGCTCCAGCCCCCCGGCCATGTTCTCGGGCACCACCACCACCCGGTCCCAGCCGGTGGTAAGGGTGTCCATTATGACCTGGGGCATCCCCACCTGTGCGGGGAGAGGGGGCAGATCTCCCTCCAGCCCCCAGAAGGCCAGGGCCGCCCGGTAGTCCCGCTCCGTCATGGCGGGGCACCAGGCCTCCCCCACCCCGGTGACGGCGGGGTCGTTGTAGTAGAGGGCGCAGGACAAAGCGTGGGACAGCTCCTCCCCCAGGGAGTACCCCGCCTCCTCCAGGGTCCGGGCGGGAGGATCGGTCTGGGGGCCCTCCCTCTGGTGGTCCCACACCGTGAGAACAAAGTCCACGGGCATGGCGCTCTGGGCGGTGATGGTGTTGTTGAGCCCCACGGCGCTGGCGGTGATGCCGATGGCCAGCAGCAGCATGAGGCAGATCACCGTCTGGGACAGGCAGTGGGTGCGCCCCCGGCTGAACCACTGCCCCAGGGTGAAGAGATTGAGCCCCCGCAGCTTCACCCCCGGCAGAGCGTCCATGAGCCGCAGGCCCAGGGCGCTGAGGGCCCGAAACAGGCAGAAGGTACCCAGGCTGCCCAGGGCCAGCATGGCCCAGAACAGGGAATTGACATTTAAGATGCCGTTGGTGAGCACCAGGTAGTAGGCGCTCCCCACCAGCCCCACCCCCGCCAGCAGCAGCATGAGGGAGGCCCACAGGGGCTCCCGGGGGGCGGTCTCGTTCTTCCGGGGGCTGTTCATCAGCTCCAGCAGCCGGGCCCGGCTCACCTGGAGGGCGCTCAGGGCCGCCACCAGCACAAAAACCCCCAGGAAGTAGGCGGCTGTGCGCCCCATGGCGGCAGGGGACACCGCCACCGCCAGACTGGGCAGGTCCACCTGGAACATGGACAGGGTGAGGGCGGACAGCCCCTGGGAGGCCAGCACCCCCAGCCCCAGTCCCGCCGCCAGGGACACCAGGGCGGCCAGCCCCGTCTCCAGGGCCAGCACCAGGGCCACCTGCCCCTGGCTCAGGCCCAGCAGCAGGTAGAGCCCAAGCTCCCGCTTGCGCCGGCGGAGGAGGAAGCTGTTGCCATATACCACCAGGCAGGCCAGCACCACCGCCACAAAGACGGAGAACACCTGCAGCAGCATGAAGATACTCTCCACCATGGAGTGGCGGGTGCTCTGGAGCAGGCCCATCACCGGCTGCCCCTCCAGGGAGTTGAAGGTATAAAAGAGGCACACGCCGAAGGTGAGGGTCAGAAGGTACACCCCGTAGTCCCGGAAGGACCGGCGGACGTTGCCCAGGGCCAGCTTACAGAACATCGGCCATCTCCCCTCCCATGTCGGACACCACCTGGATGATCTCCTGGAAGAAGGTCCGCCGGTCCGCGCCCCCCCGGCTGAGCTCCAGGAAGATCTGGCCGTCCCGCAGGAAAATCACCCGGCGGCAGCAGCTGGCGGTGAAGGCGTCGTGGGTGACCATGAGGATGGTGGCCCCCAGGTCATGGTTAAGCACCTCCAGCCGCTCCAGCAGCAGCCGGGCGGAGCGGGAGTCCAGGGCGCCGGTGGGCTCGTCGGCCAGGATGAGGGCGGGGCGGGTCACCATGGCCCGGGCGGCGGCGGCACGCTGCTGCTCCCCGCCGGACATCTGGCAGGGGTACTTGTGCAGGCACTTCTCAATGCCCAGCAGCCGGGCGGTCTCCTCCACCCGGGGCGGGATCTCCCGGGGGGGTACCCCCAGAATGGTGAGGGCCAGGGCGATGTTTTCAAAGGCGGTGAGGGTGTCCAGCAGGCTGCAATCCTGAAAGATAAACCCCAGCTTCTCCCGGCGAAATTGGGTCAGGGCCTTGCCCCCCAGGGCGGTGAGCTCCTGCCCCTCCACCCGGATGGACCCGGCGGTGGGCCGGTCAATGGTGGACACGCAGTTGAGCAGGGTGGTCTTGCCCGAGCCCGAGGGGCCCATGACCGCCGCGTACTCCCCCGCCTCCAATGTGAGGCTTACCCCGTCCAGGGCCCGGGTGGCCCCGGCCCCCCGGCCGTAAGTCCGCACCAGATCGGTGACCTGTAACAGCTGTGCCATAACTTGATCCGCTCCCTTCTGCCCCCTTCCGGGGGAGGTGTATGAAGCATACCATACACCTGCGGAGCAGGTGGGAACCTTTCCTTAGGGGTTCCTTAAAGTTTGCTTAGGGAGAAGCGCTGAGCGCCCGGGAGCAGGCGCACAGCGAGCCACGCAGACCGGAAAACAGGCGGCCGGAGGCCGCGGCATTTCCGGCGGAGTGGTGATCAGTGTGCCGTCGCGGAGGGCGCGAAGCGTGACAAGAAGCGCTGAGCCGTCGTGAGCAGCCCGGATGGACCGGAGCGGATGGGCAGAGCCCAGGGGCGGCCATGGGCCGGCCCGGGTCTGCCCGGAGCCGGAGG
>CASFCS010000052.1 GCA_949293245.1 uncultured bacterium | reverse complement strand
TCCGGCTTTCCCCTCCGCTCCCGTCTTACCCCGCTGCCCATGACGGCTCGGACGCTTCCCATTCTTTTGGGTACTTTTCTTGTGGGAGCAAGAAAAGTATCAACGCCCCCTCGTCCCCATGAAAAAGGGAAAACGGATTGCCGCGCCAGTGTGCCCACTGGCGCGCAATGACGGGCCGAAAAATGGGAACCCGGTGCAGTATCGGGCGGGGCGATGAGGACATCGCCCCCTACGGAGCGAGGCCGGCGCGTCTGCCCATGACGGCTCGGGCGTTTCCTGAAAGGTCCCAGCCAGAATGTCCTGAAAGAGCTCCATATCGGCCACTTCCCGGCCAAATTCGTCGTATCATTTCATCATATCACCTCCACACTATCTTAGAACAGAATGATCAATTTTGCAACAGAACATTTTGTTCTAGCTAGAGTGGTTGTGGTGATGAAAATGTACAAGCGCATCCGCGACCTTCGGGAGGACCGTGACTGGACGCAGGACTATGTGGGAAAGCAGATCAATGTTCCGCAGAGGACATATGCCTATTACGAGGCAGGTCAGCGCATGATCCCGCCCAATGTGCTGGTGGCCCTGGCCGACCTGTACAACGTGAGCGTGGACTATCTGCTGGAGCGTACCGACAATCCAAGAAGATTATGAGGTACCGGCGTATTCGGGATCTCCGGGAGGATCGGGATTGGACCCAGGAGGCGGTGGGGCGGATGCTTCATGTGAGCCAGCGGACTTATGCCTACTACGAGTCGGGGGAACACATGATTCCCCCCAACGTGCTGGTGGCCCTGGCCGACCTGTACAACGTGAGCGTGGACTATCTGCTGGAGCGCACCGACGACCCCAGAAGAAGGTAAGAGAAAAGGGAGGAGCCCATGGGCTCCTCCCTTTCGCTATTGATATCAGATTGGGCGTCTTACTCCCCCAGCACGGCGGCGCAGCGGTCGCACAGCTCGCCGTGGTGGCCGTCGGTGCCGATGTGGGCGTCGTGGTTCCAGCAGCGGGGGCACTTGGGCCCGGCGGCGGGGGTCACCCGGACGGTGAGACCCTCGAAGGCCTCCCCCTGGTAGCCCTCTCCCGCGCCCTGCTCCGCCGTCACGGCGGACACAATGCACAGCGTGGCCAGGTCGGCCCCGTCCATCTCCATGGCCTGGAACTTCTCCCAGGCGGCGGGGGTGAAGGTGAGGGTCAGGTCGGCGTCCTGGTTCTTCTTGATGCCCTGCTCGCTCCGGGCCAGCTCCAGGGCCTTGTTCACGTCGGTACGCAGGGCGATGGCGGCGGCCCACTTCTCCGCCTGGGCGGCGGTGAGGTCCAAAGCGGGGTCGTAGGCAGGGATGTCATTGAAGAGGACGCACTCCACGTCGTCCCCGGCGGCGTGGGGCATGGCCGCCCAGATCTCCTGGCTGGTGAAGGCCAGGATGGGGGCGATGAGCCGGGTCATGCCGTCCAGAATGGTGTACAAAGCGGACTGGGCGGAGGCGCGGCCCGCGTCGTCCCCGCAGTAGAGCCGGTCCTTGATGATATCCAGGTAGAAGTTGGACATCTCCACCACGCAGAAGTTGTAGATGGCCCGGTAGACCGCGTGGAACTCGTAGCGGTCATAGGCCTCCCGGCAGGCCTTCACCAGGGCGTTGAACTGGGCCACCGCCCACCGCTCCAGCCCGGCCAGGTCCGCCGGGGCCACAGCGGCATTGGGGTCAAAGCCGCTCAGGTTGCCCAGCATGTACCGGGCGGTGTTGCGGATCTTCAGATAGGCCTGGGAGAGCTGCTTCATGATGTCCTTGGAGATGCGCATATCCTGGGTGTAGTCCGCGGAGGACACCCACAGGCGGAGCATATCCGCGCCGTAGTCCTTGATGACCTCGTCGGGGGACACGGCGTTGCCCAGGGACTTGTGCATGGCCTTGCCCTCGCCGTCCACGGTCCAGCCGTGGGTGATGATCTGCTTGTAGGGGGCCACGCCCTTGGCGGCGATGGAGGTGAGCATGGAGGACTGGAACCAGCCGCGATACTGGTCGCCCCCCTCCAGGTACACGTCCGCCGGGAAGCTGAGGTCCTCCCGCTCGTCCAGCACGGCGGCGTGGGTGGAGCCCGAGTCGAACCACACGTCCATGATGTCGGTCTCCTTGGAGAAGTGGACCCCGCCGCAGTGGGGACACTTGAAGCCCTCGGGCACCAGCTCGTCGGCGGTCTTTTCAAACCAGATGTTGGACCCGTGCTCCCGGAAGAGGGAGGAAACCCGGGCGATGGTCTCGGGGGTGACGATGTCCGCCCCGCACTGGTCGCAGTAGAAAATGGGGATGGGCACGCCCCACTTGCGCTGGCGGGAGATGCACCAGTCGTTGCGCTCGGAGATCATGGAGGTCATGCGGTCCTTGCCCCAGGCGGGGTGCCAGGAGATGCCGTCGCAGCTGTTGACGGCGGCGTCCTTGATGGCGTCCACAGAGCAGAACCACTGCTCGGTGGCCCGGTAGATGATGGGGTGCTTGCACCGCCAGCAGTGGGGGTAGGAGTGGGTGATGGCCTCCTTGGCCAGCAGGGCGCCGCAGGCGTCCAGATCCACCACCACCTGGTCGTTGGCGGCGGCGTAGAACTGGCCATTGTACCGCTCGTCGGTCATGACGCCCTTGGCATTCACCGGCACGGGGGTGCCGATGTGGGTCTTGCCTGCCTCGTCATAGGCCCGGCAAATGTTGAAGTCGTCTGCGCCGAAGCCGGGGGCGGTGTGGACGCAGCCGGTGCCGGCGTCCAGGGTCACGTGGTCGCCGCACAGCAGCACGCTCTCCCGGTCGAAGAGGGGGTGCCTGGCGGTCATCAGCTCGAACTCCTCGCCCTTGAGGGTGGCCAGCACGGTGCACGCGGCGTAGTCAATGCCAGCCTGGGCGCACACGCCCTTGGCCAGCTCCTCCGCCATAATATACACCTCGCCGGAGGGCACCTGGAGGAGCACATAGTCAAAGGCGGCGTTGACGCAGATGGCGTAGTTCCCGGGGATGGTCCAGGGGGTGGTGGTCCAGATCACGAAGGAGATCTTGGCCAGGTCGGCGTACTGCCCCAGCTTGCCCTGGTCGTCCGCCACGGGGAACTTCACGAAGATGGTGGTACAGGGGTCGTCCTGGTACTCGATCTCCGCCTCGGCCAGGGCGGTCTGGTCGGAGGGGCACCAGTACACCGGCTTCATACCCTTATAGATATAGCCCTTCTCCGCCATCTTGCCGAAGATCTCGATCTGCTTGGCCTCAAACTCGGGCTTCAGGGTGAGGTAGGGGTTCTCCCAGTCGCCGATGACGCCCAGCCGCTGGAACTCGCTGCGCTGGATGTCCACAAAGCGCAGGGCGAAGTCCCGGCACTTGTCCCGGAACTCCGAGTCGGTCAGCTCGTCCCGCTTGATCTTCTTGTCCTTCAAAATGGCCGACTCGATGGGCAGGCCGTGGGTGTCCCAGCCGGGGACGTAGGGGGCCTGGAAGCCGGTCATGTTCTTGTAGCGGACGATGATGTCCTTGAGGATCTTGTTCAGGGCGGTGCCGATGTGGATGTGGCCGTTGGCATAGGGCGGGCCGTCGTGGAGCACGAACTTGGGCTTATCGGCGTTTTTGGCCATGAGCTTGTGGTAGGTGGCCACCTCCCACTCCCCGTTGAGGAGGGCGGGCTCCCGCTTGGGCAGCCCCGCCCGCATGGGGAAGTCGGTCTGGGGCAGGTGGACGGTCTGGTTGTAATCCATGTGGGGATTCCTCCTGGTATTTAAAATATTTTTTATACGCATGGCAATGGGTTTTGCCGGGGGCGGCGGGGGGAGGCCAACAAAAAAGCGCCCTTGTCTCCCAAAGAGACAAAGGCGCGAAACCTCTGCGGTACCACTCTTCTTGCCGCCCTGCAGGCGGCCCCTCGCAAGCGGATAACGGCGCCACCCGTCCCGGCCTATGGGATGCTCTCCCCTTCAGCCGGGCGCTCCGAGGTGATTTTCCCCCGCCCTCGCTCTCCGCCTTGCACCGAAAACGGCGGCTCTCTGGGCAGCACCCGGCGGGGTACTCCTCCTCATCACAGCCTTGTGAGACATTCAGTTTTGTCCCCCGGCGGGGACTCTCTCAGTATCTTATCCGTTTCCCGCCGGTCTGTCAAGCCCCGCCGGGGAAAAAGCCGGTTTGGTTTGCCTATCGGGGGGCGGATGTGGTACAATACTCTCTGCTGCATCAGCCCCCCGCAGGGCTGACGCCCGGACCCCCGGGGCTCCGGGACCTGATTTTGGCGGCCGGCGGCCGCTTTTGCTGGAAGGAGCGAGCTCCATGCTGTACGGCATTCTCTGCGCCTTGCTGGCCGCGGGCCTGGTGGCCCTGGACCAGCTGGTGAAATACTGGGTGCAGGCCAACATCCCGGTGAACACCCACGTCCCCTTTATTCCCGGCCTTCTGGACCTGACCCATGTGCACAACACCGGCGGGGCCTTCTCCGCCCTGGCGGACCTCACCTGGCTGCTCACCCTCATCTCCGCGGTGATGGTGGTGCTCTTCACGGTGCTCCTCCTCCGCCGGTGGGTGCGCCACCCCCTGGGGGTGATCCCCCTGGTGGTGGTCACCGCCGGGGCGGCGGGCAACCTCATCGACCGGGTGCGCCTGGGCTATGTGGTAGACATGTTCGCCACCACCTTTATGGACTTCGCCGTGTTCAACGTGGCGGATATCTGCATCGTGGTGGGGGGCATCTGGTTCTGCCTGTACTATATCTTCCTCCACGAGCGGGAGGAGGGAAAGGGGGAGGACCATGGGCCGCAAGCTGCGTCTGACCGCTGAGGCGGACCGGGAGGGCCTCCGGGTGGACGCCCTGCTCTCCGGGGCGGAGGAGGGCCTCACCCGCTCGGCGGTCCAGCGGCTGCTGGAGGAGGGGGCGGTCACCCTGAACGGGGCGCCGGTGAAGAAAAACCACCGCTGTGCCCCGGGGGAGACCTTTGTCCTCACCCTGCCCGACCCCCAGCCCCCCCGGGCGGTGGCCCAGGACATCCCCCTGGACGTGGTGTACGAGGACGACGATGTGATCGTGGTGAACAAGCCCGTGGGGCTGGTGGTCCACCCCGCCCCGGGCCACCCGGACGGCACCCTGGTCAACGCCCTGATCCACCACTGCGGCGCCTCCCTGTCCGGGGTGGGGGGCGAGCTGCGGCCCGGCATCGTCCACCGGATCGACCGGGACACCTCGGGCCTCATCATCGCCGCCAAGAACGACTTCGCCCACCTGGCCCTGTCCGCCCAGCTCCAGGACCACTCCCTCTTCCGGGAGTACGCCGCCCTGGCCTCCGGCCGGTTCCGGCAGGACCAGGGCACCGTCTCCGCCCCCATCGCCCGCAGCCCCAGGGACCGCAAGCGCATGGCGGTGGTGCCCGGAGGCCGGGAGGCGGTGACCCACTACACCGTCCTGGCCCGCTACCGGGGGGCCACCCTCCTGTCCTGCCGGCTGGAGACGGGGCGCACCCACCAGATCCGGGTCCACATGGCCCACCTGGGCCACCCCCTGGTGGGGGACACGGTGTATGGCTCCAAAAAGCCGGTGCCCGGCCTGGCGGGCCAGTGCCTCCACGCCCGGCGCCTCACCTTCCGCCACCCCCGGGACGGCCGGGTCATCACGGTGGAGTGCCCCCTGCCGGATTGGTTTGAGGCGGTGCTCTCCAAGCTGACGCCGGAATAAAGAGAACACAGGCGGGGGAGAGCTGTCCCCCGTCCCCAGCAAAAAACGGCCGCCGTGAGGCGGCCGTTTTGGTGTTTTTGGGGGAAAAGGGAATACGAAACGTATTGTTGAGGCTGTATTTTCCGTCCCGTCATTGCGAAATGGCGCGCACGCTGGCGCGGCAATCCGCATCTCCTTTGGGGACGGGGGACGGGGGTGCGGGCGGGTTTGGAACCCGCCCCTACGCAAAGGATGGGGCTGGACGGGTGCCAATTTGTGCAGGCAATTCCCGCCACGCCGTAGGGGCGGCTATTAGCCGCCCGCCGTCCGGGGACGAGGAACGAGGGGCGCGGATTGCCACGGGCCGCAAGCGGCCCTCGCAATGACAAGGTGGGAAGTGCGAGCCCGGCGCACTGTAACAAGCCCCGCCGGGTTTCGTCCCGGTCCGTAGGGGCGGGTCCCAGACCCGCCCGGGAGCCACGCTGCCCAAATGAGCCAAGGCCTGCTGAATCCCACCGGATTTCCGCCTCCCTCCGTAGGGGCGGCTAAAAGCCGCCCGCTCTCCAGAGTAACCGGACCTGTCGGGGAATGTAAAACCGCACCCGGTTTCCTCCCGGTTCGTAGGGGGCGGTGTCCTCACCGGTGCCGCAGTGACAGGGTACCGATTTTTGCCTGTCATTGTGAGCCAGTGCGCACACTGGCGCGGCAATCCGTATTCCCCGGCGTTTGCCTAGGGCGGCGGGCGGCCAAAGGCCGCCCCTATGGAACAAACCACCAAACACCACCCAGCCAGGCGCCCGGGCGAGAAGGACAAGGTATTTCAAATGCCGGGGCAGGCGGGAACGCCGGCCAGACAACGCGGAGACACGACCAGACTTTACGCGCCGGCCAATAGGAGCAGGCACCACAGTGCCAAGGGGGGATACACAAGGGGGAACGCCCCCTTGTGCCCATTCTTTTGGGTACTTTTCTTGTGGGAGCAAGAAAAGTACAATCGTCCCTTCGTCCCCGGGTAAAACATGGTACAGCGCCAATGGGGTCCCCGCCCGAGCCCAGCGTCAGCGGGTCGGGTGGGGAGAGGAGACGCAGCGAAATGAGCGACACCTGCCCGCCAGGGCAGGGGGAGGGATATGGAGCTTGCGTCGACGATGTCACGCCTCGCGCCCTCCGCCACGGTGCCTAAGCCCTGCGACTGCACAGAAAGCCCAGCCAGGGCACGTTGGCCCCGCCTGGGCTTTCTGTTCCGCTCCGGTCTTAGTCACCTGCTCCCGGGCGCTCAGCGCTTCCTTGTCACGCTTCGGCTGTTCGCGACGCCCGGCTTCCCTCCGACTCCGGGCAGACCCGGGTCGGGCCACAGGCCCGCCCCTGGGCTCTGCCCATCCGCTCCGGTCCATCCGGGCTGCTCACGACGCCTCAGCGCTTCCTTGTCACGCTTCGGCTCGTTCGCGGCCGGGTCGCGAAGTCGCGCTGCGCGAAAAATGCCGCTGGCCTGCGGCCAGCTTTGTTTTTTCGTCTCCGCCGCTCCTTCGCTCCCCTGCTCACGGCCTCAGCGCTTTTTGTCACGCTTCGCCTATGTGCGACGGCAAATAAGCCCTGCGACTCCGGGAAAAGACAAATCGGGCCTTGCCCGCTTCGCCTTTCCCCATCCGCTCCGGTCTTATTCGCCTGCACATGACGCCTCAGCGCTTCTTTTTCCGATACCGGTCCTCCTCGCTGAACACGCACCCGCAGTACTTCTGCATATACAGCCCCAGGGCCCGGGCCTCCGCCTGGCCCTCCCGGAACCGGGGGCGGAAATCGTAGGGCAGGAATTTCACCCCGTAGCGCGCCCCCATCTCCTCCCCCGTCTGGCACAGCAGCTCGTGGTTCTGATAGGGGGACACCAGCAGCGTGGTGGTAAAGGCCTCAAAGCCCTCCTCCGCCGCCCGGCGGGCGGTCTCCTCCAGCCGCACCCGGTAGCAGTAGGGGCAGCGGCCGTCGATGTCCTCCGCCACCGCCCGGACAAAGGGCCGCAGGCCGTACTCGTCCTCCATCTCCAGCTTCAGGCCGATGGAGGAAGCGTACTCCGTCAGGGTGTTGCGCCGCTGGCGGTACTCGGTAAAGGGGTGGATATTGGGGTTGTACCAAAAGCCCACGGGCTCGATGCCCTCCTCCCGCAGCTGGCGGATGCAGGCGATGGAGCAGGGGGCGCAGCAGATGTGCAGCAGGGTTTTCATAGCAAGACAGGACCTCCGGGGCCGCCTGGGCGGCCATTTTGTTTGCCACACATTGTACCACACCAGGGGCTATGATACAATGGGAGAACCAAAGACCGGCAAGAGAACCGGAGAGGAGGGGACGGCATGGCGCACCTGGCGGCGGCCCTGGCAGGGCTCTCCCTGGCCCTGGGAGTGGGGGCGGGATGGATGCAGTACCGGCGCTTCTGGCGGGGGCGGCTGGGGCTGAAGGGGGCGGCCTCCCTGTGCTTCTGCCTGGCGGCCCTGGCGGCGGGGGGGCCCCCCGCTTTGCTGTGGGCCCTGGCGCTGGGATTTGCGGGGGACGTGCTGCTGGCCCTCCCCCGGCTGCTGCCCGCCGCCCGGCGGCCCCTCTTTCTGGGGGGCGTGGCCTCTTTCGCCCTGGGCCACGGGGCCTATCTGGCCCTTCTGCTGCCCTTGGCCCCCTCCCCCCTCTTTGCCCTGGGGTGCCTGCCGGGGCTGGGGCTGGCGGCGGCCCTGGTGAGGGGGCGGTGGTGCGCCCCGCCCGCCTCCCTGCTGCCCTGGCTCATGGGATACGCCGCCGTGCTGGGGGCCATGGGAGGCGCCGCCCTGGGGGCCGCGGTGGGACAGAACACCCCCCTCTTTGCCCTGGCGGGCCTCTCTTTTTTGGTGAGCGACGGCCTGCTCGCCCGGAAAAACTTCCCCGGCGGCGCCCGGGTGGGCCTGCTGCCGGTGTGGGTGGCCCTCTTTTATTACGCCGCCCAGAATCTCCTGGCCCTGAGCCCCCTGTGGGCCCCCGGACCCCTGTGAGGACACTCCCGGGGGAAACATATGGGGAGGGTGGCGCAAGAGACAGGCCGGGCGGGCAAAAAAAGTATCAATTTTAGCCAAATCTCTTCCACCCGTTCGGTTTGATGAAGGCAAAATAGTTGACAAGCCGGTGCCCCGGTATATAATTGTACTGTTATTCCCACAAGAGCGCCATAAGCCATATGGCGTCATCAGAAAGGAAGAAAGAGACGATGACCAATCAAGAGAAGACCATGGAAAAAATTGTGGCCCTGTGCAAGGGCCGGGGCTTCATTTTCGCCGGGTCCGAGATCTACGGCGGCCTTGCCAATACCTGGGACTACGGTCCCCTGGGCGTGGAGCTCAAGAACAACGTGAAAAAGGCCTGGTGGAAGAAGTTCGTCCAGGAGAACCCCTACAACGTGGGGCTGGATGCCGCCATCCTGATGAACCCCCAGGTGTGGGTGGCCTCCGGCCACGTGGGCGGCTTCTCCGACCCCCTCATGGACTGCAAGGAGTGCAAGGAGCGCTTCCGGGCGGACAAGGTGATTGAGGACTGGTGCGCCGAGAACGGCTATACCCTGGAAAAGCCGGTGGACGCCATGAGCCAGGAGGAGATGAAGCAGTTCGTGGAGGAGCACCACATCTGCTGCCCCTCCTGCGGCAAGTTCAACTGGACCGACATCCGCCAGTTCAACCTGATGTTCAAGACCTTCCAGGGGGTCACCGAGGACGCCAAGAACACGGTCTATCTCCGGCCCGAGACCGCCCAGGGCATCTTCGTCAACTTCCAGAACGTCCAGCGCACCACCCGGCGGAAGCTGCCCTTCGGCGTGTGCCAGGTGGGCAAGTCCTTCCGCAACGAGATCACCCCGGGCAACTTCACCTTCCGCACCCGGGAGTTTGAACAGATGGAGCTGGAGTTCTTCTGCACCCCCGGCACCGAGCTGGAGTGGTTCGCCTACTGGAAGAAGTTCTGCCATGAGTGGCTGCTGGGCCTTGGCATGAAGGACGAGAACCTGCGCCTCCGGGACCACGATCCCGAGGAGCTCAGCCACTACTCCAACGCCACCACCGACTTTGAGTTTGTCTTCCCCTTCGGCTGGGGCGAGCTGTGGGGCGTGGCCTCCCGCACCAACTTCGACCTGAACGCCCACCAGACCACCTCCGGCAAGGACATGACCTACTTCGACCAGGAGAAGAACGAGCACTATATCCCCTACGTCATCGAGCCCTCCCTG
>CASFCS010000051.1 GCA_949293245.1 uncultured bacterium | reverse complement strand
CCGGGGAAAATAATGTGAAAAGGCCCGCCCCGCCGGACAAGTCCGGCGGGGCGGGCCTTCTTGATTTTACATTTCTTACACAAAGACCACCTGGAGGAGCACCATGTACAGCACCGTGCCGCCAAAGATGGACAGGAGGTTATTCTTCTTCCACAGGTGGAGGAGCACCACCGCCAGGGAGGACACCAGGGCGGGGACCCAACTGCCCAGGCTAGTAAACTCCACTCCCCGGAGGCAGTATACAATCAGCATGGCGATGATGGCCGGGGGGAGAAAACGGCCCAGATAGAGCACCCACCGGGGGGGATCCCCGCCCCGGTCAAAGAGCAGGAAGGGGATGGCCCGGGTGAGGAAGGTCACCGCCGCCATGACGGCGATGGCGGCAATGGCCTGGGGTGCGGTCAGCATGTGCCCTTCCCCCCTCTCTCACCGGCGGGGGCGGCGCTCTCCCGCCCCTCCAGCCGGACCCGGAGGAGGAGCAGCCCTCCCACGATGACGCACAGGGCGGGCAGGAGCATGTTGTCCGGCCCCATCACCGCCAGAAAGAGCACCGCCGCCCCCGCCCCCAGCAGGGCAGGCAGGTGGGAGGGGTAGCTCTGCCACTGCTCCACGGCGATCACCAGGAACAGGGCGGTCATGGCGAAGTCGATGCCGGTGGTGTCAAACTGGATGAGGGCCCCCGCCACGCTGCCGATCACCGAGCCCAGGATCCAGTAACTCTGGTCCAGCCAGGCGATGGCGAAGTAGAAGTCCCGGGGGTTCACCCCCACCGGGGCGGACACCCCGGAGAGGAGGGCGTAGGTCTCGTCGGTGAGGGAGAAAATCATGTAGAATTTCCGCCAGCCCATGCCCTTGAACTTCTCCAGCATGGAAAGGCCGTACACGATGTGGCGGAAGTTGATCACCAGGGTCATAAAGGCCACGGTGCCCAGGGCGGCGGCGCTCTCCAGCAGGCTTACCCCCAGGTACTGGCCCGACCCGGCGTAAATGGTGAGAGACATGAAAAAAGCCCAGATAAAGTTGTAGCCAATGGCCTCCAGCATGAGGCCAAAGGCCATGCCGATGGCCAGATAGCCCATCAGGACGGGCACGGTGTAGGGAAAGGCGGCGGCGATGGCTCTGCGGGACATGGGCATCACTCCTGTGGACGGGATAAAGGGGGGAAAACTGCCGAAACCCCTGTTCCGGCAGTGTGACAGTGCCCATTATACTAGTCTGGACAAAAATTGCAAGGTGTATGTTGTTCTGCGGGCCGGTTGAGGCTATAATGAAGAGTAACACACCGCTCCCGGCCCGGTCCGGCTCTCGCTCCAGAGACCGGGCGCTCCCCGGACCGGAGGCTCCACCTGTCGGAAAAGGAGAATCTATGAAACAGCTCTTGTTCATCTACAACCCCAACGCCGGGCGCCAGAAGGTGCGGGGCAGCCTGGCGGACATCCTGGACGCCTTCGCCGAGGAGGGCTGCCGCACCACCGCCTGCCCCACCCAAAGCGCGGGGGACGCCAGCCGCCTGGCCGCCGAGCTGGCGGACCAGTACGACCTGGTGGTGTGCTGCGGGGGGGACGGCACCCTCAATGAGACGGTCACCGGCCTCATGACCCTCCCCGCCATTTCCCGGCCCCCTCTGGGGTACATCCCCGCCGGCTCCACCAACGACTTTGCCCGCAACCTGTCCCTCCCCCGGTCCATGCGGGAGATGGCCAAGGTGGCGGTGAACGGGGTGCCCCGGCCCTGCGACCTGGGGGTGTGCAACGGGCGGTACTTTGTGTATGTGGCCGCCTTCGGACTGTTTACCGACGTGTCCTACGCCACCCCCCAGGCCTCCAAAAACGCCCTGGGCCACCTGGCCTATGTGCTGGAGGCCGCAGGCCGCCTGGCGTCGGTGAAGAGCTACCATGTCAAGGTAGAGACCCCCCGCCGCACGGAGGAGGGGGAGTTCATCTACGGCATGGTGGGCAACACCGTATCTGTGGGGGGTGTGCTCACCTTCCCCAGCGGCCAGGTCTACCTGGACGACGGCCGCTTTGAGGTGCTGCTGGTGCGCACCCCCAAGACCGCCGTAGATCTGCAAAACACCATTATGAGCCTTATGACCCAGAATCTGGACCCGGGAAATGGCTCTGTGGTGGCCTTCCCTGCCAGCGACGTCACCTTCACCTGCCAGGAGACCGTGCCCTGGACCCTGGACGGGGAGTTCGGCGGGGACCACCAGAAGCTCCACATCCGCAACCTGCCCCGGGAGATCACCCTGCTGTGCGGGGAGTGAGACACGCTTCAAAAAAATGCAAGCATTTTTTTGAGGGGATGCAGCCCGTTGCGTCGCTCGTCACCGCAAGCTTCGTATCCTTCGCTTCTGCCTGACGGCAAAAGCTCACTCACTTCGCTGCGGCTCCTCTCCCCACACGAACCGCTGCGCTGGGTTCGTGTGGGGGCCCCCTAATTCCGCGCTTGTGGGCTGAGAAGTGTTTTTTCCGAGGCTGCAGCGTGAAGAAAATGTGCCGGTGGCACATTTTTAGCGTAGGCCGAGCGGCTATGCCGCGAGGATGGCATTTCGTCAGGGGCAGCGGCTATTTTGCCGCCCCCGAGCGGCAAAACTCTGCCGAGAGCTTTTGGAGCTTGCAAGACACATTCCGTTTGTTGCATAGACTTTTGCTTTTTCGACAGTCTGACGCCCCCCTCTGGCACTCATATGCCAGAGAGGGGCGTTTTTGCTTGCCTCAGTCGTCCTGATGGAGGTAGTAGGGCTTCATCAGGCTCTCGTGCTCGGTGGAGTCCTTCAGGTGGTCCCGGCGGGGGGGCTCCACGGGCCGGGGTCCGTCGTGGCGGCCCCGGCGGCGGCGCTTGCGGCCGCTGCCCGACCCGGCGGGGGGCTGCTCGGGCTGCTCCCGGGTGCGGGGCTGGCTCTCCTGCCTGCTCTGGATGGCCTGGGCCGCCCGGCCGCTCTCTTCCCCGCTCTTCTTCTTTTTCCTGCGGCGGCTCTTGCCGCTCCCCTCTCCGGCGCTCTCCGGCTGGGCGGGGCGCCTGCCCCCGGTGACAAAGGCGGGCAGGGGCTTGCGGCTGGAGAGGAGACGGGCGGTGGCGTCCATGATCACGTCGCTGTCCAGGGGGTTGGGGCGGTAAAAGTCCCCGCTGGGGGTCTGGGGCGCCTGGGGCAAAGTGGCCTGCAAGTCCCCCAGCCGCTCCCCCCGGCGGCGGGGCTGCTTCTCCGGGATCTGAGGGGCGGGGGCGGCAGCGGGAGCTGCCTGGGGGGCCTCTCCGCCCTGACTGCCGCTCTTCTTCTTCCGGCGGCGGCGCCTGCTTCTGCCCTCCTCCTGGGGCTGGGCCTCCTGGGCCGCCGGGGCCCGGGGGGCTGCCGGGGCGGGGGCGCCGCCCATGGGGTAGGGGTGGTCCTCCACCACGGGGATGGACCGGCAGAGGAGCTTCTCAATGCCCTTGAGGTACTCCTTCTCAGCCTCCCGGCAGAAGGAGATGGCGCTGCCTCCCCGGCCCGCCCGGCCGGTGCGGCCGATGCGGTGGACATAGGTCTCGGCAACCTCGGGCAAGTCGTAGTTTACCACCCACCCCAGCTCCTCGATATCCAGTCCCCGGGCGGCAATGTCGGTGGCCACCAGGGCCCGCACCCGACCCGCCTTGAAGTCGGTAAGGGCCTGGACCCGGGCGGTCTGGCTCTTGTTGCCGTGGATGGCGGCGGCGGTGATGCCCGCGGCGTTCAGGTCCCTGGCGATGCGGTTGGCCCCATGCTTGGTGCGGGAAAAGACCAGCACGCTGTCCATGTCCTTCTCCCGGATCAGGTGGGAGAGGAGCTTGGTCTTGTTGCCCTTGTCCACGTAGTAGAGGGACTGGCGGATCACCTCCACCGGGGAGGACACCGGGTCCACCGCCACCCGGGCGTAGTCGTGGAGCAGGCCGTTCACCAGGTCCATCACCTCGGGGGGCATGGTGGCGGAGAAAAAGAGGGTCTGCTTCTTTTTGGGCAGGAGCTTGAGCACCCGGCGCACGTCGTGGATGAAGCCCATGTCCAGCATCCGGTCGGCCTCGTCCAGCACAAAAATCTCGATGTGGCTCAAATCCAGCAGCCCCTGGCCCTGGAGGTCCAGCAGCCGCCCGGGGGTGGCCACCAGGATGTCGATGCCCTTTTTCAGCCGGTCCACCTGGGGCTGCTGCCCCACCCCGCCGAAGATCACGGCGGAGCGCAGGGAGAGGTTGCGGCCGTAGGCTACGAAGCTCTCCTGGATCTGGAGGGCCAGCTCCCGGGTGGGGGTGAGGATGAGAGAGCGGATGACCCGGGGGTTGCCGTTGCGGCCGTTGAGCCGCTGGAGGATGGGGGCGGCAAAGGCGCAGGTCTTGCCCGTGCCGGTCTGGGCGCAGCCCAGCACGTCCCGCCCCGCCAGGGCGGGGGGAATGGCCCCCTGCTGAATGGGGGTGGGTTCGGTGTAGCCCTGGTCCGCCAGGGCGGAGGTGATCTGGTCCAAAAGACCCAACTGGTTAAACTTCATGTCCTTCTTCCTATTCCAAAACCGGCCCTCAGCCGGTGATCTCGCGCAGTACGGCGGCGGCGGTCTGCTGGAGGGTGTCCCCCGCCTCGTCCACCACCAGGTCGGCCCACTTCTCGTAGAGGGGGGCGCGGGCGGCGTACAGCTCCGCCAGGGTCTGCCCGGGCTCCATGGCGATGCCCCGGGTGGCGAAGTTGGTCAGGCGGCGCTCCAGCTCCTCCAGGGGCACCCGCAGGTACACCACGGGGCCCAGGGCCTTGAGATGGGCCATGGCCTCCTCCCGGCAGATGCAGCTCCCCCCGGGGGCGATGACGGTGCGGCGGGTGTCCACCTGACAGATGGCCTCCCCCTCCGCGTCCAGAAAGCCCTCCAGCCCCAGGGTGTCCAGCACCTGCTGCAAAAGCATCCCCTGCCGGGCCTGGATCACCAGGTCGGTGTCCAGAAATTCATAGCCCATGGCCTTGGCCAGGAGCACCCCCACGGTGCTCTTGCCCGAGCCGGGCATACCGATCAGCGTAATGTTGTCCAAATGCGGCGCTCCTCTTCCGGCGGGCGGCCCCGCCCGGTTCTAGTTTGCCAGGAATGGCGGAATCGTATTATTATACCAGTTATTTTAACGCTTGGCAATGGGGGGAGAAGCGCTGAGCGCCCGGGAGCAGGTGACTAAGACCGGAGCGGAGCAGAAAGCCCAGCGGGGCCAACGTGCCCTGTCTGGGCTTTCTGTGCAGTCGCAGGGCTTAGGTACCGTCGCGGAGGGCGCAAAGCGTGATCAAGAAGCGCTGAGCCGTCATGTGCAGGCGAATAAGACCGGAGCGGATGGGAAAAGGCGAAGCGGGCAAGGCCCGGTTTGTCTTTTCTCGGAGTCGCAGGGCTTATTTGCCGTCGCCCATAGCCGAAGCGTGACATCGTCGTCGCAAGCTCCATATCCCTCCCCCTGCCCTGGCGGGCAGGTGTCGCTCATTGCGCTGCGTCTCCTCTCCCCACCCGAAGCGCTTGCGCTGGGCTCGGGCGGGGACCCCATTATGCTGCGCGCCCGGGAGCGGGCGCGCAGCGCTTCCGCTCTTCCCGCAAGGGGCGCCTGGCTGGGTGGTGTTCTGCTTGTGCTCCGTCGGGGCGGCTTTTGGCCGCCCGCCGCCCAGTGTGCCCGGGCCTGCCCGGAGCCGGTTGTAATAGGCCGGGGTTCCGATTCTGTCATTGCGAGGGCTGCTTGCAGCCCGTGGCAATCCGTCCCCCTGTTTGGGACCAAGGACGGGGACGCGGATTGCCGCGCCAGTGTGCCCACTGGCTCGCAATGACAGGCATGGAAGCCCGGAATACTTCAACCGACTCCGGCAGTCCCGGCCGCGCCGGACAACGGGCGGGTTCGGAACCCGCCCCTACGCAAGAAAGGGGGCGCGCAGCGAACCACGCAGCAAAAGCGCCGCCCCCCTGGGGACGGCGCTTTTTGGCGTTTGGGGTCATTTCCGGGGCGGCGGGGGGGTGGTTCCCCTCTCAGGGTCAGGGCTCTTCCGCGGGGACGCAGCGGTTCCACCGGCCGCCGTAGCGGAGCAGCAGTTCCCCCTCCACAAAGGCGTAGGGCTGCCCTACGCAGGAGTCAAAGTTGGAGGTGCCGTCCTCCGTGGGCATACCGGAGATGGGGGCCGACCGGGACTGGATCTCGCCCCGGATCTGCGCCTCCTCCGGGGCGGGGGCTTCCTCCTCATAGGTGTAGTAGAGCACGCCGTCCACCATAACGGAGAGGGGGCAGGCCCAGTTGGGCTCCATCCACCGGCTGATCCCCACAACCAGGGCGCCGGCCAGAGCCAGGGCGGCCAGAGCGATGCAGAAGATCCAAAGCGAGCGTTTCATATGTGTTCTCCCTTTCCCCCTCCTGATCGGCCCGTATCCTTCATTACAAAGTATATCATGTATACAAGGAAATGTGAACCAATTATGTTCTGAATTTTCCAACTATGCCTGCCGCCTGTTTCCCGGTCTGCGTGGTTCGCTGTGCACCTGCGAGGCGTGATCCGTCCCCCCGTCCCCATAAATGAAGAGGAGGCGGATTGCCGCGCCAGTGTGCCCACTGGCTCGCAATGACAGGCATGGAAGCCCGGAACACTTCAACCGACTCCGGCAGTCCCGGCCGCGCCGGACAACGGGCGGGTCTGGGACCCGCCCCTACGCAAGAAAGCGGGCGCTCCGGTCTTAGTCACCTGCTCCCGGGCGCTCGGCCCTTCTGGTTTGTTCACATTTTCCTCTTTTTTCTTCCCACCCCTTATGATATACTAAGTCGAATACTGAGCCATAAAACGGCCCCTGAGTCCCCTGCGGGGCGGGCCGGGAGACCGAAATTGAGAGAGGTATAAAACATTATGGGCATCTTCGCAAAACTGTTTGGAACCCGTTCCCAGCGGGAGGTCAAGGCCCTGGGGCCCCTGGTCAGCAAGATCGAGGCCCTCAGCGAGCCCTACGCCGCCCTGACGGACGCCGAGCTCCAGGCCAAGACCCCCGAGCTCAAGGCCCGGCTCCGGAACGGGGAGACCCTGGACGATATTCTCCCCGAGGCCTTCGCCGCCTGCCGGGAGGCCGCCTGGCGTGTGCTGGGCATGAAACCCTATCAGGTGCAGCTCATCGGCGGCATTGTTCTCCACCAGGGGCGCATTGCCGAGATGAAGACCGGCGAGGGCAAGACCCTGGTGGCCACCCTCCCCGCCTACCTCAACGCCCTCACCGGCGAGGGGGTGCACATCATCACCGTCAACGACTACCTGGCCAAGCGCGACAGCGAATGGATGGGCAAGGTCTACCGCTTCATGGGCCTCACCGTGGGCCTGGTGATCCACGGCATGACCAAGGAGGAGAAGAAGGCCGCCTACCAGGCGGACATCACCTACGGCACCAACAACGAATTCGGCTTTGACTACCTGCGGGACAACATGGCCATCTACTCCAACGAGCTGGTGCAGCGGGGCCATGTGTTCGCCATCGTGGACGAGGTGGACTCCATCCTCATCGACGAGGCCCGCACCCCCCTCATCATCTCCGGCCAGGGGGACCAGTCCACCCAGCTCTACACCCTGGCCGACTCCTTTGTCTCCCGCCTCAAGTGCCTGCGGGTGGCCTCCCAGGACGCCAAGCAGGAGGAGGACGCCAACATCGACGCGGACTACATCGTGGACGAGAAGGCCCGCACCGCCACCCTCACCGCCCGGGGCATCAAGAAGGCGGAGGAACAGTTCAATGTGGAGAACCTGGCCGACCCGGAGAACACCACCCTCTCCCACCACATCAACCAGGCCATCAAGGCCTGGGGCGTGATGAAGCGGGACATCGACTACGTGGTGAAGGACGGGGAGGTCATCATCGTGGACGAGTTCACCGGCCGCCTGATGTACGGCCGGCGGTACAACGAGGGCCTCCACCAGGCCATCGAGGCCAAGGAGCACGTCACCGTGGCCCGGGAGTCCAAGACCCTGGCCACCATCACCTTCCAGAATTACTTCCGGCTTTACAACAAGCTCTCCGGCATGACGGGTACCGCCATGACCGAGGAGGAGGAGTTCGGCCAGATCTACTCCCTGGACATCGTGGAGATCCCCACCAACAAGCCCCTGGCCCGCATTGACCAGCCCGACGTGGTGTACAAGAACGAGGCGGCCAAGTACAGGGCCATTGTGGAGCAGATCGTGGCCTGCCACGAGAAGGGCCAGCCCGTGCTGGTGGGCACCACCTCCATCGAGAAGTCCGAGCTCATCTCCAAGATGCTCACCCGCCGGGGCATCAAGCACAACGTGCTCAACGCCAAGCACCACGAGAAAGAGGCGGAGATCGTGGCCCAGGCGGGCAAGTTCGGCGCGGTCACCGTGGCCACCAACATGGCCGGCCGCGGCACCGACATCATGCTGGGGGGCAACGCCGAGTTTATGGCCAAGGCGGAGCTGCGCAAGGGCGGTATGAGCGACGAGCTGCTGGCGGAGTGCGACGGCCACGCCGACACGGACAATGAGGAGATCCTGGCCGCCCGGGCGGCCTTCGAAGAGGCCCAGGAGCGCCACAAGAAGGCCATTCAGGCCGAGGCCGAGCAGGTCCGGGCGGTGGGCGGACTGTACATTCTGGGCACCGAGCGCCACGAGTCCCGCCGCATCGACAACCAGCTCCGGGGCCGTGCCGGCCGTCAGGGGGACCCGGGGGAGAGCCGCTTCTTCCTCTCTCTGGAGGACGACATCCTCCGGCTCTTCGGCTCCGAGCGCATCCAGAACATGATGACCTCCCTGGGGGTGGAGGACGACACCCCCCTGGACCAGAAGATGCTCTCCAACGCCATCGAGTCCGCCCAGAAGCGGGTGGAGTCCCGGAACTTCCAGACCCGTAAGACGGTGCTGGAGTACGACGACGTGATGAACACCCAGCGCGAGGTGATCTACAAGCAGCGCCGCCAGGTGCTGGACGGGGAGGACATCCAGAGCGCCATCCAGACCATGCTGGAAAACGCTATCTCCTCCGCCATCCACGGCCACATGGGGGAGCAGTCCCACCTGAGCGCCGAGGATTACCAGGCGGCGGTGACCCCCTTTGTGGGGCTGTTCCTCACCCCCGCCCAGGTGAAGGAGGACCAGGCCGCCCTGGCGGGCAAGAAGGCCGACGCCATCGCGGCGGAGCTCACCGACCGGGCCAAGGCGGTGTACAGCCGCCGGGAGAGCGAGTTCGGCGCCCCCCTCATGCGGGAGCTGGAGCGGGTGGTGATGCTCCGGGTGGTGGACGAGTACTGGATGGACCACATCGACGCCATGACCGAGCTGCGCCAGGGCATCGGCCTGCGGGCCTACGCCCAGAGCAACCCCGTGGACGACTACAAGCGGGAAGGCTTTGACATGTTCGAGCAGATGGTGGCCGCCATTCAGGAGGAGACCGTCCGGCGGCTGTTCCTGGTGCGGATTCAGAAGAACCAGGAGGTCAAGCGGGAGCGGGTGGCCAAGGTCACCGGCGAGTCCGGCGCCGGGGACGGCACCGTGAAGCGCCAGCCCGTGAAGAAGGGCAAAAAGATCGGCCCCAACGAGCCGTGTCCCTGTGGGAGCGGGAAAAAATTCAAAAAGTGCACCTGCGCCCAGTACCACGGGGGGCAGGGCTGAGACTGGGCTCCATTAAAAATGCTCCGTTGAAACCACCAGGCCAAGGGGGGCTGCGGCCCCCCTTTTTCCAGAGGGATCCCCCGGGGACGGGGGATGCGGGCGGCCAAAGGCCGCCCCTACGCAGGAATGAGGCTGGATGGGTTCGAATTTGTGCAGATGGTTTCGGCTACACCGTAGGGGCGGCTATCAGCCGCCCGCTGTCCGGGATAACCGGACTTGCCGGGGAATGGGGAACCGTGTAAAGTTTCGTTCCGGTCCGTAGGGGCGGGTTCCAAACCCGCCCGTGGATCAGGCTGCCGGACCCGCCAGGGTACACGAAAACTGCATGGACTTCCGCTCCCTACACAAGGATGCGGGAGCTCCGGTCTTCCTGCTCCCGGGCGCTCAGACGCTTCTTGTCACGCTTCGCGCCCTCCGCGACGGCGCACTGCTCACCACTCCGCCGGAAATGCCGCTGGCCTGCGGCCATCCTGTTTTCCGGTCTGCGTGGTTCGCTGTGCCCCTGCTCCCGGGCGCTCAGACGCTTCTTGTCACGCCTCGCGCCCTCCGCGACGGCGTCTAAGCCCTGCGACTGCACAAAAATCCCATTCGGGACCTTGTCCCGCCTGGGCTTTGTGTTCCGCTCCGGTCTTAGCCGCCTGCTCCCGGGCGCTCAGACGCTTCCCAGTGAGGTGACAGTATGAACATCATCCAACAGACCCACAACGGCGTGCCATTTTTGGCCTGCGACGGCTTCCAGGAGGCGGGCGGGGTGGCCCACGGCTTCTCCACCCGGGATGGGGGTGTCAGCCAGGGCATGTGGGCCTCCCTGAACCTGGGCGTGAGCCGGGGGGACGACCCGGACCGGGTGCGGGAAAACTACCGCCGCTTCACCGCCGCCATCGGCTGCCGCCCGGGGCCCTACGCCATGAACAACCAGGTCCACGGGGACCTGGTGCGGGTGGTCACCTCCGCCGACGGCAAGGAGGACGTGTACGGCCGGGAGACCTGGGAGGCCGACGGCCTCATCACCGACGTGCCGGGCATCATCCTCACCGTTTTTACCGCCGACTGCATCCCCGTCCTCCTCTACGACCCGGTGCGCCGGGTGACGGGGGCGGTCCACGCCGGGTGGCGGGGCACCGCCCTGGGGGTGGTCCAGCGGGCGGTGGAGAAGATGGAGCAGGTCTTTGCCTGCCGCCCCGGGGACATCCTGGCGGCCATCGGCCCGGGCATCGGCCAGTGCTGCTTTGAGACCCATGAGGACGTGCCCAACGCCATGACCACCGCCCTGCGGCGGGAGGCCCTGCCCTACCTGAAGCTGCTGGAGAGCGGCAAGTACAAGGTGGACCTGAAGGGCCTCAACCGCCAGTGGCTCACCCGGGCGGGGGTGGCGGAGGAGCACATCGCCCTGTGCCCCGCCTGCACCGCCTGCGACACCCGGCAGTTCTGGTCCCACCGGGTCCAGGGCACCCAGCGGGGGAGCCTGGCGGCCATGATCCAGCTGCTGTGAGGGGGGCGGAGAGATGAAGCTGCGCCCCCTGGCGGCCCTGGTCCTCTCCTGCGCCCTGGCTCTGGGCCTGTGCGGCTGCGACGGGGGGGACGCCGCCCAGACCACCCCCCCGCCGGAGGAGAGCCAGCTGCCCAATGTCACCCGGCCGGCGGAGACCTTTCAGTTCGCCCTGAGCTACGATGCCAGCGCCTCCCTCCACCCCATCACCGGCACCAGCACCCTGAACCTGAGCCTGACGGGGCTGGTGTACGAGGGGCTCTTTGCCCTGGACGAGACCTTTACCCCCCAGCCCGTGCTGTGTACCGGGGCGGCCCGGGACGAGACGGGCCAGGTGTGGACCATCACCCTGCGGCAGGACGTGGTGTTCTCCGACGGCACCCCCCTCACCGCCCAGCAGGCGGTGTCCTCCCTGAACGCCGCCCGCACCTCCACCCTGTACGCCAACCGGCTGGCGGGGGTGAGCGGGGTGAGCGGCAGCGAGTACACCGTCACCATCACCCTCTCCTCCCCCAACGGCAACTTCCCCGCCCTGCTGGACGTGCCCATCGTGCTGGAGACGGGGGACGTGCCCCTGGGCACGGGGCTGTATGTGTGGACCGGGGAGGGCACCGGCCGCTCCCTGGTGCGCAACCCCAACCGCGCCGGGGAAACGCCCCCCCTGGACAGCATCCCCCTGCACAACACCGAGGAGAACGACGACCGCATCGCCGCCTTTGACACGGGGCTGGTCACCGCCCTGGTGAGCGACCTCACCGGCGCGGGGGCCCTGGGGTACTCGGGCAACTACGAGACCTGGGACTACCCCACCACCACCATGCTCTACCTGGGCTACCGCCACACCGGCGGCCCCTGCCAGAATAAGGAGGTGCGCCGGGCCATATCCTGCGCCCTGGACCGCGCCTCCATCACCACGGCCCTCCTGTCGGGCCACGCCGCCCCCTCCCCCCTGCCCGTGTCCCCATCCAGCCCCCTGTACAGCCAGGAGCTCTCCCAGGAGCAGACCTACGCCCCCACCCGGGCGGCGGAGCTGCTGGATGAGGCGGGCTATCCCCTGTCCGACGGGGCCCGGCGGCTGAATCTCACCCTGGTGGTGAACAACGACAGCTCCTTCAAGGTGTCTGTGGCGGACTTCGTGGCCCGGCAGCTCTCCGAGCTGGGGGCCAGCGTCACGGTGCGCAAGCTCTCCTGGGAGGCATACCTCTCCGCCCTGGAGGGGGGAGACTTCGACCTCTACCTGGGGGAGGTGCGCATGACCGCCGACTTTGACCCCACCCCCCTTCTCACCGGGGGGCTCAACTACGGGGGGTACGACGCCGCCGGGGAGGCGGAGTTGCTGGCCACTTTCCGGGCCGCGCCGGCCGCCAGCCGGACCCAGGTGGCCTTCAACCTGTATGCCGCCCTGGCCCAGAGCGCGCCCTTCACCCCCATCTGTTTTAAAAACAGCTCCCTGCTCACCCAGTGGGGCACCGTGGCGGGGGCCACCCCCACCCAGGGCAACCCCTTTTATCAGTTCAGCAGCTGGACCATCGGCGCCGCCGCCGGGTAACCGGAGCGGCGGAGCCATGTTGTGATTTATAGAAAAAGTGGGAGGACCGAGGAATGAACCAAGTGTTTCGCTGTTATGTGGAGAAGCGCCCGGGCTTTGACGTGGAGGCCCGGGGGCTGTGCCGGGATCTGCGGGAGCAGCTGGGGGTGCACGGCCTCACCGGGGTGCGCATCCTCCACCGGTACGACGCCGACCGCATTGACCCGGCGGTGTACCGCCAGGCCATGACCATCGTCTTTTCCGAGCCCCAGGTGGACGAGATCCGGGAGGAGACCTTCCCCACCCCCCAGGGCCCCCACACCGTCCTGGCGGTGGAGGCCCTGCCGGGGCAGTTCGACCAGCGCTCCGACTCCGCAGCCCAGTGCATCCAGCTCATGGCGGGGGTGGAGCGCCCCCTCATCGCCTACGCCAAGGTGCACATCCTGGAGGGGGAGCTCACCGGGGAGGAGCTGGGCAAGATCCGCCACTACCTCATCAACCCGGTGGAGAGCCGCCAGGCTCTCATGGACAAGCCCGCCACCCTGGAGCGGGAGTACCCCCTGCCCGACCACGTGGACACGGTGGAGGGCTTCACCGCCCTGGACGAGGGGGGGCTGGCCGCCCTGCTGGACTCCCTGGGCCTGGCCATGGACCTGGACGACCTCAAGTTCCTCCAGGCCTACTTCCGGGACGAGGAGGGCCGGGACCCCACCATCACCGAGGTGCGGGTGGTGGACACCTACTGGTCCGACCACTGCCGCCACACCACCTTCTCCACCCACCTGGATGAGATCGATGTGGCCGACGAGGCGGTGAAGGCCGCCTATGAGCGCTACCTGGCCGCCCGGGTGGAGGTCTACGGGGAGGAGAGGGCCGCAAAGCGCCCCCAGACCCTGATGGACATCGCCACCCTGGGCACCAAGGTCCTCAAGAAGCGGGGCCTCCTCCCCGAGCTGGACGAGAGCGAGGAGATCAACGCCTGCTCCATCCGTGTCCCCGCCGTGGTGGACGGGAAGGAGCAGGACTGGCTGCTCATGTTCAAGAACGAGACCCACAACCACCCCACGGAGATCGAGCCCTTCGGCGGCGCCGCCACCTGCATCGGCGGGTGCATCCGGGACCCCCTCTCCGGCCGGGTGTACGTCCACCAGGCCATGCGGGTGACCGGCGGCGGGGACCCCCGGGTGCCCTTTGCCCAGACCACCCCGGGGAAGCTCCCCCAGCGGAAGATCGCCCAGACCGCCGCGGCGGGCTACTCCTCCTACGGCAACCAGATCGGCCTGGCCACCGGCCACGTGGCGGAGGTCTACCACGAGGGCTACATCGCCAAGCGTCTGGAGTGCGGCGCGGTGGTGGGGGCCGCCCCGGCGGACCACGTCCGCCGTGAGGTGCCCGCCCCCGGGGACGTGGTGATCCTTCTGGGGGGCCGCACCGGCCGGGACGGCATCGGCGGGGCCACCGGCTCCTCCAAGAGCCACAACATGAAGTCCCTCACCACCATGGCCAGCGAGGTCCAGAAGGGCAACGCCCCGGAGGAGCGGAAGATCCAGCGGCTCTTCCGCAACGGGGAGGTCACCCGCCTTATCAAGCGGTGCAACGACTTTGGCGCCGGCGGCGTGTCCGTGGCCATCGGCGAGCTGGCCGACGGGCTGGAGATCAATCTGGACGCGGTGCGCAAGAAGTACGAGGGTCTCGACGGCACGGAGCTTGCCATCAGCGAGAGCCAGGAGCGCATGGCGGTGGTGGTGGCCCCGGAGGACGCCGACGCCTTCATCGCCGCCGCCCAGGGGGAGAACCTGGAGGCCTACCGGGTGGCGGTGGTCACCGAGAGCCCCCGGATGGTGATGCACTGGAAGGGGCGGAAGATCGCCGATCTGTCCCGGGCCTTCCTGAACACCAACGGCGCGGTGAAGCACGCCGCTGTTTCCGTGCCCGAAACCGACCGCTCCGCCTTTGACCGCCCCGTCTTCTCCTCCCTCCGGGAGATGGCCGGGAGCCTCAAGTGCGCCTCCCGCCGCGGGCTGACCGAGCGGTTCGACGGCTCCATCGGGGCGGCCAGCGTGCTCATGCCCTTCGGCGGCGCCACCCAGCGCACCCCCGCCCAGGCCATGGCCGCCCTCTTCCCCGTGGAGCCGGGGCAGGAGACCGACCAGGGGAGCGTCATGGCCTGGGGCTTTGACCCCGACCGGATGAGCGCCGACCCCTACGCCGGGGCCCAGGAGAGCGTGATCCTCTCCATGGCCAAGATCGTGGCTGCCGGGGCGGACTATAAGAAAGCCTACCTCACCCTCCAGGAGTTCTTTGAGAAGCTGCGCAGCGAGCCGGAGCGCTGGGGCAAGCCCTTCGCCGCCCTGCTGGGTGCCCTGGACGCCCAGCTGGAGCTGGGGGCGGCCGCCATTGGCGGCAAGGACTCCATGTCCGGCTCCTTCCTGGATCTGGACGTGCCCCCTACCCTCATCTCCTTTGCCATCGCCCCGGTGAAGGCCGGGGAGGTGCTGACCCCCGAGTTCAAGGAGGCGGGCCACCCGGTCTACCTGTTCCGCCCCGCGGAGTGGGATAAATTCCACCGGCTGTGTAAAGAGGGCAAGGTGCGCGCCGCCTGGGCGGTGGAGAACGGCCTTGCCGAGGCCGTGATGAAGATGTCCTTCGGCAATGGGATCGGCTTTTACGGAGATTCGGCCATGAAGGCCGAGGAGTGGTATGTTCCCATGCCGGGCTGGATTGTGGCCGAGCTGAATGAGGAACTCCACCGGGCTTACCAGCTGGGCCGCACCGTGGCTGACCCGGTCATCGTCCTGGGCAGCAGCGACTCCGCCTCCATTGAGGAGCTCCTCTCCCTCAACGACGGCGTGCTGGAGAGCGTGTACCCCACCAAGGCCGGCGGCTGCGAGGAAGTGGCCCCCATCTCCTGGGACAAGCCCTCCCCCGCCGTGTGCCGCCATAAGGCGGCCCGGCCCCGGGTGGTCATCCCCGTGTTCCCCGGCACCAACTGCGAGTACGACTCCGCCCGGGCCTGCCTGCGGGCGGGGCTGGAGCCTGAGATCGCCGTGGTGCGCAACCTGACCCCCGACGACCTGCGCGCCTCCGCCGGGGAGCTGGAGAAGGCCATCCGGGGGGCCCAGATCCTCTTCATTCCCGGGGGCTTTTCCGGCGGCGACGAGCCCGAGGGCTCGGCCAAGTTTATCGCCTCCTTCCTCCGCTCCCCCGCCCTCACCGACGCCATCATGGACCTGCTGAAGAACCGGGACGGCCTGGTGCCGGGACATGGACGAGAACTGCCCCACCCTGACCTACAACCTCATCGGCCGCCACCAGTCCAGCTATGTCACCACCCGGGTGGCCTCGGTCAACTCCCCCTGGATGCTCAAGTCCCATGTGGGGGACCTGCACGCCATCCCCATCTCCCACGGAGAGGGCCGCTTCGTGGCCCCCCAGGGGGTGCTGGAGGACCTGATCGCCCACGGCCAGGTGGCCACCCAGTATGTGGACCTGGCGGGGCGGCCCACCATGGACATCGCCTTCAACCCCAACGGCTCCCTGGCGGCCATCGAGGGCATCCTCTCCCCCGACGGCCGGGTGCTGGGCAAGATGGGCCACTCCGAGCGCCGGGGCCCCTTCGTGGCGCGCAACATCCCCGGGGACAAGCACCAGCCCCTGCTGGAGTCCGCCGCCCTCTACTTCCGCTGAGGGGCCTGTTTGGTCAGGATCTGAGGGGATTCTCCCATTTGACCGAAAGATTTCCCTTGACATAACAGTTATGTAAACCAAAATGCATACGCGGCCCTCCACACCTTCCACATTTGTGTGGAAAACTTTGTGGAAGTGTTGAAAACCCCATGAAATCCCGGCGGCAGGCAACCCTGCCGCCGGGCGGCATGTATGGCAAGTTGCATAGAGGGTGTCAAAAGAGGATTATGCCGGGGAAAGGGCCGCCCGGGGAGACCCGGGCGGCCCTTCACTGGATGTGCTCCTGGCAGCAGTCGTCCACTACCCGCACCCCCATCTCGTGGGGGGCGGCCACTGGAAAGGTGGCCACCGACACCTCGTCGAAACAGGGGGCCAGGCGGCGCTGGGGCTCCAGCCGGAGGCAGGCGCCCCGGGTGTGTTTCCCGGGGGCCTGGGAGCCGGTGTCCTTGGGTCTCATAGGCATCCCTCCCGCACACAGCTTGCCCCGGCGGGGCGGCGCTTACACCCCTTTGAACAGGAGGAGCACCATGTTCTTTTTTCCAACTTTGAGCCATTTTACCCTGGGAAACGGCTGGACCGGCAGCCTGGGCACCCGGCGCTACGCCGTGGACCCCCCGGCGGAGGGGATGCTCCACACAGTGGTGTGGGAGGGGCCCAACTGCCGGGAGCTCTCCGAGCCCATCGCCCAGGGGGACTTTCCCCTGGGGGAGGAGGGGCTGGCCGCCCTGCGGCAGTGGCTGGACGGCCAGCGGCCCTGACAAGCAAAAGACCTGTATTACCTTTCAAAAAATGCTTGCATTTTTTGAAGCGTGTCACCTTTATCGACATGCTGCAGGCTGTCGAAATAGCCAAGGTCTATGCAGGAAACGTGGAATGTTTTGCCAGTCAGAAAAGCCCTCGGCAGAGTTTTGCCGCCCGGAGGCGGCAAAATAAGATTGAATCCGTTTTTTCTCAGGACATGCGCCTGAGAAAAAACACTTCTCAGCCCGCAAGCGTGCGAGCAAGGCGAGTGCGACGCAGCGGGCTGCATCCCCTCAAAAAAATGCTTGCATTTTTTTGAAGCGTGTCGCCTTTATCGACACGCTGAACGCGCCCCCGGACGGCCCGTCCGGGGGCGTGTTTTGTCCTGCTGGCCCGGGAGGAAAAAGGGGACAAAACAGGGGCTGCAAACAGGAAGGGACTTTTTCCAAAATGCCCATTGACATTAAAATATCCTTATGGCAAAATGTTAGCGTTCTAACAATATAGTGGTGCGGCACCACTGGGGAGGTGGGCTTCATGGAGCAGGAACGCTCCGTCAGCGGAACCATCCGCACCCTGTCCAACCTGCTGCGGCGCAAGGCCATGGAGAAGGTCCCGCAGCCCCCGGAGGGGGACATCTACTCCCAGATGGGGGGATGGGTCATGGCCTTCCTCCACCAGCGGGAGGGGGAGGAGGTCTTTCAGCGGGATGTGGAGCAGCGCTTCTGCATTCGCCGGTCCACCGCCTCCCGCACCCTGAAGCACCTGGAGGACCAGGGGCTGGTGCAGCGGCTGCCGGTGGAGCGGGACGCCCGGCTCAAGCGCCTGGTGCTCACAGACAAGGCCCAGGCCATCCACCAGCAGATCCAGCGGGGCATCCGGGATACGGAGGAACAGCTCACCGCCGGCATGACAGCCCAGGAGGTGGAGCAGTTCCTGGCCCTGGCGGCCAAACTGCGGGCCAACCTGACGGCGGGGAGCGCCCCCGGCCGGGAGGAGCCCCAGGGCGGCACATCTGAGAAAGATTAACTATTAAAAGTCAACCCCGAAAATGAATGGTGGTGGTGAAAAGAGATGGTTCAAAAAGGTATAGCAAAGCTGAGGTCTTGTCAGACCC
>CASFCS010000050.1 GCA_949293245.1 uncultured bacterium | reverse complement strand
CATCTGCCAGCCCTCGATGTCGTCCTCGCCCATGCAGTCCTCCATGGAGATGATGGGGTAGTTGTCGGCGAACTTCTTCCACATGTTGACCATCTGCTGACGGGTCATGGTCTTCTTGGCCTTGGGCAGGTCATAGCAGCCGGTCTCGGCGTTGTACCAGTCGGACACGGCGGCGTCGATGGCGATCTTGAAGTCCTCGCCGGGCTTGTAGCCGGCCTTCTCCACGGCGGCCACGATGCACTTGAAGGCGTCCTCGTCCTTCTTCAGGTTGGGGGCATAGCCGCCCTCGTCGCCCACGCCGGCGGCGGGGGTGCCGTTCTCCTTGAGCACGCCCTTCAGGGTGTGGAACACCTCGGCGCACATACGCAGGGCCTCTTTCCAGCAGCAGGCGCCCACGGGCATGATCATGAACTCCTGGATGTCCACGTTGTTGGTGGCGTGGGCACCGCCGTTGAGGATGTTCATCATGGGGACGGGCAGGGTCTTGGCGTTGACACCGCCGATATAGTTGTACAGGCTGGTGCCAAGGCTCTCAGCGGCGGCCTTGGCCACGGCCAGGGAGACGCCCAGAATGGCGTTGGCGCCCAGGCGGCCCTTGTTGGGGGTGCCGTCCAGCTCGATCATGGCCTTATCAATGGCCACCTGATCCAGGGCGTTCATGCCGATAATGGCCTCAGCGATCTCGGTGTTGACATTGGTCACGGCCTTCTCCACGCCCTTGCCCAGGTAACGGCCCTTGTCGCCGTCACGGAGCTCGCAGGCCTCGTGGATGCCGGTGGAAGCGCCGGAGGGCACAGCAGCGCGGCCCATGGTGCCGTCCTCCAGGAACACCTCCACCTCCACGGTGGGGTTGCCGCGGGAGTCCAGAATTTCGCGGGCGCGGATGTCAACGATCTCAAGAATCTGCTTCATGGGAATCGGTCTCCTTTCAACATGACAGTATTTTAAAACTTCCGGGGTCCTTAAAATTGCGCGGATATGGGGAAAAGCGGGGTACACCCCGTGACGGCATGGCCGCCGGACCTTTCTTTTCCATTTCTGAATTGTATCGGCCATACTCGGAAAAGTCAATAGGCATCCTGCCGATTCTGGCGGCGCCATGGCGGGGAAATGGGGCTATCAGTTGGCGATGAGGGTCTCCCCGTCCATCTCGGCGGGCTTTTTCAGGCCCATCAGGTCCAGCATGGTGGGGGCAATGTCCGCCAGGCGGCCGTTGCGCAGCTTCACATTGGCCCCCACAATATAGAAGGGCACCAGGTTGGTGGTGTGGGCGGTGAAGGGGGAACCGTCGGTGTCCACCATCCGCTCGGCGTTGCCGTGGTCAGCGGTGATGAGGGACACGCCGCCCATCTTGGAGGTGGCCTCCACCACCTTGCCCACGCAGGCATCCACCGTCTCCACCGCCTTGCAGGCGGCCTCGTACACACCGGTGTGGCCCACCATGTCGCAGTTGGCGAAGTTGAGGATGATCACGTCGTACTTGCCGCTCTCGATGCGCTTGACGGCCTCCTCGGTGACCTCCCAGGCGGACATCTCGGGCTTCAGGTCGTAGGTGGCCACCTTGGGGGACGCGATGAGGCACCGGTCCTCCCCGGGGAACACCTGCTCCACGCCGCCGTTGAAGAAGAAGGTGACGTGGGCGTACTTCTCGGTCTCGGCGATGCGCAGCTGGGTGAGGCCCAGCTTGGAGATATACTCGCCGAAAATGTTGTGCAGGCTCTCCTTGGGGAAGGCGATGACCACGTTGGGCATGGTGGCGTCGTAGGAGGTGGTGCACACGTAGTTCACCTTGAAAAAGCCCTTCTTCCGCTGGAAGCCGGTGAAATCGGGGTCCACAAAGGTGCGGGTGATCTCCCGGGCCCGGTCAGGCCGGAAGTTCATGCAGATGATGCTGTCCCCCTCGCCGATCTCGGCGTGCTCGGCGGTGATGACGGGCACCACAAACTCATCGGTGACGCCGGCGTCATAGCTGGCCTGCATGGCCCCCACGGGGTCGCCGATGAAGCGCTGCTCGCTCTCGCCGTACACCATGGCCTTGTAGGCCCGCTCCACCCGGTCCCAGTTGGTATCCCGGTCCATGGCGTAGTACCGGCCGGAGATGGTGGCGATCTGGGCGCCGTACTGGTCGCAGGTCTCCTTCATCTGGGCCACGAAGTCCTTGCCCGAGGTGGGGGGCACGTCCCGGCCGTCCATGAAGCAGTGGACAAAGATCTTGGGGCAGCCCAGATCCGCAGCCATCTTCACAGCGGCCTGGATGTGGGTGATGTGGCTGTGGACGCCGCCGTCGGACATGAGCCCGTAGATATGCACGGCGGTACCCGCCTCCTTGGCCGCCAGCATGGCGTCCTTGTAGGCCTTGTTCTCAAAAAAGTCCCCGTCCTGGATGGCCTTGGTAATCTTGGGCAGGTCCTGGAACACCACCCGGCCCGCGCCGATGTTGGTGTGGCCCACCTCGCTGTTGCCCATCTGCCCGTCGGGCAGGCCCACGTCCAGCCCGGAGGCGGACAGGTGGCACCCGGGACACTGGGAGAAAATGCGGTCCAGATTGGGGGTGGCGCTGTTGGCGATGGCGTTTCCGGCGCACTTGGGCTCCAGGCCAAAGCCATCCATAATGATGAGAGTGGTCGGTGTTTTCATACAAACCCTTTCTTCTTGGCGGAGGGGGGACCGTGGAATCCCGGGAGCCTCATGGCCCCCGCCGCCGGTCCCCCTCCCGGATTCCAAAATTACTCCTGATTGGCCGCGTTGACGATCTGCACGAAGTCAGCGCTCTTCAGGGAGGCGCCAACCATGAGGCCGCCGTCCTCGTCGGAGCAAAGTCCGCTCCCCTCCGAACGCCCTTGGGGGCATTCCTCGGTGCGCTTCCTTGCTCCTCCTCTCCGGCACGGACCCGCTGCGCTG
This sequence comes from uncultured bacterium, assembly GCA_949293245.1. Classification (GTDB taxonomy): domain Bacteria; phylum Bacillota; class Clostridia; order Oscillospirales; family Oscillospiraceae; genus CASFCS01. The sequence continues at coordinate 19,057 of CASFCS010000050.1, read as the reverse complement.
GGCTCCGCGCCGGGCTCTGGGACGATCAGCCCGACGTGGCCGGCTGCCGGATTACTCCTGATTGGCGGCGTTGACGATCTGCACGAAGTCAGCAGGCTTCAGGGAGGCGCCGCCGATGAGGCCGCCGTCCACGTCGGGCTGGGCCAGGAGCTCCGCGGCGTTCTTGGCGTTCATGGAGCCGCCGTACTGGATGGTGACGGCACGGGCCACCCGGGCGCCGTACAGCTTGCGCACCACGGCCCGGATCTCCTCGCACACCTCACCGGCCTGCTCGGCAGTGGCGGTCTTGCCGGTGCCGATGGCCCAGATGGGCTCGTAGGCGATGACGATGCGGCGCACCTGCTCGGCGGCCACGCCGGCCAGGGCGGCCTTCACCTGGTAGGCGATGAGCTCGGAGGTGATCCCCAGCTCCCGCTGCTCCAGGCTCTCGCCCACGCACACGATGGGGTGCAGCCCGGCCTCCAGGGCGGCGTGGACCTTCTTGTTGACGGTGAAGTCGGTCTCATTGTAGTACTGGCGGCGCTCGGAGTGGCCGATGATGACGTACTTCACGCCCACTTCCTTGAGCATCTCGGCAGTGACCTCGCCGGTGTAGGCGCCGGAGGCCTCATAGTGGCAGTTCTCCGCGCCGATGGCGATGCGGGTGTCCTTGAAGTACCGGATGGCGGCGGGGATGTTCACGTAGGGCACGCACAGCACCACCTCACACCACTTGGGCTTGCCCAGCAGGGGGCGGATCTCGTCGGCAAAGGCCCGGGTCTCGGTGAGGGTCTTGTTCATCTTCCAGTTTCCGGCGATGATAGTCTTTCGGTAACGACGGTTCATGACAGTCTCTCCTTTTATCAAATACCATTATGTGCAGAGTGGAGAGTGAGGAGTGGAGAGTAAAGATGGGGATATCTCCACTCTCAACTCTCCACTTTTAACCGCCGCCGGTGGAGATGTGGGTCATCTTGTCGGCATAGCCCAGCTGCTGCACGGCAGCCGCGCTGTCGCCGCCGCCGATGATGGTGATGGCGCTGGTCTGGCTGAGGGCCTCGGCCACGGCCTCGGTGCCCTTGGCAAAAGCGGGGAACTCAAACACGCCCATGGGGCCGTTCCAGATGACGGTGCCGGCGTCCTTCACGGCGTCGCAGTAGAGCTTGATGGTCTCGGGACCGATGTCCAGGCCCTGCCAGCCGTCGGGGATCTCGCCGTTCTTGACCACCTTGTTCTCCGCATCGGGAGCAAAGGCGGTGGCCACCACGGTGTCCACAGGCAGCAGCAGCTTGACGCCCTTCTCGGCGGCCTTCTTCACCATGTCGTTGGCGTACTCCTGCCAATCGGCCTCCAGCAGGCTGTCGCCCACCTTGCCGCCCTGGGCGGCGGAGAAGGTGTAGGCCATGCCGCCGCCGATGATGATGGTGTCGGCAATCTCCAGCAGGTTGTTGATGACGCCGATCTTGGAGGACACCTTGGACCCGCCCAGGATGGCCACCAGGGGCCGCTTGGGATTGGCCAGGGCGCCGCCGATGATCTCCAGCTCCTTCTGGATCAGGAAGCCGCTGACGGCGGGCAGGTAGTCGGCCACACCGGCGGTGGAGGCGTGGGCCCGGTGCACGGCGCCGAAGGCGTCGGACACATAGATCTCCGCCATGTCGGCCATGGCCTTGGCCAGGGCGGGGTCGTTCTTGGTCTCGCCCTTCTCAAAGCGGGTGTTCTCCAGCAGGAGGATCTGGCCGGGCTGGAGAGCGGCGGCCTTGGCCTGGGCGTCGGGGCCCACCACGTCGTCGGCCATGATCACATCCTTGCCCAGCAGCTCGCTCAGCCGCTTGGCAACAGGCTTCAGGGACAGCTCGGGCTTGACCTCGCCCTTGGGCTTGCCCAGGTGGGAGCAGGCAATCACAGCGGCGTTCTGGTCCAGCAGGTACTGAATGGTGGGCAGGGCGGCGCGGATGCGCTTGTCATCGGTGATGGTGCCGCTGCCGTCCTTGGCCATGGGCACATTGAAGTCGCAGCGCAGCAAAACCTTCTTGCCGGAGACATCCACGTCCTTCACAGTCTTCTTGTTGTAGTTCATACTTGATCTCCCTTCGTTTCTCCACTTCCCAATAAATTGGGAAAATCTAGCTGCCGCAGGGCCTCGTAGGCCACCACCGCAACCGAGTTGGCCAGGTTCAGACTTCGCGCCTCCTCCCGCATGGGAATGCGGATACAGCGGTGCGGATAAGCATCCCGAAGGGAGGCGGGCAGGCCGGCGGTTTCCTTCCCGAAAAACAGCCAGCACCCGTCGTGAAAGCGGGCATGGGAATAGGGCTTCGCCCCTTTTGTGGTAGACAGCCACAGATCCTCAATGGTGTTGCGGGCAAACAGGTCCTCCAGGTCCCGGTAGACCCGCAGGTCCACCATGGGCCAGTAGTCCAGCCCCGCCCGGCGCACCGCCTTCTCGCTGATGTCGAACCCCAGGGGCTCCACCAGGTGGAGACGGCTGCGGGTAGCAGCACAGGTTCGGGCAATATTGCCGCAATTCTGCGGGATCTCCGGCTCTACCAGGACGATATTGAGCATATTCCGCCTGCTTTCTTTTGCTTATCTCAGCGCGGCGGACGGCCAGTCCGCCTCCGCCCTGTCCAGTCCCTTGCGGGAGATGGCTCCCTTCCAGCGAGTCCAAACCCTGAACATTGCCATTGTAGACTATAAAATCCCAAATTACAAGTAATAAACGGCGAAATTTTCATAAAGTTAAAGGGTTTCTTCTTCTGTTTACAAGCAAAGCGGTCTGTGATATGATACTTCCATTACCAAATCCCCCGGAGGGATGGAAATGTCAGAATATGTTAACAGCAATTCCCAGCTTTTGCGCATCGTGGTGAAGGTGGGCACCTCCACCCTGGTGCGCGCCAACGGCTCCATGGATCTCCACGCCATCGACCACCTGGTGCGGGTGCTCTCCGACCTCCACGGGGCGGGCCACCAGGTGATTCTGGTGTCCTCGGGGGCCATCGGCGCCGGAGTGGGCCGCCTGGGCCTCAGCGCCCGGCCCCAGCAGCTGCGCTTCAAGCAGGCGGTAGCCGCCGTGGGCCAGTGCGAGATGATGCATATCTACGACAAGTTTTTCGGGGAGTACAACGCCACCGTGGCCCAGATCCTCCTTACCGGGGAGGATGTGGACCAGCCCGACCGGGCGGAACATCTGAGCGGCACCTTCTCCGCCCTGCTGGAGCTGGGGTGCATCCCCGTGGTGAACGAGAACGACTCGGTCTCCTCCGCCGAGATCGAGACCGGCCGGTGCAAGGTGCTGGGGGACAACGACACCCTCTCCGCCATTGTGGCCCGGCTGTGCCGGGCGGACCTGCTGGTGCTGCTGAGCGACATCGACGGGCTCTACGACGCCGACCCCCGCACCGACCCGGGGGCCAAGCTCATCCAGGAGGTGAACGCGGTCACCCCCGAGCTGCGGGCCATGGCGGGCGGCGCGGGCACCTGGCGGGGCACCGGCGGCATGCAGACCAAACTCAACGCCGCGGAAACGGCCATGGCGGCAGGCATCGACATGGTCATCACCAACGGCCAGCGGCCCGAGGCCCTGTATGATATCGTCCGGGGCCAGGCTGTGGGTACCCGCTTCCGGGCCCCCGTCCCCGCCCCTGTGTGAGAGCGGGACCACCCCACCGGCTGTCTGGGGGCGGCTGTCCCCCATTATATAAAGAGGAGGAGACGATACTTATGACTGCTCTGCAAGTCCAGGGCAAGGCCGCCCGCCAGGCGGAGCGCACCCTGGCTGTGGCTTCCGCCGCTGTGAAGAACCAGGCCCTGGAGGCCATCGCCAGGGCCCTGCTGGACCGGCAGGAGGACATCCTGGCGGCCAACGCCCAGGACATGGAGGACGGCCGGGCCAACGGCCTGAGCGAGGCCCTGCTGGACCGGCTGGCTCTGTCCCCCCAGCGCATCGAGGGCATGGTGGAGGGGGTGCGCCAGGTGGCCGCCCTGCCCGACCCCATCGGCCAGGTCAAGCACATGGAGCGCCGGCCCAACGGCCTGATCATCGGCAAGCGCACGGTGCCCCTGGGGGTCATCGGCATCATCTACGAGGCCCGGCCCAACGTCACCGTGGACGCGGCGGTGCTGTGTCTCAAGTCGGGCAACGCCGTGATCCTCCGGGGGGGCAAGGAGGCCTTCCGCAGCAACCAGGCCCTGACGGAGATCATGCGCCAGGCCCTGGAGGAGAGCGGCCTTCCCCGGGACTGCGTGGCCCTGGTGCAGGACACCAGCCGCCAGAGCGCCCAGGAGATGATGGCCCTCACAGAGTACCTGGACGTGCTCATCCCCAGAGGGGGCCGGGGCCTCATCCGCTCGGTCACCGAGAACGCCCGGGTGCCCGTCATCCGCACCGGGGAGGGCATCTGCCACATCTATGTCCAGGCCCAGGCAGATCTGCAGATGGCCGCTGAGATCGTCTACAACGCCAAGTGCTCCCGCCCCTCGGTGTGCAACGCCGCCGAGTGCCTCCTGGTCCACCAGGGGGTGGCGGAACAGTTCCTGCCCATGGCCCAGGCCTTCCTTCAGGGCAAGCACGTGGAGCTGCGGGGCTGCCCCCGCACCCGGGAGATCCTGGGCCCCTCGGTGGTGCCCGCCACGGCGGAGGACTGGGACACGGAGTACGGCGACTACATCATGGCGGTGAAGGTGGTCAACGACACCCAGGAGGCCCTGGACTTCATCAACCGCCACGGCACCGGCCACTCCGAGGCCATTGTCACCAACAACTACCGGGTGGCCCAGCGCTTTTTGGACGAGGTGGACGCGGCGGCGGTGTACGTCAACGCCTCCACCCGGTTTACCGACGGGTTTGAGTTCGGCCTGGGGGCGGAGATCGGCATCTCCACCCAGAAGATGCACGCCCGGGGCCCCATGGGCCTGGAGGAGCTCACCAGCACCAAGTACATCATCTACGGCAGCGGGCAGGTGCGCTGAGAGAGAGCCGCCGCTGATCCCATCTGTTATGCCCGCCCCGGCTGCCGCCGGGGCGGGTATTCTTTATGGAGGCAGCGGCCGGGCGGGCGTTTGCCGCCCGGGTCCCTTCCGGGGGGCCGGTCGGGGCAAATTTTTTTCAAAAATTTTACCCGTTCCCAGCATGGCCTTTCCCTGGGGCTGTTATACTAAATTTTAATATTGCCAAATCCTGAGGTCCTTTGGGTCCCCGGGGAGAAGGGAGTCTGAACTATGATCCGTCACGCCATTGTGGACATCGGTTCCAACAGCATGCGCCTGACCATTTACGAGGTGGGCCCCGCCTCCTTCCGCATTTTATTTAAGGAGAAGTTTATGGCCGGCCTGGCCGGCTATGTGGAGGGGGGCGCCCTGGCCCCGGCGGGGGTCCTCCGGGCGGCGGAGGGCCTGCGCTCCTTCGGCCGGCTGATGGATATGCTGGGGGTGGAGCGGCAGGAGACCTCCGTCTTTGCCACCGCCTCCCTGCGCAATGTGTCCAACGGGGCCCAGGCGGCGGAGGAGCTCCGGGAGCTGTCCGGCCTGCCGGTGGAGATCATCACCGGGGAGGAGGAGGCCCGCATGGCCTTTGACGGAGCCATGACCGACCTGCACATCCAGCAGGGGGTCCTCACCGATGTGGGGGGCGGCAGCACCGAGGTGACCCAGTTCCAGGGGGGCGCCATCCTCTCCGCCCGCAGCTTCCCCGTGGGCTCTCTGCGGCTGTACCGGGACTGCGTCAAGTCCATTTTGCCCGGGAAGGGATCCCTGGAGCGCATCCGCCAGCGGCTGGAGGAGGTCCTGCCCCGGGAGGAGGCGGTGCCCCACGGGGCGGCGGGGGACACTCTGGTGTGCGTGGGGGGCTCCGCCCGGGCCCTGCTCAAGCTCTCCCGCCAGGCCTTTCCCCTGGACCCGGAGGGCAGCGCCATCCCCGTCAAAAAGCTCTTCGCCCTGGAGGAGGTGCTGTGCCGGGGGGAGCGGGAGGCCATCGACCTCATCCTCCGCACCTGTCCCGACCGGGTCCACACCATCGTCCCCGGTGTGCTCATTTTGTGCCGCCTGGCCCGGCTGTGCCGGTGCCAGGGGCTGGCAGTGAGCCGGTACGGCGTGCGGGAGGGCTACCTCCGCCAGCGGGTGCAGAGCAGGCTGTAACCCGCCCATTGAAGCAAAAAACTCCGGGCCGCCCATGTAGGGCGGCCCGGAGTGTCGTTTCCTGAAAGGGTGGTTCCCCCTTCACTCCAGGGTCTCGGGCACAAAGGCCCGGGGGGGCAGCACCTCCGACAGGGCCACCAGGGCCGGGGAGAAGCCCCCCAGCACCTCCCCGGCCGGGGCCGGGGTACGCAGCAGGGTGGTCCGCTCCCGCTCCCGCAGGGGCAGGCTGGCCAGAGTGCCTCCCTCTCCCTCCAGCAGCACGCCGCCGTGGAGGGCGGCAATGTGGGCAGCCAGAGCTGTCCCCAGATCCGCCGCCCCGGGGTCCACCGGCGCAAGGTGCTTGAGATCCAGGCCGCCCCGGCCATTTTCCACCCTGAGACAGGCCCGGCCCTCCACCTCCTCCAGGGTGAGCACCAGCCGGCCGCCCCGCCCCACTTCCTCCGCCGCCCCGGCCACCATGGCCAGGGCCATCTGGCTGAGCAGCTCCTTGTCCCCCATGGTCACCAGGAGGGAGGGCACGCACCGGCAGGCCAGGGCCACCTCCCCCTGGGAGAGCACCCCGCCCGCCATCCGGGCGGTCTCGCTCCACCAGCTCACCAGCTCCACGGGCTCCTCCCGCAGACGGATCTCGTCCTCATCCTCCAGCCGGCCCAGCAGCTCCAGCTCCCGGGCCCCCCGCAGCATGCGGATGGCCGCGCGGTTGATGAGCGCCACCTTCTCCCGCAGCTCAGGCGCCCCCATGGTCTGGGTGGCGGCCAGAATATCGTTGGCCTGCCGGCGCAGGTGGGCGGCCATGGTGCGCATCGTCTCTTTTTCTGCCATGAAAGATCCCCTCCGTCTCATTCAGCATATGCCGCGGAGCGGACCGCTACACAGGAAATGGTCCGCAAAATTCCCATGTTTACCCTTTTAAAGGGGGGCGCCGCTTTTTATCCAAAAACGCACCACTTTTTGCAATGTTTTTTCTGATTTACCGAATTCGGCCAAACTTGTTTAAAAGCGGAGTATTTCACCCCGATTCGGCATTTCCTTGCCCATTATACCACAGCCGCTCCCCACATAACAGGGCCACTGGTAAAAAAACTGAAATTTATCGTTATTTTTTTCCCAAACCTCTTTCCATTCCCGGGGATTTCGGGTATAATAACACCGGACGCAGAGACGGGATTTTTCCCCTCCCGGCACAGAGGGGCCGCCGTCATCCGCGTTTGCTGTACAGGAAACTGAAATGTACGTTTGAAGGAGTGGTTATCATGAGTATTAAAATCGGCATCAATGGTTTTGGCCGGATCGGCCGCCTGGTGTTCCGCGCGGGTCTGACCCGTCCCGACGTCGAGTTCGTGGGCATCAACGACCCCGGCATGACCCCTGACTATATGGCCTACATGCTGCGGTATGACACCATCCACGGCAAGTTTGACGGCTCCATCGAGTATGATGACGAGAGCATCACCGTCAACGGCCACAAGGTCATGGTCTACGCCAAGATGAGCCCCGCCGACATTCCCTGGGGCGAGATCGGCGCGGAGTATGTCGTGGAGTCCACCGGTCTGTTCCTGACCCAGGAGAAGGCCCAGGGCCACCTTGATGCCGGCGCCAAGAAGGTCATCATGTCTGCTCCCTCCAAGGACAGCACCCCCATGTTCGTCATGGGCGTGAACAATGAGACCTATGATCCCAGCATGAACTTCGTGTCCAACGCCTCCTGCACCACCAACTGCCTGGCCCCCATTGCCAAGGTTCTCCACGACGCCTTCGGCATCACCGACGGCCTGATGACCACCGTTCACTCCGTCACCGCCACCCAGAAGACCGTCGACGGCCCCTCCAAGAAGGACTGGCGCGGCGGCCGTGCGGCCACTTACAACATCATCCCCTCCTCCACCGGCGCCGCCAAGGCCGTGGGCAAGGTCATCCCCTCCCTCAACGGCAAGCTGACCGGTATGTCCATGCGTGTTCCCACCCTGGACGTGTCCGTTGTGGACCTGACCGTCAACCTGGCCAAGCCCGCCAAGTACGAGGAGATCTGCGCCGCCATGAAGGCCGCCTCTGAGGGCGAGCTGGCCGGCATCCTGGGCTACACCGACGAGGACGTGGTCTCCAGCGACTTCATCAGCGATCCCCACACCTCCATCTTCGACGCCAAGGCGGGCATCGCCCTGACCGACACCTTCGTGAAGGTCGTGTCCTGGTACGACAACGAGTGGGGTTACTCCAACAAGGTCGTGGACCTCATCCAGTATATGTACTCTGTGGACCACAAGTAATTTTTCCCCTTGCACCTCATCCGGCCCGGACCTGTTGGTCCGGGCCGGTTTAGTCTGTCGAAGAAGCCAAAGTCTATGCAAAAAACGGAATGTGCCTTGCAAGCTCTAAAAGCTCTCAGCAGAGTTTTGCCGCCCGGGGGCGGCAAAATAAGATGCAATCCGTTTTTTTCGGGGACATGCGCCTCGAAAAAAACACTTCTCAGCCCGCAAGCGTGCGAGCAATGCGAGTGCGACGAAGCGGGCTGTATCCCCTCAAAAAAATGCTTGCATTTTTTTGAAGCGTGTCGATTTTATCGACACGCTGATCCGGCCCGGACCTGTTGGTCCGGGCCGGTTTTTGCGGCCTGTATGTACAAAGGCCCCCCGCTGTGTTAAGATACGGGGTGAAATGATGGCTGCCGCCCGGGGGCGGCGGAGGAGTGGATGGTATGACAAAGCTGTTGGCCTTTTTCAAGGCGGAGCCGGTGCTGGTGATCTCGGGGGTGTGCGCCGCCCTCTCCTGCCTGCTGGTCCCCCCCTCGCCGGCCTATCTGGAGTACATAGATCTGCGGGTGCTGTGCCTGCTGTTTTGCCTGATGGCGGTGGTAGCCGGGCTTCAGAGCTGCGGGGTGTTCGTGGTCCTCTCCCAGCGGCTCCTCTCCGGGCGGAAGAATACCCGGCTGCTCTCCCTGCTGCTGGTGCTGCTGCCCTTCTTTACCTCCATGGTCATCACCAACGACGTGGCTCTCATCACCTTCGTGCCCTTTACCCTGCTGATTCTGGAGATGGCGGAGCTGCGGGAGCGGGTGATCCCCGTGGTGGTGCTTCAGACCGTGGCGGCCAACCTGGGCAGCATGGCCACCCCCGTGGGCAACCCCCAGAACCTGTTTCTCTGCTCCCGGTACACCCTGTCCGCCGGGGACTTTTTCGCCGCCCTGCTGCCCTACACCCTGATGAGCCTGGCGGCCCTGATCGTGGGAGCCCTCCTGGGGCCGGGGCGCACCATCCAGGTGACCTTTCCCCAGCAGGCCAGGCTGGAGCGCCCCGGGCTGCTGGGGGCCCTGTGCGTCCTGCTGGTGCTGTGCCTGCTGTCGGTGTTCCATGTGCTCCACTACGGCATCCTGACGGCGGTGGTGGTGGTGTGCCTGCTGGTGCTGCGGCGGGAGCTGCTGGCCCGGGTGGACTACGGGCTGCTGCTGACCTTTGTGTTTTTCTTTATCTTTTCGGGCAACCTGGGGGAGCTGCCCCCCCTGCGGGAGGCTCTGGCCGGGCTGATGGAGGGCTCCTCCCTCCTGACCTCCGCCCTGGTGAGCCAGGTCATCAGCAACGTCCCCGCGGCGGTGCTGCTGGCCAACTTCACCCAGGACTGGCGGGGGCTGCTGCTGGGGGTGGACCTGGGGGGCCTGGGCACCCCCATTGCCTCCCTGGCCAGCCTCATCTCTCTGAAGTTCTACCTGCGCTCCCCCGGCGCCCAGGGGGGGCGGTACCTGCTGTGGTTCTCCCTGGTGAACTTCGGCGGCCTGGCGGTGCTGCTGGCCATGGCCGCCCTGCTGGGCTGAGGGCCCGGCCCACCATTTTTGAAAAAAGGAGCAACGACCATGGAAGAAGGCCGCGTCTATCGCGTGGAGATCCAGGGCTGCGCCGCCGACGGGGCGGGGGTGGCCCGGGTGGATGGGATGGTCCTCTTTGTGGAGGGGGCTATCCGGGGGGAGGTGGTGGACGCCCAGGTGGATCATGTGGGCCACTCCGCCGCCTGGGGCCACATGACCGCCCTGGTGGAGCCCTCCCCCGCCCGGCAGTCCCCCGACTGCCCCTACTATGACCAGTGCGGCGGCTGCCGCTTCCGCCATATGGACTACGCCCAGGAGCTGGAGGAGAAGCGGCTGCGGGTGAAGGACGCCCTGGGCCGCCTGGGGGGGTGTGACCTGCCCGTCACCACCATCTGGGGGGCCCGGGACCAGCTGCGCTACCGCAACAAGGTGCAGTTCCCCGTGGGCCCCGGCCCCGCCGTGGGGTTCTACCGGGCCCGGAGCCACGCGGTGGTGGATGTGGCCGACTGCCTCCTCCAGCCCGCCGCTGCCGCCCGGTGCCGCGCCGCCCTGGTGGAGTGGATGAAGCGCTGGTCCGTGCCCCCCTACCGGGAGAAGGACCACACCGGTCTGGTGCGCCACCTCTACCTCCGGTTCAACGCCGCCGGGGAGAGTCTGTGCTGCCTGCTGGTGAACGGGGGGTCCCTGCCCCACGAGAAAGAGCTGGTGGCCGCCCTGCGGCAGGCGGAGCCCGGCCTTGTGGGGGTGGTGCTGGGGAGCAACACCCGCCGGACCAACGTGATCCTGGGGGAGCGCTACCGGCTGCTGTGGGGCCAGGACTACCTGGAGGAGACGCTGTGCGGCCACAGATTCCGGCTGTCCGTGCCCTCCTTTTTCCAGGTGAACCGGGCGCAGACCGCGGTGCTGTACGGCAGGGCCCTGGAGTTTGCCGCCCTCACGGGCAAAGAGACGGTGCTGGACCTGTACTGCGGCATCGGCACCATCAGCCTGTGCCTGGCCCGGAGGGCCGGCCGGGTCATCGGGGCGGAGATCGTCCCCCAGGCCATTGAGGACGCCCGGGCCAACGCGGCGCGCAACGGGGTGGACAACGCAGAATTTTTCTGCGGGGACGCCTCGGCGGTGGCGGCCAGGCTGGCGGGAGAGGGTCTGCGGCCCCAGGTGGTGGTGGTGGACCCGCCCCGGAAGGGGCTGGCCGCCGACGTGGTGGACACCATCGCCGCCATGGCCCCGGAGCGGGTGGTGTACGTCTCCTGCGACCCCGCCACCCTGGGCCGGGATCTGGGCCGCTTCCGCCCCCTGGGCTACTGCCCGGTGCGGGCCGAGGCGGTGGACCTTTTCCCCCGGACCGCCCACGTGGAGACAATAGTGTTGCTACAAAGAGAAACCTTGTAGAAATCCTTAGATTTAGGCACTTTTCCCGCCATGTGGTATTTGACGCAGAGGGCGATAAATTCCGCAATAAGCGTATTGAGTCACGGTTTCGGTAGTTATTGATATGGAGTGTGGGAACACAAAAAACTAAATAGTTGACTGAAAAGGACATCGTGCAAGCGGTGTCCTTTTCTTTTAGGTAAAACCGCAGATTTTGAAACAGTCTGCGGCTTTTTTTATGCCCTCATGTTACGCAGTAGGGGCAGAAAAAGCCTTGATACAAGCGGCTTTGTGGGCGTGTTTCTTATGCGTTTATCCCTAAACCCTCAAAATCGCTGTTCTACTGCGTAACAAATCCACAGCAAAGGAGTGATGAAGCTATGGCAGTTTTCCGCGTGGAGAAAAGCAGGTGCTACACCGTAATGAGCAACCACCACCTACGCAACAAGGAGCTTTCCTTAAAGGCAAAGGGGCTTTTGTCGCAGATGTTGTCCTTGCCAGAAGATTTGTGGAGAATCCGAAACCGCATGGGAAAAGCTACAACAAGTGGCTGGGAGACCAGGCCAAGCCCTCCCACCGGGAGCTGCTGCGGCTGGCCATCGACCAGGCGCTGGCGCAGAAACCCGCTGACTTGGACGTGCTGTTTCAGTTGCTCCGGGAGGACGGCTGCGAGGTATCAAAGCGCGGGAAATCGTACCGGCTGAAGTTGCCCGGCTGGGACAGAGCGGCCCGGCTGGACAGTCTGGGCGCGGGCTACACGCTGGACGATCTTCTGGCGGTCCTCTCCGGCCAGAAAGAGCACACGCCCCGCAAGAAAACCACCGCACAGGCCGAGCCGCCGAAAGTCAATCTGCTGGTGGACATTCAGGCAAAATTACAGGCCGGAAAGGGCGCGGGGTACGTCCGCTGGGCGAAGGTATTTAACCTGAAGCAGATGGCCCGGACTATGAATTTCCTCACCGAGCACAACCTGCTGGAGTACGCCGAACTGGCGGACAAAGCGGCGGCGGCCACCGCCCATCACAACGAGCTGTCGGCGCAGATCAAGGCAGCGGAGAAGCGCATGGCGGAGATCGCCGTACTGCGCACCCACATTGTCAATTATGCTAAGACCCGCGAGGTCTATGTTGCCTACCGGAAGGCCGGTTACTCCGCAAAATTCCGGCAGGAGCACGAGTCGGAAATCCTGCTTCACCGGGCCGCCAAGGATTCCTTTGACAATCTGGGCGTGAAGAAGCTGCCCAAGATGAAGGAGTTGCAGGCGGAGTACGCCAAGCTGCTGGAGGAAAAGAAGAAAAACTACGCCGAGTACCGCCATTCCCGCGAGGAAATGCGGGAGCTTTTGGCGGCCAAAGCCAACGTGGATCGCATCCTGAACATGGAGGCAGAGCACGACGCCGAAAAAGAAAAAGACCACGGCCAGCGGTGAGCTGGCTATGGTCAAAAGCGTTCGCAGAACGCGCAGCCGCAGATTGAAAATCTGCGTTCAAGGGGGCTTGGGGGCGATGCCCTCAACAAGCATAGCGGGACGGAAATCCCTGGGGGGATTTTCCGTCCCGCGGCCTGTGTGTATTAACACAGGCATTGCTTGCTGCTCGCTGCTCGTGTGCTTACATTATTATATATAGCTTCTCAAAGTGCGTATTTGTAATTTCCCGGCGCAGAATGCCCATCCTATACAATAAATATGAAAAAAGTATAGGAGGCAGGAATCTAAAAACAATACATGGAATCACAGCACAGGCTGCTGCGCCGTAATCTGTACCAGCAGTAAAATTTTTCATAATTTTATGGTATTCTTATCTATATACCCGGATATGTAGAAATAGAAAATCCGTAGTTTGTGATCTCAGCCTCTAAAGCGGCGCCGCAGTTTGTCGATATTGGCATGGAGAATGAGGGAAGCAGCGTGACATATACTATATGAATATGAGATCACGGCAGTAGTGACCGGATACTAGTCAGAAGAAGGCGGTGGAGCACTCGTACTAATCATGGAAGAACAGTTGTCAGGACAGAGAGTGGAGATACATTGCGCACAGATACCCTGACTGCCTGGGGTGTTGCCGTTCTTAGCAGATCTGAGATGAAAAAATCTATAAAAACGGTAACTTTTACAGCTTGAATATGGTATTATTATCAGCATAGAAATGTGTTTTCAGAGGAGTGAGAGGATGGACAAGCTATATAAAACAGTGCTCGCAGCGGTAACAGCTGCTTCGGTACTCGTCTGCAGCGCCTGTGCGGGCGCTCCGGCAGCAGATCAGGTCCAGGACCCGGATGCCGGAAAAACATTGCCGGAGATGACAGAGAAGATTACCATACCTGCCTCGATATTTAAGTTTGCCAATACAGATATCGAGGACAACATGGAGGCTTTTGAAGATTACTGTACCGATGTAAGGCGTGACGGGGATGATCTAATTCTGGAAGTGACGCCGACGCAGAAAGAAGAACTTATAGAGATGTACGCCGGGTCCATTGACGATGTGCTGGAAGATATGGAGAAAGACGAACAGGGCTATTATGTAGAGGCGGATACCGATCACAGCCGTTTCATATATCATATCGACGAGAATATCGACGGTATTCTACAGGCAAAGATGCTGTTGACGATCACGACATCGGATGTCCTGACCGGAATCATGGAAACAGGGGATCCAAACTGGAGTGTCAGCGCAAAGATCGTGAACTGCCATACGGGGCTGACTGTCGGTGAAGGCACATTTCCGGACGGGAGCATCACCTTCGGGCCCGGCGAATGGAAGGCCAGCTATGACGGCGGCGCATGGCTTGGTGCCAGACAGGAAGAGGTTATGGACATGACAGGCCTTACCGGGCCTTATGAGGGACTGACCGATACACAGAAAGGGGTCGTTACATCTGTCGTGCAGATGCTGGACTGGATCGAAGGGAAATATGAGCAGCAGTTTCATTATATATCCTACGCGCCGGGAGACGCCGTCGAGCAGGAACACCTAAAGGTGTATCCGGAACAGGGCGGTGAATCGGATGTCGTGACAGTGTACCGTACCTATGAAAACGGCCTGTACCGGTATGAAGATGATTACGGAGAAATTCTGAAGCGCCCTTCCTACGAAGAGCAGGTCCGCATATTTGCGGAGCAGTATCTGCCTTCCGAAGGGATAAAGATATACACGGAAATTAAGGATGGAGGAAACGGTGCGGCGGATGGAGAATCGTTTTTAAAGGAGGTTTCCGCTGTGACGTATATTTTTATGGATGAGGCCCTATGTTCAGGCCAGTACGAGACATTTTTGGAAGCCGTACCGGACTGGCTGACGGAGAACTGTCAGGGCGTGCCGGCTGGGATCTATCTGCGCATGGCAGAGTCTGAAGCGTGGAAACAGATTGGCAGATCTGATTATGAGGATAAGCTCCGGGAAGATATCTATACCGAAGAGGCGGAGTGCGCGATATCCGGGAGCGGGAAAGTGACCGTATATTAGCTGAAAGGAAGAGAATTTATGAGGAAGGTATTACTGCTTATCGTATGCTGCGCCCTTGTATGCAGTTTGAGCGGATGCATCGTTTTCAAGCGGGGATCATCCAATGCATATCGTTCTGATGAAGAATTGGCGGATGAAATGATAGAAAACATTATCGGGTGCGCAGAGAAGGAAGATGCAAAAGCGCTGACGGGATTATTTTCGCAGTATGCCGGGGAAAGTACGTTAAACTTAACGGAACAGGCGGAAGAATTCATAGAGTTTTTTCAGGGCGAATGCAAAAGCTGGAAAGGAAATGCAAGTTCCCATGAAAAAAGTGAACACGGAAAAATAACATGGCGGGAATTGAGAGGGCACTATTCGGTTATTACAGATGAAGCACAATATGAAATCGCATATATTTATATTCCTTTTTACAGAGAAGAACCGGATAAAGAAGGGCTTACTGCGATAGAGATCACTACGGAAGAAACTTTTAACAAGGATGAATTTCTCTGGAGTCTGGATCAGAAACCGGGTATCTATGTGACAGAAACCGGGGAAGAGACGTATTCGGAACAGAGGCTGATCACTCCGGAAGAACTGATCCGGGCGGCAGGACTTACAAAAGAACAGTACAGCAAAGTTGATCTGGAACAGTTTATTGAGGATTTTGACATCACGACAGAAGATGTGGATACGCTCAACATACCTTTGCTCCTGGAAGAATACGAACCGGAACGCAAATTCGGCATGTATGATGTAAGTTATCTCCTTGAAGACGGCATAGAAGAACGCACATCTGACTTTACGGAAAATGTATATGCTGTCGCTTTTATGGAAAATAAGAACACAAGTACAGAATGTGTATACTATGATCTGTTGGACAGTAAAAGATATCGAACGTCGGATGCGTATCTTTTTGATGATCTCCACCAGGTACAGGGCGGATATTATGCGGATGGACAGCAGATTGTTGAGGCGTTAGACAAGTATGGTGTTTTTGACTGGGAATCCGGAACGGGTGAAGAGGAAATCACAGATCCCCAGCATATGGTGCTGGCTGTATTATATGATGACGGAACGGTCTTCCGTGTAGAAGCGTCCGGCTTGTTGTCGCAGGCGCTGCCGGACGAGTACGATGAAGTGAGGGATATGCTCCTGTCAGGAGAATACAGCGGAAGTTAGGGGAAAATAAGTATTGTTTCAAAGGAGGAGGCTATGGACAGAGTATTTGAAGATGAATTTATGGAGGCCCAGTCGCGGATTGTTGCACTATGCGTCGAATTCGCGGGCAACAGGGCAGATAAGGTTTATGCTTATGGCTCCATCGAAGAAAGCAGTATTTCTTTCAATGCATTTTTCAACATTGACGGTCAGATTAAAACAACAAATAATATAGCTGCCGATCCGGACGCGATATGGGATTTTCTGGATCTTGGAGAATCAGATCTGGAGAAGATAAGACAAATATGCATACATTACGGAAAACCTGTCCCCACAGAATTAAAAATAATCTATGACTGTAAAAGCGGTAAAATAGACACGGAATATAAGTATGAAAGTATCTGTTCCGCAAAGACGGGGATAGATTCAAGCGAGATTTTTATGAAGTGGTTAGATGAGGTTCGCCAAAGCACATGGAAGAGATAAAACAGCATTGTGAAAAAGTCATACAGATACTCTGTTCCGATTATAGTATGCAGTTACAGTATTCGGGAATAATCAAAAAAATATACGACGTTATGCAGCAGATCATATCCTGCGATAATGTTAATGAACTCCCGGATATCCACTGGAACAGCATAGCGCGGTGCTTTGCTGACGAAACGACGGATTATCAAAGTCCTGTACTTTTTGAGATAGATAAAATCGCGAAGCTGACAGAGGAAAAATAATGAAACAGTTGAGAAAAACAGAATGGCGGAGAGGATACCCCATTAAGAAAAACCTTGCCCTGTGTGCATGGGGAATGCTGGCGCTCG
Organism: uncultured bacterium; assembly: GCA_949293245.1. GTDB lineage: Bacteria > Bacillota > Clostridia > Oscillospirales > Oscillospiraceae > CASFCS01. The sequence goes on along the minus strand of CASFCS010000050.1, from coordinate 2,339 downwards.
CAGGCTTCACCGGGATACTGGCGCGCCCGGAGAATATTCCGTCGCTGGCAGCGTGTGTTCTTGCATTGGCGGGCGCAGTCCTGACGCTGCCGCGCCTGCTCCGATATTATAGAACAACATACCAGAGTCTGCCCGCTCTGAACAGGCGGTTTACAAAAGAAGAGCAGGAGGAGCTGATCGAACAAGAAAATTTTGAGACGATCACTGAGTTGAAGACAGAATCAATGCGGTGGACAGACTTTGCTGAAAGTGTGCACTGGCTCCGGATTAATGGAAGATATGTTCCGAAAGAACTTGTGATCTTAGGAGGGGCTGAAGTAACTTACAGTGTAATGAATCGGGACACAACACCGTTGATATTCCTTTATGCGACCGGTGATATGGTAAAAATTGACCTTGGAGTTCAGGTCAGTGTTCAGAAGATCCGGGAACTTAACGCATATCTCTGGTCCTGTTATCATATTTTCCCGGGACGCACAGACAGGAAAAAGGCAGATGAACTCAGCAGTATATTCAGGGTAATTTACACAGAATATCTGAAAGAAAAAGAACCCAGGAAAGAGAGCAGAGTTCTTGCAGACCTTATAGAAGATGCAGGAGAATTGCGGAAGAAATGTATCGAGAGAATGCCGTCATATTTGAAAAAGGTTGACGAAAAAGCATGGTGGAATGAGAAAACGAGAAAGAAGATGCAACAGTGGAAAAAAGACCGGGAGAATACATCATGAGTGAAATAAAGTTTAAAGTTATTAAAGATGGGAATGAAAAGAAATATATTCCCTTGATCAGAAAAATGCTGAATCGTTCCCTTATGGAAATAAAAGAATGCTTAAGTAATAATGGCTATATTGATATATGCAGTCTGGATAACATAGACGGACTGCAGCATATGAATGAACTGATTGATGAGTTACAGAAAAAAGGAGCGGAAATTGTACTGTATGAGAATGACAGAGTTGTAGAAACTGAATTCTTGAAAAACATTCTTGAATCACATTTCGATACAGAAAGATATTTGCAGGAAACGGACGATAAAGTTATTGAGCAAGATTGAGTGATTTTAGGAGTGAGATTTATGAGGATTACAGACATTTTTGATGCGGTAAGAGACGCAACTTATTCGGACTTCCGGAAGTTTTATACAGGTGATCCGAATCTATTCCATAAGTATACAGGATTAAGTTTGTTTCAGTTACTGTTTGTCAATGACCACAACACAGACGAAAAAATAAAGATGATTCGATTTTTAATATCTGAGGGGGCGGATGTTAACTTTAAAAGTCCAAAAGATCAAAGAAATGCACTGCATATATTTTACTTTTCGGTTATGAGGCCCGATCCACAGTACATATTAAAAGTAACTCAGCTGCTGGTTGAGGCTGGGGTGGACATAAACGCCAAAGACAAATATGGGGCAATTCCACTTAATTATGCGATTACTGTTGTAAAGCTGCCGACAGAGACGGCTATGCCGGTATATCAATATTTAATAGATCACGGTTCAAATATCTATGAAAAAGACAATTTTGGGAAAGCATGCATTGATTATGCAAAGGAATTTTCATGGAGAAATGATCTTGTAAGTCTAATGGAAGGAACCGAATCATGAGCAAAGTGAGAAGAAAAATAACAAAATATGAGATCATTCTCTGTGTTCTTGTACTGGCGGTCATAGTTGCCGGTCTGCTTCTGCCTAAGACAGGAGAGCTGGTGTTACTGGATGAATTCTGCAATATATCCGTCATATGGATCGTGTGCATCTATGTGGTCGTGCGGGTCATACATAACTGGAAAACAGGGGAAAAAAGTAACAAAACAGCAGGAGTGATCATCGCGGTTTTCTGTGCGGCAGTCTGCATGTGGTTTACGAAGGATTTTGCCGCTGATCTGGCGTCGGGTACGAAGACGGTCACGCTGACAGATATAGAAGTAAGTGAAACACAAGCGCATACCAGCATTTTTTCGCATCATTATTATCTGATGGGGACGGATTCTCAGGGATTAAGGACCCGTGTGGAAATATCAGCAGATGACTATACGATGATGAGCCAGACAGGAAATGGAACTGCGGTTCTTGTGTATTATGAGCATACCGGACGGGCTGTGTCGGCACGCTGAGAGGAAGTTATTGCTACGACAGCATAAGGGAAGTGGTACGCAGGGTTAATCGAAACACCGGGATAGGGATCTTGAACAAAACGACCATATATACAAAGTCCAGACATGTCTCGGTGGAAACCCTTGCAACGGTGTACAAAGGGAACATAATAAAAAACTTAATAATGGACTGCCAATCTTACAAAAAGTACCGCCCAAACGAGACTACGGGCGGTATTTTT
>CASFCS010000049.1 GCA_949293245.1 uncultured bacterium | reverse complement strand
TTTCTTGCTCCCACAAGAAAAGTACCCAAAAGAATGGGAAGCGTCCGAGCCGTCATGGGCAGCGGGGTAAGACGGGAGCGGAGGGGAAAGCCGGACGGGGCCCTTCGGGGACCGGGCCGGGTTTTCCCGCAGTCGTACGGCTTAGCCCGCGTTGCCCATAGGCGAGGCGTGACAGGGGGTACAAGGGGGTCCTCCCCCTTGTTTATCCCCCTGCCCGCTGAAATGCAGACTCCTTTGTCACGCTTCGCCTGTTCGCGACGCCCGGCTTCCCTCCGACTCCGGGCAGACCCGGGCCGGGCAGAGCCCGCCCCTGGGCTCTGCCCATCCGCTCCGGTCCATCCGGGCTGCTCACGACGGCTCAGCGCTTCCGCCCTTCTCGCAAGGGTCGCCTGGCCGGGTGGTGTTTGGCGGCTTGGTGAGCGGGCGGGTTTGGAACCCGCCCCTACGGACCGGGACGAAACCCGGCGCGGTTTCAGGCTCCCCGGCAATTTTGGTTATCCTGGAGAGCGGGCGGCTAATAGCCGCCCCTACGGACGGAAACGGGAATCCGGTGGAGGTGAGCAGGCCTTGACCCATTGGGGCGGCCTGGGCTGCAGGCGGGTCTGGGACCCGCCCCTGACCCGGGGCGGCGGGTGAAGCGCCGGAGGAAGGGGGAGCGGCAGGCATGGGACCCCTGACACAAAACCGGCCCGCGGCAAATGCCGCGGGCCGGTCAATATTTTATCAACTCCGGCTAAGCCGGAGGGATGCGCCCTGTCAGCCCTCGTCCAGAATCAGGCCGTAACCCCCGTCGTTGCGCTTGTACACCACGGCAAAGGCCCCGTCCATATCCTCGTCCTTGAAGGCAAAGAAGGTGTGCCCCAGCAGGTTCATCTGCAAAATGGCCTCCTCCTGGGTCATGGGCTTGATGGGGAAGCGCTTGGTGCGCACCAGCTTGAACTCCCCCTCTTCGGCCACCTCGCCGAAGGAGGAGGGCTCCTCCTCCTGGGCCACCCGTTCGAAGGCCCCCTGGCGCAGACGCTTCTCCAGCCGGGTCTTGTTCTTGCGGATCTGCCGCTCCATGGAGGTGACGGCGGCATCGATGGAGGCAAGCATGTCCGAGGTGCTCTCCGCCACACGCAGGATGGTGCTGCCGGAGCGGACCGTCAGCTCCACCTTGTTGCGGTCTTTCTCTACGCTGAACACCACGGACACGTCGGCGTCCGTCTTGAAATAGCGCTCCAGCTTACTCACTTTCTTCTGGGCATACCCGTGTACAGAGCGGGGCATATCCACTTTCTTGTCCGTGAACGTGATTTTCATACAGCTTCGCTCCTTTCGCCCTCACCGGAGGGCGCGTCGTGGAACCCGCCGGGCCCCCAGTTCCTGCCCGGGGTTCCCTGTTTTGATTGTACCACATTGCACAGAGAAAGGGAAAGGTTTTTATTAACTTTTTCTAAAATATTTTTGCAGAAGTCGTCTTGACCCCTCTGTCACAGCACCGCCCGGGCGTGGCGGGTGACGTGGCAGCCCAGGTTCACCACGCAGGGCAGCCCGGCAATGTGGGTGGCGTAGGGCTCAATGGCCACGGACAGGGCGCTGATCCGCCCCCCCAGCCCCTGGGGGCCGATGCCCAGGGCGTTGATCTTCTCCAGCACCCGGGCCTCCATGCCGGCGTAGTAGGGGTCGGCGCTGTGCTGATCCACAGGGCGCAGCAGGGCCCGCTTGGCCAGCTGGGCCGCCAGGTCGGAGGTGCCCCCCAGACCCACGCCCACCACCACCGGCGGGCAGGGGTTGGCCCCCGCCCGGGCCACCGCCTCCACGATAAAGGCCTCCACGTCCCCCTGGGTGGCGGAGGGATTGAACATCCGCAGGGCGGTCATGTTCTCGCTGCCAAAGCCCTTGGGGGCCACGGTGATGTCCACCTGGTCCCCGGGCACCAGCCGGGTATACAGCACGGCGGGGGTGTTGTTGTTGGTGTTCTCCCGGCGCAGGGGGTCGGCCACCACCGACAGGCGCAGATGCCCCTGGACATACCCCAGGGCCACCCCGGTGTTCACCGCGTCCTCCAGGGCGCCCCCCACCAGGCGGCAGTCCTGCCCCCAGTCCACAAACACCACGGCCATCCCCGTGTCCTGGCAGATGGGCAGGCCCTTCTCCCGGGCGAAGGTGAAGTTCTCCTCCAGATCCCCCAGGATGGCCTTGCCCACGGGGGACTCCTCCTCCCCCCGGGCCCGGGTCAAAGCGGCGCACAGGTCCTCCGGCAGGCGGGTGTTGGCCGCCACGCACAGGTCGGCCACCGCCCGGGCCACCGCGTCAAAGGTCAGCTCTCTCATGGCAGTCGCACTCCTTTTCTCCAATGATTACATGGGTCACCCGGCTCATGATGTCCAGGGGCGGGCCGTCCAGCACCACCACGTCCCCGTCCTTCCCGGGGGTGAGGGAGCCCACCCGCTTGTCCACCCCGGCAATGCGGGCGGCGGTGAGGGTGACGGCCTCCAGGGCCCCCTGGGGGGGCAGGCCGTACTTCACCGCCAGGGCGGCGCACAGGGGCAAAAAGTGGATGGGCACCTCCGGGTGGTCGGTGCACAGGGCCACGGTCACCCCCGCCCGGTGCAGCCGGCCCGCCAGGGCCTCGCTGTGGCGGCGCAGCTCGGGCTTGCTGCGGTCGTTCAGGATGGGGCCGGCCACCACCGGCACCTCCGCCGCCGCCAGCTCCTCCCCCAGGGTGTCCCCCTCGGTGCCGTGGAGGAGCACCAGCCGCAGGCCAAACTCCTCCCGCAGGGAGAGGGCGGTGCGGATGTCGTCCCCCCGGTGGGCGTGGACGTGGACCGGCAGGGACCCCCGCACCACGGCGGTGAGGGCCTCCAGCTCCGGGTCGTACCCCGGCAGGGGGGAGGCGGGGTCGGAGTCGGCCCGGTCCAGGGCGTCGGCGTACTCCACCGCCCGGGTGAAGAGGGCCCGCAGGGCCGCGGCAGTGCCCATCCGGGTGGCGCACCCCCCGGCGCGGCCCTTCACGTTCTCCCCCAGGGCAATCTTCAATGCCGCCGGGGCCAGCAGCACCCGCCTGTCCCGGGGGCCGCCGGTCTTGACGGCGGCGATCTGTCCCCCCACCGCCGCGCCGCTGCCGGGGGACACCACCACCGTGGTGACCCCGGCCCGGCGGGCCTCCTGAAAGTAGCCGTTGTCCCAGTCCAGGGCGTCCAGGGCCCGCAGCTGGGCCCCGCCCCCGGGCTCCCACAGGTCCTCCGTGCCGTCGGAGTCCCCGGTGAGTCCCACGTGGCAGTGGGGGTCCACAAAGCCGGGCAAAATGTGCCCCCCCTGGGCGTCGATGACCGGGCCGGCTCCCTCCCGGGGGCAGCGGTCCATGGGGCCCACCGCCCGGATGCGCCCCTCCTCCAGCCACACGTACCCCTGGGGGATGTCCGGGGCGTCCATGGGGTGGACCACGCCGTTGCAGATGAGCATGGGCCTCTCCTCCCTTCGACAAAGGTTCCTCTTGCAATATATCCCAGAATATGGTATCTTTATCCTGCGGTCAGCGGCCGCCAGTTTCCTCTCCCCGGTGGGCGGGGAAACGGTCATTCCATTCTCCCGCGCATCACACACAGCTGGCTCTCCCCGGAAAGGGGAGAGTCCTTTTTATTGGAATCGTCCGAGCCGTCATGGGCAGCGGGGTAAGACGGAAGCGGAGGGGAAAGCCGGACGGGTCCCTCCGTGGACCGGGCCGGGTTTTCCCGCAGTCGTACGGCTTAGACCGCGTTGCCCATAGGCGAGGCGTGATCTGGAAGCGCTGCGCGCCCGGGAGCAGGTGACTAAGACCGGAGCGGAGCAGAAAGCCCAGGCGGGACAAAGTCCCGAATGGGGTTTCTGTGCAGTCGCAGGGCTTAGGCACCGTCGCGGAGGGCGCGAGGCGTGATCTGGAAGCGCCCGAGGCCGTGAGCAGGGGAGCGAAGGAGCGGCGGAGACGAAAAAACAGGCGACGCCGCAGGCGGCGCGGCATTTTTCGCGCAGCGCGACTTCGCGACCCGACCGCGAACGAGCCGAGGCGTGACAGGGAAGCGTCCGAGCCGTCATGTGCAGGCGAATAAGACCGGAGCGGATGGAAAAAGACGAAGCGGGCAAGGCCCGGTTTGGCTTTTCCCGGAGTCGCAGGGCTTATTTGCCGTCGCACATAGGCGAGGCGTGCATGGGCAGCGGGGTAAGACGGGAGCGGAGGGGAAAGCCGGACGGGTCCACCCGTGGACCGGGCCGGGTTTTCCCGCAGTCGTACGGCTTAGACCGCGTCGCACATAGGCGAGGCGTGACATGGGCATAAGGGGGCCCTCCCCCTTATGGATCCCCCCTTGGCACTGTGGTGCCTGCTCCTATTGACCGGCGCGTGGAAACTTTGTCGTGTCGAATCGTTGATCGACCGGCGTTCCCGCCTGACTTGGCAAACGAAACACCCCGGATGTACTTGCAGGGGGCGCCTGGCCGGGTGGTGTTTTGGCGGCTTGCTCCGTAGGGGCGGCTATCAGCCGCCCGTCCCCAGTGTGCTCGGGCCTGCCCGGAGCCGGACGCAATAGGCTGGGGTCCCGGCTCTGTCATTGCGAGGGCTGCTTGCAGCCCGTGGCAATCCGTTCCTCTATTTGGGACCAAGGACGGGGATACGGATTGCCGCGCCAGTGTGCGCACTGGCTCGCAATGACGGGCAAAAATCGGCACCCTGTCGCTGCGGGCGGGTTTAGAACCCGCCCCTACAGACCGGGACGAGGCCCGGTGCGCTCTCACATTCCCCGGCAATTCCGGTTACTCTGGAGAGCGGGCGGCTATTAGCCGCCCCTACGGTAGGCCGGGACCGTCTGCATAAATTGGGATGCGGCCAGCCTTCCCTTTTGCGTAGGGGCGGGTTCCAAACCCGCCCGCATCCCCCGTCTTTCGTCCCTCGTCCCCCGTCCCCGGGGGGATCCGTCCAGAAAGGGGGGCCGCAGCCCCCCTTTGGCCTGGTCGTTTTAAGGGGTGATTGCCAAGAGGGGAAAATCGAAAGTCCCCTCTTGACCGTGTCTTTTGGGTACTTTTCTCCACGAGGAGAAAAGTACCGCCCCCGTCCCCATAAAAAAGAACGGATTGCCGCGCCAGTGTGCCCACTGGCTCGCAATGACGGGCAAGGTCCGCGCCCTGTCGCAGCGGGGCGATGAGGACACCGCCCCCCTCCCCATAAAAAGGAAGGGGGGATGCCTGGCATCCCCCCCGCTGGTGTTGGACCGGAAATTATCTGCGGCCGCCGCGGCGGTTGCTGCCCCGCCGCTCGTTCATGTGATGCTCGGACAGCTTGCTGTCCGACGCGGCCATAAACTGCTTGAGCTGATCCTCAAAATCCACCGGGCCCTTGGGCGCGGCGGCACGGGGGGTAAAGGAGCCCTGCCCTCTGCCCTGGCCGCCGCTGCGGAAGCCCCCCTGGGGCCGGGGACCATTGCCCGTCCGCCCGCCGTTGAAGGGACGCCGCCCCTGCTGCTGGGGAGGGGGATCCATTGCCTTCTTAATGGAGAGGTTGATCCTGTTGTTTTCATCGATCCCGATGACCTTCACCCGGACCTCCTGCCCCTCAGACAGGTGGTCGTGCACGTCGTTGACATAAGAATACGCGATCTCCGAGATATGTACCAGACCGGACTTATTCTCGGGCAGGGACACGAAGGCCCCAAATTTTGTGATACCAGTTACCTTGCCCTCCAGGACAGAACCTACTCCAAACTCCATACGTTTTGATAAATCCTCTCTACATTTTCATTAGTCTGCGATGTCCACATAGACCTTCTCGTCGGGGGCGAGCAGATCCAGCTGGGAGCGGGCGATGTCGCCGATGCGGTCGGGGTCGTCCCGGTTCTCAATGGCGTCGGTGAGGGCGTCGTTGCGGGCGATCTGATCCTCCACCTGCTGGTTGGCGGCGTCCAGCTCCTCCTGGGCCTGCTGCAGCCTGGTCTGCAGGCTCAGCAGGGCCAGAGCGCAGGCCACCAGCAGCACCAAGATCACGATCTTCGTGGCAAATCCAGCCCGTTTGGTCTTCATGGCGGCGCGCTCCTTTCCCTCGGATGGGTCGTTTGTTCGGCATCACCCATATTTTATACCATTTGGCTCCGCAAGAAAAGAGGTTTTTTCGCGCCGCCGCGATTTTTTTCAGGGGCCGCTCCAGCAGGCCCAGAGGGGTGAGCAGCGTTTTCCACAAAAAGGACAGGCCCTCCCACGCCAGAGTAAACAATCTGACCATGGAAGGGCTGGGCCCCAGAAAATACACCGTGCCCCCCAGGACCGCCGCCAGGCACTGGAACAGCCGCAGCTCCCCGTCCCCGGCGGCGGAGGTGAAGCAGAACAGGCTCACCGTCACCGCCGCCCAGAAGAGGCTGTCGCACACCGCCTGGCGCACCCAGCCCCCCCGGCGGCGCAGGACCCGCAGCCCGTCGTACCCCACTCCCAGGGCCATACCCAGGACCCCCGCCAGGAGAAACTGCCTGGCCTGGAGGGCGATGTCCACCTCCATCAGCCAAACAGCCGGGCGAAAAAGCCCCCCCGGCGGGCGGGGCCATCCTCGTACACCAGGGCGTCGATGGTGCCCTCCACCCGCAGGTCCCCTCCGTCCAGGCTGAGCTTCTCGATGTGCAGCCCCTCCCCCCGGACGGACAGGGTGCCCCGGGCGGTGGTCATCAAAATGGCGTTCTCGTCAAAGCGCTCCACGTCCTCCACCCCCGCCACCGTCAGGGTGCTCCGCTCCTCCAGCGAGATGCGGTGGGGGGCGCCGTTCTCCTCAAAGCCCATGGCACTGCCTCCTTTTTGGTTGCTCTGGTGCCATGGTATGTCCCGGCGGGGGCCATTATGTCTGAGGAAAGGCCTTGGCGGGGAGGGCCGCCGTGAGGATGGCGGTGGCCGCCACCTTGATAGCGTCCCCGGGGAGGTAGATGAGCATCCCGGTGGTGACCACGGTCCACACCGGCAGGGCCTTCTCCATGTACACGTTCAGGATGAGATACATGTAGGGCACGCCCACGGCGTACATGGCCGCCGCCCCCGCCACACAGGCCAGGGCCACCCGCAGGGGTTTGCGGCCCTGGGGGCCCCGGGTGAGCATGCCGATGACCCAGGCCGCCAGTACGAAGCCGAAGAGAAAGCCCATGGAGGGCTGGAGCAGGTACCCCGGCCCGCCACCCAGGGTGAAGATGGGCAGGCCCACCAGCCCCAGCACCAGGTACACCGCCTGGGAGGCGGTGCCCCACAGGGGGCCCAGCAGCACCCCCGCCAGGGCGCTGCACATGAACTGCAAAGACACGCTGATCTGCCCCAAAGGAAAGCTCAGCCGGGCCCCGATGGCGGTGATGGCCACGAAAAGGGCCGCCAGGACCATGCTTCTGGTGTTGGTTCTCATGTCGTTCCTCCATTGTAAACTTATATTTACCGTTTGGTTTACTAGAGCGTAACACAATTTTACCGGGATGTAAACTTCTTTTTGATTTTTCTGTGTGAAACTGTTATAATTGATAAAAAGTATCCGGCCCCGGGGGGGCGATCAAATCACCGTCCGCAGGGGCAGCGGGCGGAGATGTGGAAAGGATCTGATCCCATGAACCATCTGGAAAAAATCCTGGGCCTGCTCTCCGACCGGGAGGGCTACGTCTCCGGCCAGGAGATGAGCCGGACCCTGGGGGTCACCCGGGCGGCGGTGTGGAAAGGCATCGAGTCCCTCCGCCGGGCGGGGTATGAGATCTCCTCCGCCCCCCGGCTGGGCTACCGGCTGGAGCGGCGGCCCAACGTCCTCTCCGCGGGCACCATTGCCGCCGCCCTGCCGGAGGGGGCGGTGATCGGGCGGGAGCTCATCTGTCTGGACAGCGTGGACTCCACCAACAGCTATCTCAAGGCCCTGGCCGCCCAGGGGGCTGCCGAGGGCACTGTGGTCCTCTCCGAGGAGCAGGTGGGGGGGAGAGGCACCCGGGGCCGCTCCTTCGTGTCCCCCAAGGGGGAGGGGCTCTACTTCTCCGTGCTGCTCCGCCCCGCTCAGGCCTCCCTGCGGGAGCTGATGTGGCTCACCTCCTGGGCCGCCGTGGCCTCCTGCGACGGCATTGAGGCCGCCTGCGGCGTCCGCCCGGGGATCAAGTGGACCAACGATTTGATTCTGAACAGCCGGAAGATGTGCGGCATGCTCACCGAGATGGGTCTGGAGGGGGAGAGCGGCGCGCTGGATTACGCCATCGTGGGCATCGGCATCAACGTCTCCCAGACTCAGGAGGCGTTTGACGCCGCCGGGCTGGGGCGCATCGCCACCTCCCTGGCCATAGAGGGCCACCCGGTGGACCGCAACCACCTGGCCGCCCACATGCTGGCCGCCCTGGACCGGATGTACGCCCAGTTCCCCCAGGCGGGGGAGGAGTACCTGGAGCGGTACCGGGCGGACTGCCTCACCATCGGCCGGGCGGTGACCCTGGAGAACGGCCGGCGGGGCCGGGCCTCCGGGGTGGACGAGGACTTCCGCCTCATCGTCACCTACCCCGGCGGCGCCCGGGACTACATCAACGCCGGTCAGGTGTCTGTGCGGGGCCTGGCGGGCTATCTGTAAGGAGACGAGCCTGATATGAGTGGAGAAGAGCGCCGGCAGGCCATTGCCAGCTGCCTGGCCGGGGGGGCCGGGCCCATCAGCGCCACCGCCCTGGCCCGGGGCCTGGGGGTGAGCCGCCAGATCATCGTGGGGGACGTGGCCCTGCTGCGGGCGGGGGGGCTGGACATCACCGCCACCCCCCGGGGCTATGTGCTCCGCCGGGACAGCGCCGGGATGCGCCGGGTGGTGGCCTGCGCCCACCGGGGGGAGGACATGGCCCGGGAGCTGGAGATCATGGTGGACCAGGGGTGCACCGTGGAGGACGTGGTGGTGGAGCACCCGGTGTACGGCCAGCTCACCGGCCCGCTGTGCCTCTCCTCCCGGTATGATGTGGCGGAGTTTATACGGAAAGTAGAGGAAAATGCCGCCCGGCCCCTGAGCGACCTCACCGGCGGGGTCCACCTGCACACCCTGCGCTGCCCCAGCGAGGAGGCCTTTCAGCGGGTGCTGGGAGGGCTGGAGGAGGCGGGATTTCTGGTGTCCGCCCCGTAACAAAAGAGAGATGACAAGCGGCGCGGCCCTGTGGGCCGCGCCGCTTGCGCTTTGGGAGGAGACGGGGTGCCCCGGGCTCCGGCAGCCTCCGGGGGAACCGGGAGGTTACAGACCCGGACAGAGCTCCGGCGAATTGAATGGACCCGGGTGCGGTGTCATGGACTCCGGTGGCCTGGGGCGGGGCGATGGGGACATCGCCCCCTACCCAGGGGAATGGGCGTCCTCCCCGTTTAAAAGACCCCGGCAGGTGGGGGCAGCTTGACCCACGGGCGGGTTTAGAACCCGCCCCTACGCAGGGGGGGAGGGCTGGGTGCGACCCAATGGGTACCGGCGGGTCCGGCCACACCGTAGGGGCGGACTGTGGCCGCCCGCCGTTCGGGGACAAGGGACGGGGGACGCGGATTGCCACGGGCCGCAAAGCGGCCCTCGCAATGACAGGGTGGAAAGTGCGAGCCCGGCACACTGCAACAAGCCCTGCCGGGTTTTGTTTCAATGCGTAGGGGCGGGTTCCAAACCCGCCCGCTCACCAAGCCGTCAAAATGAGCTAAGGCCCGCTCAACCGCATTGACTTCCCCTCTCCGTCCGTAGGGGGCGGTGTCCCCACCGCCCCGCGATGCCAGGCCACCAAGCACCACCCGGCCAGGCGCCCCTTGCGAGAAGGGCGGAAGCGCGGAGCGCCCGGAAGCAGGTGCACAGTGAACCACGCAGACCGGAAAACAAACCCGGGCAAGGCCCGGCGGCATTTCCGACGGAGTGGTGAGCAGTGTGCCGTCGCGGAGGGCGCGCAGCGTGACAAGAAGCGCCCGAGCCGTCATGGGCAGCGGGGTAAGACGGGAGCGGAGGAAAAAGCCGGACAGGTCCACCCGTGGACCGGGCCGGGTTTTCCCGCAGTCGTACGGCTTAGACCGCGTCGCCCATAGGCGAGGCGTGATCGGGAAGCGCCCGAGCCGTCATGGGCAGCGGGGTAAGACGGGAGCGGAGGAAAAAGCCGGACGGGTCCACCCGTGGACCAGGCCGGGTTTTCCCGCAGTCGTACGGCTTAGACCGCGTCGCCCATAGGCGAGGCGTGACAGGGAAGCGCTGAGCCGTCGTGAGCAACCCGGCTGGAGCGGAGCGAATGGGCAGAGCCCAGGGACGGCATGGCCCGGCCCGGGTCTGCCCGCAGTCGGAGGGAAGCCGGGCTGCTCACGGCGGCTCGGGCGCTTCCCACAAAAAACCGCCGCCCCCGGGGTGCCGGGGGCGGCGTATGCCATGTGGCAGTCTTTACTTGTTCTTCATGGCAATGGCCCGGCGGGCGGCGTCGGCAATGCCCGCGGCGGTGAGGCCGTAGGCCTCCAGCACCTTCAGGGCGGGGCCGGAGCGGCCGTACTCGTCCTGCACCCCGTGGCGCACCACGGGCACGGGACAGCCCTCGGCCACGCACTCGCACACGGCGCTGCCCAGGCCTCCCACCACGGTGGCCTCCTCGCTGGCCACGATGGCCCCGGTCTCCCGGGCGGCCTTGAGGACCATCTCCTTGTCCAGGGGCTTGATGGTGTGCATGTCGATCACCCGGGCGGAGATCCCCTCCGCCGCCAGGTCCTTGGCGGCCTGCACCGCCATCTGCACCATCATGCCTGTGGCGATGATGGTCACATCGGTGCCGTCGGCCAGGAGGGTGCCCTTGCCCAGCTCGAAGGTGTAACCCGGCAGCTCGTCGGTGACGGAGTCCACCGCCAGACGGCCCAGACGGAGGTAGGCCGGGCCGTTGTACTCCACCAGGGCCCGCACGGCGTGGCGCATCTCGTTGGCGTCACAGGGGGAGACCACCATCATGCCGGGGATGGAGCGCATAATGGCGTAGTCCTCAATGCACTGGTGGGTGGCCCCGTCCTCCCCCACGGACAGGCCCCCGTGGGAGCCCACGATCTTCACGTTGAGGCCGGGGTAGGCCACGGAGTTGCGCACCTGCTCCCAGGCCCGCCCGGTAGCGAACATGGCAAAGGAGCTGATGAACACCTGCTTGCCGCAGGCGGCCAGGCCGGCGGCCACGCCGGTCATGTTGGCCTCGGCAATGCCCATGTTGAAAAACCGGTCGGGGAAGGCGTCGGCAAAGGTCTTGGACATGGTGGAGCAGGACAGGTCGGCGTCCATCGCCACCAGCTCGGGGTGGGTCTTGCCCAGCTCCGCCAGGGTCTGGCCGTAGGCCACCCGGGTCGCCAAATGTTCCGCCATCTCAGTTCCCCTCCAATCTGGCCAGCTCGGCCCTCAGCTCGGCCATGGCCTGCTCATACTGCTCGGTGTTGGGGGCCTTGCCGTGCCAGCCGGCCACGTTCTCCATGAAGGAGACCCCCTTGCCCTTGATGGTGCGGGCCAGCAGCACAGTGGGCTTGCCCTTCACCTGGGCCGCCTGGGCAAAGGCGGCGCGCAGGTCGTCATAGTCGTGGCCGTCCACCCAGATGGGGTGCCAGCCGAAGGCGGCGAGCTTGTCATCCAGGGGATCGGTGGGCATGATGTCGGCGGTGCAGCCGTCGATCTGGAGGCCGTTGACGTCGATGATGGCGCACAGGTTGTCCAGCTTGTACTTGGCGGCGGACATGAAGGCCTCCCAAACCTGGCCCTCCTCAATCTCGCCGTCCCCCATCAGGGCGTACACCCGGTAGTCCCGGCAGTCCATCTTCCCCGCCAGGGCCATGCCCACGGCGGCGGAGATGCCCTGGCCCAGGGAGCCGGTGGACATGTCCACCCCGGGGATGTGCATCTCCGCGTGGCCGGACATGGTGCCGTCAATGCGGCGGAACATCTTCAGCTCCTCCTCGGGGAAGAAGCCCCGGAAGGCCAGATTGGGGTAGAGGGCGGGGGTGCAGTGTCCCTTGGAGAGGACAAAGCGGTCCCGGGCCGGGTCGGCGGGGTTGGCGGGGTCGATGCGCAGCACCTCCTGGTACAGGAGAGTCACGATCTCCATGGCGGAGAGGGAACCTCCGATGTGGCCGGAGGCCGCGCGATAGACCATTTCCATCCCCAGCAGACGGCCCCGGGCCGCGGTGAGAGCCAGCTGGTGGTTGTTTGACATGACGCGTTCCATTCCTTTCTCTCAGGCACAGCGGGAATAAGCCCGCTTGTGTTTTTCAGGCGGTATGCCGCCTGTCTTTGTGGGGCGGCCCGGGCCAGCCGGCCCGGAACCATCTATCTCCTGCGGCAGATCCCCCCGTTGGGACTGCGCTTTTTGTCTCAGGACGGCGGGCCGTTCACCCGCTGGGTCACATACTGCCTGCCGTATACCGCGTCCTCCAGCAGCGAGCGGAGGAGGGAGAGCTTGTCCGCATCCTCCCCCGTGTCGGGCAGGGTCTCGGCCATGGCGCCGTCCTGGCCCAGGGAGTAGGCCCAGGTGTCGCTCAGCCGGGTGTGGGACAGGTTCTGCAGAAGGCCCCAGTAGGTGGGCTTGTCCACCCCCGCCGCGTTGAGCAGGTCCACCCCCAGGTAGTTGCTGCTCTTGTCCACCCGGTCCCCGGGCTGGCCGGGCAGGTAGGCCGGGTCGTTGGACCAGATGAGGTAGGAGGTGGCGTAGAGCTCCTTGATCTCCTCCAGGGACCAGTCGCTGCGCTGGGGGGCGCACATGCCCAGCTGGGAATACACGGTGCCCCCATTGGTGAGGCCCAGGCCGGGCCGGTGGTCCCCGTAAAATACGATCACCGTGGGCTCATCCTGGGTGCGGAAGTAGTCCGTCAGGGCCCCCAGGGCCTGGCTGGCGTCCGCCGCCCCCTGGGCGATGGCCTGGACCATGCCGTCGGCCTCCTCCGTCAGGTTGGTGGTGACGGACACGGTGCGCTCCTCCTGGCTGTACTTGTCGGCGGTGTAGGGGGTGTGGTTCTCCATGGAAATGCCGTAGAGAAACACCGGCCCCTCATCCCCCTTCTTCTCATACAGGCTGATGAGCAGGTCGGTCATATAGGCGTCGGAGTAGAACTCCCCGGCAATCTTGTCGCTGAGGGCGGCCCAATAGTCCGCCGCCGCTGCGGCCTCGTCGTCAATGGCGGCAAAGTCGGGGGTGAAGAACAGCTCCTCAAACCCCAGGGCGGTGAAGATGGGGGTGCGGTTGTAGATGGAGTCGTTGAACATGTGGATCATGGCGGTGTAGTACCCGCTGTCCTTCAACAGGGAGGGCACGTTGCTCAGCCGGGTAAACACCTGGGGGTCCAGGCTGTACAGGTCCTCCCCGTTGAGCAGGGCGGTGTTGATGCCCGTGAGGATCTCCAGCTCGATGTTGCAGGTGCCGTACCCCACGGTGCGGGTGTAGAAGGAGCCGGACACCCCCTCGGCCTGGAGGGCGTGGAACTCCGCCAGGGGATCCCGGTCGTAGGTCACCCCGGGCAGGGTGGTCACGTCAAAGAAGGACTCGGACAAAATCAAAATGATGTTGGGCTGCTCCGCCCGGGGGGTGTCCGCCTCCCCGGCGGCCAGGGCCCCGGCCTCCTGGGCCACCCGGTCCATGCTCTCCTGGGAGTACTCCCCGCTGATGGGGGGCGCGGCGCTGTTCAAAAGGCCCCGCCAGATGCCCAGCAGCACCCCGGTCTCCCGGTTCACCACGGTCTGGGACAGGGAACGGCTCACCGGCGCACCCAGGGGGGTGTACACCAGGGTCTCCGCCCCCAGCACAAACACCAGGGCGAACACCACCGCGCAGCAGCCCCCCCACAAAGCGCTCCAGCGCCACTTGAGGCGCACTCCTCCCGACAGGAGGAACACCACTGCCAGCCACACCACCATGCCAGCCACCGCCGTGACGCTCTTCCAGCTCATGTAGAGGGAGGAGGCGTTGAGGGCGGCGATGTCCCCCACCTGCCCCGCCAGGAGAAAGTCCTGGAAGGACAGAGGGGTGGAGGTGATGAGCTCCTTGAAATAGTTGATGAACACAATGACCATGCCGGCGGCGTCCACCACCAGGCAGGCGGCAAACACGCTGCGGCTGAGCAGGGCGACGGCCCCGGCCAGCAGAGCCAAAAAGGCCACCGTCAGCCACAGCCAGGGCTGCGCCAGGTCACCCAGAGCGCCGGTGACGCTCTGCCGGGTCACCAGCTGGCCCGCCAGGGCCACCGCCAGGGCGTTCACCAGGAGCACCGCGCACAGCACGGCCCCCTTGGCTCCCGCCCCCAGGCGCCAGCTCTGGTGCCATTGACGGAGCTTTTTCATCTCAGTAGGCCAGCTTCCCTTCCAGCCAGCCCTTCAGCTCGCTGATGGGCAAGCGGACCTGCTCCATGGTGTCCCGGTCCCGGATGGTGACGGCGTTGTCCGCCTCGGTCTTGTCGTCCCCCACGGTCTGGAAATCCACGGTGATGCAGTAGGGGGTGCCGATCTCGTCCTGGCGGCGGTAGCGCTTGCCGATGGAGCCGGCGTCGTCGTAGTCCACCATGAAGTATTTGGACAGCTGAGCCTGGATCTCCCGGGCCTTGTCCCCCAGCTTCTTGGACAGGGGCAGCACGGCGCACTTGAAGGGGGCCAGGGCGGGGTGGAGGCGCAGGACGGTGCGCACATCGTTCTTGGCCTCGTCCACAACCTCCTCGTCGTAGGCGTCCACCAGGAAGGCCAGGGTCACCCGGTCGGCGCCCAGGGAGGGCTCGATGACGTAGGGGATATAGTGCTCGTTCTTCTCCTGGTCGAAGTAGGTCATGTCCTTGCCGGAGGTGGTCTGGTGG
>CASFCS010000048.1 GCA_949293245.1 uncultured bacterium | reverse complement strand
TAGATATAATTTTGAAGCTGCGCCGGAGGTGGGAACGGGAAGTTTCCCTTGACTATCTGATGAATGAGAAGTTTGTCCAGCTTGCCGAGCCGGAGCAGCCTGAAGAATATCTTTTTACCGCCTGCGGGCAGACCGCCGTACTGTACCATGCGGAACTTGCCGCCGCCCTTGTCCTCTTGCCGGAGCAGGCACAGGAAGAAATTTTCCGTTATTATTTCCTGCGCCAGCCGCAGCGAGTGATCGGCGCACATATCGGACGGACGCGCAGCACAGCGGGGCGGCATATCCAGCTTGCCTTGCAGCGGCTACGGCGGCTCATGGAGGGAAAACGCTATGAGTAAACTTCTCCCCTATGAAACAATCGTCAAAGCCCATGAGGGCGACCCGGACGCAATCGACACTGTTCTTTCCCACTATGCCGGATAGCTGTTCAGGCATTTCCGCTTTCAGTGCTGCTTAAATTAAGAATAGAAAAGGGGTTCTGCCTATGGTATAATTTAGTATATCACGGCAGGGCTCTTTTTGTATGAAAGGAGCATGGACATGAGCGGGAAAAGGCGGGACAGCCGAAATCGTATTCTTCGCAGCGGAGAGAGGCAACGCCGGGACGGAAGATATGCGTACAAATATATTGATACAACCGGGAAACCACAGTTTGTTTACAGTTGGAAACTGGAAAAGACAGATAAGACCCCGCCGGGAAAACGGGACGACCTTTCTTTAGGGAAAAGGAAAAATTGATATTAAAAGATATTGATGATGAAATCGTCCCACGCGGCGGAGAAATGACGGTGGAACAACGGCGGAGAAATGACGGTGGAACAACTGGTTAGAAAGTACCTGTTACAGAAAACAGGGGTACGGCACAACACAGAAGCAAATTATAACTTTGTCCTCAACATTATCAAGAAAGAGGAATTTGGTAGAAGAAGATCCCATCGGCCTTTCCATAGAGATTCTTGGTAGCCATGAAACTTTTCTGTGCCAGCTCCGGCGTACAGTTTACCCCGGAGAGATAACGGCGGCCGGTTTCGGCCATCGTCTTTTTCTCCTGGGACACATAGCGGATCACCCGCCCCATTGCGCCCGCCGTCTGCTTCCGCTCCTTAATGTAGCTGCAAGTCGCCAGAGGAGATCACCTGTCCTTTCTCTGTGAGCAGACCGTTCAGCGCCTCATAGGTCCTGCCCAGCGCATCCGTCAGTTCCTTTAGGTACACCGTCTGAATGTGCCCGGTGTGGGCCAGGACGGTGAGCTGGTTCAGGTTTCTTCCCCAGGCGCGCAGCTCCGCCAGGATGGGCTTGAGTTCGTGGATCACAAGAACCGGCTGTTTCAGTGAAGCCTGGAGCAGGTACTCCTGCTGGCTCAGGCCGGACCGGCGTACCCTTTCCCGGATCTTCTTTCCCTCTGCCGGAGTGACCCGGAAGGCGATCACCTGGTTTCTGGTCCGGACTGCCATGTTCCATCACCTCCGCATAAAAATTTGGTATGCCGCCGCTCCCATTCCGGGAACGACAACATACCAAAAATTTTTGTGGATAGCCATACCAAACGGACGGAGTTATCAGAAAGTTATCAATTGGCCCCGCGGGGCAGAAAAAGTGGGCGCGGGCTTCTGCCCGAAAAAGGCGTTTGGCAGCCGCTCGCGGCAAGCCAAACGCTCTGCTTGCCCCACCCGTGGGTGGGTAAAACCGCGTTCCCCGGCCGTGCAAGTACTGGCGGCACAAGCGCTCTCCGCACTGCGAGGAGATGTGGTATGGTTTTTCCCGCACTTTTTTCGACCGTCCATTTCTCCCTCATCGGCGGGGCAAATCGCTCCGGGCTTGTGGCACAAACCGGTCGCGGATGGGAACCAGGGCAACGGGCCAGCGCCGGGCACACGGCCCCCACACGCCCCTGTTCCGCTCCGCCGGGGTTACGGAGCCATCCTGTCTCCAGGGAGGCACACAGGAGCGCACAGGGGGAAGTGGGAGACGCATCGGTGTTTCCGATAGCAGAGGAGCAGAGCCGTTTTCTTTGTATTGCATATCAAAATCTGACCGGACAGGGCGTTTCTGGAAAACGGTTCCGCCTACAGAATTTACCGCAGATATTTGTCTGCTCCCCCGGAAAAATTCCTTTGGAATTTTTAAAATTACCGGTATAATGGACATACAATTGGGGAGGAGGGAGACAGATGCCGGACACCACAAGCGAACTGTTTCACAGACTGAAAAGCTGGGAGAGCGGAAGGAAACTCCTGAATCAGGAGGAGACGGTCTCCACCTGTTCACAGGTGCTGCTGGAACTGCTGGAGAAAGCGGGCCTGAGCGCCCCGGAGTGGATGACTGCGGCTGACGTGAGCAAATCCTACGGCTATCAGATCTTGCGGGGGGAACGGGTTCCGGGGCGGGATATCCTGCTGCGCACCGCCCTGGCCCTGGGCCTGTCGCTGAAGGAGACCCAGCGCCTTCTGGCGGTGGGTGGATGCGGGGCACTCTATCCCCGCGTGCGCCGGGACGCCGCCGTGATCTTCGCGCTGAACCAGAAGATGAGCCTGCTGCAGGCGGAGGAGCTGCTCTCCTCCCTGCCGGAGCGGAGTCTCTATGCCGGGGAGCACTGACATGGGAGAGCGGGAACAGTTTTTGAAAGAGTACCAGGAGCAGGTGCTGGACACCCTGACTCTGCCCCCGGAGTGGAGTGTGCGGTACACGGTCCAGTCCTGTCTGAAGGATGGGGAGCGGCAGGTGTATCTGCTTCGGGATCAGGCCGGCCGGCAGGCGGTGCTGAAGACACAGCCGGCGGGGCGGGAGGACACCCTGCGCCAGGAGTATGACCTGCTGCGGGAGCTCCATCACCGCCAGATTCCTCGCCCACTGGACTATCTGGAGTGGGAGGGGAGGGAGTACCTGGTCCGGGAATATGTAGAAGGAATTAGCCTGGCGGAGTGGGTGGACACCCGGGGGCCGCGTCCTCCCAGGCAGGTGCGGGAGACGGCCCTGTCCCTGTGCCGGGTTCTGGAAGATCTCCACAGCCAGAATCCGCCGGTGATCTGCCGGGATGTGAAGCCCCAGAATGTGATCCGGGACGAGAAGGGCCGCTGTCATCTCATTGACCTGGGAACGGCCCGCCGCTACCGGGCGGAGCGGCGGGAGGACACGGTGTTCCTGGGCACCCAGGCTACCGCGCCGCCGGAGCAGTTCGGATACCAGCAGACGGACCAGCGCTCCGATGTGTACAGCCTGGGGATGCTGATGCGCTTTTTGCTCACCGGCGGCTATGATCCCCTGCCCCGGCTGCCGGGGCGGGGCGCACTTGTCTGGATCATCCGTCGGTGTACGGCCTTTGATCCCCAGGATCGCTACCCCTCGGCCCAGGCCGTGTCCCGGGCGCTGCAGGGCCGCTGGCGGCGACGGACGGCCGGAGTGGCCGTTTGCGGCGTGTGTGCGGCGCTGCTGTTCCTTCTGTTGGGGCCCTCCGCCCATGAGGATGAAGTGCAGGTCTCCTCTCCCCTGCTGGAAGCGGCCCTGTGCCAGGAGCTGGGGCTGGAAGCCGGGGAGCCCATCCCGGCGGAGCGGCTGGGGGAGGTGGAGCAGCTGCTGGTGTGCGGCCAGCAGCGGATGAGCACCCTTCAGGAGCACGAGGCCTATGCGGAAGAAGCCCACGACTTCTATGTGGTGCAGACATCCCACGGGGACATCGGCGATGAGGATCTGGAGCTGTTGGCGCGATGCAGCGGCCTGCGGGTGCTGATTTTGGACTACCAACAGATCTCCGATCTGTCTCCCTTGGCGGAACTGCCCCTGGAATATCTCAGCCTGACAGGAAACCAGGTGTCCGATCTCAGCCCGCTGGCTGGCCTGACGAAGCTGCAGGTACTGAATCTGGGCGAGAATCCGGTGCGGACAGCGGAGGGGGTGGCCCAGCTGCCGATGCTTCGGGAGGTAATACTGGAGGCTACCGGTGTCACCTCCGTGGCGGCCTTTGCCGGTAGAGACATCCAGTATTTGAACGTGCGCACCACCTGGGTGACGGACTACACGCCCCTGGAGACGTGCCCCAGCCTCACCCGGCTGGTCACCGGCAGTATGCCGGAGGGGGCCGCGGAGACCCTGGCGGGGCTGTCGGGGCTGGAGGAACTGCGGCTGTACTCCACCGATGGGCTGGATCTGTCTCTTTTTCAGGCGCTTCAGCGCCTCCGGGAGGTGGACTTCTCCGGCAGCGCCGTCTCCCACCTGGAGGCTTTGACAACACTTTCCTCTCTGCAGTATGTCAATCTGACGGAGACCGGGACGCGGGACCTGGCGTTCGCCGCATCCATTCCGGCCTTGACGGAGCTGGATCTGCGGGATAACCATCTCACCGACCTGACGCCCCTGCTGGATTGCCCCTGGCTTACGCGGCTGGTGCTCAGCTCCCGCCACCAGGGGCTGGCCCGGGAGCAGCTGGCCCAGGCGCCCTTTGAGATCGTGTATCAGGGATAAGTGCGCAGCCTGCGCACCACTTTTGACCTCCTGTATGGTATACTGAAGGCAAACTGGCGAAAGCCGAATTGCAAGGAGGTCAACAGCATGAACAGAAGGAAATGGATCGCCCTCTGCCTGGCGGGGTGCCTGTTGCTGGCGCTGAGCGCCTGCGGAAATCCGGGAGCGGACGCGGAGAACTCCGGCGGAACGGAGGAGCCCACTCAGACCGAGGAACCTGCCCAGGCCGAGGAGCCCACCCAGCAGGAGACGCTGGTGGAGTATGCCGTGGAGGGACTTGGCACCTTTACGCTGCCCGAGGGCTTCACCCAGGAGGCGGGAGAGATCGCCGAGCCTCTGCCCACCACCTACGCCACCTTTGAGAAGGACGGCTATTACATCCAGGCCAACCGCTTTGGCACGGATGCCTATGAGATGGCGGGGGTGCCCCTGCCCACCGACCTGGAGGACTACTCCACCCGTAGCGGCGTCCAGGACTCCGTACCGGAGGGGACGGTGTTCGACTATGACGACTACGGCAATTTCGCCGCCCAGTTCATCCAGGAGGACGGTCAGCTGTGCTACTATGTGCTGCTCCAGGGGGAGGAGTCCTTTGGCAGTATCTACCTCACCGCCCCGAAGGATCAGTTTGACGCGGACACGGTCGCCCAGTGGTTGAGCGGCTCAGTGCTGGAGTGAGGCTATGAAAAAAAGAGTTCTGGCGCTTGCGCTGCTGGTCGCCGTGCTGACGGGCTGCGCGGGGAAGGACGCCTCATCCCCGGTGACAGGCGGCGCGGCATGGAGTTTCCCGGAGGGACCCGCTCCGGCTGAGGAGTACGAACGCTTTTCCTGGTATGGCTTCGGGGAGGAGAACCCTGATCGCAACCCCAGCGCCGCGGCGACAGAGAAGGAGATGGCTGACATGCTGGCCGCTGTCATCGAGGCGGCCGGCGGGGACGTGGAGGGCTGGCGGGAGCTGACTGCCCACGCCTCGGACGAGGGGATCTATCGCGACTACTGCGCGATGTTTCTACTCTACGCTGCCGAGCACATGGACGCCACGGAGTTTACGATGGGCTTCGCGCCCTATCTCCTAGGCGGTCGGACGGATGAGAACTGGGACGCCTTCGGTACGGACATCCGGGGCGGTTACCGGCTCTTTGAAGAGTTCGGTGAAAACTGGGATCGTGTCTGCGTCTCGGTGTCCAGCCAGATGGAGGACGGGCAGGAGATGAATTACCTGAACGCCAGCCAGAACTTCGTTGTCAGCCGCCTGTCGCTCATCACCGGCGAGCCGCTACTGGACTTTGACTACGGGACTTTCACCATGCATCTCACGGAGCCCCTGAGCTATGAGGACGCCGCCGTGGCCGCAGTGCGGCTGTTTGAGAGCTTGCCCGAGACTGCCGAACGCTTCCCGGAGGATCAGGCGGTCACTGCCCGGGTGGAGGAGCTGCTCCAGGCTGGCCGGGACCGGCGGGACGCCGTTTTGGCCTCTGAGACCGCCATTGCGAAAGGCGACACATTTGTGCCCGGTGAGACCTATACCGGGACAGCCTACTATGTCTCCAACAGCGGGGACGATGCCAATGACGGTCTCAGCCCGGAGACCGCCTGGGCGACCATCGACCGCCTGAATGCCCAGCCGCTGCAATACGGTGATGCAGTGTTCTTTGAGCGGGGCGGCGTCTGGCGGGCGGCGCAGGTATACACTAAGCCAGGCGTCACCTACTCCGCCTACGGTGAGGGAAACAAACCGGGGCTGTACGGCTCCGTGGAAAACGGCGGCGGCGCGGAGAAGTGGACGCTTTGGCACGAGGGCGAGGACGGCAGCAAGATCTGGGTCTACGACCGCCCCATGCTGGACTGCGGCTCCATCGCACTGACTGACACGCTCGGGGCTGTAAAAGTCCAGGGCTTCTGGAACGGGGAGTGCTTCCAGCCGGTGAGCGAGCTGTGGAGCACTGACCGGACGGAGGAGGCGATGGCGGAGCAGGCCGCAATGCCGGAATTTGACCCGGCGGAGCAACTGACCGAAAATCTCACCTTCTTCTGCGAGGCCGGCAGCGGCCTCCCTGACTCGCTGCCCATCTACCTGAGCGGCTGGGTGGATACCGGGGAGCGGGAGCAGTACTGCCTGACTGCCGATGGGCCGCTGTATCTGCGCTGCGACGGGGGCAACCCCGGCGAGCTATACCCGGACATGGAGTTTCTCTCCCCCTACGCGCCCTTCGACGGTGTGGCGGATGACGTGGTGATCGACAATCTCGCCGTACTCTACACGGGGCGGAACATTCTCTCCGTCGCGCCGGAGTGCGAGGGCGTCCTGGTGCAGAACTGCGAGCTGGGCTGGGGCGGAGGCTGCGCCGCTTCCTATGCCCTGGACACCATCACCGGCTATGGAGCCGGCGTCCAGCGCAACGGCGGTGTGGGCGGAGCCAGCTCCAGCCATAACACCTTCCGCAACAACTACGTCCATGAGACCTATCAGGAAGGGCTGGGACTGGAGACCGCCATCGAGTTCAGCGGCCAGGCCTTTGACGTGACGGATGTGACCATTGAGGGCAATGTGTTTTATCACTGCGGTTCTGCACTCATCTACTTCAACTGGGACGAGGCGGCAAACCCCGACCACCAGTTCAGAAACGTCAGCTTCCGGGACAACCTGGTCTTTTACAGCACCATGAGCGACTGGGTGGACACCGGCGAGGACGTAGACGGCTTTACGACGGGGGCATTTACCATCGATGGCGGCCCCAATATGCAGGACGGCACCGTGGAGGTTCGGGACAACGTGTTCTTCGCCGCCCGGGAGTGCCTGGTGTATATCAGAACCTATGTGCCGGAGTACCTGCCGGACTTTGAGGGCAACATCTACGCGCAGTTTTCCGACGGTGTGTTCCTCTCCAGCGTCTCCGCCCCCAACTATTGGAGCGCCAACGCCGCCGAAGGCGTCCGCAAAACACTGTTCGATGAGAGCGGAGAGGTTCTGAGCCTCTCCCGGAGCCGGTGGGGTGAGGCAGACTGGTAACAGTCCGGTTGCGCCGGAGGAGCAATGGCTGGCTCGCGGCGGCCTTTGACCCACACGCTGACCCACACGGGGAAACGAGCGGACGGAGACAATGGACACAAGAGTTCCGGAAAGGATGGCACCCCGGAGCGAAGAGGGTGCAAAAGGGTCTGAAAGCAGCAAACCCTATCCTCCCAATCAGTTAGTAAGGATGAGGTGGAAATTTTAGATTCTTCCATACAGGAATTTGCGAGCGACTACTACACACGTACTGCGTTATACGACTATATCGGTCCCGACACGCTTTCGAATGTGGCATTTTATTATAGTTGTTCGAGAAAAGAGATAGAAATAAGTGCCGCATTTGATAGTGAAGCCCGTGTCATCCGCCCCGCCCTGTATGTGAAAGCCGAGGGGATACCGGAGAACATCACCGGCATCCAGGTGGCTTTCGGCGGCCAGTGGTGGTATGTCGTGGGCCAGGGAGTGAACGGCTCGGTACCTGGCCCGGAGAACACCGTCACCCTGTTTGAGAATCCCTCAGCCCCACAACAAAGCTCAACCGCCCGGGAGTATATGGGCAGCCCCTTGCAGGAAGCGATGGCGGGTTTCGGCTCCAATCTGACATTGGCTGGCAAAGAAAGCTCCCTCATTGTGCCCCGCACCCTGACAACGGCAGATGAAATTACCGGCAGCACAGCGGCCGACCAACCCTTCTGGCCCCTCTCGAAATCCGAAGCGGAACGCATTGGCAACACCGACATCCTCAAGGCCGAGAATATCAACCCTCTCGCTTGTTATTGGCTTCGCACAACAGATCCAGATGGCACTGATTTTGTTTATGCAGTGAATGCGAATGATGGTAGCGTTGCCTCTTATTACGCTCCCAGTTACTACGGTGTGCGCCCGGCCTTCTATCTGGATATTTCCAATGCTTTCTACCTTGCAAAAGATGCCAAAAGGGTAACGATTGGCGGTAACCCCTATCCGTTGGTGTTGGAAGGCTATGAGGAATATAAATATACCATTTTTGACGACAGCCTGAAACTGTCCGTGACTGCCGATCCCACACAGGCAAGCCAGACCGGCAATACTCTCTCCTTTGGCTACGTTGCTACCACCGGCGAAAACCTGTATCTTGCCTGTGTCCTCACCGCCGACGGAGACAATAACGTTCTCTATTACAATACCTTGGCCGATTTAACGGAGGCTTCCGCCGCCAGCGGCACGGTCAACATTCCTCTCACCGGCGTTGCCGACGGCGACTACACCCTGCGGCTCTACACCGAGCAGCAAAACAGCAAAAGCACCGATTTTGCCAGCCCCTCGGCGGATGTGCAAATCACCGTGAATAGCGGTGTTGCCTCCATCCGCAATTTGGGTAACGTTCAGCTGGTAGGCGACTCCGGCGGCCAGGGGGGCGAGGATGGCCGGGAGGTAGAGCTTTGCACCAACGATACCCATATCCAGTGGCGGTATGTGGGCGAGGACGATAATGCATGGCGTGATCTGGTGGCGTTGGACGCTATCACCGGCGGCGACGGTGCAGACGGCAGAGAAGTGGAACTGCAAGTAGCCAGTGGTTACATCCAGTGGAGATACACCACCGGCGCAGATACCGCATGGAAAAACCTGATGTCCCTCTCCGATCTAAAGGGCGATTCCGGTGAAGATGGCCGCGAGGTAGAACTTCGCACCAATGAGGAAACCCGCCAGATCCAGTGGCGGTACAAGGGCGAAACAGAATGGAAAGACCTGGTTGCCCTCTCCGATATTACCGGTTCGGATGGTGCAGACGGCAAACAGGTGGAGCTTCGCGTTGAGGGCGGCTACATCCAATGGAAATATGACGCCGACAGCGATTGGCAAAACCTGATTGCCCTGTCTGCCCTGCAAGGCATCAAAGGCGATAAGGGCGACAAAGGCGATCCCGGCGATACCCCCACCATAGGCAGCAACGGGAACTGGTGGATCGGCGGCGTTGACACTGGTATTCCAGCCACCGGCAGCAGCGGCTCGGACGGCGCTGACGGCTCCGACGGGAAAGACGGTCAGGACGGCAAGGACGGCAAAGATGGTGTAAATGGCGTCAATGGCGTCAATGGCAAAGACGGTGCAGACGGCAAGAACGGTACGAACGGGAAAGACGGCGCTGATGGCGTTGGAATTGCCGACATCAAGCTCAACGAAAATGGTGAGCTGATCGTCACACTCACCGATAGCACCGTGAAAAATCTCGGCAAGGTAAAGGGCGAGGACGGCGTTGGTATCTCCGGCGTTTCCATCAATGAAAACGGCGAACTGATCGTTACCCTCACCGATGGCACAGAACTGAACGCCGGTGCTGTTCCTACCGCCGCAGCCGGGGATTCCAACCTGAAAACCCTTGTGTATGTTTCGATGGGAACCGCTGGTGTTTCTCTGGCCGGATTGCTTGGTCTGCTGGCTTTCCTGCTAACAAAGCGTAAAATGCTGATTGGAAAGTAAGACTGGCCATAGCCGCATATTGACTTCTGGACAAAGTGTCCAGAGGTAAAGGAGATGAAAAAGTAAGTGCGGTGCCCCCAAAAAGGAGGCTGTCTATGAAGATTACATATCCCTTTTGCGTTCCCAAAAGGAATATAATCTCATTTATTATAAAGATATAGATGAAATAGGTAATGTAAAAACTTATGTTGAGCTAATTAATAAAAAGTATTATGAAGGCAAAGCAAGTGTTAGTAATAAAGCAAAAGACTTGGGCGTTGAGGTAATGGTGAATAGCCAGATTACCATGAATAAATATATGTGGTTTGATTATGCACTTAAGGTAGATTTGTTAGCCATTGCATGCGTTATAATTCTTTTTATTGTGGCGTGATATTTTGGGGACATTTTGCTTTCTATACGCTTATATCTTAATTCTCATATTTATTAATTGAAATGGATAAAGGCAAAAGTAGAACGATATATGAAGATAATTGATAATAAGCATCATAGTTGTTGACTTGACTATAATAAACAAAATTTTCTATCGCTGAAGCCAGCATGTTAGAGGTAAATTTTTTTGTTATTATGTGTTTTAGTTCATAATTAGAAAAAGTAGTAACACACCCCTATTCTTACTACGTTTTTACTACTTTTGACGGCCTCAATATGCCACATTTTGCCCCGTTTTGCTTATTCTATGATTGTTTTAACAATCTCAGCGGCAGCTACATACTTGGCAAATCGCGGCAAAACAGGGCAAATCTTAGCAAATCAGGAGGACCTTAAAATATGATACGAGTGCTTTTCGTCTGCCACGGCAGGATTTGCCGGACATGAAAAAGCGCTTGTAAATCAAGCACTTCCTGTGTTTCAACCTCAGTTTTACCAATGATTTACCAATATTTCTGGAGAGCCAGGCTTGCTAACTATCACACCAGAATGAGGAGATCAACAACATGGAAGAACTCAAAAATCATATTTACGATGAAACCAACGGCCTGCATTATACGTTGATTGGCGACTATTACATCCCCGACTTGGAATTGCCGGAAGAAACCCGGCCTATTGGGATTTGGGGGCGGATGCACAAGGACTATTTGGAGCAGTACCATCCAGCCCTGTACAATGAACTGATTTTGTCTGGCAAGCTCTGGACATATTTGGAAGATCTGAATGAACAGGCACAGAACCGGCTGGATTGTATCATTACGCAGATGAAAGATGCCGAGGGAATCACAGAGGAATTAAAATTCCAGGATCAGATGGCATGGGTCAGAGCCATGAACAGCATCCGCAGCCGTGCAGAGGAAATCATCCTCCGGGAGCTGATCTACAAGGAGGATGCTGTATGAGGATTTTAGAAGAATTGTGGTACGGCAATATTGAGCCGACAGAATACGATACAATCGCCTGCAAGGAATGCAAAGAAGTACTCCGTTTGATTACCAGGAACGAGGAAAAACGTAAGCGCTTTATAATCGACCGGATCGTCAGGCTCCAACTTTTGTGAGATACTTTGTATATTACGGTAAAAATGTACCCCTGTTCCGTAAGCGCTTAACAATACAACGGCTATCTTTTTAAACCACATTCTACTATTATTGAAGTAA
>CASFCS010000047.1 GCA_949293245.1 uncultured bacterium | reverse complement strand
GTACTCGTCGGCGTCGCCGCTGGCGGCCATGTACTGCATCCGCTCCCGGACCTTGAAGATGCAGTCCTCCTCGCTGGCCCGGCCCAGCACCACGTCCTCGGCAAAGGCGTGGCAGGAGGGGGCGCCGCAGGAGCCGCACCGCAGCCCGGGCAGCTGGGACTCCAGATTCTGAATGCGCAGCATCTTGCTGATGGCGGCGCTGCGGTCCTCGTCCAGCAAAAAGGCGGGGACGTACTCCGGCCGCCGGGTCATGGAGAAGAGCTCCGGCGGGTGCTGCCGGGGCTCGAACCGGGTGCGGGACACGGGCAGCCCCTTCATCAGCCGCTTTACCCGCATCCGGGCGGCGAAGGGGTTTTCCACCGTGAGGCAGCCCCCCACGCACCCCTGGGTGCAGGCCCGCAGCTCGATGAAGTCCGCCTCGGGCACCCGGCCGTCCTCGATATCCTCCAGCATGCGGATCACATTTTCAATGCCGTCCACCGCCACATAGTGCTCGTTGAGCCGGGCGGCGGACTCCCCCCCGCAGTAGGACCAGCCCACACCCATGATGCCCGAGGCGCTCATGGGGCGCATCTGGCTCTGGTCCAGGTGCTTCATGGGGTCCAGCAGCTGGAGGTAGACGTCCCGGATGGCGAAGGCCCCGTCCACCACCGGCTGCGTCAATCCCACGGGGGTGTGGGAGGCGGTGACCTGGGAGGAGCAGGGCACAATGGAGAAGATGCCGATCTCCTCGGGCTTGTATCCGGTGTGCTGGGCGGCGGCCCGGCGGGCCAGCACGGCGGCCAGTTCGATGGGGGTGATCACCGGGGCGATGTGGGGCAGCAGCTTGGGAAAGCGCATGCAGATCAGCCGGATCACCGCCGGGCAGGCGGCGGAGATCTCGGGCATGGGGCGCTTGAGCCCGGTGGTGATGTACTTCCGGGCGTACCCGGACAGCAGCTCCGCCGCGGCGGATACCTCGAACACGTCGTCAAAGCCCAGCTCCAGCAGGCCGTTGAGCACGATGTCGATGTCGTCCAGCCGGTGGAACTGGCCGTACAGGGCGGGGTCGGGCAGGGCCACGGTGTAACGGAAGTTCTCCAGGATCGACATCTGGTCGCACACCGACTTCACCGCGTGGTGGGGGCACACCTGGATGCAGGTGCCGCAGTCGATGCACCGGTCGTTGAGGATGGTGGCCTTCCCCCGGCGCACCCGGATGGCCTCCGTGGGACAGTTTTTGATGCAGGTGGTGCAGCCCCTGCACTTGCGGTACTCCAGCACAACAGAATGGACCAAGTCCTTCTCCTCCCTTCCTGTGCTGTGTGACCGCCCCGGCGGGGCGGTCACAGGTCAATGCCCATGGTCACCGTGGTACCCACCCCGACGGTGGACTGGATTTCCATGCGGTCGCTGTATTTTTTCATGTTGGGCAGCCCCATGCCGGCGCCGAAGCCCAGGTCCCGCACCGAGTCCCCGGCGGTGGAGTACCCTGCCTCCATGGCCCGGCTGATGTCGGGGATGCCCGGGCCGGTGTCCGCCAGGATGATGGTGATGGAGTCCGCGCCGATCTCCACCGTGGCGGTGCCCCCATGGGCGTGGATGACCATGTTGATCTCCCCCTCGTACATGCACACCGACACCCGGCGGATCACGTCCGGGGGGAAACCAAGCTGCTTCAGGGTGAGCTTTACCTGGCTGGAGGCCACGCCGGCCTGGCTCAGGTCCCCTCCGTCCACCCGGAAGGACAACACAAGGGGCTCGCTCATAGCCCTTCCTCGCCCAGGAGGCCGTGGGTGTACAGCAGCCCGCAGGCCACATACATCCGGTACTCCGAGGTCATCACCACAATGCCGCTTGCCCGGGCCAGATCCAGCATGGCCTGGTCGGGCATCTTGCCCCGGACAAACACCACGCACTTCATATCCATCATATCCGCCGTGCGGATCACCTGGGGATTGACCATGCCGGTCAGAAGGAGCGCCTGGTCCTTCACATAGGCCAGCACATCGCTCATAAAGTCGCTGCCGCAGGCAGAGCGCACCTCCAGATCCAGACTGTCCTCTCCGCTGAGGACGGTGGCGTTGAGAATTTCTTTAACCTCGCGCAATGTCATGCACATTCCCTCCATGTTCCCGGTCCCTGGGGCCAGGCAGCGCGGTAAAACCTGGTGATTTTGCGGCTGAACGGACCGTAGTATCACAATTTTACCATACCGGACCATAAAAGGGAAGCAGAACGCCGAAAATTATCCCGGGAAAGCGGGAGGGTTTTGGTGGTTTTTCGCAGTTTCCCGCATTGACAGAGTCTTGACAGTGTTAGTATAATTGTATCGTGCACTTTATTGTGCTGAAGTTGCGGCCTTTTCATGGAAAAGGCCGGAGAAAGGGGTATTTTCTCATGGCGCAAGATCGCGTATACAATTTCTCCGCCGGCCCCTCCATGCTTCCTCTGCAGGTACTGGAGC
Organism: uncultured bacterium; assembly: GCA_949293245.1. Lineage (GTDB taxonomy): Bacteria > Bacillota > Clostridia > Oscillospirales > Oscillospiraceae > CASFCS01. Next base: position 9,472 of record CASFCS010000047.1, on the reverse strand, counting down.
GGGCTGGAGCCGAGATCACCAACTATCAGGGCTCCGGCATGTCCGTGATGGAGATGAGCCACCGATCTAAGGTCTTTGACCAGATCTTTCAGGATACACAGGCCAAGTTCCGCAAGCTGATGGGCGTGCCTGAGGGGTACAAGGTGCTCTTTCTGCAGGGCGGCGCCTCCTCCCAGTTCTCCATGGTCCCCCTGAACCTGATGGGCCGCACCGGCAAGGCGGACTACGCCGTCACCGGCAATTTCTCCAACATCGCCTATAAAGAGGCCAAGAAGTACGGCGAGATCAACCTGGCCGCTTCCAGCGAGGACCGCAACCACACCTACATCCCCGCCCAGGACCAGCTGAAGCTGGACCCCGGCGCCAGCTATTTCTACTACTGCTCCAACAACACCATCTATGGCACCGAGTGGCAGTACGTGCCCGACACCGGTGACGTGCCCATCGTGTGCGATATGTCCTCCGACATCATGTCCCGCCCGGTGGACGTGTCCAAGTACAGCATCATCTTCGCCGGCGCCCAGAAGAACCTGGCCCCCGCGGGCCTGACCATCGTGGTCATCAAGGAGGAGCTGGCGGGCCAGGAGCTGCCCTACACCCCCCTGATGATGAACTACCAGACCATGATCAAGAAGGACTCCATGTACAACACCCCCCCCTGCTGGTGCATCTATATGCTGGGCCTGGTGCTGGACTGGCTGGAGGAGCAGGGCGGCGTGGAAGGCATGGAGAAGATCAAGCACGGCAAGGCCCAGCTGCTCTACGACGTGCTGGACTCCTCCAGGCTGTTCACCTGCGCGGCCGAGGTGGGCTCCCGGTCCGACATGAACGTGACCTTCCGCTCCGAGAGTGCCGAGCTGGACGCCAAGTTTGTCGCCGAGGCCACCGCCGCGGGCTTCACCAACCTGAAGGGCCACCGCAACGTGGGCGGCATGCGGGCCTCCATCTACAACGCCATGCCCGTGGAGGGCGTGGAGAAGCTGGCGGACTTCATCCGGGCCTTCGACAAGAATAACTGAAACTGAGCATTTTTCCCGGCAATGCAAACGGGCTGACGGGGGCGGCGCGTGGCCGCCCCCGTCCCGTCATATTTTGCATCATCCACACTGAAAAGGAGAACATACGCCATGTACCGCATCAAGACACTCAATAAGATCGCCCCTGTGGGGCTTGCCGAGCTGGACGCCGAACGCTTCACCGTGGGGGACGACGTCAGCGGGGAGGACGGGATCCTGGTCCGCTCCGCCAAACTCCACGACTACGCCTTCCCCGAGAACCTGCTGGCCATCGCCCGGGCCGGGGCGGGCACCAACAACATCCCCGTGGACCGCTGCGCCGAGCAGGGCATCGTGGTGTTCAACACCCCCGGCGCCAACGCCAACGCCGTGAAGGAGCTGGTGCTGTGCGCCCTGCTCCTCTCCTCCCGTGACGTGCTGGGGGGCGCCGACTGGGTGCGCCAGCAGGCCATGACCGAGGGGGTGGACGTGGCCGCCGCCGTGGAGAAGGGCAAAAGCGCCTTTGTGGGCCCCGAGATCTACCGCAAGACCCTGGGCGTCATCGGCCTGGGGGCCATCGGCGCCCTGGTGTGCAACATCGCCCTGTCCATGGGCATGGACGTGTACGGCTATGACCCCTTCCTGTCTGTGGACGCCGCCCTCCGGCTGGACCGCCACATCCACGTGGTGAAGGACGAGAACGAGCTGTTCCGCCAGGCGGACTACATCACCATCCACGTCCCCTGCGTGGACGCCACCCGGGGCTCTATCAATGCCGACGCCATCTCCCGCATGAAGGACGGGGTGCGCATCATCAACCTGGCCCGGGGCGAGCTGGTGAACGACGATGACATGATCGCCGCCCTGGAAAGCGGCAAGGTCTCCTGCTACGTCACCGACTTCCCCAACAACAAGATCACCCTGGCCAAGCACGTGGTGGCCATTCCCCACCTGGGGGCCTCCACCCCTGAGAGCGAGGACAACTGCGCCGTCATGGCCGCCCGGGAGCTCCAGGACTACATCCTCAACGGCAACATCACCAACTCCGTCAACTACCCCACCGTGTCCATGGACCGCACCGGGGTGGCCCGCATCTGCGTGGCCCACCGGAACATTCCCGCCATGCTGGCCAACATCACCATGCTCCTCTCCCAGCAGGGCATCAACGTGGACCACATGACCAACAAGTCCAAGGGGGACTACGCCTACACCATCCTGGAGCTCAACCGGGACGTGGAGGACGCCGTGGTGGAGGAGATCACCCAGATCCCCGGCGTGCTCCGGGTCCGGGTGCTGCGCTGACCGTGGCCGCCGCACTGGGCGCCCCCCGGGTGGCTCCCGGAGCCGCCGTGGTGGGGCAGGTGACCCTGGGTCCCGGCGCCAGCGTGTGGTACAACGGGGTGCTCCGGGGGGACATGGCGCCTATCACCATCGGCGCGGGGAGCAACATCCAGGACGGCTGCGTGGTCCATGTGGACACCGGCTTCCCCGTGGAGGTGGGGCAGTACGTCACTGTGGGCCATGGGGCCATTCTCCACGGCTGCACCGTGGGGGACGGGGCTCTCATCGGCATGGGGGCCATCGTGCTCAACGGGGCCAGGATCGGTCCCGGGGCGGTGGTGGCCGCCGGAGCCCTGGTGCCCCAGGGCATGGAGGTCCCCGCCGGCATGGTGGCCATGGGGTCCCCCGCCAAGGTCAGGCGCCCCCTCCGGGAGGGGGAGGCCCGCCACAACCTGGAGGGGGCCGCCCACTACATCCGGGCGGCGGAGGCATCCCTCCCGGTGTGGACCCCGGAAAACAGATGAATAAAAACAGCCTGTATTCTTCCACTGGAAGAATACAGGCTGTTTTTTTCTATATTGCCTTATTTCTGGCCGCCCTTCAGGGCCTTCATCCGCTCGCTGTGGTCCAGGATGCGCTTGCGCAGGCGCAGGTTCTCCGGGGTGACCTCCAGCAGCTCGTCGTCCGCCAAAAACTCCAGGCACTGCTCCAGGCTCATCTGCCGGGGGGGCGTGAGGCGCAGAGCCTCGTCGGAGCCGGAGGCCCGCATGTTGGTCAGCTGCTTTTTCTTGCACACGTTCACCGACATGTCGTCGCTCTTGGGGGAGACCCCCACGATCATGCCGGCGTACACCGGGGTGCCCGGGCCGATGAACAAAGCGCCCCGCTCCTGGGCGTTGAACAGGCCGTAGCTCACCGCCTCGCCGGTCTCGAAGGCGATGAGGGAGCCGGTGCTGCGCCGCTGGATGTCCCCCTTCATGGGGGCGTAGGTCTCAAAGACGGAGGCCATGATGCCCTCCCCCTTGGTGTCGGTGAGGAACTCGTTGCGGTAGCCGAACAGGCCCCGGGAGGGGACCAGGAACTCGATCTTCATCCGATCGCCCACGGGGGTCATCTCCAGCAGGTCCCCCTTGCGCTGGCCGATCTTCTCAATGACGGCCCCCACGTTGTCCGCAGGCACGTCCACCACCAGCCGCTCGATGGGCTCGCACTTCACCCCGTCCATCTCCTGGTAGAGCACCCGGGGGGGAGAGACCTGGAACTCGTACCCCTCCCGGCGCATGGTCTCGATGAGGATGGAGAGGGACATCTCGCCCCGGCCCGCCACGTTGAACGCGTCGGTGGAGTCGGTCTCGCTGACCCGGAGGGACACGTCCTTCTGGGTCTCCCGGAACAGCCGCTCCCGGATCTGCCGGGAGGTGACAAACTTGCCCTCCCGCCCGGCGAAGGGGGAGTCGTTCACCGAGAAGGTCATCTCGATGGTGGGGGCGGAGATCTTCACAAACTCCATGGGTTCCACGCAGTCGGGGGCGCAGATGGTGTCCCCGATGGTGATCTCCCCGATGCCGCTCATGGCGATGATCTCGCCGGCGGCGGCGGAGGCGGTGGGCACCCGGCTCAGGCCGTCGAAGGTGTAGATGGCGGTGGCCTTGGCCTTCTTGCTCACCGCGTCGGGGGTGTGGTAGTTGGCCACCACGATCTCCTGGTTCTGCTGAATGGTGCCCCGCTCGATGCGGCCGATGGCGATGCGGCCCACGAACTCGTTGTAGTCAATGGAGCTCACCAGCATCTGGAAGGGGCCCTCAGAGTCGGCCTCGGGGGCGGGGATATAGTTGAGGATGGTCTCAAAGAGAGGCACCAGGTCGGTGCCCGCCACGTCGGGGGAGTAGGAGGCGGTGCCCTGCCGGCCGGAGCAGAACAGGGTGGGGGACTCGAACTGCTCGTCGGTGGCGTTCAGGTCCAGCAGCAGCTCCAGCACCTCGTCCATCACCTCGTGGATGCGCTGGTCCGGGCGGTCGATCTTGTTGACCACCACAATGACCTTGTGGCCCAGCTCCAGGGCTTTGGACAGGACGAACCGGGTCTGGGGCATGGGGCCCTCGGCAGCGTCAACCAGAAGGATAACGCCGTTTACCATCTTCAGGATGCGCTCCACCTCGCCGCCGAAGTCGGCGTGGCCCGGGGTGTCCACAATGTTGATCTTCACGCCCTTGTAGTGGACGGCGGTGTTCTTGGCCAGGATGGTGATGCCACGCTCCCGCTCCAGATCTCCCGAGTCCATGACCCGCTCCACGGTGGCCTGGTTCTCCCGGTAGATGCCGCCCTGCTTGAGCATCTCGTCCACCAGCGTGGTCTTGCCGTGGTCAACGTGGGCGATGATGGCGACGTTGCGCAGATTCTCGTTGTGCAAAATGTAGCACCTCTCAACTTTCAGATTCGGTATGAAACTCAACTGCGAATTATAACATTTTGCGGGGAAAAGCGCAACAGTTTTTTCGCCCTTCCTCAGACCTTCCCCAGCTCCGCCACGGGCACCCCGGCGGTTCTGGCCCACCGGGCCTCCCGGGTGTGGCAGGTGAAGAGGAGGATCTGCCGCTTTTTCCCCAGCTCCCGCAAAAGCTCCAGGGCCAGCACCGCCCGGCGGTCGTCGAAGTTGGCCAGGGCGTCGTCCAGCACCAGGGGGGCGGGCTCGTCGCCCCCCAGGGTGAGGTCGCAGATGGCCAGGCGCACCGCCAGATACAGCTGCTCCAGGGTGCCCTGGCTCAGCAGCAGGGCCCGCCGGGGCTGGGGGTCCCCCGGGGAGGTGACCATGGCCTCAAAGGCCCGGCTGAGGGTCACCCCCTGGTGAGCCCCGCCGGTGAGGCGGGCGAGGTACTCCCCCGCCCGGGCGTTGAGCCCTGGGGAGAAGCGCTGGCGCAGCTGGAGGTTGGCCCCCTCCAGGGCCTCCAGGGCGGCGGTGAGGGCGTCGTACTCCCGGGTGCGCCCGGCGATGGCCTCCTCCAGGGTCTGGCGTCTGGCCTCCAGCTCCTCCCGGCCCCCCAGGGTGGACAGGCGGCCCTGGGCCTGGTCCAGCTCCCGCCGGGCGGCCCGGAGGGCCTCCTCCGCCTGCTCCAGCCGCACCCGGGTCTCCGCCAGGGGATACCGGGGTACCACCGTCTCCCCGGGTGCCGCGGCGCTGCCCCCCGGGGCCCGGGTGCCCGCCAGGGCCCGCCGGGCGGCGGCCATGCGCTCGTTGGCCTCCTCCAGGTCGGTGAGAAGGGCGGCGGCCCGGGCCACCTCCAGCTCCATCATCAGCCGGTCCTGGGTGTGGGGGGAGAAGGTGCCCACCGCCGTGCGCAGCCGGGCCGTCAGGTCGGTCACCCGCTCCTGCCGCTCCTGCTGGAGCTCCTCCTCCCGGTGGAAGGCCCCCCAGGCCACCTCTGCCCGGACCTCCGCCGCCCGGTAGGCCTCCAGCCGGCGGTCGATGTCCCCGGGCTCCTTGGCCCCGTACTTGGCCAGCAGGGCCCCCGCCTCCCGGTCCAACGCCCGTTGCCGGCGGCGGCAGAGCACCACGGACAAAATGGTGCACACCAGGAAGAGGGCGGCACCCCCGGCGGCAAAGGGGATAAAGCGGTGGAGGAAGTACCCCGCGGCGGCCAGGGCGCCCCCGGCCGCCAGGCCCAGCAGGGCCCACAGCAGGGCGAAAATCCCCCGGCGGCGGCGGGCGGAGCGGAGGGTGTCCGCCTGCTGGTGGTCCTGGTGGGCCTGCTCCTCCGCCTGGTCCACGGTGAGCTGGGCAAAGCCCGAGTCCTGCACCTCCGCCTGGGCAAGCTCCGCCTCCTGCCGCAGGCGGCGCAGGGCCTCCCGCCCCTCGGCGGCCTCCCGCTCCAGGGCCTTGAGCTCCCCCAGCTTGTCCCGCAGCAGGTCCAGGCTCTCCCGGTCGGGGGCCCGGCCCATGGCGTCCCGCTGCTGGCGCAGCCGGGCCACCTCCCCGGATGCGGCGTTGAGCTCCTCCCGGGCGGCGGTGTACTGCTGTCTGGCCTGGAGCAGGTCCCGGCTGCGGTGGCTCTCCAGCTCCCGCTCCAGGGCGGCGCGCTGGGGCTCCAGCCGGGCGATCTGGGCCCGGGCGGCCTGGATGGCCAGAAGGGCCTCCTCCTGCCGCTCCAGGGCGGTCTCCACCTGGGAGAGCTCCTCCTCCAGCCTGGGCAGCAGGCCCGTGCGGTTGTGCCGCCGCCGGTTGCGCCACTCCCGCAGGGTGCGCTCCACCTGGGAGTAGGAGGCCTCCTCGCTGCCCGAGGACACCAGGGCGGCCACCCGCCGCTCCAGCTCGTCGCTGGCGGTGACGGCGGCGGCCCCCTGGCCCAGGAAGGCGGAGCGCTCGTACATCTCCCGCCCCGCGCCGATGAGGGTCTCTCCCAGGGTGTCGGCGGTGAGGCCGGGCACCGGGTCCCCCGAGGCGGTGTACACCGCCTCCAGCCCCCCGAAGGGGGAGTTCTTTCTGGGGAAGCGGCGCAGGGTGATGTCCTGCCCCCGCCACTTCAGCTGCATTTCCCCGGAGAGGGGGGCGCCGCTCCAGGGGAGGTAGCGGTTCTTGTCCGCAATGAAGGTCCCCCGGTCCCGCTGGTTGGTGGGGATGCCGTAGAGCATGGCCCGGAGAAAGGCGCACCAGGTGGATTTGCCCCCCTCGTTGGGGGCGGTAATGACGGTGAGCCCCGGCCCGGGAGCCAGGGTCTGCCGGTCCAGCCGCCCGAAGGCGGCGGTCATGCGATGTATGATCATGGGGCCAAGTCCTCCCGATTTTCCAGTGCCGCCAGGCCGAAGCGGGCGGCCAGCTCCAGGGTCTCCCGCGCCTCCCCGCCGGCGGCGGCGATCTTTTCCGCCATGGCCGAGAGGAAGAGGCCCGTCAGGGTGTCCTCCCCCGCCCGGGCCCACAGATCCCGGGGGAGGGTGGTGGCGTCCCGCAGCTCCAGGCCGAAGCACAGCCCCTGCCCGGCCCCCTCCAGGGCCGCCAGGTCCAGCCCCCCCGCAGGGGCGTCCCCGGTGAAGGTGACCCGGCAGATGTCCTCCTCCCGGCCCGCCAGGGCGGCGGCCAGGGCGGCGGCGGGGTCCTCCCCCCCTTTCAGGGGAGCGGTGAGCAGATGGTAGCGCCGCCGGGCGGTGGGGAGGAAGGTCTCCTCCGCCCGGCCCTTGTCCACCTTTACCAGCAGGACGCCCTTGTCCCCCGTCTCGTCAAAGCCCCGGCCCTCGGGGCAGCCGGGCCAGCCCCAGTGGGTGGCGCCGCTCTTCTCCAGGGGCCGCCGGGTGTGGATGTGCCCCAGGGCCAGGTAGTCCAGGCCGCTGCGGGCGATGGATTCGGGGGCGATGGGGCCGTAGGCGCTCCCCGGCTGCACCTCCCCGTGGAGCACCCCCAGGTGGAGCAGCCCGTCCTCCGGGGCAGTGAACCCCGCCAGGGGGTCGTCCTCCCGGTGGGAGGAGGTGAAGGCCGCGCCGTATACCGCGCACCCCAGCTGGGGAAAGACCACCCGCTCCAGGGCGGGGGAGGTGAAGAGATGTACGTTGTCCGGCCAGGAGATGGTATCCCAGGGGGAGCCGGGCTGGAAGGGGTCGTGGTTCCCCGGGGCGATGCACACGGGGCACCCCGCCTCCCCCAGGGCGGCGGCCAGGGCCTCCCCGGTCTCCCGGTAGAGGTGGGTCCCGTCAAAGAGGTCCCCCGCCAGCAGCATCAGGTCCGCCCCCTGTTCCCTGGCCAGGACGGCCAGGCGGCGGGGGAGGTCCCGCAGCTCCCGCCGGCGGCGGGCGGCCCGGTCCGGGGAGAGGCCCCGGAAGGGGGAGTCCAGGTGGAGGTCCGCGGCGTGCAAAATGGTCACCATGGCGTCCCCCCCTTAGCTCTTCCGGTCCTCCCGCAGATCCGCCCGGAAGACCCGGGTGCACCGGCGGGTATTGGTGTCGATCTCAAAGACGGCGCTCTCCAGCTTGCAGGGGCCGCCGGCGGGCTCGAACCGGCTGGGCAGCTCCCCCAGAAAGCGGCCGATGGCCTGGGCGGGGCGCATCCCCAGCACGGACACCGCCGGGCCCGTCATGCCCAGGTCCGTGACAAAGCCCGTCCCCTTGGGCAGCACCTGGGCGTCAGCGGTGGGCACGTGGGTGTGGGTGCCCCACAGGGCCTGGACCCGGCCGTCCAGGTAGTGGCCCATGGCCCCCTTCTCGCTGGTGGCCTCGGCGTGGAAGTCCACCAGCACCACCTGGGCCTCCGCCTTGGCCAGGATCTGCCGGGCCACGGTGAAGGGGTTATCAAAGTTGGAGTCCATCCCGCACCGGCCGATCAGGTTGAGCACCCCGATGGAGATGCCCTCCGGCCCCTCAAAGACCCCGAAGCCCCGGCCGGGGGCCCGGTCGGTGTAGTTGGCCGGGCGGAGGAGCCGGGGCTCCTCCTGGACCATGGAGACGATCTGGCGCTTGTGCCAGGTGTGGTTGCCCAGGGTGATCACGTCCGCCCCGGCGTCCAGGATGTCCCGGGCGTGGGCGGGCAGCAGGCCCATCCCCCCGGCGTTCTCCCCGTTGACCACGGTGAAGTGGATGCCGTGTTCCCGCTTGAGCTTGTGGAGGTGGCGGGAGAGGAAGTCCACGCCCCCCTCGCCCACCACGTCGCCCACGGCCAATATGCGCAGCTGCATGGCAGCGTCCTCCTTTCCAAAAGGCCGCCCGGCGGGGCGGCCCGGTGAGCAATATCCTATATTATATGCGTTTTTCCCCCGGGCCACAAGGGGAAAGGTGGGACGAGCTGACAAAACGCACAAAAGAAACTGTATATTTTGTGCAATTTACGGGAAACTTTTTGGGAGGAAATCCGTCTTTCTCTACAAGAGCATTTTAATATGGGGCGTCCCGGACCCGCAGCCGGGAAGGCGCCCCTTGGAAGGAGGGCTCCCCATGAAGTTGGAGCAGGAAATGGCGGTAGGCATCGCGGCAATGGCCTGCCTGGTGGTGATGCTGGCTCTGGCGGCCAGAGTCGGGGTGGCCCTGGGGCAGATGCTGTTTTTGTAAAGGGAAAATGGAACGGGGAAGCGCCGCGGCATGTGCCGCGGCGCTCAGTCTGTCGAAAAAGGCAAAGTATGTGCAAGAAGCACAACGTGTCCTGCAAGGTAAAAAAGCTCTCAGCAGAGTTTTGCCGCTCGGGGGCGGCAAAATAAGATGCAATCCGTTTTTTCCGGGGACAT
>CASFCS010000046.1 GCA_949293245.1 uncultured bacterium | reverse complement strand
TCCGCCTGATCCAACAACTTATACAGTCAATTAGCCTGCCGTCCGGGCGGGCTGGGTTGTTGCGCCCTTCCGGAGGAAGGTTTTCATAACAAAAAAGCCCTCGTCCCAAATGTTTCTCTGGGACAAAGGCCGTAACCTCTGCGGTGCCACCCGGATTGACGCAAAATCGCGCCCGCTCACTTTCCCATGCCGAAAAGCACAGGCTCCCCTGATAACGGGTGGAGTCCCCGGCGCGCTACTGGGGCGGTTACGCCCGTTCGCTGTGCCCTCAGAAGCCCATTCCCGAAGCCGCTTCCTGCCGCGATCCCACCGCCCGCAGCTCTCTGTGAGGCGCCCCTCTCCGGTACTTCTCTTCTTCATCGGTTTACTGCTTTAGTTTGTGATAGTATAACCCCTCTCCGCCCCCTTGTCAAGAAAAAATTTTCCCCTGACGGCTCTGCCGTCAGGGGGCGGGAAAGGTGTGGATGACAAAGGTGCGTTTGCCCTGCCCTTTGGCCTGATAGAGGGCGGCGTCGGCCATTTTAAAAAGGGAGTCAAAGTCCAGATTCTGGTGAAGGGCCACCACAGCGCCGATACTGCATGTTACGGCCAGAGTCCCATCCCCGGCGGGAATATGGGAGAGTTTCTCCTGGATCCCCCGGAACTTTTCCTCCAGCACGGCGGAGTGGACCGGTCCCTTCACCAGCACCACGAACTCGTCCCCCCCGAAGCGGCCGATGAGATCGGTGGCCCGAAAGGTCTCAGTCAGAGCTAAGCTGATGCCACGGAGCACCTGATCTCCGGTGAAATGGCCCAATTGATCGTTCAGCCCTTTAAAGTCGTCCACATCCAGCATGACCAGGGCGCAGGAGGTGCTGGGGTTGCACAGCCAGAGATACTGTTTGGCGGCCTCAGTCCAGGCCATCTTGTTGAGGATGCCGGACAGGGTGTCCAGGGTACTCAGCTGCTTGTACTTCATGCGGATCTCATAATCCCGCAGGCGCAGGCCCATGGTGACCACTGCCACCGCCACGGAGAAGGCGATGCCCACCACGGAGTTGAAGATGTCGTACTGGGCCAGGAAGGGATCCTTGAAAAAGAGGGCGGCCAGGATGTACAGTCCCTCAAAAAAGCACATCACCCCGTAGGACAGGCGGAAGGGCATGATAAACAGCACCGGCAGGGAGATGCACAGTCCGGGCATAAAAGAGGCCGGGGCGTTGGGGTCGGCCAGCAGGTCAATGAGCAGCACAAAGGTAAACAGCACCGCCTGGAACACCACGCACAGCAACGGTACAAAGCGGCGGCTGACCGTGCTCCTCTGATAGAGGGTGCTCACGACCCACAGGGCCAGGCTGGCGGGGAGAAAGAACAGGTGCTGGGGGGTGATGACCCAGTGGGGCAGTATAACCGGAGTAAGCAGAAAGAAAAACAGCAGCAGCCCCGCCGTGATCAGACTGAGGGACCGGAGCAGCTGAAGATTCTGCTGGGCGATCTGCTGGGATGCCTCCCGAAAATATCGGTGGTACAGGGGAGACGAGGACAGAAAACATTTCTTTAAGGGATTCATGTAAGACCTCCGCATTCCAGGGATGGTTGGAGTGTGACACCAGGCAGGGGGATGGGACGTCTCCATTAGTATAGACAGAAAATGGAGAAGTTGCAACAAAAAAAGAGAAAGAAAGGAGAAAAGGAAAGAAGCCTTCATCCATGAGGCCCACTTGTGTATGGCTGAGGAAGATGCTATAATACTGTTAGTAAAAATTATGAGAAACATCCATGTGGGCTGAGAGGAGCGGTGGAAGATATGAGACAGCACCTGTGGAAAAAGCGCTGCCTGGCGGTCCTGCTGGCGGGGGCTCTGGGGATGACCCTGGCGGGGTGCAGCCTGCTGGGCAGCGTGGCCATCGTGGACCGGGGAGACGTGGATGTCACCCAGGATGTGAACCCCGCTCCCAGCCAGGGTGTGCAGCCTGGGCCATCCTCCTCTCCGTCCCCGTCTCCCTCCCAGAGCGTGCCCCAGTATCTCACCTGCGACGACTGCGGAGGCGCGGGAGAGGTGCTGTGCGTTTTGTGCGACGGCGTGGGCTGGCAGATCTGGTTTGAGGGGGGCCCCCAGACTACCTGCTCTTTGTGCAGCGGCACGGGATATGCCCGGTGCGTCACCTGCAGCGGCACGGGCCAGGTGGAAAATCCGGCCTACACCGGCGGCGGCAGCAGCAGCCAGGGGAGCGGCGGGACCTCCGGCAGCTCCGGGAATGTCTATGTTCCTACAGTACCCCTGGACCCCGGCTTTGGGGACGTATCGGTGATGTGCCCCGTGTGCAGCGGCACCGGTGAGAAGCTGTGCAGCGGGTGCAGCGGCACGGGGGAAGTGTCCGGTATAGAGTACGTACCCGACTACGGTCTCGGGGGCGGCGGCACCTATTACAGTGAAAAGATGTGCCGCCAGTGTAACGGCAGCGGCAGGGTGCCCTGTACTGCCTGCGGCGGCACGGGATATCAATAAGTTCCCCATATGACATAAGAGACCCGGCGGAGCACCGCTCCGCCGGGTCTCAGGCTGTCGAAAAAAGCCAAAGCCTGTGCAAAAGAACGTGCCTTGCAAGCTATAAAAGCTCTCAGCAGAGTTTTGCCGCCCGGAGGCGGCAAAATCAAGTGGAATCCGTTTTTTCCGGGGACATGCGCCTCGGAAAAAACACTTCTCAGCCCGCAAGCGTGCGAGCAACGCGAGTGCGACGCAGCGGGCTGCATCTCCTCAAAAAAATGTTTGCATTTTTTTGAAGCGTGTCGACTTGTTCGACACGCTGAGGCCCGGCGGAGCACCGCTCCGCCGGGCCTTTTGTGCGCTCAGGGGGTCTGCCGCCGCACCTGGACCAGCAGCACTGCCGCCCAGGCCAGGGCCCCCAGGGTGAGGGCCAGCACCACTGCGGTGGGCGCGCCCGGGTGGGCGGCCAGCCGGGCGGGGTCCCAGCTGCCGGACACCAGCTTGCGCCCCTGGGGGGCGGCGTAGTCCTGGGGCACCGTCCCCAGGTGCTCCAGATACCGGGCCAGGGCGTACCACCCCTTCCACTCCGCCCCCTGGGGGGTGGTGAGGACACAGGCGGACAGGTCCTCCACCGGCTGTCCCCTCTCATCCCGGAGGGTGACGGACAGCACGCCCCCGGTGTAGGCCGCCAGGTTCTCCAGCAGCTGCCCTGCGGAGAGGAGGGTGACCACCCGGTAAAGCCGGTCGGGCTCCAGGGGCCGTGTGGTGCCGTCTGGAAGGACTTGGCGGCGGATATCCAACTTGTCCAGGGCCAGGCGGCCGGAGCAGCTGCTCCACCACAGCCCGGAGCCGTACAGCCGGGCGGCGGGGAGGAGGTCCCCCAGGGAGGCGTCCAGCTCCAGCAGCTGCTCCAGGTCCCGCCCCAGGAGGTATACCGACACCAGAGGGGAGCCGGGGGTCCCGTCGGCTCCCGTTCCCTGGGAGAGGACGGAAAAGACCTGCTCCACGGTGAGGTCCCCGGCGGGGAGGGCGGAGCGCAGGGCCCCGGCGGACACCAGGGCGAAGTCCACCGGAGGGCTTTCGTCCCCCTCCGTCTGCTCCGCCGCCCAGCGGAAGCTGTCCGCCGCCAGATTGCCCAGGCCGGTGTCCCGCTCCGCTCCCCGGACGGGGGACACCGGCAGGGAGAAGGGGGAACAGGAGAGGACCTGGCCGCAGGTAAGGCCGTAGGGGGCCAGATAGTCCCCGTCGATCGCCTCCTCCCAGGCCGCCAGCCGGGCGGCCATGGCCTGGTCCTCCGGGGCGCCGGCCTCCACCGGCAGGAGCTGGTAGGACACCGCGTATGCCCTGCCCCCCCGGTCCCGGGCCAGCTCCAGGCGGCCCAGGTACTCCCCCCGGCACCCGGCGGAGACGATGAGGGTGTCCCCCACCTGGAGGGGGGAGTCCAGCACGGTATGGCTGTGGCCCGAAACGATCACGTCGATGCCATCCACCTGCCTGGCAAGCTCCGCGTCCTCCCCCGCCCCCTGGGAGGTGCCCGAGTGGGAGAGGACGATCACATACCCGCACTCCTCCACCCGGCGCAGGTGGTCCACCGCCTGGGCCGTCCGGGCTGTCCGGTGGGCAAAGGATGCCGCCGGGGAGGAGACGCAGGCGGCGGCGTGGTCCCCCATGAGGCCCACCACGCCGATTTTGATCCCTTCCCGCTGAAAGATCGCCCAGGCCGCCGCCCCCACGGCCTCCAGCCCCCGGGAGAGCTGCTCTGCCCCCTCCTCCACAGTGAGGTTGCAGGTCACCAGGGCGGGAATGGGGTCCCCGCTGTCCGCCGCCGTCTGGAGCATGTCCCCCAGGGCGGCATCCCCCAGGTCGAACTCATGGTTGCCCAGGGTGACGGCGTCGTACCCCATGGCCCCCAGGGCCCGCAGCTCCGGGGCCTCCTGGGTGTAGAGGGTATTCACCAGAGTGCCCATGGAGAAGTCCCCGGCGTCCACTGTGAGGACGGCCCCCTCCGTCCGGGCCCGCTCCTCCTCCAGCACCGCCGCCAGCCGGGTGAGCCCCCCGGCGGCCTCCCCCTTCTCCCCCGCCGAGGGGGCAAACTGGCTGTGGATGTCGTGGGTGAAGAAGATAGTAAGCTCCGCCCCGCTCCCCTCCGGCCCGGGGGAGGGGGCGGAGGCGGCCAGGGAGAGCAGCAGGGCCGCCGATCCCACCAGGGCCAGGGCACGGAGGGGGAGAGTCAAGACCTTCACATCCTTTTTTGCCCGGGGGTCCGGGAGATTTGTCACAGCGGGCCAGGTGTGGTATGATAAAAGACACAAATATTTCACCCGGCACAGGGGAGGGCTGGCCATGCTGGATTTTGAGCAGCTGGGGAAGTACAGCGAGAACAACCGCATCGAAGCCAAACAGGCCACCGGGGGTTTCCCCCGCAGCCTGTGGGAGACCTACTCCGCCTTTGCCAACACCACCGGCGGGGTGATCCTCCTGGGGGTGGTGGAGGAGGCGGACCACTCCTTCCGGGCGGTGGAGCTTCTCGACCCCGAGGACCTGGTGGAGGAGCTGTGGGCCGGGGTGAAGGACCCCCAGGTGGTCAGCTGCAACATTCTCTCCCCGGAGGACGTGTACATCACCCAGGCCCAGGGCAAGCGCATCGTGGTCATCGAGGTGCCCCGGGCCAAGCGGCAGGACCGGCCGGTGTACCTGGGGGGCGACCTGTACCGGGGGAGCTACCGGCGCAGCGGCGAGGGGGACTACCACTGCACCCCTGAGGAGGTGCGCAACATGCTCCGGGACCGGGGGGAGGGCTCTCTGGATCAGCGGCTGCTGCCCCATCTGGGCCGGGAGGCCCTGGATGAGGGGAGCGCCGGGGCCTACTGCCGCCTGGCGTCCCTCCGGCTGGAGGGGGCGTCGGGGGAGGAGGGCATCCTCCTGGCCGCCGGGGCCCTGGGCCGGGGGGAGGACGGGGGGCTCCACCCCACGGCGGCGGGACTGCTGATGCTGGGGCGGCTGGAGGCCATCCGGCGGGAGTACCCCGACTTCTCCCTGGAGTACCGGGAGTATGACAGCCCCCAGGGGGAGTGTGCCCTGCGCCTCACCCACCAGGACCCGGGACAGCCGGGAAATCTCTTCACCTTCTATACCCGGGTGCGCCGCCGCCTGGAGGAGACCCTGGAGGACTCGGAGGAGGAGGTGCGCCGGGGGCTGGAGGAGGCCCTGGCAAACGGCATCCTCCACGGGGACTATTATGACCGGAAGGGCCTGGTGATTATCCGCCGGCCGGGAGAATGGGTGGTGTCCAACCCGGGCACATTGCGCCTTGGCCTGGGGGACGCCCTGGCAGGGGGCCGGGCGGACCCCCGCAATGCGGGCCTCACCCGGCTCTTTGCCCTGATGGGGGTGGGGCGGCAGAAGGGGAGCGGCCTGTCCGGCATCCTGGCGGCCTGGGCCGGCCGGGGCTGGACTGCCCCCCGGCTGGAGGAGCGCTTCGGCCCGGACCGCACCATCCTCTCCCTCCCCCTGGGGGAGCGGCGCCGGGCGGCCCTGGAGGCCCGGGAGCAGCGGGTGCTGGAGTACATCACCCGGCAGGTCACCGCCACGCCCCGCCAGGTGGGGGAGCTGCTGGAGGTGTCCGAGGGCCGGGCCAGGGCGCTGCTGGAGGGGCTGGCACGGCAGGGCGTGCTCCAGCGCGGGCCGGACCACCTGGGCTATCAACTCAAAAGCTGAAAAAGGCAGCGCCTCCGGCCCAGCCGGAGGCGCTGCGTTCAGGTTGTCAAAAAAGCAAAAGCCTACATAAGAAACGAAATACGTCTTGCAAGTCCAAAAAGCTCTCGGCAGAGTTTTGCCGCCCGCAGGCTGCATCCCCCCAAAAAAATGCTTGCATTTTTTTGAAGTGTGCTAAAACCGCCCCAGATAGCGGCGGACCACGTCGTTGGCCCGGGCGGAGAGTTCCCCCTCGTCCACAGTGGTGAGGGCCCCGTCCTGCACCACGGGCACCCCGTTGACCACGGTGTAGTCCACAGGCCCCTTGAGGCCCACGGTGCCCAGCATGGACATGGGGTCGAACTGGGCGCCCACCAGCTCCAGCCGGTCCAGCCGGACCATGAACAGGTCCGCCGCCGCCCCGGGGGCCAGAAATCCGATGTCGTCCCGGCCCAGCAGCCGGGCGGACCCCCGGGTGGCCACCTTCAGCAGGTCGTACCCCGTGGGGGCGGCGCGGCTGTCCTGGAGGCGGTGGAGGAGGTAGGCCACCCGCAGCTCCTCCAGCAGGTTGGACCCGTCGTTGGAGGCCGAGCCGTCCACCGCCAGCCCCACGGGCACCCCCAGCCGCAGCATGTCGGACACCCGGCACACACCGGAGGAGAGCTTCATGTTGGAGATGGGGCAGTGGGCCACCCCGGTGCCCGTCTCCGCCAGGAGCTGGAGCTCCTGGTCGTTGAAGTGGATGCCGTGGGCGAACCACACGTCGGGCCCCGTCCACCCCAGGGAGCGGAGGTAGGCCAGGGGGCGCATACCGAACTTGGAGAGGGTGTACTCCTCCTCGTCCCGGGTCTCCGCCAGGTGGGTGTGGAGCCGCACTCCCAGCTCCCGGGCCAGGATGGCGGACTCCCGCAGCAGGTCGGCGGACACGGAGAAGGGGGAGCAGGGGGCCAGGGCCACCTGGCGCATGGAGTAGCGGCTCTCGTCGTGCCAGATGTGTACCAGCCGCTGGGAGTCGTCCATGATCTGGTCGATGGTCTGGACCACCGAGTCGGGCGGCAGGCCCCCGTCCTTTTTGGACAGGTCCATGGACCCCCGGGAGGCGTGGAACCGGATGCCCAGCTGCCCGGCGGCCCGGAACTGGGCGGCGATCAGGTCCCCCGCCCGGGCGGGAAAGACGTAGTGGTGGTCAAAGCAGGTGGTGCACCCCGTTTTCAGCAGCTCCCCCATGCCGGTGAGGGAGGCGCAGGTCACCACCTCCTCGTCCAGGTTCTTCCACACCTCGTACAGGGTCACCAGCCAGGGGAAGAGCTCCATCCGCTGCACCTCAGGCAGGTTGCGGGAGAAGATCTGGTAGAGGTGGTGGTGGGTGTTGATGAGGCCGGGGTAGACCACCATGTCCCGGGCGTCGATCACCTGGTCGGCCTGGTAGCACTCCGGGCCGATGGAGGCGATGACGCCGTCCCGGATGAAGAGATTGGCGTCGTGGTAGAGCCGGTCCCGGAAGTCGCAGGAGACAATATACCGGGCGTTTTTGATCAGCAGGGTAGGCATAATGGGCACCTCCGTTTCTCAAGTGCTCCGGGCCCGCCCGGAGGGCGTCCGAAGAGATTATCCTATACCAAAAGTATAGGATAATCTCCCCCGGTTGGCAAGGCCGCAGAGAGAAAAAGTCCCCGGATTCCACGAATCCGGGGACTTTTTCCACATCAGGAAATGGCGGTGACCTCATACCCCGCCTCGGCCACGGCGGCCTTCAGGGCCTCCTCCGGGGCGTCGCCGGTGACGGCGGCGGTCTTGGACGCCAGGTCCACCTGGACGGCGGACACCCCCGCCACGGCGGACAGGGCCTTCTGGACGTGGGCCACGCAGTGCTGGCACATCATGCCCTCAATGGTCAGTGTCTTGGTCATGGTCTGTTCTCCTTTCTGATTTTCTCCGTCCCCGGCGGGGGCGGAGGCGGTCACAATGGGTTCTTCCGTCCCGGGGACGGGGACGGCCTCCTGGGGGATGGCCTTGGGCCGGAAAAAGCGCAGGCGCAGGGCGTTGGTCACCACGAACACCGAGGAGAGGCTCATGGCGGCGGCGCCGAACATGGGGCTGAGCTGCCAGTGGAGGGCGGCGTAGAACACCCCGGCGGCCAGGGGGATGCCCAGGGCGTTGTAGAAAAATGCCCAGAACAGGTTCTGCTTGATGTTGCGGATCACCGCCCGGGAGAGCTCCACCGCCGCCACCGCATCCCGCAGGTCGGACTTCATCAGCACGATGTCGGCGCTCTCCATGGCCACGTCGGTGCCCGCGCCGATGGCCATGCCCACGTCGGCCCGGGCCAGGGCGGGGGCGTCGTTGATGCCGTCCCCGATCATGGCTACCCGCTCCCCTGCCTCCTGGAGGGCGGCCACCTGGCGCTCCTTGTCCTGGGGCAGCACCTGGGCCACCACCCGGTCAATGCCCAGCTCCCGGCCGATGGCGTGGGCGGTGCGGGCATTGTCCCCGGTGAGCATCACCACCTGGATACCCAGGGACCGGAAGCCCTCCACGGCGGCGCGGCTGGTGGGTTTCACCGTGTCGGCCACGGCGATGATGCCCATGAGTTCCCCCTGCCGGGCGAAGAAGAGGGGGGTCTTGCCCTGGGCGGCCAGGGCGTCGGCGGCGGCCTCCGCCTCCCCCAGGGGGATACCCGCCTCCGCCAGCAGGGCGGCGTTGCCCGCCCAGAACGTCTCCCCCTGGATGTCACCCCGCACCCCCTTGCCGTGGAGGGCGGAGAAGGCGGTCACCGGGGCCAGGGGGATGCCCGCGTCCTGGGCGGCCTCCACCACCGCGGCGGCCAGGGGGTGCTCCGAGGGCTTCTCCAGGGAGGCGGCCACGCACAGCAGCTCCGGCTCCTCCGTGCCGCCCAGGGGGATGAGGTCGGTGACCCGGGGCTTCCCCTGGGTGAGGGTGCCCGTCTTGTCCAGCACCACGGTGGACACGGTGTGCAGGGTTTCCAGGGCCTGGGCGGACTTGATGAGGATGCCCTGCTCGGCCCCCTTGCCGGTACCCACCATGATGGCCACCGGGGTGGCCAGGCCCAGGGCGCAGGGGCAGGAGATCACCAGCACCGCCACGCCGGAGGTGAGGGCCTGCTCCACGCTGTGGCCGGTGAACAGCCAGGCCAGGAAGGTCACCAGGGCGATGGACATGACCACCGGCACGAACACCCCCGCCACCCGGTCGGCCAGCTTGGCGATGGGGGCTTTGGAGGAGGCGGCCTCGTCCACCAGGCGGATCATCTGGGCCAGGGTGGTGTCCTCCCCCACCCGGGTGGCCTTGAGGAGGAAGTAGCCCGACTTGTTGATGGAGGCGGCGATGACCTTGTCCCCCACGGTCTTGTCCACGGGGATGGACTCGCCGGTGAGGGCGGATTCGTCCAGACTGGAGGCCCCCTCCACGATCTCGCCGTCCACCGGCACGGCGGCGCCGGGGCGCACCGCCACAAGGTCCCCCACCCGGACCTCCTCCACGGGGATCTCCACCTCAACCCCGCCCCGCACCACGGCGGCGGTCTTGGGGGAGAGGTCCATCAGCCGGGCGATGGCCTGGCCGGTCTTGCCCTTGGAGCGGGTCTCCAGATATTTGCCCACGGTGATGAGGGTGAGGATCATCCCCGCGGACTCGAAGTAGAGATCCATGGAGTAGCGCTCCACCAGCGCCATATCCCCGTGGCCCAGGCCCCATCCGATGCGGTAGAGAGCCACGATGCCGTACACCACTGCGGCGGCGGAGCCTACTGCAATGAGGGAGTCCATGTTGGGGGCGCGATGCCAGAGAGTTTTAAAGCCTACCCGGTAATACTTGTCGTTGATATACAGGATGGGCAGGGTGAGCAGCAGCTGGGTCAGGGCAAAGGTGAGGGCGTTCTCCGCCCCGTGGAAGAAGCCCGGCAGGGGAAGGCCCAGCATGTGCCCCATGGACACGTACATCAGGGGGACCAGAAAGCAGAAGGACACAATCAGCCGCCGTTTCATGGCCCTCAGCTCCTCCGCCATGGCCCGGTCGGCCTCCTGCCGCCTGGCCTGGGCATCGGACATCCTGCCGCTCCCGCCCCTCTCCGGCAGGGAGGCGCCGTAGCCCGCCGCCTCCACTGCGTGGAAAATGGCGCCCAGGTCCGTGGCGCCCTCGTCAAAATCCACCGTCATGGAGCTGCCCAGGAGGTTCACGTTGACCTCCCGCACCCCCTCCACCCCCCGCACGGCCTTTTCCACATGGGCCGAGCAGGCGGTGCAGGTCATGCCGGTGACGCTGCATGTCTGTCGCATCGTCTCTCACAACCTTTCCGCTTGACACCGCCGGGACTCACTTGAGAAGCTTGCCCAGGGTGTCCACAAACTCGTCGATCTTCTCCTGCCGGTCGGCCTCGGAGGCGGCGTGCTTCACGCAGTGCTCCAGGTGGGCCGCCAGGATCTCCCGGTTTACCCGCTTCAAAATGGCCTCGGTGGCCATGACCTGGGTGGAGATATCGATGCAGTACCGGTCCTCCTCCACCATGCGCACAATGCCGTCCAGCTGGCCCCGGGCGGTCTTGAGCAGCCGCAGGATTTTCTGGTGGTCTGCCATCATGGGGGTTCCCTCCCTCATTCTCTCATATAACACCCCCCGGGGGTGGGGTGTTCTAAATCCAGTATACGACGCAGACGGGGCGCTGTCAAGGGCGGAAGCGGTGGAAAGGGCGGGCAAAAAATTTCCCCGGATGCATTCGCATCCGGGGGAATAAGGGAACAGATTACTTGTACAGCTCCACCTCGTCGGCACAGGCTCCACATCCTTCACTTTGCCGCATACGGCAAAGTTCTCTCGTTCCGCTGCGCCTCCTCTCCCATGGACAGTCCGTGACTGTCCATGGGGCCCGACAGGTGCTCCCAGCGCTCCTTGGCGGCCGGGCCCGGCGGGATTGCCGCCCGCTGCCCTTCCCGAAGAGGCCGTACACAAGCAAGACCCCCGGGCAGATGCCCGGGGGTCTTGGCAATAAGAGAGCTTACTTGTACAGCTCCACCAGACGGGTGAGGTGCTCCCAGCGGGCCTTGGCAGCCTCTTCGTTCTCGGCGAAGAGCTCCTTGGCGCGGTCGGGGAACTCGCGGGTCAAGCGGGAGTAGCGGGCCTCGTTCATCAGGAACTCCTGATAGCCGCCGGCAGGGGCCTTGGAATCCAGGGTGAAGGGGTTCTTGCCCTCGGCCTTGGCGGCGGGGTTGAACCGGAACAGGTTCCAGTAGCCGCAGTCCACGGCACGCTTCATCTCGGCCTGGCAGTTCTTCATGCCGCCCTTGATGGAGTGCATCTCGCAGGGGCTGTAGCCGATGACCAGGGAGGGCCCGTGATAGGACTCGGCCTCGGTGATGGCCTTCAGGGTCTGGTTGGGGTTGGAGCCCATGGCCACCTGAGCCACGTACACGTAACCGTACTGCATGGCGATCTCCGCCAGGCTCTTCTTGGCCACGGTCTTACCGGCGGCGGCGAACTGGGCCACCTGGCCGATGTTGGAGGACTTGGAGGCCTGACCGCCGGTGTTGGAGTAGACCTCGGTGTCGAACACGAAGACGTTGATGTCCTCGCCGGAGGCCAGGACGTGGTCCAGACCGCCGTAACCGATGTCGTAAGCCCAGCCGTCGCCGCCGAAGATCCACACGGACTTCTTGTTCAGATACTCCTTGTTGGCCAGGACCTCCTTGCACAGGTCGCAGCCGGCCTCGGCACCCTTCTCCAGGCAGGCGATGAGGGCCTTGGTGGGCTCGGCATTGGCAGCGCCGTTGTCCTTGGTGTCCAGGAAGGCCTGAATGGCGGCCTTGGTCTCGTCGGGCGTGGCGTCCGCGGCGGCCATCTCCACCAGCTTGGCGATCATGCGCTCGCGGATGGCCTTCTGGCCGTAGTACAGGCCCAGGCCGTGCTCGGCGTTGTCCTCAAACAGGGAGTTGGCCCAGGCGGGACCCTTGCCGCACTTGTCCACGGTGTAGGGAGAGGTGGCAGCGGGGCCGCCCCAGATGGAGGAACAGCCGGTGGCGTTGGAGATGTACATCCGGTCGCCGCAGATCTGAGTGATCAGGCGGGCATAGGCGGTCTCGGCACAGCCGGCGCAGGAGCCGGAGAACTCCAGCAGGGGCTGCTTGAACTGGCTGTCCTTCACAGTGGCGGTGCCCTCCATGTCGGCCTTGGGGGCGACCTTGGCCACCATGTAGTCGAACACGCCCTGCTGGGCGGCCTCCTGCTCCTGGGGCACCATGCTCAGGCTCTTGGTGGGGCACACGCCCACGCACACGGCGCAGCCCATGCAGTCCAGGGGGGAGACGGCCAGGGTGTACTTGTAAACGCCCTTGCCCTTGCCGGCCTTCACGTCCACGATCTTGGCGGCCTCGGGGGCAGCGGCGGCCTCCTCCTCGGTGAGGGCGAAGGGACGGATGGTGGCGTGGGGGCAGACATAGGCGCACTGGTTACACTGCACGCACTTCTCGGGGTTCCAGGTGGGCACGGTCACGGCCACGCCGCGCTTCTCGTAGGCGGAGGCGCCCTGCTGGAAGGTGCCGTCCACATAGTCCACGAAGGCGGACACGGGCAGGGAGTCGCCGTCCATCTTGTTCACGGGCTCCATGACGTCCTTCACCATCTGCACGGTGGCGGGGTTGCCGGTCAGGGTCTCGGCGGTCTCGTCATCGGTGGCGGTGGCCCAGGACTCGGGCACCTCGAACTTCACGAAGGCGGTAGGCGGTGGCGCCGGCGTCGATGGCCTTGTGGTTCATGTCCACGATGTCCTGGCCCTTCTTCAGGTAGGAGTGGGTGGCGGCGTCCTTCATGTAGCCGATGGCCTCCTCCTGGGGCATGACCTTGGCCAGGGTGAAGAAGGCGGACTGGAGGATGGTGTTGGTGCGCTTGCCCATGCCAATCTCGATGGCCAGGTCAATGGCGTTGATGGTGTAGACCTGGATGTTGTTGGCGGCGATGTAGCGCTTGGCCACGGCGGGCATGTGCTTGTCCAGCTCCTCGGGAGTCCACTGGCAGTTGATGAGGAAGGTGCCGCCGGGCTTCACGTCACGCACCATGGGGAAGCCCTTGATGATGTAGGAGGGCACATGGCAGGCCACGAAGTCGGCCTTGTTGATACTTGTCGGTGTGGTCGCCGATGATCTTGATGGAGTTCTTGTTGGCGCCCACGGTGCCGTCGCCGCCCAGACCCCAGAACTTGCACTCGATGGTGCCGGGGGCAGCGGTGTTGGGGCAGGCGTGCTCGGGCAGGGAGGTGTTGGTGACGTCGTCCACGATGCCGATGGTGAACTGGCGCTTGGGGGCATCCTTGGTGAGCTCCTCATAGACAGCGAACACGCTGCTGGGGGGAGTGTCCTTGGAGCCCAGACCGTAGCGGCCGCCGATGATGGTGGCCTGACGGCCGGCGTTGGCGAAGGCGGTGACCACATCCAGGTAGAGAGGATCGCCCTGGGCGCCGGGCTCCTTGGTCCGGTCGAGGACGGCGATCTTGGTGGCGGTGGCGGGAATGGCCTCCAGCAGCTTGTCGGCCCGGAAGGGGCGGTACAGACGGACCTTCACCAGGCCCACCTTCTCGCCGTGGGCGTTCAGGTAGTCAATGACCTCCTCGGCCACGTCGCAGATGGAGCCCATGGCGATGATGACGCGGTCAGCGTCCTCGGCGCCGTAGTAGTTGAACAGCTGATAGTTGGTGCCCAGCTTGGCGTTGACCTGGGCCATGTAGTCCTCCACAATGCCGGGCACGGCGTCGTAGTACTTGTTGCTGGCCTCGCGGTGCTGGAAGAAGATGTCGCCGTTCTCGTGGGAGCCGCGCATGACGGGCCGCTCGGGGTTGAGGGCGCGCTTGCGGAAGGCCTCCACGGCGTCCATGTCGCACATCTCCTTCAGGTCGGCGTAATCCCAGACCTGGATCTTCTGGATCTCATGGGAGGTACGGAAGCCGTCGAAGAAGTTGACGAAGGGAACGCGTCCCTTGATGGCGGCCAGGTGGGCCACAGCGGCCAGGTCCATGACCTCCTGGGGGTTGGACTCGCACAGCATGGCAAAGCCGGTCTGGCGGCAGGCCATGACGTCGGAGTGGTCGCCGAAGATGTTCAGGGCGTGGCTGGCCACGGTACGGGCGGACACGTGGAACACGGTGGGCAGCAGCTCGCCGGCGATCTTGTACATGTTGGGGATCATCAGCAGCAGGCCCTGGGAGGCGGTGTAGGTGGTGGTCAGGGCGCCGGCGGCCAGGGAGCCGTGGACGGTA
The DNA here is from genome assembly GCA_949293245.1 of uncultured bacterium. Taxonomy (GTDB): domain Bacteria; phylum Bacillota; class Clostridia; order Oscillospirales; family Oscillospiraceae; genus CASFCS01. The sequence continues at coordinate 10,801 of CASFCS010000046.1, read as the reverse complement.
CCGGCGGCACCGGCCTCAGACTGCATCTCCACTACCTTGACGGTGGTGCCGAAGATGTTCTTCTGACCGGCAGCGGCCCACTGGTCCACAGAGTCAGCCATGGGGCTGGACGGCGTGATGGGGTAAATACCGGCGACCTCGGTGAACGCATACGATACGTGCGCCGCGGCGGTATTGCCGTCCATGGACTTCATTTTTCTTGCCATGATGTTCTGTTCCTCCTTAATCTCCGAAAGGATCTTTGCGGTCGGGCAATGTCATTTGCTCGGTTATACCTAATACTATCACTTTGTGGAAGGGATGTAAATTAAAATATCAGGAAATTTTCAAAAAATGCTGAGCTTGAGCATTTTGACAGAAAAAGGCGGAGAGTTTTGTAAGAATTCACCCCACGTCCCCCACTTGACAAAAAGTTTATATGGATCACAGATACAAAATTTGCGTTGCTTCAAACAAAAAAGCAGAGAAAAGGCAAAAACAATCATAATTTTTCAACTGTGCAATTTAGACAGGAACAAACGAGAGAAAAAATGCCCCGCTCGGCTGGTCTGCCGGGCGGGGAAGGGGAAGACAGGGGGCTAAGCGCCGGTCTCCGCCAGGGTGACGGTAAAAAAGAGCTGGCCGCTGTGGCCGGTGAAGGTGATGGACAGGTCCTGCCGCCCGTCCTGGAGGAGGATGGCGTCCCCCTGAAGCTCTGCCTGGCAGGCGGTGTCATCGTAAAAGTCCAGGAAGAGCTCACGGGCCTGGTTCAGGGCGGCCTCCAGCTCCTGGGCGCCGCCGCTCCAGGTGAGTGCCAGCTGGTACTCTGCCCCGGCGTACAGACAGGGGGCCGTCTCCTCTATGATCCGGCTGTCGGAAACGTACTGGAAAGGGAGCAGGATGCCGTAGTTTTTCTGAACAGAGCCCTCCAGCACACAGAGGCTGGCCCGCAGGGCGTGGAGCAGGTAGGAGTTTTCACCCGTCCGGGTCACCATGTAGTAGCTGTATGACCCCTCACCATCCGCCTGGCGGAGGAGGAGGGAGGAGCCGTGCTGCTCCACCTGCTCCGCCCCCAGGGCGTCCTGGGCTGCGGCAGTTATCTCTGCAAAAGTCATGGCGGGCTGGGGAGAAAAGGATACGGCGTCATATATGCTGGAGCTGCCATCGCCGCTCCAGCGGCTGGGGATGGACAGCTCCAGGGTTTGTCCGGCGGGGTAGGAGCTGATGCGTACGGTGTCCTGGAGGGGATCCTCACCCGGGGAACGGGAGACGCCGGTGATAAAGGCCCAGAACCCGCCCGCCAGCACAGCCAGAACCAGCAGGAAAATGCCCAGGGCCAAAAGCAGCCCGGCGGCCATGGGGTGGCGCTGGGAAAAACCCAATCGTTTCTCGTTCATTTCATGTACCTCCTTGCGGCTTTCCAACAGACGCCGCAGCGGCTTTCCAACAGGTCCGGCCCCTCAGCCCATGGGACTCACTCCTCTCGCATCATGTAAAATCATCCTGATATTTCCTCTTCTACATTATAACATATACCGGAGGACAAGTAAACAAGGAGGACGGCCTGTTGGGGGAATACAGGAAATATTTCCTGCCCTTTGTTGAAAAACCGCTGTGGATCCCATATAATGGTGTCAATGTGAACTGCGCGCCCGGGTGGGGCGCGGTATGGGCGGTGAGGAGATATGGTGTACAAAGTGCGCTCCCTGGGTCTGCGGGGGGTGGAGGGCTATGAGGTGGGGGTGGAGTGCGACCTGTCCGGGGGCCTCCCCGCCTTTGACATCGTGGGCCTGGGGGACACCGCCGTGAAGGAGGCCCGGGAGCGGGTGCGTTCGGCCATCAAGAACGCGGGCTTCACCTTCCCCGTGTCCCGCATCACGGTGAACCTGGCTCCGGCGGACCGGAAGAAGATGGGTACGGTGTACGACCTGCCCATCCTGGTGGGTATCCTGGCGGCGGGGGGCCAGGTGGCCCCGGACAAGGGGGAGAAGGCGGCCTTTTTGGGGGAGCTCTCCCTGTCCGGGGAGCTGCGGGGGGTGCCGGGCACCCTGCCCATGGCTATGGCCGCCCTGCGGGCGGGGGTGCGCACCCTCTATGTGCCGGCGGACAACGCCCCGGAGGCCACCCTGGCCGGGGAGGAGCTGACGGTGTACCCCGTGTCCTCCGTGGGGGAGCTGGCGGCCCACTTCACCGGGGAGGCTCCCCTGACCCCCGCCAAGCCCTGGACCGCCCCGGCCCAGGGGCGGCCCATGCCCGATTTCAGCGAGGTGAAGGGGCAGGAGGGGGTGAAGCGGGCCCTGGAGGTGGCCGCCGCCGGGGGCCACCATGTGCTCATGTCCGGCCCCCCGGGGTCGGGGAAGAGCATGCTGGCCAAGCGTCTGCCCTCCATCCTGCCGGACCTCACCCACGAAGAGGCCCTGGAGTGTACGGAAATCTACTCGGTCCTGGGGTTTACCAGCGCCGCCCACCCCATGGTGACCCGGCGGCCCTTCCGCTCCCCCCACCACACCATCTCCAGCGTGGGCATGGCGGGGGGCGGGGCCAACCCCCGGCCGGGGGAGATCTCCATGGCCCACCACGGGGTGCTCTTCCTGGACGAGCTGCCCGAGTTCCCCCAGGACGTGCTGGAGGTCCTCCGCCAGCCCCTGGAGGACGGGAGGGTCCAGATCTCCCGGGCCTCGGGCTCGGTGGTCTACCCCAGCCGCTTTATGCTGGTGTGCGCCATGAACCCCTGCAAGTGCGGCTGGTACGGCCACCCCAGCGGCCGGTGTACCTGCACGGAGCAGACGGTGCGCCGCTATCTGGGCCGGGTGTCCGGCCCCCTGCTGGACCGGATGGACATCTGCGTGGAGGTGCCCCCGCTGGAGTACGCCGAGCTCTCCGCCCCGGCGTCGGGGGGCGAGACCTCCGCGGACATCCGCCGCCGGGTGAACGCCGCCCGGGAGATTCAGCGCCGCCGCTTCGGCCCCAACGGCCCCGCCTGCAACGCCCACATGGGGCCCCGGGAGCTGGAGGCCCACTGCGCCCTGGACCAGGCGGGGCAGAAGGTGATGAAGGGGGCCTTCGAGCGCCTGGGCCTCACCGCCCGGGGGTACGACCGCATCCTCCGGGTGGCCCGCACCATCGCGGACCTGGAGGGGGAGGCGGACATCGGCCCGGTCCACCTGGCGGAGGCCCTGCAGTACCGGGGGCCGGACTATCTCAGAGGATGAGACTGCCGGAACACAAAAGCGCGGGCCCGGAGCACACCGCTCCGGGCCCGCGCTTTTGTCATGCCGTGAAAGAGCTTCTAAGGCCGCTCCTCCCGGCTCAGGGCATCGAACCCGCCGAACATAAAGCGGTTGGCGATGAGCTGCATCTGATACCAGCTCTCGTCCTTGTTCCACTTGAGGGAACGATTGACGTAAAAGAGGCCGTACACGATGAGCATGAACAGCTTGTCCGCCTCCTCCCGGGTGAGGCGGCACTGCTCCACCAGGTAAGGCACCATGTTGTCCCGCTCCAGCAGGTAGATCCGGCGGATGACATAGTGGGACAGGGTGGCGTCCTGAAAAATGGAGCGGTATTTGGGGTCGTCCGCCACCCGCTGGCAGGGACCCAGCAGACACTCGTTGCGCCGCAGGGCCTGGGGGTCCCCGGCCCGGACAATGTCCCTCAGCCCGGCCATTCGGTCCGTGGTGTTCATATCCCGGGCGGCGGCCCGGGCCACCATCAGGGCTTCATCCAGCAGCTCGTCCAGCACGGCGTTCAGGTCGGAAAAATGGAGATAAAAGGTGGCCCGGGTGATCTCCGCCTGGCGGCACAGGGCAGCCACGGTGATCTTCTCAAAGGGCTGCTCCTCCAGCAGCTCCAGCAGGGCGTCCTTCACGGTGGTACGGGTGTAGATGGTCCGGCGATCCATCTTCCGGGGAGCGGGGGTCTGGGCTGGCATAGTGGGTACTCCTCTCCTGGTGATTTGAAAAGTTCTATACACATAGTTAAAATGTGTCAAAAAACGTCTGATTCTCGGGAAAGTGTGATTGAATCCTGAATCTATAAGCAGTATAGTCTGTTTCAGACAGGTAGTCAAGAAAAGAATGCTAGCGCAAAGAAAAGACTGCGGAAGGAAAGAATCGGAGCGGGAGTCAGGAAAGCGGCGGCACCGGGAATACGGGAAGGGATACCGGGCCGCCCCAAACCAAGGAGACGAAGGAGGAGGAGAAACGATGCTGAACATCAACATGGAGGACGTGATGGGCGTCCTGAACACCTGCCGGAACTATCTCATTGCGCTGGGCGTGCTGCTGGCTCTGGGCGCGGCGGTGATCATTGCCATGGCCGTATCCAAAGGGGTGGCCAAGCCCAGGCGGTTCCTGATCCGCTGGAGCGCCGCGGTGGCCATGGCCCTGTCCATAGCGGTGGTGGCCAACCTCATCTGCCTGATCCCCATGGCCAACCTCATCAGCCTGGCCACCACCCCGGTGGCCACGGTGACGGAGGCCACCACCCAGGAGGCCGCAGGCATCATGGAGACCGTGGCGGGGGAGGGCTTCGTCCTGCTGGAGAATGATGGCCTGCTGCCCCTGACCGGGGTGGACAAGCTCAACCTCTTCGGCTGGGCCTCCATCGACCCGCTGTACAGCGGCGGCGGCTCCGGGGGCATCAACGCCCTGTACGACACCGTCAGCCTGAAGGAGGGGCTGGAGGAGGCCGGCTTTGCCCTCAACGGGGAGCTGGAGGAGTTCTACCGGGCCTATGCCCCCAGCCGGGGGGAGATGTCCATCGAGAAGCAGAGCTGGAGCCTCCCGGAGCCCCCGGCGGACACCTACCCGGAGGAGCTGCTGGAGGGGGCCAGGGCTTTCTCCGACGTGGCGGTGGTGGTGCTGGCCCGGGGGGCCAGCGAAGGCCATAACGACCTGCCTATGGACGTGAGCCAGGCGGGGTATGACAACAACTCCCCGGACTACGACGACTTTGCCCCCGGGGAGCACTACCTCCAGCTGTCCCAGACCGAGCGGGATATGGTGGAGCTGGTGTGCGCCAACTTTGACAACGTGATCCTCCTCTACAACGGGGCCAACCCCTTTGAGCTGGGCTTCGTGGAGGAGTATGAGCAGATCAGGGCCGCAGTGTGGTGCGCCGCCCCGGGCAATGTGGGCTTCCGCGCCCTGGGGGATATCCTCACCGGTGCCGTCAACCCCTCGGGCCACCTGACGGATACCTTCCTTTATGACATGACCTGCGCCCCCTGGTGGAACAACGGCGCCAAGGTGGACTATGACAACCTGACCCACATGGCGGTTGACGGTATGAACAGCGGCAAGCCCCAGAAGTACTCCCCCGCCTTCGTCAACTATGTGGACGGCATCTATGTGGGCTATAAGTTCTATGAGACCGCCCACGACGTGGGCATGGCGGGCTTTGACTACGACCGGGTGGTCCAGTACCCCTTCGGCTACGGCCTGAGCTACACCACCTTTGACCGCACCATGGAGCTGACGGCCGGGGACGGGCAGATCACCGCCGCCGTCACCGTCACCAATACCGGCAGCGTCCCGGGCAAGGACGTGGTGGGGCTCTACTACGACCCGCCCTACACCGAGGGGGGCATCGAGAAGGCCACGGTAAACCTGATCCGCTTTGCCAAGACCGACTTGTTGGAGCCCGGAGCCTCCCAGACCCTGACCCTCACCTTTGACGCGGAGGAGATGGCCTCCTACGACGACATGGGGGCGGGGGCCTACGTGCTGGAGGCTGGGGCATATGAGATCTCCCTCCGCTCCGACTCCCACACCGTTCTGGCGGCGGACACCTACACCGTGGAGAGCACAGTGACCTACGGCGGGGACAACCCCCGCTCCTCCGACCTGGTTGCGGCGGCAAACCAGTTTGACGACGTCAGGGGGGATGTGACCTACCTCTCCCGGGCGGGGCGCTTTGCCAACTACGATCAGGCCACCGCCGCCCCCGCCACCCTCACCATGCCCCAGGAGCAGGTGGACACCTATGAGCTCAACGTGAATTTTGACTACGATAAGTACATCGACCCCGACGATGAGATGCCCGTCACCGGGGCGGACAACGGCATGACCCTCTCCCAGCTCCGGGGGGCGGACTATGACGACCCCCGCTGGGAGGATCTGCTGGACCAGCTTACGGTCCAGGACATGCTGGACCTCATCTCCCTGTGCGGCTACCAGACCCCGGCGGTGGCGTCCGTGGGCAAGGTGCAGACCAACGACGCCGACGGCCCCGCCGCCATCAACAACAACTTCTCCGGCGCGGGGTCCCTGGGCTTCCCGGCCACCACGGTCATTGCCTCCACCTGGAATCAGGACCTGGCGGAGGAGTACGGCCGCATCATGGGCCAGATGGCCCGGGAGATGGACGTGGCGGGCTGGTACGCCCCCGGCATAAATCTCCACCGCTACGCCTTCGGCGGGCGCAACTATGAGTATTACTCCGAAGATGGGGTCCTCTCGGGCTATATGGCGGGCAGGGCCGTGGCCGGCGCCGCCGATGTGGGGGTGTACGCCTACATCAAGCACTTCGCGCTGTACGACGGCAACTACAAGATGGTGTGCATCTGGGCCACGGAGCAGTCCATCCGGGAGATCTACCTGACACCCTTTGAGATCTGTGTGAAGGAGTTCGGCGCCAGGGCGGTCATGGCCTCCTGGAACTTCCTGGGCACCACCTGGGCCGGGGAGTCCTCCGCCCTGCTCAACACCGTCCTCCGGGAGGAGTGGGGCTTCCGGGGCATGGTGGAGTCGGACTACTTCCGGGACAACGGCCACGGCTTTATGAACGCCGACGCCGCCCTGGCCAACGGCATGGACGCCATGCTCTCCACCTACGGCGCCGGGCCCAACCTGCCCCACGACGCTGACGACCCCAGCGCCAGCACGGTACAGTACATGCGCACCGCCTGCAAGAATATCCTGTACACCGTGGTGGGCAGCTGGGAGTACGAGAGCGAGGTGACCCAGGGCGGGATGCAGACCTGGGTGAAGGTCCTCCTGGCCGCAGACGGGGCGATCCTGCTGGTGCTGGCGGGACTGGAGGTCCTGGTGGTGCTGCGGTACCGGAAAAAGGTAAAAGCGGAGGGGTAAGCCCCCGCCCGTTGAAAGAACAGTCCCCCGCCGCCCCCGGCTTCAGCCGGGGGCGGCGGGGGCTGGTTATTGGAGGGAGCCCATGCACAAAAGCCGCAGCAGCCGGGCGATCATACCGCCGGCGGACAATCGCTCCACCCCTGCGCTGGCCACCAGGGGCACCTCCAGCACCGCCTGGCCGTCCCGCAGCACGGTGAGGGTGCCCAGCTCCTGGCCCTCCGCCACCGGGGCGGGCACCTCCTGGGCCAGGGAGATCTGGGTGGTGAGGCCGTCGGTCTGCCCCTTCTCGGTGAGCACCCGGGGGGTCTGGCTGGGCAGGGGCTGCACCGCCAGCTCCTCTCCCAGGGACACCCGCACCGGGGGGATGGCCTCCCCGATGGGCACCTCCTGGAGGGCGTAGTTGGCAAAGCCGAAGTCCAGCAGGGAGGAGGCGGCGGCAAAGCGCACCGCGGAGGTCTCCCCGTGGAGCACCACGGCGATAAGCTCCATGTCGTCCCGCCGGGCGGTGGCCGACAGGCAGTAGAGGGCGGAATCGGTGGACCCGGTCTTGAGGCCGGTGGCCCCGGGGTAGGTGGGGATGAGCCGGTTGGTGTTCACCAGCTGGAAGGCCCCCTGGCGCAGGGTGTCCATCCAGATGGTGGTGTACTCCTGCACGGCGCTGTGGTGGAGCACCAGCTCCCGGCTCATAATGGCGATGTCCCGGGCGGTGGTGATGTGGCCCTCCGCCGGCAGGCCGGTGCAGTTGAGAAAGGTGGTCTTCACCATCCCCAGCTCCGCCGCCCGCTGGTTCATCCGCTCCACAAAGGCCTCCTCGCTCCCCGCCAGGCGCTCGGCCAGAGCCACGGCGCAGTCGTTGGCGGAGGCCACTGCCACGGCTTTGAGCATCTCGTCCACCGTCAGCTGCTCCCCCTCCTTCAGCCAGATCTGGCTGCCCCCCATGGAGGCGGCGTTGGCCGAGGCGGTGATGGTGTCCTCCAGGGTGAGAAGGCCGCTGTCCAGGGCCTCGAACACCAGCAGGAGGGTCATCACCTTGGTGACTGAGGCGGGCTCGAAGGGCGTGTCGGCGCTGTGCTCGTAGAGCACGGTCCCCGTCTCCTTCTCCATGAGGATGGCGGCCCCTACCCCGGTGACGTCGGGCTGCCCGGTGACGGCGGAGGCGGAGGTGATGCACAGCGCCGCCGCCAGAAGTACCCCCAGAACTCGTTTCAACGCGATCCCTCCCACATGATGCTGTTGTCTCCAGTCTATGCGCCGGCAGGACAGGACAGAAGGGAAATCCAGGCGGGGGCCGGGGAGAGGCGGATTGTTTTGCTTTGATTTTAATGTGCAAAAGAATTACGCCTTTCCCTTGTGTACTTATAGTCTATGCGCATTGGAAGCGCAGATAGAGAGTTTTAATTTTAATACTTTCTAGTATTGCAAGTATTGACACCATGTTGTAAAATTTGATGTAAAAGGAGGGATGTATATGCCAAGTTGGGGCGATGTTTTGAACAGCCTTAAAAGTGCACCTAATCCCCTTGATGAAATGCGTGGCAAGTACCTGAAAAGAATGTTCGAATATACTGGGCGCAATGTTATTACATATTATTCTGGGTTTATTCAAAAGCCAAGAATTGATGGAACGGGTATTGACGATAATGACAAGAATGCTTTTATGCAGGCTGTATGTGGTTTAGATCGCACAAAAGGACTAGATTTGATTCTACATACACCGGGTGGACAGATAGCGGCGGCTGAATCACTAGTCTGCTATTTAAAGGCTCTTTTTGGAAAAGATATCCGAGCTTTTGTTCCGCAAATGGCTATGTCCGCAGGAACAATGATGGCATTATCTACAAGCGAAATCATCATGGGAAAACAGTCCAGCCTAGGGCCTATCGATCCTCAGTACGGCGGAATGTCTTGCGCTGGAATTATTGAAGAATTTAATGAGGCATGTGCAGCAGTATCTAAAAATCCAAATTTAGCCGCTGTGTGGGGACCAATTATTTCTAAATATCATCCTACATTTATCGGTGATTGCAAAAAAGCTATGGATTGGGCTGACGTTACAGTAAAGAAATGGCTCACTGAAAATATGTTTAGTGAATATGATGATAAGGAAGATAAGGCAGCTAAAGTGGTTGAGACTTTGTCAAGTCACAATGCAACCTATTCTCATTCTCGTCATATTCATGCTGACGAATTATGGAGCCTTGGGGTGAAAGTAACGCAATTAGAAGGCATGGATAATCGCCAAATTGGAGAATGCAAGGATCTCCAGGACTGTGTTCTCACGATCCACCATTCCTATATGCACACTTTTGCTAGTTCAAATGCCATAAAGATTGTTGAAAGTCATTCTGGCAATACTATGATTATTGCTTCTAATGGCAAATAGATTTGAGGTAAATGTTATGGACACCGATTATATAACTGCATACCAAATCATCACCAGAGGTTTTGGTCGCCCTGTGTATGAGTACACCACACCAGAGGAACAGGGAGCAGCGATTGAAAAATGTACTATTCTGGAGGCAACAAAGATTGAGTACAGCAATCAAACGGTTCTGTCAAAATCAGAGTGATTCTATGTTATTTCCCTCCGCATTCAATTGCCAATGAAGAAGAAATAGAGCCAAGGCCTCACGACCTTGGCTCTATTTCTTCATTTACCGCAAATACATTCTTCACCACAAAAAGGGTTCGTATCTGCGTGTTTTGGTGACCCAGCGGGGACTCGAACCCCGGACCTTCGCCTTAAAAGGACGAATCCGCCCGTTTCTTATCGTTTTATAAAATCCTGGAAAGTGTTGTGCCGCAACGGTTTGCGGGCTTTGACTGTTTTGTGTCGTGGCGTAAAATAGTTGAACTTTTCGGGATGGAGTTGAATTTTTGTTGAACTCAAAAAGACCCCCGGCCCGGTGAAGGGTCGGGGGTGTTGCTTACAGATTTACCAGCACGGCAACAACAACGGCCAGCACGGCAACAACGGCGCAACAGGTGGTATAAATCTGCATCCGGTTTGCCCTGCGGTTAGCTTGTCGTGCCGTGTCCAGCAGCAGGCGGCGGATGCAGCGGTCATAGTCCACGCCCAGGTTGATGGCCTGTTCCTTGCCCAGGGTGAGCACATCCAGCAGGGCCAGCTCCTTTCGCAGCGCGAAGATGACCGCCGCCAGAAGAATCAGGGAGAAGACAATGATCTCGGAATTGATGTTGCTGAAGCTTGCCACCAGGGTATTCAGCAGACTGTCGTACTCATTGGGGTCCATGACCCGGGTCAGCGTCGTCTGAATGCTGCCGAAAAAGGAGGTCAGCACCGTACCCACCAGCAGTACATAGAGCACATTATGCTTTGTCTTTTTGAAAATCCAGCTGTAGATTACTGTGGCGGCGATACCCATGAGCGCCACATCCACCGCGAAGGACAGGTTGGCGTTGGATGCCACCACGCTGGCGGAGCCCAGAAAGAACACCACCGCCGTGTGGATGAGGGTATACAGGGAATTCATCCCCAGCAGACAGGGCGTCACAATGGTGTTGTTGATGATGGACTGGAACACCAGTGATGCTCCGCCGATGGAAAAAGCGGTAATTACCATAACAATGAGCTTGGGTGCACGGATTTTCATGGCATAGGCAAACAGTTTGGAATTGGCGAAGTTTACCTCCACCAGCATATATCCTGCCGCACAGAGAAGGACCAGCGCCGTCAGGATCAGCAGCTTGCGCCGGTTGGCGCGTATGGC
>CASFCS010000045.1 GCA_949293245.1 uncultured bacterium | reverse complement strand
TTCTGCGCTGCGCAGGAAGGAAGTGAGGGTAAAGGTAAAGTATCATATCATTTATCGCCACAAAACAGAGTATCCCGTAGCAGTCATGTGCAAATTCTTTGCAGTATCCAGAAGCGGCTACTATGCCTTTGTTCATCGCCTTGGCAAGCCGGAGAAGGACGCAGCTCTTGCGGCGCTCATCGCACAGCAGCGGGAGCGCAGCTTGCGTACCTACGGATACCGGCGGATGTGGCTGTGGCTGAAAAGCCAGAACATTTTTTGCAACCCGAAAGCGGTGCTGCGAATTATGAAGAAATATGATCTGTTGTCTGAAATCCGCCGCCGCAGGAAATGGCAGCAGATGGGACAGCAGGTTCACAAGTACAAGAATCTGCTCAACAGGGAGTTTTACGCAGACAGACCCAACAGCAAATGGGTAACGGACATCTCCTACATCCACACCAGGCAGGGCGTACTGTACCTGTCCATGATCCGGGACCTCTACGACAACAGCATCGTCGCTTACAAAACCGGAACACAGCAAACGGTGAATCTGGTTCTGGACACCATCCGCCTGGCCATGAAGCGAGAGAGAAAGAGGATCGCTGCGGAGTTGCAGCTCCACAGCGACCAGGGATTTCAGTACACCTCACAAGCATACTTCAACCTGACTCAAGCATACGGCATTACGCCCTCTATGTCAAGAAAGGGGAATCCGTATGACAACGCCGTGGCGGAAAATTTCTTCTCTATCCTCAAAACAGAATGCATTTACAGGCACAAACCAGCCACCTTTGCTGAAGCAAACGAAATGATTGACCGCTTTATCTGCTTTTACAACCATGAGCGCATTCAGTTAAAAACTGGAGAGGCGCCGCTGGCGCGACGCCTCTCCGGCTCTGTCCTGACATGCAGGGGGACCTGCCGTGAGATAGTCCGGCAGGGGAAGGGGCGCCGCAGAGTAACATCTGCGGCGCCCCGTTTTTAAAATAGGCCGTATCAGCAGGAGCAATTACTGATGAGATGACCCATATTTGGTGCTTTTTATATATAACAAATAGAGGTGAGGAGAGGTGCGGGGCTTGGAGTGCATAAAGATTGGGTGGGATAAAAGAGGGTGGACAAAGCGTTTCATAATGGATGCGCACAAGGGAAAAAGCCCAGCATATGCTGGGCTTTTTCGGCGGATTGCGCCTGAGTCTGGGGCGCGTAGTATGTGGGACAGAGGACAGAGTGCCTGTCATTGGGTCTGGGAGGGAGCGTGAAAAAAGTCAGTCAGAGCCTGAAGGAACTGGTCCTCCCTGTCGATGTGGCAGGCGTGCCCGCCGCCCTCCAGCACCACTTCGCGGTATTGCCCGCCGTTGGCGGCATAGCGCTCCAATACAAAGCGGGTCTGCTCCAGCATGGGCTGGGGCGGGAACGCTTCAGCTCCGGGCCAGCCCGGCACCAGGCCCATAGCGCCCAGCGCGCCAAAGTCGCACATGCTCTGGTCGGAGACCATCAGATCCTGTGAGCCCCGGATCCAGAGGATGGGACAGCGCTCTGGAATGTCTGCCAGGGGAGAGAGGTCGCAAAAGACGGGGGACATGGTGTTGCAGATCCCCCGGCTGCCTGCGGCCACACCAGGCCACTGGGCTGCGGGCACATAGTCGCCCGGGTACATGCCCTCGCCCACCCGGGTGGAAGCGATGGCGTCCAGATAGACCTCCTCCCACTGGGGGGGAGCCTGGTAGGGCGGGGCAAAATAGATGCTGTTGAGCACACTACGCAGGAAGTCCCGGTTGCCCTGCTCCAGAGCCTGTACCAGCTGGGCATTGGCACAGCCGCCGCCGCTGGCAAGACCAGGGGGCTGCAGAGGCGTGCCCTGAGGGCCTGCGGTGCCCCCAAAACCGTAGGGGGAGAGGGGGGCCTCCAGAATAAGGCCCAGCAGCTTCTGGCTGTGGTCCATGGCGTATTGCATGGCCACACCGCCGCCCATAGACCACCCAAGGAGAAAAAAGCGGTCCCAGCCCAGGGCGGAGGCAAAGGCATCTAAATCGTCGCTGAAATCCCGCAGTCCCCGGGTGGCATCCACGGGGAGGGGCTGGCTTTGGCCAAAACAGCGCAGGTCTGGGGCCACCAGTTCAAAGTCCGGGGCCAGACGGTCCATCAGAGGGAGAAAAAATTTGGAGGAAGACGCGTTCCCATGCACCAGCATAAGGCGGGGCTTGCCCGGTGAACCGGCGGCATGGTAAGAGATCTGAAGACGATGAGTGGTCAGAAAATGCTGTACTGGCATTGAGATCACCTGATATCAAGTTTCTTATACCAGCTCATCCTCCAGGTCGTCCACGGCAACTTGAAATTTAAAGCGGGGCTCAGGCGGGGGAGGCGGGGGCGTCTGCCCTTCGTTTTGCGCCATGACATCGGTACGAAATGCCTTGCCCTCAATGATCCGCATAAACTGATCCACCACATGGTCTACAGCCGAGGGGTCCTGCTGAAAAAGCGCCCAGTTCAGGCCGAGAAAGTTGCTGGCGCCCATCAGGGTATAGGCCAGCACCTCGGTGTCGATATCTTCCTGGATTTCACCGGCGGCCTTTGCCTTGTCCAGACCCTCTTTGTAGGCGGCGCAGAAGGTGACATAGTACTCTTTAAAGAGGTTGTAGTCGATATACATGGACTCCCAAATAATGTGGTACATATATTGGTTTTCCAGCGTGAACTCCAACCAGGCCTTCATGCCCACCCGCTCGGCCTCCAGCCGGGTTTTGCATCCCTGGATGGAGCGGGAGAGATATTTGCGGATCTTGCGGCTGCACTGCAAAAGCAGATACTTGTACAGGTTATATTTCCCGTCAAAGTATACGTAAAACGTCCCCGACGCCACACCAGCCAGGCTGGTGATATCGTTAATGGAAGCCGCGTGATAGCCCTTTTCGTAGATAACCTGGGCGGCTGCGCTGAGTATGTTATTTAAAGTGGCGCGCCCCCGTTTGGTGCGAGGCATGTTCACTAGTTCTTCCTGCATAGTTGCACCTCTTTTGAGCTGGAAATACAAATCCGATCGTATATCCATATATTATAACGAAACTCAAGCAAAAGTGCAACTAAAAAATTGTCATACAATGGTAAACTCCACTTTTGGGGTATGAAAGAATCCCAGCGCGAGAGAGGTGAAAAGCAGAGGTTTTTCATACATGGAGGCGTGACCGCAGTCGGGCACCAGGACATGTTGACAGTTGGGAATAGATGCGGCAATGAGTTTCTGTTCTTCCACAGGGGTGAGATAGTCCTCCAGACAGGAGACCACCAGGGTAGGAGTTTTGATCTGATGCAGCTGCTCCGTAACATCGAAGTCGGCGGCGCTGTTGGTCAGGCGGATCATAGCGCTGATAAAATCCGGGTTGCCGAAAACCGGCCGGAGGATCTGGCGGCGCTGCGCCATCCACTGGTGGTTATCCCGATAAAACTTTGGAGAGTAGATGACCGGGATGGTAGTGAGGTAATAGGCATCGGGATCGTCGGCGGCCAGATTCCAGGCGTCGCCGATGTCCCCCAGCCAGGGACCGGTGCGGGCGGTGGTGTTGAACAGCACCAGCCGCTCCAGCCGGTGGCCATATTGGATGGCAAAGCGCTGGGCCACCTCACCTCCGTAGGAGATGCCCAGCATGCACACCTTGTCCAGCCCCAGGTGATCCAGCAGGGCCAGAACCACCTCTGCCTGGAGGGCCTGGGAGAAGGGGCCGTCCATCCGGTCGCTCTTGCCCTGATCCAGCATGTCCAGAAGGATCAGACGGTTGTGGGCGGAAAAGGGCTCGATAAATTCTGCCCAGCTGGCACAGGACATCATGATGCCGTTGAGCATCACAATGGGAGTGCCGGTGCCGTACTCCTCATAGTAGATGCTCTTATCCTGAAAGACAAATCGTGCCATAATCTGTTACCTCCGCCCCAGAATTCCAACTTCCACGGCCTGATCCCACAGCTCCTCCCGGAACTTGGGGTGGGCGATCTCAATGAGCCGGGCCACTCTGTCCCGGATGCTGGTGCCCCGCAGCTCGGCCACGCCGTACTCGGTGACCACCCGGTCCACGTCGTTGCGGGACAAGGTGACGGCGGCGCCGGTCATCAGCTGGGGCACGATCTTGGAGACCTCATGCTTCTCTCCGTCGGGGCCCTTGACCATGGCGGTGGAGTACAGGGCGATAATGCTCTTGCCGCCCTTGGACATCTGGGCGCCGATGGCGGTGTCCGCCTGCCCCCCGGTGCCGGAGAACTGGCGGGAGCCCAGGGACTCGGAGGCGCACTGACCGGTGAGATCCACCTCCAGAGAGGTGTTGATGGAGATCTGGTTGTCGTTCTGGGCGATGGTGTAGGGGTCATTGACCCAGGCGCCGTCCATCACCGCAACACCGGGGTTGTAGTCCATGAACTCATAGAGCTCGGGGATGCCCATGGCAAAAGTGGTAACGATCTTGCCCCGGTTGATCTGCTTGCGCTTGCCGTTGATGACTCCCATTTTGGCAAGACGCATCATGCCGCTGGTGAGCATCTCCGTGTGGACACCCAGGTCGTTTTTGCTCTCCAGGGCGGCGGCCACGGCGTTGGGAATGCCGCCGATGCCCAGCTGGATGCAGGCGCCGTCGGGCACCATGTCCGCGATGAGCCTGCCGATGGCGGCATCCTTCTCGGTAAAGGGCAGATCGGGGGTGACGGGGGGCATGTAGTCTGCCCGAATGAGATAGTCCACGTCGGAGACATGGACCTGCAGATCACCCAGGGAGTAGGGCATGTTGGGGTTGACCTCCAGCATGACCAGATCTGCCGCCTCAATCATCCGCTTTTCATAGGTGTTGGACAGGGAGAGGGAGATGTAGCCGTGCTTATCCGGCATGGAGGCGGCGCCCACATAGATGTTGGGCTTCACATATTGCAGGCGCTTGGTGGCGGCCAGGTGGAGATGGTTGGGAATGTAGGCCATGTTGCCGTTTGCATGGGCCTTGCGCATCTGGGGGGCAAAGAACCAGCCGTCCACCTGGAAGGAGTCCACATATTCCGGGCGGTAGATCTCAGAGGGGTGGGTGGGGAGACAGTTGGTAACGGTGACGTTTTTCACCCGGGGGGCGATGGTGTGCAGCTGCCCCATAAACAGCCCGGCTTCCGCCGCACCCAGCCCGGTGACAATGACGTCATTGGACTTGACCATGTCCAGAGCCTGCTCTACGGAGATGTATTTTTCCTCATACTGCATGTTGTTGTTCACTCCTTAGACGAAAAAAGGGAAGCACAATGTTTGACGATAAAACCGAAAATGGCCGATTCCAGCTCCCGGGGTTTCTCAAAGATGGCCACATGGCCGCACCCCGGCAGTGTGATATACTCCGCATTGGGAATGCGATCCGACAGGATCTGGGAGAACTTGGGCGGCTTGAGGATGTCTTCGCTGCCGCAGATGATAAGGGCGGGACACTGAATGTGGCTGAGGCTGTCGGTCATGGCGACATCCTGAACAAAGGTGTCGTAAAGAATCTTCTGCCCCTCCAGATAGCCGTTGGGGTTGTCTTTCATGGCGGAGGCCCGCCGGGTCAGCATCTCCCGGTTGCAGTCAATGAAGTCCGGGCCATAGATGCTGGGGGCCATTCCCCAGAAAAAGGTTTCGCCATCGCCGGTATCGCACAGGAGCTTCCAGCCGAGTACAAAGCCCTCCAGCACCGGGTCAAGCTCACTGACCGAGTCAATGACCGAAATAGATTTTACCATCTCCGGATAGAGCATGGCAAAGCGCATGGCCACTTCTCCTCCGTAGGAAGTGCCTACCAGGTGGAGATGCTCTGCGCCCAGATATTCAAAGAGAGCCTTGGCTTCGGCACAGTGCTGGGCAAAGGAATAGGGCCCCTGGGGCTTGGAGGACTTCAGCTGGCCCTTGAAGTCGTGCAGGATCACCCGGAAACCTGCGCGCTCAAATATGGGATAGAGCAGCGACCAGCTGGAGACCGAGGCCATAACACCGTTGAGAAATGCGACTGTTTCTCTTCCATTGGGATCTCCATGGACTTCATAATACAGAGAGATTCCGTCTGCCTCAAAATATGCCATATGACACCTCCAGAAATGAATTTCAGAAGAAAGTGGAAGGAGGGCCCCGCCCGGGGCCCTCCTTCCGCCGGAGTGGAGCAGAAATCGCTGTGGCAGGAAATGGCGCAGTAAAGTGAACTAGTTTTTAGCCGGCCAGAAGGGCGTCCATGCTCTGCAGGCCGTCCACCAGCTCCCAGCCGCCTTCCACGTCGGGATTGATCTTGGACAGGTTCATCTCCTGGGTGCCCGCCCGGTTGCCGTTGGCGTAGTCCACCTTGCCGCCGAAGGGGTTCTGGATGTAGCCGCCGTTCTCCAGGGCGTCCATGTAGTTTTCCCAGGTGATATCCTGGCCCTCAATGCGGCGCAGACCCTCGCAGAAGAAGTGAGCGGCGATCCAGCCGGTCTGGGCGTAGGCATTCATGTTGTAGGACTCGTCGATCTTGCTGACCCACTCCTGGTACAGGGCCAGGGCCTCCTGGTCGTCATAGGCCACCCAGCCGTTGCCGTACACGTCGAACTTGCCGGCGATGTCGGAAGCCACCAGGGGAGGAATGGCGGAGGACACGTTCACATAGGTGGTGATAACGGGAGCGGTGTTGCCCTGGGCGGCCAGCTCCTTGACGATGGTGGGCATGGTGGCCTGGATGGCGGCGCAGATGATGAAGTCGGCCCCGCCGTTTTTGATGGAGGTCACAGCGGCGGACACGTCGGCGGAGCCGGCGGCCACCTGCTCGGCCTGGTAGTCAATGCCAAGCTCCTGGCACTTGGCCTCGGCGCCGGCCAGCATGTCCTTGCCCGCGTCGTCGTTGGTGTAGATGATGCCGATCTTGGTGGCGTTAAAGGTACCAACGCCCCGGGCCACCATGATCTGGCCCTCGGTGGTGTAGATGGGCTGCACGGGGAAGATGTTGTAGCCCTCCTCGTTGGTGGTGGCGTTCTCGGCGTAGAGCTGGCCGATGCCGGTGGCAAAGTACACCGCGGGGATGCCGTACTCCTTCAGGTCGTCAATGGTGGCGCCCACCACGGGGGTGCCGAAGTGGCCCACGATGGCGAACACGCCCTCATCCTCCACAAAGCTCTGGAGAGCGGCCTTGCCCTTTACGGGGTCAAACTCGTCGTCGATGTGCAGGAACTCGATGGTGCGCCCGTCAATGCCGCCCTGGGCGTTGACCATATCCAGATAGGCCTGGATACCGGCGTTGAAGGGCACGCCCACGGGGGCGTAGCTGCCGGAGGTAGCGGCAGAGTTGGCGATGATGATCTTGTCGTCGGTGACGCCCTGGGAGTACTTGACGCCGCCCTCGCCGTCGCCGTTGCCGTCGCCGCTGCCGCCGTCACCGTTGGAGCAGGCAGCCAGAGAGAAGATCAGAGCTGCGGCCAGAAGCATGGACATGAGTTTTTTCATTTCAATTCCTCCTAAAAGTTATGATCTGTGGAACCTTCCACAGAGGGGGACGGGTTGAAAGCGGATTATTTTCCGCCCAGGTAGGCCTCCACCAGCTTGGGGTCCCGGATCAGCGCGTCGGCCTCGCCGGACATGTAGGTTTCACCTACCTCCAGAACGTAACCAAAGTCGGCGATTTTCAGAGTCTGGAGGGCATTTTGTTCCACGATGACTACGGTAGTACCCTCATCCTTGATTTCCTTGATGATGTGAAAGATATCCCGCACCACCAGGGGAGCCAGGCCCAGAGAGGGCTCGTCCAGCAGAAGGATCTTGGGGTCGGACATCAGGGCCCGGGCAATGGCCAGCATCTGCAGCTCGCCGCCGGAGAGGGTGTAGGCCATCTGGCGCTTGCGCTCGGCCAGGCGGGGGAAATAGCGGTAGCAGCGCGCAAAGCCCTTCTGAATGATCTTCCGGTCCCGAACAGTGAAGGCCCCAACCTTCAGGTTCTCCTCCACTGTCAGGTCGCCGAAGATCTGCCGCCCCTCCGGGGATTGGGCGATGCCCAGCCGGGCGATCTTCTCCGTATCCATGTTGGTGATATCCTGACCATAGAAGTGGATTTTGCCCTCGGCAGCGGGGGTGAGGCCGGAGATGGTACGCAGGGTGGAGGTCTTTCCGGCGCCGTTGGCCCCCAGCAGAGCCACTACGCTGCCCTCATACACCTCGATGTCAATGCCTTTCACGGCCTCGATGGCGCCGTAGCGCACTTTCAGCCCCTTGATGGAAAGCGCGGTGGTCCTCATTCGCCTTCCTCCTCTCCCAGATAGGCTTCCTGTACCAGCTTGTTGTTTTGGATTTCCTCGGGGGTGCCGCAGGCCAGGAACTGACCGAAGGAGATGGCACAGATGCGGTCACAGATGTTCATCACCAGGCGCATGTCGTGCTCCACCAGGAGAATGGTGCAGTGGTAGGTGTCCCGCACCCGGCGGATGGTCTGAGCGAGCTCGGCGGTCTCGGAGTCGTTGAGGCCGGCGGCGGGCTCGTCCAGAATGATCAGCTTGGGGCGGCACATCAGGGTGCGGGCCATCTCCACCTTTTTCAGCACGCCGTAGGGCTGGCCGCCGGCGGGGGCGTCTTTGAGGTGGGCGATGCCCATGAATTCCAGAGCCTCCTCCGCCTTCCGGCGCATTTCCTTCTCCTCCCGGCGGGCCCGGGGAAGGCGGAGAGCCTGCTCCAGAATGGTGGATTTGAAATCTGTATGGGCGCCGATGAGCACGTTGTCAATGAGGGAGAGCTCTTTGATGACCTCCACGTTTTGAAAGGTGCGTACCAGGCCCAGGCGGATGATCTGATGGACCGGGTGGCCCACCAGGTCCATCACCTCGCCGCTGCGGGTGCGGAAGAGGACTTGTCCCCGGTCAGGGTGATAAAACTGGGTAATGCAGTTAAAGGCGGTGGTTTTACCGGCGCCGTTGGGTCCGATCAGACCAAAGATCTCCTTCTCCTTCACGTCAAAGGACAGGCCCTCCACAGCCTTCAGACCGCCGAACTGAATAGACAGGTCGGTAATGTTGAGCACCTGGTCACTGGCAAGGGTGCCGGTGCTGCTGTGGTGTTTAGACATGGTGGGCGCCCTCCTTCTTCTTGCCGAAAAGCTTGCTCATCAGACGTTTGAGGTCCTGCCGCAGGCCCACGACGCCGTTGGGATAGAACATGATGACCAGAATGATCAGTACGCCTGTGAAGATGTAGGCGATGCCGTCGATCTTCCCGATCACGGGAATGCGCTTGAGGACCAGGTCGGGCACGGCAAACACGATCAGCGCGCCGATGACGGTGCCGTAAATGGAGCGCAGGCCGCCGATCACCACCACGGCCAGAATGTTCAGAGAGAACATCATGATCCAGGTGGAGGGGTAGGAGAACTTGACAAAGTGCATGTACAGCGCGCCGCCCAGGGCCGCATAAGCAGTGGCGATGGCAAAGACGATCAGGCGGTATTTCAGCAGATTGATGCCCATGGCCTGGGCGGCAACCTCGCTGCCCCGCATGGCGTGGAGGGCCCGGCCCATCTGGCCGTTGACCAGATTGTGGGTGAGCATCATCACCAGCACCAGCACCACGGTCAGCAGGACGAAAGTGGCCTCCCGCTTCAGGGAGATGCCGAAGAGAATGGGGTAACCCGCGGTAAAGCCGGAAAAGCCGTTGGTAAACTGATCCAGCTCCTCAAAGGTCTTGCGCAGGATCTCGGAGACGCACAGGGTGGCGATGGCCAGGTAGATACCGGCCACCCGCAGGGACACAAAGCCCACCAGGGTGCCCAGCAAAGCGGCCACCACAATGGCCACCAGCACGGCCACCAGGAAGGGGAGCTCCATGGCCTCGGTGAGATAGCCCGAGATGTAGGCGCCCAGGCCCATAAAGCCGGCGGTACCCAGGGAGATGAGGCCGGAGTAGCCCAGCAGCAGATTCAGCCCCATGGCCACCACGGCATAGATCAGCACGCTGCCGATGTTGACCAGAAAGGAGCTGGGCATCACGCCGCTCTGGGCCAGCATGGGGAGCAGAGAGATGATCACGCCGAAAAGAATATAGCGGAAATAGGCGTTGCGATACACCCGGAGAGCCAGATTCCCGGAAGGGCCTTGGCCGTTGACGGTTACTTTTTTCAAAACAGGCCCCTCCCTTACACTTTTTTAATGAACTTTTTGCCCACCAGTCCCTGAGGCCGGAACACGATGAACAAGAGCACCAGAAGATACATGAGCTGCTCCCCCCATACCGAGGAGACATACAGCGTCAGCAGGTTTTTGCCGATGGCAATGATGTAGGCGCCCAGTACCGGCCCATAAAAGGTCTGGAAGCCGCCCAGCACACAGGCGATCAGAGCGTTGATCTGCACCGGGTCCATCACGTTGGGCGTCACGGAGGTGGTGGGCGCGATCATCACGCCGGACAGGCAGCCCAGACAGGCGGCCAACGCCCAGGCAAAGAGGGTGACGTTGCGGGTGGGCACGCCCATCAGGCGGGCCACCGGCTCGTTGGAGGCGGTGGTGCGGATGGCGATGCCCATTTTGGTCTTTTGCAGCACATAGAACAGCACCAGCATGATCACGAAGCCCAGCAGGATGTTGAGCAGGCCGTTGTAGGACAGGGTGGCGCCCAGAATGTTCAGATCGCCGCTGTCAATGAAGCGGGGAAGCATCAGGGGGTCCACACCGAAGAGCATGGGGGCCAGACCCACAAATACCATAATGAGTCCCAGGGTAATGATCTGCTTTGCTACGGGCGAGACCTTTTTGGTGCGGCGGATGATGACAAAATCCACCAGACAGCCCAGCACAATGGCGGTGCAGATGCCGCACAGGGCAGCCGCCCAGAGGGGAAGCTGCAAACTGGTCACCAGGGTGGCCACCACAAAGGTATTGAACATGCCCATTGAGCCCTGGGCAAAGTGGGTGATGTTGCTGGTGCGGAAGATAATAATAATGCCCAGTGCTGCCAGTGCATAGACGCCGCCTGTCTCCAAACTTCGAAGGACTACTTGGAGGAAGGTGCTCATGTATTCACCCCCACTGAATCACATTGGCCGCCCAGGTATACCCGATGCCGGCGGCGATCATCACGGCGGTGTCGCCGTCCTTTACCTTGCCCTGCTCCAGAGCCAGCTTCAGGCCCAGAATCTGGTCGATCTGGCCCACATGGCCGTAGTGCTCCAGGTAGATGGACTGCTCCTCGGTCAGGCCCAGGTCCTTGAGCATGCCCAGGTGGCCGGAGCGCTTGATGTGCAGGATATCCAGGAAGTCGATGTCGGCCCGGGTCTTGCCGGACTTGCGCAGGGCCTCGTCGATGCAGTGCATCCAGTTGGGCATGGACTTGCTGTTGAGCAGCTCCTTCATCTTGGCCGCGTCCATCAGCCGCAGCTTGAACAGCTCATCCAGATTCTCCGCGGTGGCGGGAGCGGCGATGCCGCCCACAGCGGCGCCGGCGGTCCAGACGATGGAGCCGTCGCTCATCAGGTGGGTGCCCAGCAGGAGATTTTTATTGTAGTTCTTCTTCAGCAAGATGGCGCCGCCGCCGGCAGCCAGGTTGAACATGAAGGAGACATTGTTGTCGGTGAAATCAATCAGATCACAGTTGCGGTAACCGCCGCAGATCAGCACAGTGTTGCACTCGTCGTCTGCGATCAGCATGTCCTTGGCCATTTTCATGGCGGACACACAGGTGCAGCAGCGATTTTGCACATCGATGCCCCAGGCATTGCGGGCGCCGATGCGGTCCTGCACGTAGCAGGCGGAGGTGGTGAGGGGGTACTCCTTCCACTCCTCGGTGATGCACAGGATGGCGTCGATCTCCAGAGGGTCTACGCCGGTGTTTTTCAGGCAGTCCAGGGCGGCCAGCGCGCCCATCTCCTGGGTGCCGTCGCAGGGGTCGCTGCTGGGGACGCACTTTTCCACGATGCCCAGCTTGTTGATCACCGCTTCCTCAGACCATTTGCCGCCGGTAGCCTGAGAAATTTCCAGAGCGGTCATTTTGTTCTGGGGCAGATAAATGCCAAGACCTACGATACCTACATTGGGTTTGTGCTCCATGATTTGCATACCTCCACTCTCTGTGTCGGGTGCGCCTTACAACTACAGCAGTATGGAATCTCGCCTGAGACCAGGCGCGGCGCGGCAGAAAAGATGAATTTTCCATAATGATGAAAGATGATTCAGTATTTGTTATTATATAAACATAGCACGGATTTGTCAATAGATTTTTATTGGCATCTAAAATATTTAGTTAATAGGTATAAAATTTCCTTGACAAAGGGGCGGAGCGGGATTATAGTAAAAACATGAAAGATGATTCAGTAATTCAGAAATGAATTAAATTAAGATGTGAGGAGCTATATTATGATGAAAGGTCTGACCATGCAGGAGATCCAGCTGGGCGATGTGTCCACCTTTACCAAAACTGTTACGGAAGGCGATATCACCCTCTTTGCCGGCTTCAGCGGCGACTTTAACCCCGCTCACATCAACGCGGTGGAGGCTGAAAAGGGAATGTTCGGCCGCCGGATTGCCCACGGGATGCTGTCCGCCGGCTTTATCTCCACGGTTCTGGGCACCCAGCTGCCTGGTCCCGGCACCATTTACATGGGGCAGGAGCTGCGCTTTGTAAAGCCCGTCTTTATCGGCGACACCGTCACCGCCATCTGCACCGTGGTGGAGCGCAACGAGGAGAAAAACCGCCTGAAGCTGGAGACCGTGGTGGAAAATCAGAATGGGGAGAAGGTCATCACCGGATACGCCACCGTCATGCCCCCCAAAGCCTGAAGTGTACAGCGTATGCAGAGGCAATATTGATACACACGCCCCGCCGACCGGGCAGGACGGCGGGGCGTATGTACGTTTGCCTCTGAAGCGCATGGGCGGCTTGATGCCGCCCGATCGTTCTGAAATACATATCTTAGGAGGAAGGCAACAAATGGATCTGCACCTTTCTAAAGAGCAGGAAATGCTCCGCAAGATGTACCGTGAT
>CASFCS010000044.1 GCA_949293245.1 uncultured bacterium | reverse complement strand
GGAGGAGGCCCGGCGTCAGATGGAGTGGGGCCTGGCCGCCAGCGATATTGTCAAGATCTCGGACAATGAGGTGGAGTTCCTGACCGGGGAGACCGACTACGACCGGGGGGCGGCCCTTCTGCTGGCGCGCTATCCCAATCTCCGCCTGCTCACCGTCACCGCCGGGGCAAACGGCAGCTATGCCTATGCCGGAGAAGCGCGGGCCTTTGTCCCCTCCTTCCTCTTGGGCGGCACCATCGAGACCACCGGCGCGGGGGACACCTTCTGCGCCTGCGTGCTGGGCTATCTCCTGGAGCACGGCCTGGCGGGACTGGACCAGACCGCGCTCACCGAAATGCTCCGCTTTGCCAACGCCGCCGCCTATCTGGTCACCACCAAGAAGGGGGCCATCCGCTCCATGCCGGAGCGGGCACAGGTGGAGGGGCTGCTCACTCAGACGGAATAAATAGAATCGCTGAAAGGGGCGGCAGCCAGGTTGCTATCTGGCTTCCGCCCCACAGTATATCAAAAGTCTTTTTGCCGTGCTGAGTCCATTTTTTGACTGCGCGCAAAGTTGTCCTCTGCTCCTCCACACTACTACTCTGTTTCAGAAGACGCAGCATCGTTTTTTGACAGCCTAAGGAGGAG
Organism: uncultured bacterium; assembly: GCA_949293245.1. Lineage (GTDB taxonomy): Bacteria > Bacillota > Clostridia > Oscillospirales > Oscillospiraceae > CASFCS01. The sequence continues at coordinate 12,844 of CASFCS010000044.1, read as the reverse complement.
AGGGCGTTTCCTTTCCGCAACTGTATACGAACATGAATTTTGAACCGTCGCTCATGAATATTCGAGCCAGCGTAACGACTCCTGTTCGGCTGTCAAGCGTATCTTATCTCTCTGTATAACATGCATCGTTTCTTATTTTAACGACTACTCCTTACCGTCCTGCTCTGGTGAATAAACGTTTCCAGATATGCAGCGAAAACTGTCGGGTACATCCCTGAGTGGATGCACCCGACGGTCCTTTTGTAAATCTCCACTTTTACCGATTGGCAATTATCGCCAAAGGTGCATTACATCAACATCCATGTCCGTTCTTCTTCATTCTTTTGGTGTTAAGCTGTAGCGACCTGTTTGTATTTTTTATGTGATAAGTAGGTAGTTTTTGCCTGAAGTGCCACATCCTGCCATTTCAAGCAAAATCCTTTTTATAACTGCCATCTCAGATCAATTGCCTAATTTAGCTGGAGAGTGGATTGTGTTTACCAATCTATGCGTCTATTGTTAGCATTTTGTTCCATAGGAATCAGGCAGGGAAACTTGACGTCCTTAGATTGGTTCCAACAAAAAAACATTTTACCAGAATGCGATTGCTCAGCTTTTGTTACACGTTCCAATCCAAATCACTGCCGCTCCCCACCTCCTGACAGATTGCAGTCAAAAACAATCTGTCAGGAGGAATTTTTATGTTTATCCCAGAAAATACCTATGCCCGGAACCGGAAAAACCCAGACGCTATTGTCTACCTTACGACGAACGGGGAAATCTGTCTCACCCGTGACGACTTTGAGAGTGAGGAGGAATTTCTCAGGTGGAAGGCCTGGTCGGACAAAAACTATCAGGAGCAAGCCCATCATGACCGGCCTTTCCACGACAACACTTATTTGACCGGAGACTATGAGAGCGCTGCCGCATGGATGGAGATTTCAGGCGGAACCGAGGAGACTGGTGGCCGCCTGGACGCTCAGTCCGGCTGGAATCGGTTCCGGGCAGTCTATCCACACGTCAAGCGGGCGCTGACCAAGAAGCAGCGCCGCCGTCTGGAGCTTTTTCTGCATGGCATGACGGTGGGCGAGATCTCCCAGGCGGAGGGAGTGCCGCACCAGGATATCTCCAAGAGCATTGCCGCCGCAAAACGGAAACTGGTCAAGATTATGAAGAAATTGGAAAACTTCTATCAAGGAAGCGCTGATTCCATCGGCAAGAGCCGGCGGCGAGAGATTTTGTCCCAGGCGAACGTTTGGAAGGCGGGAAATACTTTGTGTATTGCCCGTCTTCCGAACGGCACGGATGGGGCAAAAGATCCGCCGCTTGGCCGCAGGCGATGGATTCGGCGTTTCCTTCAGACAGGGTGCCAAAAGGGTGCGTGAGGCAGTTTTACACGTACTTAGTGAAGGCGCTTTTTTCGCCTTCCAAAAACTGCATACACGATACCACAAGCACGCAACCCGCACCCGAGCGAGCAGGGCACGCCGCCGGGACGGATGGCCGGAGAGAGGGAGGTGAAATGTACCGGCCATCCCAGCGATCCACGTCAGCCCTGCACCCGGAGACGGCATCCCGGGCGCCAGGACGGTGCGGGGGATAATGGTACTTTCTCGCGACTCCCAGCAGAGATGGGAGAGCCCTGGAGCGTCCAGCGACCGGCGTCCCGGAGCTATGACAGCCCCGCCAGGGGCGGCTGTGGTATCCCCGATCGTCCGGGGGCGTGGCAAATAGGACGAGCCTTAACGGCACCCACCAACCAACAATTCACGCCAGAAAGGAGCTCCGATTGCAAAAAACACCAACACGATGTCTGGCCCTGCTCCTGTGTCTGTTCACGCTGCTGGCCTGTATCCCGTTCGCCTCTGCCGCCGAGGCAGAGGCGGATGTAGGGCCGCAGGCAACGGAACTGCCAGATTTGGAAAAGACCCCGGCATCCGAGGAAATATCAGAACCCGAGATGTCTCTGGAGGAAACCCCTGAGGTCGACCTCCCCGCCGTCATGCCGCTGGCAGACCGGGACTACACCTTCACCTCGCTGCTGACCTCCTCGGAGACCAGCTCATCTAACAACCACCTGAACTACACCGGCGGCAGCGGCACCCACGCCATCCCGGTCCACCAGGTGCGCTTTGGCGGGAGTACCTACTGGGCCTACTGCGCCGACAACCGGAAGGACTGGCCGGGGAGCCGGTATGACAACTACACCCAGCAATCCCTGCCCTCCTCCGGCCTCTACCAGGTCCAGAAGGTGGCCATGCAGCTGGGCTTCGGGGACAACGACACCGCCCGCTTAGAGCAGCTCTTCAGTTACGACCTGAACAACTACCAGGCATACCAGGCGACCCAGGCGGTCATCTGGGCGGCCCAGGTGTGGGAGGAGCAGTGGAGCTACCTCGGCCCCGCCCCGTCTACCATCCGCGAGGGGCTCACCGACTACTGGGAGGTGGCGACCCCCTCCGGCCGCTCTGCCGACGCCCGGAACTTTGCCCTGGCCTTGGCGGACGCCGTCCAGGCCGTCTACGAGGATGGGATCGGCTGCACTATGTCCACCACCACCCAGTCTGAGGGCACTACTTACATCCGCTACCAGCTCACCGTCCGCCCCCGGAACTACTTCGGCGGCTACTCCCTCGCCCTCTCCGGCTTGCCCAGCGGGAGCACGGTGAGCACCAGCGACGGCGACCTCTCCGGTGTCTCCGCCTCCGGCTACACCAGCAGCCAGGCCACCGGGACGGACACGGTGACCATCACGGTGCCCAAGGCGTCCGCCAGCCGCAGCTTCACCCTGACTGCCACCGCCACCCCCTATGTCCGGCAGTACCGCTCCAACAGCGCGGTGGGCTTCCTGCGCTCGGGCAGCGGCAGCTACCAGGACATCCTCTTCGCTGGCGGCAGCCTGTCCGCCGCCCCCGTCACCGGACGGGTGACCCGGACCGTGCCCGCCCTGCCGGACGGCTCCATCACGGTCACGAAGCGGGACGCGGAGACCGGGGAGCCGGTCCCCGGTGTGGTCTTTGCCCTGTATGAGTACGACGGGAGCGACTACGTCCACACCGGCAAGACCGCAGCCTCCAACGCCTCCGGTGTGGCGTCCTTCACCGGCCTGCAATACAGCAGCGCCAACCGGGGGCTCTACCGGGTCTTTGAGGTCTCCTCAGACACCCACCAGGTGTGGACCAGCCCCTACGTCTGCTGGGTCTCCCTGGCCAGCGGCCAGTGGTACAGCTACGAGACACCGAACGGCCAGCGAAAAGAGGGCAAGGCAGCCCAGAACAGCTCCGGGAGCTACGATTTCACCTTCTCCTTCACCGCCTACAACCAGCCGCTGGAGCGCACCGGCAGCCTGACCCTGCGCAAACAGAATGGCAACGGAACGCCCCTGGCGGAGGTGTCCTTCGTGGTCACGGACGAGGTCGGGACGGCGGTCTTGTTCTCCCAGACTGGCGAAGGAGACTACCTCCTGGACAGCGAGGGCAGCCCGCTGCTCACCACCGACACAAACGGAGAAATCCATGTGACCGAGCTGCCCTTCGGGACCTACCTCGTCACCGAGGTGGAGACGGCAGAGGGCGGCTACAACCTCCTGCCCACCGCCTTCTCCGTGACCCTGCCCCACACCGGGCAGGGCGGGGAGGAGGAGTTGGAGCTGACTTACACGGTGGTCAATCACAGCACCTTCACCCTCCCGGCCACCGGGGGCTGGGGCCTGGATGGGCCGGTCTTCCTCGGCCTGTCCCTCCTGGCGCTGGCCGTCATCCGGTACACAAAAGGCAATATCCATCCCGTTCACCACGCTCAGAAAAGGAGTTTGCACCTATGAGACGATTCTTTTCCCTCCTCCTCAGCGCAGCAATGCTGCTCTCCCTCTGTCTCTCCGCCTCGGCGGCGGAGGTCCATCCGGCCACCATCGACCAGAGCCGCACCGGCAGCCTGACGGTCTACAAATATGACCTCACCGCTGCCGAATCTGACGGCCTGACGGACAGCGTCTATCTCTCCACCGGCCAGGAAAATCCCGAGGCGGCGGCCGCCTTTGCCCCCTACGCCATCCCGGGCGTGGAGTTCACCTATCTCCGGGTGGGCGGCATCGAGACCCACACCGTCAGCGACGGGAGCGGCAGCCAGGTCCAGGTGATCTACGGCGTGGAGGACGATAATTTGCTCTCCGCGCTGGGCCTGACAGAGGAGGACCGTGCCGCCACACAGGGCGGCGTGGATTACTTCACCAGCGACACCCTTATCGACGCCCTCTCGGAGAAGCTCACTTCCAACAACACCTCCACCAAGGACAAGCTGGAGGCCCTGATTGAGGAAAACAGCAACGCTGTGGCCATGCCCCTCACCGACAGCACCGGTAAGACCAGCGCAGATGGTCTGGAGCTGGGCCTCTACCTGGTGGTGGAGACCTCGGTGCCGGAGAACGTGACCTATACCGTCGACCCCTTCCTGGTCTCTGTCCCCATGACGGACACCGAAGAGCTGGACCACTGGTTTTACGACGTGACCGTCTATCCCAAGAACCGCACCGGCAACCCCACCCTGGACAAGGAGGTGTCGGACGGCGACCACGGCCTGTCCTTCTCGGACGCGGAGGCGGGCTATGAGGATGTGGCCACCGTCTCCGGCAACGACCGGATGAACTACCGGATCCTCTCCACGCTGCCCTCCATCCACTCCACGGCCACCTACCTGACCCAGTACGACTTCGTGGACACCCTTTCCAAGGGCATTACCTACAACCAGAATGATGTGAAGATCTGCTGGTATCAGGACCGCTCCGTGGCAGAGCTGGACTACACCGTGGCCACCGGCAGCACCGGCGGGGAGAATGGCGCTGCCGCCGACGTGACCTGGTCCTATGGCAGCGAGTACTTCACCGTCAGCTATGGCAATGGCGAGGACGGCGCCACCACCATGGCCGTCCGCCTGACGGAGGAGGGGCTGGTCCAGGTGAACACCCCCGTCTCCGACGCCAGCCAGGAGGGCCGCTTCTCCGGCTGGACTATGGTGATCTACTACAGCGCCACCCTGCGCCCGGACGAGGCGGTGACCTACGGCGATGCCGGGAATCCCAACGACGTCACTTTGACCTGGAGCCGCACCACCGACGGCTACTATGACACCCTCTCCGACGAGGCCAAGGTCTACAGCTACGGCCTGGACCTGACCAAAGTGCTGGACGAGGGCGGCACGGCCTTCTCTGAGGTGCAGTTCACCCTGGAAAACCGCTCTGATGAGACCGGTTTCTTCTACCTGACGGCAGACGAGGCGGAGGACGGGGTCTACTACGTCACCGGAGGCACCGACAATGCGGAGGAAGCCACCTACTTCTCCCCGGACGCTCAGGGCAAGCTCCTGATTTACGGTCTGGAGGAGGATCTCTACGAGCTGGTGGAGGTCAAGACCGCCTCCGGCTACACCCTCCTGAAAGACCCTATCTCCATCCTCCTCTCCACCGATTACACCGCCAACCAGCCCTGCGGCAGCCTGACCGCCAGTGCCGCTGTGGACGGAAATGACGTGGAGATGACCGGCCAGGGGGAGTCCGCGCACGCCATGGTCCCCCTGACCGTCCTCAACCACCGGGGATTTGACCTCCCCAAGACGGGCGGGACTGGCACGCTGGTCACCACCGTCTGCGGAGCCCTGCTCCTCTCCGGCATGGCCGCCCTGGCGGTGGTGCTGGTACGGAACCGCTGGAAGCACTCGTAACGACGCAAAGTGGGGAGGCGCGTTTGCGCCTCCCCACGGAGGGAACGAAATGAAACAACTACGACAACTGGCCCCGCTTTTGGGCTGCGGTCTGCTGGCCCTCTGCGGCCTGTTCCTGCTGCTCTATCCCGCCCTTAGCAACCACCTCTACGAGGCGCGGCAGGACGGGGTAATCCGCCAGTATACAGACTTATCCGAGACCGGCGAGTTAGCCACTCTGCGCGCCGAAGCACTGACAGCCGCCCAACAGTATAACCGCCAGCTGGCCGCCGGGGCCGTCTCCCTGGAGGAGCCCTTCCTCACTCCCACCCGTCCCACGACGGAGGGCGGGGAGCGGTGCCTGCTGGACATCACGGGGACGGGGGTGATCGCCACCCTCGCTGTCCCCGCCCTAAACCTGGAGCTCCCCGTCTATTACGGCACCGGCAGCGATACCCTGGAGCACGGCGCGGGCCTGCTGGAGGGGACCTCCCTCCCGGTGGGCGGGGCGGGGACTCACAGCGTCCTCTGCGCCCACTCCGGGCTGCCCGCCGCCCGGCTGTTCTCCGATTTGGAGGAGCTGGAGATGGGCGACCGGTTCTCCCTTGAGGTGCTGGGCGAGACGCTGACCTACCAGGTGGACCAGATCCGCACCGTCCTGCCAGAGGATTTCAGCCTGCTGGCCATCGAGCCGGCGGAGGACTACTGCACCCTGCTCACCTGCACCCCCTACGGCGTCAACACCCACCGGCTGCTGGTCCGTGGAAGCAGAGTGGACGTTTTGGAGACGGAACCTGTCACCGTGGAACCGGAGGAGCCTGCCGCCGCGCCCAGCACCTGGCTGCGGGAATACCTCAGCTCGCTGGCTGTGGGCGGGGCGGCGGCAGCCGGCTTTTTCCTGCTGGGCCGAATTGTTTCGGCCCTTTGGAGGAAAAGGCGATGAGACGGCAAAACGGGCCGTGGCTGTGGCTGCTCCTCCTGTTCGGGACCCTGATCGGGCTCTGGCTGCTCTTCTATCCCGCGGTGAACCGCACTGTCTTCCGCTGGGAGACGGCGCGGACCATCCAGGATTGGGAAGAGGCGCTGGACACGGCCCGGGAGACCGTCGGGCAGACGAAAACGCTTCTCTACCCAGAGCTCTATCTGGCTATGACGGACTACAACCGGCAGTTGGCAGAGAACGGGCAAGCCGGACTGACCGGCCCGGAGGCCTACGAGGCGGCGGCGCTCCATCTCCCAGACTACGGCCTGGAGGAGGAGACGCCGGTGGCGGTGCTCTCCATCCCCGCCATCGGCCTGGAGCTGCCGGTCTACCTGGGGGCCACCCAGGAGCATTTCTCCAAAGGCGCGGCAGTGCTGGGCGAGACCAGCCTCCCGATTGGCGGGGAGGACACCAACTGTGTGCTGGCCGGGCACCGGGGCTATCGGGGGATTCCCTACTTCCGCCATCTGGACCGGCTGGAGAGGGGCGACCTGGTCTACCTCACCACCTTCTGGGGGAAAATGGCCTATGCCGTCACCGAGATAGCTGTGATTGCTCCAAATGAAATTGATGCCATCCTGATTCGGGAGGGGCAGGACTTGCTCACCCTGCTCACCTGCCATCCCTATACGGTGGGCACCCACCGGCTGGTAATCTACTGTGAGAGGAGAGCATGATTTTGGAACTGCTCACTACCATCTTACTCATCATCTGCTACGGCCTGGAATTGCTCCTGCTTCTGGTCTGCGGAGCGGTCCTCTGGGCCGGACGGAAGGAGGGAAAATGAGGATGCTGGCATTTTTTGTCGGGCTGATTGTCGGCGGCATGTTTGGCGTGGGGGTGATGTGCCTCATGTTCGCCGCCGGGCAGGCGGATGAGCGCTGACCGCATCCCGTACCGCTACCACTTTGCCGACGGGACGGAAGTTGTCCTGCCCCTCTCCGGTTCTTGGTACGCCTGCCTGTGTGCCCTGGACCGGGAGGAGGAGAACAACGACCGCCGGGAAACCCGACGGCACTGCTCACTGGAAGATTGCCGTCTCCCGCCCGCAAAAGATGTCTGGACAGACCTGGAAGGGCGGGAGATTTGGGCGATGCTGCTTCACGGCCTAACCGGGCGAGAGCAGCAGGTTGGTACGCTCTATTTTCGCCTCGGCTATTCTCAGCGGGAAATTGCCGGTCAACTGGGGCTATCCCGCAGCCGGGTAGCTCAGTTGATCGGGAAATTGAAGTCAAAATGGAAATTGGAGCAAAACGCTAACACTTTGACCTCTCCCGTGGCTACTTAATAGAGGGATCTTTACAGCTCCTCTCCCCGGCACCTTGAAAACCACATACCAGCAGTACGGGAACGCCAGAATGAGACACCACGCGAGGCCCGCGCATCAAAACAGGGTGGGCTGCCCTGGGGTTGTAAGCAGTGAAGACCCCTGGAATACGCCCGTGATGGCACTGTGTCCCCTCGGGCACAGCGCTTACCCGTACTGCTCCCAATCTCATCGGGGGGCGAGGCCGAATGCGATGAGAACAAGTGAACCATCTGATCAATTCGTTTTAGCAACTATTATGAATCGGAGTACATTATGTTAACTGAGCAACAACAAGTGCGGGCGCACCGGGAGCTCGACAAGATCTTTCAAAGCTTATTTCCCCGCCACGGCTTACCGGAGCGGCCTGCCCAGCGGCAGCTGAGCCATGAGATGCTGGCGGCCATGTCCTGCGGCAAGACCGCCCTCTGCGAGGCCGGGACCGGCATTGGAAAGACCTACGCCTATCTGGCCGCCGCCTTTCTCTGCCACCGGTACCGGGGCCTGCAGGGGCTGCCTCAGCGGCCCATTCTCATCTCCACCTCCAGCATTGCGCTGCAGCGGGCGCTGGTGCGGGAGTATCTCCCCTTTCTCTCCCGGGTGCTGGAGGAGGGCGGGCTGCTGTCCGCTCCCATCTCCGTGGTCACCCGGAAGGGGAAAAGCCACTATGTCTGTGACCGCCGCCTGGAGCAGCGGCTCTCCCGGGTCAACCCGGAGCGAAAGAACCGGCGGAATCTGGAGGCGCTGTATGCCATGCGGCAGCGGCTGGATCTGGACGAGGCCCCGTTGCTGAGCACCTATGACGGGAAGAAGATCGCCGTGCCCGAGGTCTGCGACTGCGGCGCGCGGGACTGCCGCTACCTGCGCTTTCTTCGTGCGTGCCGCCAGGAGGGGAAATTTCTCTTCCAGATCTGCAACCACAACCTGCTGCTGGCCGACGCCATCCACCGGCGGGACGGGCATCCGCCCATCCTGCCGGACAGCGATGTTCTCATCATTGACGAGGCCCACAAGCTGCCCGAGGCGGCCCGGCAGATGTTCGGCTCGGTGCTGGGCCGGGAGGCATTACGCTCTGTCATTGACGGGCTGAAGCAGGAGCAGTATCTGTTGGCCGCGCAAAACCTGTCCCTGGCGGCTCAGGATCTGCTCCATCACTTGGCGGAACTGCCGGAGGAGACCTGCCGGATGGCGGACTACCTCGGCGGGCTGGACCAGGCGGGACGGATGTTGGAAAAGATCCAGCACCATCTGAATGGTCTTCTGACCGTTCAGACCAGTCGGCAGTTGGACCGGCTCTGCCGGACGGTGCGCCAGTTTACCGGCGTGGAAAGCCAATTTCTCTACTACGTCACCGAAGACGATGCAGGCGGCAGCCTCCTCTGCGCCACTGCCAACGACCTGGCGGGGCAGCTGCGGCACTCCCTGTGGAAGGTAGAGCGGCCCGTCATCCTCACCTCCGGCACTCTGGCCGCCGGGGGCAGCTTTTGCTATTACCGGAGAGAGACCGGCCTGACCGATGGGGGGAAGGTGGCTGAATCCACAGCCGCCTCCCCTTTTTCCTATCGGGAGCACTGCCTGCTCTATCTCCCGGAGCGGCCGCCGCAGCTCCCGGACAGGGACCGGCAGGGGTATTATGGGGAGCTGGCCGAAGGGATCGCCCGGCTGCTCCAGGCGTCCTGCGGACATGGGCTGGTTCTCTTCACCTCCTACACCGCCTTGACGGCGGTGCGGGAGCTGCTGGCACGGCAGAATCTGACCTTTCCCATCTTTGCCGCCGGGCGAAAGCAGGCCCGGGTACTGGAACAGTTCCGCGCCACGCCGGGCAGTGTCCTGCTGGCCACCGGGGCCTTTTGGGAGGGAATGGACTTTCCGGGGGACTGCGTCTCCATGCTCATCATCCCGCGGCTGCCCTTTTCTTTTCCGGACGCGCGGCAGCAGCGGATGCGGGAGACGTATCCCTCTCTCCAGGCGTACATCCGCTCCGTCTCCGTGCCGGAGATGCAGATCAAGCTGCGCCAGGGCTTTGGCCGGGCCATCCGCACAGAGACGGACACCTGCGTGGTGGCCATCCTGGATGAGCGGGCCTGTCCTGGACAGCGGTATCACCGGGCGGTTCTCGAGGCACTGCCGGAGATGCCGGTGACGGGGGATCTGCAACGGGTGGCCGGTTTTTATCGGGCGGTGAAGACGGATACCTTCTGCCAAAACGCAGACTTATCCGTGGGATTCTTAAAATAGATGCCTGATCGCCGGAGATATCACAACTCTGACGCAATTTTAATAACTGGAAGGTAAATTTCACATGAACGAGCAAAACAACTATTTCTCCCCTGAGCAGCTCCCGATGACCATCCGGGTCGAGGAGTTAGCCAAAATATTACGCGTGAGCAGAAACACGGCATATGCGCTTGTCCGCTCCGGCTCCCTTCCCAGCTTTAAGGTCGGCCGTCAGTTGCGTATTGCAAAGCGTCATCTCCTCGCCTTCATAGAATCTGACGCTGTGCGTTAATTTTACTTGACTTTCTCATCCTTCTTCGGTAGTGTTTGGTTGATGCCATACCCGGTATCGCCCATTGGTAAGGATGAGGAAGGTGATGCATCTGATAAAAGGAGCGATATCATGAATCCAAGGAAAAAAGGAAATCAGTACGAAATTGTCTATCGCTGCCCCGGCTTCCAAAAGCCCTTCTGCGAACGGTTCGAAACACTAGAGGAGGCCAATCTCCGTATCGCGCAAATTGAGGAGCAAAAGAAGCTGGGCAACCTGAAACCATCCTCAAAACTGCTCTACGGGAAAAACTATCGGGCGCCCAACCGTCAGATTACTGTGCGGGAATTGATGGAAGAGTACGTCTCATTGTATGGCTTGAATCACTGGGGCGACTCTTTCCTCAGTGCAAACCGCCACCGGATCGAGCATTACATCAACCCATACATCGGAGATTGTTACATCCGCTATCTCACGACCTATGATTTGGACCACTTTTACGACCATCTGCGCTCTGAGCGAGCTGTCATCCTAAAGGGACACCGGGACACGGAAAAGAAAATCGGGTTCTCCGTCATCGAAAAAGTTCACTCTCTCCTCCGCAGTGCCTTCAACCAGGCGATCCGCTGGGGATACTTGGAAAAGAATCCCGCTGACTATGCCACGCTCCCGAGGCACAAAAACAAACAGCGAGACGCCTGGACGCCGGAAGAGGCATATCACGCCTTAACCGTCTGCGAGCACCCCACATTGAAATTGTGTATGTTACTGGCCATCGGATGCTCCATGCGGATCGGAGAGATCTTAGGGCTCACATGGGACTGTGTTGAAATCTCCCCCGCAAGAATAGAGCAGCAGACTGCCGTCCTTCACATCACAAAGGAACTAAAACGGTGCGAGAACAAAAGCCTGCTGGAACTGGAAAAAAGAGGAGCACTCAATGACTACTACCGCTTTCCGCATCAAAAGTCCACACCTGCCAGCACTACGCTCGTGTTGAAGCCGCCGAAGACGGACAGCAGCGTGAGGGACATCTTCCTCCCAAACACTGTGGCACAGGCGATCTTAGACCACCGCCAGCGGCAACTGGAGGAAAAAGAACTTCTGGGCCCGGAGTACACAGATTTCAATCTTGTCGCTGCCCAGATCAACGGCTTTCCGGTGGAAGCCCGGTATATCTCCAAGCTGCTCCAGCAGTTGATTCGAGACCACCAGCTAAAGCCGGTCGTTTTCCACAGCCTCAGACACAGCAGCGTCTCTCTGAAATTAAGTATGGGTGGTGACATCAAGGCGGTCCAAGGGGATACGGGTCACGCGCAGGCCAATATGGTGACCGATTTGTATGCACACATCAATTGCCGGGACCGGCAGCGGTTGGCCGCTCTGGTGGATCAGAACTATTTCTGCCGGCAGCCCGCCCAGCTGGAGAGCAAACCGCAGGCCTCCGCATCTCCCGCCCTCTCCCCAGAGATCCTCCGCATTGCAGAGATGCTGGAGCATCACAAGGACATGCAGGCGGCATTGCTCCCCATGCTTGAGCTGATGCATGACCGGTCCAGGACGGGTTAAAATGTTGGAAAAGTGTTGGAAAACTTTCGGCCACTAAAGCAAACAAGAAAAAAAGTTCTGCAATTCATCAGAATCACAGAACTTTGAGAGCTGCTATCCAGATTTGAACTGGAGACCTCATCCTTACCAAGGATGCGCTCTACCGACTGAGCTATAGCAGCATATGGGACTCATAAAGAGTCGTTGTAAGAGCAGCCCGAAGCGGGCCTTTCCCTCATCCGAAAGATGAGCATCACAGTCGCTCACCTTTCCTGGAAAGGAGAAGCGACCCGGAACGGGCTCGAACCGTCGACCTCTAGCGTGACAGGCTAGCGTTCTAACCAACTGAACTACCGGGCCATATATGTAAACGGGAAAAATCCCGAATACAGCGAAACAGGGGCAGAAGGAATCGAACCCTCGGCACGCGGTTTTGGAGACCGCTGCTCTACCTGCTGAGCTATACCCCTATATTTGAGGTCCATCAGCGCCCCACCGTGAGAAGACTTTGGTGGGCCTTCACGGGCTCGAACCGTGGACCGTCCGGTTATGAGCCGGATGCTCTAACCAACTGAGCTAAAGGCCCATAAACAGACTATCTCGCAAAAAACGCCGCCACGAGAACACCGCGTGGCGGCATTTTGCGTTACTCCCCAAGTAGGACTCGAACCTACGACTCCGCGGTTAACAGCCGCGTGCTCTACCGACTGAGCTATTGAGGAATATCGGAAAGGTCTCCGAAGAAACCTTTCTGTGTTGGCACTACCAATTTTCCCGGGCCGTCTCCAGCCAAGTATCGTAGGCGCAGGTGAGCTTAACTGCCGTGTTCGGAATGGGAACGGGTGGA
>CASFCS010000043.1 GCA_949293245.1 uncultured bacterium | reverse complement strand
ATCCTGCCCTACCTCCTCTACACTGAGGGGCTGCGCTATGCCGAGGCGGGAAAAGCGGCCATTTTAGCCACCATCGAGCCCTTTGTGGCCGCCCTGCTGGGAATCTGCCTGTTCCGGGAGGCCATTACCCTCTACAAGCTCCTGGGCATGGCCGCCATCTTTGCCGCCATCCTCCTGCTCAACCGCCCCGTCCCGAAAAAAACGGCTGCCCCCGAAAATTTTACTTGACAAGACACCCCTGGGCCGCTATAATGACTCCAAAGTTCAAAGTATAAACCGATGAGGAAGAGGAGTAGCGCCGAGTCAGAGCCTCACAGAGAGCCGCGGGTGGTGGGATCGCGGCAGGGGATGCCGGCGTGAATGGACTTCCGAGGGCTGAGCGAACGGGAATGTATTCCTCAGTAGCGCGACGGGGACTCCACCCGTTATCCGGGGAGCATGGGCTGTTGGGCCTGTGAAAGTGAGTGGGCGTATGTAATACGTCAATCCGGGTGGCACCGCAGAGGCTGATGTTCAGTCCTTTGTCCCAGAAAAAATTTCGGGGACGGAGGGCTTTTTTGCTGCCCGCCTCCCCCATCCAAAAGGAGTGTATGAACATGAAAAAGACCCCCCACAAGCTGTTCCTCACGGAAGACCAGATGCCCCAGCAGTGGTTCAACCTCCGGGCCGTCATGAAGGAGCAGCCCGACCCCATGCTCCACCCCGGCACCCTTCAGCCGGTGACCGAGGCGGACCTGGCCCCCATTTTCTGCACCGAGCTGGCCCAGCAGGAGCTGGACTGCACCCACGAGTACATCGACATCCCCGAGCAGGTGCTGGACATCTATAAGATGTACCGCCCCTCCTCCCTCATCCGGGCCTACGACCTGGAGAAGGCCCTGGGCACCCCCGCCAGGATCTACTACAAGTTTGAGGGCAACAACACCTCCGGCTCCCACAAGCTCAACTCCGCCGTGCCCCAGGCCTATTACGCCAAGAAGCAGGGCCTCACCGGCGTCACCACCGAGACCGGGGCCGGCCAGTGGGGTACCGCCCTGAGCGTGGCCTGCGCCTACTTCGACCTGAGCTGCGACGTGTACATGGTCAAGTGCTCCTATGAGCAAAAGCCCTTCCGCAAGGGCATGATGAACGTGTTCGGCGCCTCCGTGGTGCCCTCCCCCTCCATGCTCACCCAGGTGGGGCGGAAGATCCTGGCGGAGAATCCGGGCACCAGCGGCTCCCTGGGCTGTGCCATCTCCGAGGCGGTGGAGGCCGCCACCACCGGCGGGGACAAGCGCTATGTGCTGGGCAGCGTGCTCAACCAGGTGCTCCTCCACCAGTCCATCATCGGCCTGGAGTCCAAGATCGCCATGGAGCAGCTGGGAGAATACCCCGACATCGTGGTGGGCTGCGCCGGCGGCGGGTCCAACCTGGGCGGCCTCATCGCCCCCTTCATGGCCGACAAGATCCGGGGGGTGAAGGACCCCCGCATCGTGGCGGTGGAGCCCGCCTCCTGCCCCTCTCTCACCCGGGGCAAGTACGCCTATGACTACTGCGACACCGGCAAGGTCACCCCCATGGCCCGGATGTACACCCTGGGCAGCGGCTTCATCCCCGCCCCCAACCACGCCGGCGGCCTGCGCTACCACGGCATGAGCCCCGTGCTCTCCAAGCTCTACCACGACGGGTACATGGAGGCGGTGAGCTACCAGCAGACCCAGGTCTTTGATGCCGCTGTGTTCTTTGCCAAGCACGAGACCATCCTCCCCGCCCCAGAGTCCGCCCATGCCATCAAAGGCGCCATCGACGAGGCCCTCAAGTGCAAAGAGACCGGGGAGGAAAAGACCATCCTCTTCGGCCTCACCGGCACCGGTTTCTTCGACATCACCGCCTATGAGAACTACCTCAGCGGCAAGATGACCGACTATGTGCCCACCGACGAGGACCTGCAAAAGGGCTTTGACTCCCTGCCCGACATCCCCCAGAACAAGGGGATCTGAGGATACATCCACCCCCGACACACAGGGCGGCAGCCGGAAACCGGCTGCCGCCCTTTCTTGCCTTATATAAGCCCCAGCAGCTTCACGGCGTTGCCCCCCAAAATGGCCTCCCGCTCCTCCGGCGTGAGGGGGAGGGCCCGGATGCGGGCAATGGCCTGGGCCTGGTCGTCCCAGGGGGAGTCGGTGCCGAAGAGCACACGGTGTGGGCCGAACTTGCGCACCAGGGCCATGACCCTCCCCTCATCCAGAAGGGGCAGGTCCTCCGGCGTATAGTAGCCGTCGTCCAGGGGGGTGATGGACCCCAGGGAAAAGGCGGTGTCCAGACACACCCCCGTGTCCCACAGCAGCTCCTCCACCTCGTCCCAGCAGCGCCAGCCCCCCATGTGGGCCAGCACCAGCTTCACCGGCCCCACCTGCTTCACCGCCCGGAGGACCATCTGGGGGGAGCAGTTCACCTGGCCGGGAAAGCCGATGTCCCACCCGGCGTGGGTGATGACCACCAGCCCCAGCTCACCGCAGCGCTCCAGGATGCGCAGATAGCGCACGTCGTCCAGGTCCACCCCCTGGTACACCGGGTGGAGCTTCACCCCCCGCAGCCCCAGGGCGGCCACCCGCTCCAGCTCCTCTCTCCAGTTGGCAAAATCGGGGTGGATGCACCCCAGGGAGAGGATGCCCGTCTCCTCCGTGGTCTCATTGATGCGGGCGGAGGCGTCATTTACCCGCTCCACCTGGCCGGGGTGGGTGGCCACGGGGAGGACCACCGAGCGGTCCACTCCGGCGCGGGCCATGGAGGAGCGCAGGCCGGCGGCGGTGCCGTCGGAGAAGGCGGCGCTGTGGGACACCCCCTGGAGCTTTTCAATGGTGCGCCCGGCGATCTTGTCGGGGAAGGTATGGGTATGGATATCAACGATCACAGTATGCGCTTCCTTTCCTGATAAAACCATCTGTTTGTCAGGATACCACACTTTTTTGCCGGTGAAAAGCCCCTGGGGGCCGGGACGGAGCTGTCCCGGCCCCCAGAGCCGTCTTATAGGGCCCCCAAGGCCTCGTGGGCGGTGGAGAGCATGCTGCTGGCGTGGATGCCGTACCCCTCCGTGGGGTCGTTGACCATCACATGGGTGACGGCCCCCACCAGCTTGCCGTTTTGCAGGATGGGGGAGCCGCTCATCCCCTGGACAATGCCGCCGGTGGCGGCAATGAGGTCAGGGTCGGTGACATGGATGGTGTAGTCCCGGCCGTCGGGGCTGGCGGCGCTGAGAATACGGGTGATCTCAATGGTGTACTCCTTCACCTCGTCGCCGCTGATGTTGGACAAAATGGTGGCCGGTCCGGTCTCCACCTCCTCCGGCCGGGCCACCTCCACCGCCTGTCCCCCCTCCAGGAGGGCACGGTCGGTGAGCTGGCCGAAGATGCCCCGGCCGGTGTTCACCGCCAGGTCGCCCACGGCGTGGTCCGCCTCAAAGGAGCCCCGCAGGCAGCCGGGAGTCCCCGCCTCCCCCTTGAGGACGTGGGTGACCTCGGCATACATCAGCCCCCCCTCCTCCAGGGGCATGAGGAGAGAGGTGTCCACGTCCCGGATGCCGTGGCCCAGAGCGCCGTACATTCCCGTCTCCACGTCCACAAAGGTGAGGGTGCCGATGCCCGCCATGGAGTCCCGCACCCAGGCCCCCAGCTTGTAGTCCCCGTCGGCAGCGCACTGCACCGCCTGGGTGGTGAGGCACAGCTCCTTCTCCCCCCGGATGGCCCGGATGGACAGGGTGTCGTCCTCCAGGTCCTGGAGGACGGCCCGCACCTCCTCAATGGTGTCCACCTCTACGCTGTTGATGTGGGTGATGATGTCCCCCTCCTTCAGGCCGCACGCCCGGGCGGGAAGGGTGCTGCCCCGGGCGGTGTCGATCTCAGAGAAGCCCACCACCACCACGCCGTCGGAAAAGAGCTTGATGCCCACGGCACGGCCCAGCGGCACCACCATCTGCGTCTCACTCCCTTCTCCGCTGTCCGCCGCCGCCGGGGCGGGCCACCACGCCAGGGCCACCAGCGCCAGGGCCAGAGCCCCCCACCGCCGCAGCCGCCGGCGGCGGAGCGGGGCTTTGACGGTCTCGCTCATACGACCACCTCATTCCCAAATTTTTCTTTTTTGCGGAGCCGCGTCCGCCTTCTTAACATGGCCGGTTGCCGGCGGCGTTTCTCTGGCAATATCACGCACATTTGGTATGGAAATATTTTTCTTTCCGCCGGTGGGGCCATTATTCCCCGGCGGCGGTATAATTTTTGGTCCGCTGCCCAAAATTTAAAACACAGCGCAATTTTTTGCGCGGGGACACATACAGGCCGGGGCAAAGCGCATACTTTCCATCAGAACGCCCCACTCCATCTTAAGGAGGTATCTCCATGGAAACACGCTCCCCCTCCCCGGTCCTGGTGTTTGTGCTGGCCGCTGCGGCGGGCACCGGGCTCCACTTTCTCTACGACGCCTTTCCCAACCTGCTGACCATGTTCCTCGCTCCGGTGAACGAGAGAATCTGGGAGCACGTGAAGCTCCTGTTCTGGCCCTATCTGGCGGGCATGGTGTGGCTGTGCTGGGGCGGCAGGCGCAGCCGGGCCCCCTATCTGGCCTCCCTGGTGGTCATCTCAGTGGCCATGCTGGCGGTGGGGTACGTCTACCACGTCCTCCTGCGGGGGGAGGCGCTGGTGTTCGACCTGGTGCTGTACGCCGCTCTCATGGCCCTGGGCTTTCTGGTGCTGCCCAAGGTCCTCGCCCCTCTCACCGCCGCCCCCCACGGCAAGGAGATCACCGCCCTCCTCGCCCTGGTGCTGCTGGTATGCATCCTGGTGTTTACCGTGGCGCCCCCCTCCGGCGCCCTCTTCCAGGACCCCGCCGCTGCCGCCTGGGCCACCCTGCCCTGCTGATCCGCCCCGCCGGCCCCTCTCCACAGGAGAGGACCGGCGGGGGTCTCTTTTTCCCCGGGCGCAAAAGCGTTTTGACAAACCGCCCAAAAGGAAATACAATAGAGGGACAGGCTGCCCCCCCAGAGGGCGGCCCAACAGGGAGGTCGCTATGGACACCATTGTTTCCGTTCTCAATCTCTTTACTCCCGCGATCATCTTTGCCATTCTCACCCTGGCGGGGGTGGTGGCCTTTTTTGTGTACTACTGGCGGGCGGTGCTCCCCCGGCGGGGCACCCTGGAGTGGGTGGTGCGGGCCGCCTCCTCCCCCCGGCGCTTCACCTTCCGCCTGCACCGCTACCCCATGGCCCGCAAGGACATCCTGCCCCTGCTGACCATCACGGCGGTGTACGCCGCCACCGCCTTTTTCCGGCTGGGAGACGTGAGCGCCCCCCAGTCCTTCGTCTCCTTCCAGCAGGGGGATGTGGGGTACTTCTCCTTCTCCCAGGTGGAGGAGGTGCGGGTACGGTACTACACCGGCATCGCCACGGGCACCTACCTGCTGGAGTACTCCCAGGACGGCTCCACCTGGGAGCAGGTGGAGCTCACCCAGGCCTACGACCAGCTCCTCAAGTGGCAGGAGGTCACCACCACCGATGAGGAGGGCAACACCGTGCCCCTGGTGATCTCCGCCAAGCTGCTGCGCATCTCCGCCACCACCCGCAACGATGCCAACCACCCTGAGCGCAACTTCCTGGACCTGGGGGAGCTGGCCCTGGTGGGCGCGGACGGGGAGCCGCTGACCCCCTCCTACGTGGGGGACAGCATGACCGCCCTCTTTGACGAGCAGAGCCTGGTGCCCGACTACGAGACCTACATGAACTCCTCCTACTTTGACGAGATCTACCACGTCCGCACCGCCCAGGAGCACATCGACGACATCTACCCCTATGAGGTCTCCCACCCGCCCCTGGGCAAGCTCATCATCAGCCTGGGCATCCGCATGTTTGGCCTGACCCCCTTCGGCTGGCGGTTCATGGGCACTCTGTTCGGGGTGGCCATGCTGCCCCTTCTGTACATCTTCCTGAAAAACTTCTTCGGGCGCACGGCGGTGGCCGCCTGCGGCACCATTTTGTTTGCCGTGGACTTCATGCACCTGGTCCAGACCCGCATTGCCACCATCGACACCTACGGGGTGTTCTTCATCCTGGCCATGTACTACTTCCTCTACCGGTGGATCACCGTGCCCCCCAACACCCGCCTGCGCCGCTCTTTGCTGCCCCTCTTTTTGTCGGGCCTCATGTTCGGCATCGGCGTGGCCAGCAAGTGGACCGTGATCTACGGCGGGGTGGGTCTGGCCATTGTGTACGCCGTGAATCTGGTGTGCAAGTACCGCAGCTGGAGCCGGGAGGCCGGGGTGCCCCGGTTCGCCCCCTGGCTCATCGGCACGCTGCTGTGGTCCGTGGTGTTCTTCATCGCCATTCCCGCGGCCATCTATGTGGCCTCCTACATCCCCTACGCCGTGGCCGACGGGGACACCTCCTGGCAGAACCTGCTGCGCATCGTGGTGGACAACCAGGAATTCATGTTCACCTACCACAGCGGGGTGGACACGCCCCATCCCTACTCCTCCCGCTGGTACCAGTGGATTGTGGACGGGCGGCCCATCCTCTACTACCGGGAGCAGGACATGCTGGCCGCTGAGGGCCTCAAGTCCGCTTTCTCCTCCTTCAATAACCCCCTGGTGTCCTGGGCGGGGCTGCTGTGCATCATCCTGACCGGCATCGAGACCGTGCGCCGCCGGTCCGGCCGGGCGCTGTTCATCCTGGTGGGGTACCTCTCCCAGCTGGTGCCCTGGATGTTCATCACCCGCATCACCTTCGCCTACCACTACTTCCCCTCGATGCTCTTCCTGGTGATGGCCATCAGCTACGCCATGAACCAGATTCTCCGCCGCCGGCGGCGGGAGGGGAAAAAGGCGGTGTACGGCCTCACCGCCGGGGCCACGGCACTGTACGCCGCCTTCTACCCGGTGCTCATTGGGCTGTATGTGCCGGTGTTCTACACCTGGAACTTCCTGCGCTGGCTGCCCAGCTGGCCCATCTGACCGGGGAGAAAGGAGGGGCTTACCCATGTTTCTGATGGACTATCACACCCACACCCTGGCCTCCCCGGACGGCTTTGCCCCCCTGGAGGACATGGCCGCCGCCGCGGCGGAGGCGGGGCTCCAGGAGCTGTGCGTCACCGACCACTGCGACCTGCTCAGCACCGACGGGGAGCGCACCCTGGACCACAGCTGGCAGCCCGCCCTGGAGCAGTATGACCGCCTGGAGGCGCGCCGGGGCATCAAGGTGAAGCTGGGGGTGGAGCTGGGGGAGGCCCCCGTCTCCCCCGACACCGCCGCCGCCCTGGCGGCCATGGACCGGCTGGACTTCGTCATCGGCTCCCTCCACAACTGGAGCGAGGAGAAGGGGGGGCGGGACTTCTACTACACCGCCTTCCACAGCGCCGAGCAGTGCCGGGAGGCGGTGGAGGACTACCTGGACTCCATGGAGCGCCTGGTGGAGCTGCCCGGGTGCTACGACGTGCTGGGTCACGTGAACTACCCCTTGCGCTACATGGCCCGGGACGGTTTCCCCATGACCCTGACCCCCTGGCTGGGCCGGCTGCGGGAGATCTTCCGCACTGCGGTGGAAAGCGGCCGGGGCATCGAGGTGAACACCAACCGGGGAGCCGCCCTGGGGGAGTGGGAGCCCATCCTGGCGCTGTACCGGGAGTGCGGCGGGGAGATCGTCACCCTGGGCTCCGACGCCCACAAGCCTGACGCAGTGGGCAAGGGCATCCGGGATGCCTGCGCCCTGGTGAAGGACGCCGGGCTGCGCTATGTCACCACCTTTACCGGCCGCAAGCCGGAATTTCACAAGCTGTGAGAAGCAGCATAAACAACACAACAGGAGGACACACCATGAACATCTCGATGGGAAGCGATCACGGCGGATACGAGCTCAAGGAGTTCATCAAGCACTACCTGGAGGAGCTGGGCCACACCGTGGAGGACTGCGGCTGTCACAGCACCGACAGCTGCGACTACCCCCTCTTCGGGGAGGCGGCCGCCCGGGCGGTGAGCGAGGGGCGGTGCCAGCGGGGCATCGTCATCTGCACCACGGGCATCGGCATCTCCATCTCGGCCAACAAGGTGAAGGGCGTGCGCTGCGCCCTGTGCCACGAGCCCCTGTCCGCCGAGATGACCCGGCGGCACAATGACGCCAACATGCTGGCCATGGGGGCCGGCCTGGTGGGGCGCAATATGGCCCAGCGGGTGGTGGACACCTTCCTGAACACCCCCTTCGAGGGGGGACGCCACCAGCGGCGGGTGGACCTCATCGGGGCCATCGAGGAGAAATAACAGCAATAAGGGAGAGAATGGACAAGCCATTCTCTCCCTTATTGTTTGCCTCTTATCGGGCGGGGCGGCCCTCCAGCCAGCCGGAGGAAGCGGCGGTGATCTCTACGGGGCACACCGCGTTGTGCAGCCCCTCCCCCGCCATGCGCACCTGGACATAGTTGGGGGCGTGGCCCTGCCACAGCCCCTCCCGCTCCTCCTCAAAGAGGACGGGCAGCACCTTGCCCACCTGCCGCTCCAGATAGGCCCGCTCCAGGGCGGCGGCGGCCTCCCCGGCCCGGTGGGCCCGCTCCTCCTTCACCCCCCGGGGCACCTGGCCCGCCATGGCGGCGGCGGGGGTGTCCGGCCGGCGGGAGTAGGGGAAGATGTGCATGGCGGAGAAGGCGCACGCCTCCAGAAAGGCCAGGGTGTCGGCAAACTCCTCCTCCGTCTCCCCGGGAAAGCCCACGATGAGGTCGGTAGTGATGGCCGGGTCGTCAAAGTGCTCCCGCAGCAGTCTCACGCTCTGGAGATAGCGGGCGGTGTCGTACTTGCGGTTCATCCGCTTGAGGACGCTGTCGCACCCGCTCTGGAGGGACAGGTGGAAGTGGGGGCACAGATTGGGCAGGGCGGCCCCCCGGCGGCAGAAGTCCTCCGTCACCGTCCGGGGCTCCAGGCTGCCCAGGCGCACCCGCAGCCCGCTCGCCGCCCGGCACACCCCCTCCACCAGGTCCATGAGGGCGGGCCGCCCCTCCAGGTCGTGACCCCAGGAGGAGATCTCGATGCCGGTGAGGACGATCTCCCGGTACCCCTCCGCCGCCAGGGCGGCGGCCTCCTCCTCCGCCCGGGCCAGGGGGAGGGAGCGCACCCGCCCCCTGGCATAGGGGATGATGCAGTAGGAGCAGAAGTTGACGCAGCCGTCCTCCACCTTCAGCATGGCCCGGGTGCGCCCCTCCAGTCCCCCGGCGGGGAGGATCTCGAAGGAGCGCCGGGCAAAGGCGTCGTCCAGGGCGGTGATGGGCTGCCGCTCCCGCCAGGTCTCCTCCAGCAGGTCCAGAAAGCCCTGCCGGTCCCCGGTGCCCGACACCAGGTCCACCCCCAGCCCCTCCATGTCCGCCGGGTGGGTCTGGGGATAGCAACCGCACACGGCGATCACCCCGTCCGGGGCGCTCTTCCTGGCCCGGCGGATCACCTGGCGGGACTTTTTATCGCTGACGGCGGTGACGGTGCAGGTGTTGATAATATAGGCGTCGGCCTCCCCCTCGAAGGGGACCAGCTCATGGCCCCGCTGGGTCAGCAGGGTCTCCATGGCCTGGGTCTCGTACTGGTTGACCTTGCAGCCCAAGGTATAAATGGCCACTCTCACGGCGTTCTCTCCTCGCATCCGGCTCCTTGCCGGGGAATTTCTGTGGGTATTATACCAGCCTGCCGCCCTTTTGGAAAGGGGGGTGGGCCGGATGGCACTTGTTTACGAATCATTCACAAGTCGTTCAAAGTTTTTTCAACCATCCTCTCCTCCGCTGTGGTATCTTATACTCACAGCAAGAGCAAACGAGACATTCCTCCAAACACAACATAAGAGCATAAAAGATGCTCCCCCCACCCGCCGCGCTCCGGCGCCGCGGGACAAAGATCAACATGAAATTCTTTCATGTTTATCATATATCACATAACCAACTCTCCAACCTCCTCTCTCTTTTCACACAACATGAAGCCGGGCTGTCTGGATCGCCATCCAGACAGCCCGGCTTCATGTTATGCCTCCTCTTCCCCCGTCTCTTGCAGAAGGGCCAGGGCCTCCCGGCGGGTGTAGAGGGCATTGAGCACCTCCAGCAGGGCGTTGGCGCTCATGTGCTGAGGCAGGTCCAGCCGCCGCAGGAGGGCCGCCCGCCGTTGGGCCGATCCGGGCCCCCCGGAGAGGCCCGCGGCAAAAAGGTCCCCCTTGGTGAGGGGGGGCGAGGGGTCGTCCGCCCCGCCGGTGGGCTCCTCCACAAAGGTGGCCCCCGCCCGGCGCAGGGCCTCCTCCAGCACCTGGGGGGACATGCCCTCCACCCCCAGCTTGCCCTCCTTCCCGGGGGCGCGCTTGCGCCGCTCCTTGCCCGGGCGGTCGGGGATGTAGGCGTGCTTCACCCGCTCCGGGGGGATGGCCCCCTTGAGATAGTTGCGGATCACAAAACCCGCCCCGTCGGAGTCCGTGAGGATGATAAGCCCCCGCTGCTCCGCCAGGCGGCGCAGAAGGGCCAGCTGCTCCCCGTCCTTGAAAATGCCGAAGCCCCTGGTCTCCAGGATGACGGCATCCACCAGCTGGGAGAGGGTGTTGCGGTCGTAGCGGCCCTCCACCACAATGGCCTCCCGGATCTTCAGCATAGGCCCCTCCGCTTGGACATGGGGATGGACAGCTCCAGCAAAAAGGACACCAGCAGCTCCTGGGGGTCTGCCCCGGTGGACTTCATGGCCAGGTCCACCTCCATGCACCGGCGTACCGCGCTGCGGCACCAGGGCAGGGTGAAGCCCCGGGCGGCGTCCATGAGCTTGTCGGCGGGGTAGGCCGAGCGCATGGCCCACAGCTCCATCAGGTAGTCCCGCCCCCTCCCCGCCTCCAGGGCCAGGCGGGCGGAGTAGAGCTGGCGCAGGTTCTTGCCCATCACCGCCAGGATCATCACCGGGGACTCCCGCATGCTCATGAGCTGGCTGAGTACCGCCGCCGCCTGGTCAAACTTCCGCCGGGCGATGGCGTCGGTCATCTGAAAGACCACCGCGTCCAGCTGGGGGATGGCCACCGCGTCGATGTCCTCCCGGGTGATTTGGTGGTGGCGGGCGTAGGCGCCGATCTTGCCGATCTCCCCGGCCAGGCGGGTCATCAGGTCCCCGCACAGGAAGAGGAGGTACTTGGCGTCGGCGGAGTCAATGTCGTGGTCCAGGGCCTTGAACCGCCGGGCAATCCAGCTCACCAGGTCCCCCTGGTCCTGCCGGTGGAAGGGCACCACCTTCCCGCGCTTTTTCAAAAGGGCAGCCATCTTGGTGCGGGCATCCGCCTTATAGGGCAGCAGGTCGTACACAAACACCACGCAGCAGTAGTCCGGGATGTCCTCCAGCAGCGCCAGCAGCTTCTCCCGGGGGGCGGCAGCCCCTCCGTAGAGGTCGTAGTCCGTCACCACCACCAGTGTGTGCTGGCTCATCATGGGCAGGCAGTCCATCACCTGGGCGAGCCAGTCGGGGGTGAACTCCTTCCCCTGGATGGTGTGCAGGTTGAACTCCTCCAGCCCCGGGGGCAGGAGGGCGGCCTTCAGCTGGCCCAGGTAGTGCTCCCGCAGGTAGGACTCCTCCCCGTGAAAGACGTACAGCCGCTCCAGCGTTCCCTCCCGCAGGGCCCGCTTGAGCTCCTTCATGGCGGAGTTGTCCGCCTGTTTTTTCGGTGGCATGGGCATCGCTCCTTATCCCGCCCCCACTGTGACGGTGACGGTACCCGTCCGGTCGGTGCGGTAGATGTTGATCCCCCGCCGCCAGAGGCGCTCCAGGCACTCCGGCGCGGGATGTCCGTAAGAATTCCACCCCACGGAGATCACGGCGGCGGAAGGCTCCACCGCGTCCAGCAGGGTGTCGGAGGTGGCGTACTTGGACCCGTGGTGGCCCGCCACCAGCACGTCCACCCGGGGCAGATCCAGGTAGCGCACCAGCATGGCCTCCACGGTCTCATTGGCGTCCCCGGTGAGGAGGGCGGAGAAATCCCCCGCCTGGGCCAGGACGAAGAGGCCCTCCTCGTTGGCCCCGCCGTCCCCCATGGGCGGGTAGAGGGTGATGCGGGTGTCCCCCAGGGTGAGGTCATACTCCTCCGTCTCCACCCAGTGGATCCGGCACCCCTCCTCCGCCGCCAGGGAGAGCACCTCCCCCTCCAGGCTGTCCTCATCCCCCGCCCCCACCCTGGGCAGGAAGAGGTGCTCCACCTCCATCCGGGCAAAGAGCACCTCCAGACCGTTGACGTGGTCGCTGTGGCAGTGGGTGAGGATGAGAAAATTCACCCTGGAAAACCCCATGGACTGGAAGTAGTCCGCCGCCACGCCCCCCGGGTCGTCCAGGCTGTTGCCCCCGCAGTCCACCAGAGCGGTGGCGCCCCCCGACACCAGGGCGGCGGAGGCCCCCTGGCCTACGTCCAGCACCGACAGGGTCAGGGCGCTGCTTCCCGCTGACAGGGCGGAGAAGAGCACCGCCGCCGACAGGGGCAGCACCGTACACGCCAGGGCCACCGCCGGGCGCACCCGTCCCCGGGACCGGGGCACCAGGGCGAAGAGGAGCACCCCGCCGTAGGCCACGGGGAAGGCCAGGGCCAGATAGGCCGTATTCAGGGGAATGGAGGCGAAGGGGAGGCTCCCCAGCCCCTCCGCCGCCCACACAAAATAGGCCGCCAGCAACTTCACCGGCAGGGCGGCCAGCTGACCCAGGGGGGTGAGCACCAGCCCCAGCACCCCCACCACGGCGCCCCCCATAAAGAGGAAGGACACCGCCCACAGGCAGGCCAGGTTGGCCACCGGGGCAATGAGGGGCAGCCGCCCGAAGTAGAGGGCGGTGAGGGGCACCGTAAAGAGGAGGGCCCCGGCGGTGGAGGACAGGGTGGCCCACACAAAGTTCCTGACCCCGCCCAGCAGCCGCCACGGAAGCCCCTTTCTCCTCTTCCCGGGGCACAGCCCAGACAAAAACGCGAACAGCCGCCCCGACACCGCCAGCTGGCCGGCCACGGCGGCAAAGGAGAGCTGGAGGCCCACCCCCGCGGCAGCCATGGGGTTGACCAGCAGCAGGAGCACCAGGGCAAAGGCCAGACTGGTAAAGCCGTCCGCCTCCCGCCCCAGAAGGGGGGCCATGAGGATAAGGCCGTGCATCAGGGCCGCCCGCACCACCGAGGGGGCGGCCCCGGTCATCAGCACGAACCACACCAGCACCGGCAGCATCACCGCCGCCGCCAGCTTCCGGCGGTGGCCCAGCAGGAGGTACACCATTTGAGTCAGAAAGGACACATGCATCCCGGACACCGCCACGGTGTGGGCAAGGCCGCTCTGGTTGAGGCCCTGGGTGAGGGCCGTATCCAGGCCGCCGGTGTCCCCGGTGAGGAGGGCGGTCACCAGAGGCGCCGCCCTCCCGTCCAGGCAGCGGTCCAGGGCGTCGGTGAGGGCCCGGCGGGTCACCGCCGGGAAAAAGCGCAGGGGCACCCCCTCCGCCGGGGTCACCTCCACCGCCCCATCGGGGTA
Source organism: uncultured bacterium (assembly GCA_949293245.1). GTDB lineage: Bacteria > Bacillota > Clostridia > Oscillospirales > Oscillospiraceae > CASFCS01. Next base: position 4,995 of record CASFCS010000043.1, on the reverse strand, counting down.
GATGAGCATGGAGATCCCCCGGGCCGCGTGCCAGAACACGGTCTCCCCCCGGGCGTAGGAGGCGGACACCACCTCGCCCCTACAGGTGAGGGTGTCCCCCGGCTCCACCACCTCCTCCCCCGTCAGGTAGAGGATGGCACGGACAGCTCCGCCGCTGGTGTGAAGCTCCACCTCCACCTGGCTTCCCCGGGCGTTGGGCTCCGGGTAGCCCGCGGCGGTGGCGGTGAGGGAGGTGTGGTCCCCCACCACCCCCTGGGCAGGGAGGAAAAAGAGGACCGTCCACAGTGCGGTCCATATTGCGCCCGCCCCGAAGCCCAGCAGGATGGGGATCAGCCGGCGGCGGACCTCCCGCCCCCGCTCCCCCAGAAGGAATACCGCGGGAAAAAGAAGGATCAGGGCCCCGCCCCCCGCCGCCGCCAGGGCCGCGGGGGAGAGCCAATAGCACCCGGCCAGGGCAGCTATGAAAAAGGGGGCGGCAAAGAGGCACAGCTTACGCACGGCGGGCCCGGTAGGTCACATAGCGGTAGGTGAGGCCCTGGTGCTCCATGGGCGGGGAGACCTCCTCCGCCCGCCACTCCGGCAGGGCGTCCAGGTTGGGGAAATACCGGTCCGCGGGAAAGGAAGCCTCCACCCGGGTGACATAGGCCGTATCACACCGGGACAGCAGGGCGCGGTACACAGACTCCCCGCCGATGACGAAGGCGTCCTCCGGCGCGGCGGCCAGAAGGCTGTCCAGGTCCCGGTACACCTCCGCCCCCTCGGGGGCAAATGCCGGATCCCGGGACAAGATCAGATTGCGCCGCCCCTTCAGGGGCCTTCCCCCCGGGAAGGTGGCCAGAGTCTTCCGCCCCAGGATCACCCCGTGGCCCAGGGTGAGAGCCTTGAAGCGCCTGAGGTCCTCGGGGATGTAGAAGAGCTGATCCCCCTCCCTGCCGATGGCCCAGTTTTCATCCACCGCCACAATCACATTCATTTCCGTTCCTCCGAAAACGCTCGATTTCACTCCATCTGCCAGGGGCTGGAATCCCACCGGGCGTATTTTCAATTCCTAACTCCTAATTTCTCATTTCTAATTTTTTCACACCGCCACCGGGATTTTCCCCTCCAGGGGGTGGGCCTGATAGCCCTCCAGCTTCACGCTGTCCTTGGTGAAGGCGTAAAAGTCGGTCACCGCCGGGTCCAGGGTAAACCGGGGGGCCGGGTAGGGCTCCCGGGCTATCAGCTCCTCCACCACGCTCACATGGCGGTCGTAGATATGGGCGTCGGCAATGACGTGGACCAGCTCCCCCGCCTCCAGGCCGGACACCTGGGCCAGCATGTGCTGCATCACGTTCCAGCCGTTGGCGGTGAGCATGTCCTGGGAGCGCTGGTTCAAAATGCCGTTGAGGGTGCTGCCGCTGACGTTGAAGGTCATGGAGTATGCGCAGGGGTACAGGGCCATCTCGCTCAGGTCGTGGTGGTTGTACAGATTGGTCAGAATCCGCCGGGAACCGGGGTCGTGCTTCAAGTCCCAGAGCACCTTTTCCACCTGGTCCATCTCCCCCTGGGGGTAGCGGTGCTTCACCCCCAGCTGGTAGCCGTAGGCCTTGCCGATGGAGCCGTTCTCGTCCGCCCAGGCGTCCCAGATGTGGGAATTCAGGTCGTGGATGTTGTTGGACTTCTTCTGCCAGATCCACAGAAGCTCGTCCACTGCCGACTTGAGGTACTGCCTGCGCACCGTGAGGATGGGGAACTCCTCCCGCAGGTCGTACCGGTTGACCACCCCGAAGAGCTTGATGGTGTGGGCGGGGGTCCCGTCCTCCCACCGGGGGCGGACGGGCCGGTCGGTGTCCCACACCCCCCGGGCCAATATGTCACGGCAGTTCTGGATAAAAATCTGGTCCGCGCGGCTCATAGTATCCCTCCGCTATGTGATGATACCCTATCATACCATGTGGGAACCTACCTTTGCAATTCCGGAAAACAGGCCGTCCTGACAGCAAAGCACAGCCCTCCTTTCCCCGCCCTTGGCCTGCGGCGGCATGCCGTAAGGGCCAGGCGGATGCGGCCACCGGAATAAAGCGGGGAACATTTCTCGGCTTTTGAGCATCAGCGGTGCCGTCGGCAGCAAAGTTTCACAGAAGAATGTCACCGGCCATTTTGCCGTTGCTGCAGCTCACTCCTTATTTTTTCAGAGGGGGCGGGGATCAGTCCCCGCCCCCATACAGCACCACTTTACAACGCGCGGCCGCTCTTGAGAATCTCGATCATCTCCTGGATCCGGGCGGGATCGATCCCCTCCACTTTGGCGCCCGCTGCCTTGAGCAGGTACACGTACTCGGCGCCCTCCTCGATGTACTCCGTGCAGGTCAGCGCCTTGTCCAGGGTCTTGCCCACGGTGAGAAGGCCGTGCTTCTCCAGAATGACGGCGTTCCCGTTGGATCCAAGGCCCTTCACCGCGGCCTGAGCCAGGGCGGCGGAGCCGGGGAGCTCAAAGGGCGCAATGGGGGCCGGCGTGGGGAAGTAGGCGATCATGGGGATGGTCATGATGGGCAGCTCCTGCCCCATAAAGGAGAGCAGAGTGGAGAATTTGGAGTGGGTATGCACCACGGCCTCAATATCCTGCCGGGCCTTCATCACGGCAGTGTGCATCAGCACCTCGGAGGAGGGCTTGTAGTGGTTGTCCAGCACCGTCTTGTTGGCATCGCAGTGGATGACCGCCCCCTCGGCGTCGATCAGGGGGATCATGTCCCAGGTGAGCTGCTCGTACTCGATGCTGGAGGGGGTGATGGCAATGACCTTGCCGTCCTCACTGCGCAGGGAGATATTCCCCGACGTACCGCGGATCAGCCCCTTGCGCTGAATCAGCAGGGATGCGTCAATGACGCGCTGCCGCAGGGCTCTGTAGTCTTCCATATGGCTTGTCCTCCTTTTTCTTCCCGGTCTGGGGTCAGAGGGTCTCGTCGGCGATCTTGATGAGGTTCTTGATGCCGATCTGAATGTGATTTTTTCCTTTTGTGTCACAGTACAGCCTTTTTTTCCGCACCCTTTTCCCCGCAGCGGCATACTGTGGGACAGAGCGACTTTGAAAGGAGGAGTGTGCTGTGGCACATCTCTCATATTTTTTGGGAGCGAATACGCCGGAGGGCTTCCACTCCCTCTATCACCAGCTGCCTGACCCCGCCCAGGCCAGCGTGATCTACATCCTCAAGGGGGGGCCTGGCTGCGGCAAGTCCTCCCTCATGGCCCGGGTGGGGGCGGCGGCCCAGGAGTCGGGCCTCATCCCCGAGTACATCTACTGCTCCGGCGACCCCGCCTCTCTGGACGCGGTGATCCTGCCCGACAGGCAGGCCGCCATTGTGGACGGCACCGCCCCCCACGTGATCGAGCCCCAATTCCCCGGGGCGGTGGAGCGCTATGTGGACCTGGGCCAGTTCTGGGACTGCCAAGGGCTCGCCGGCCACCGGGATGAGATCCGTGCCGCCTTTCAGGCCACAGCAGCCCCCCGACGGCGGGTACAGCGCTGCCTCAGCGCCGCCGCCCAGATCGACGCGGACCTGCGGGAGCTGCTGCTCACCCCCGCTCTGATGGAGAAATTCCGCCGCCGGGCGGCGGGCATCGCCGGGCGGGAGCTGAAAAAGGCGGGGGACGGCGGGGCAGTGCGCCAGCGCTTTCTCAGCGCTGTGACCCACAGCGGCCTTGTCTGTTTCTGGGAGACGGTGGAGCTCCAGTGCAGCCGTCTCTACGTCCTCTCGGACCGGTACGGTCTGGCCCACCAGCTCCTCTCCCCTCTCCTCACCGCCGCCACCGCCGCAGGTCACGACGCCGTGGCCTGCCTGGACCCCATGGATCCCCAGCGGCTGTGCCACCTGCTGCTGCCCGGCCTCTCCCTGGCCTTTGTCTCCTCCACACCGGCCATGCCCTGTCCCCTGCACCCCGCCCGCCGTCTCCATCTGGACGCCATGGTCAACCCCGAGCTGGCCCGCCGCCACCGGGGACGGCTGCGTTTCTCCCAGAAGGTAAGCGCCGCACTGGTACAGGAGGCCGTGGATGGGCTGTCCCAGTCCAAGGCCGCCCACGACGCCCTGGAGGCCCTGTACCACCCCTATGTAGACTTTGCCGGGGTAACGGCCACAGGGGATGCCATCCTGCGGCAGCTGCTGGAGCACTGAGAAGAGATCACAGCCAGTCCTCCACCACGTCCCGCAGATGGGCGGGAGACACCCGGCCTCTGGTCACCAGCTCAGATAGCTGGTCGATTTTGGCAATGCTGGTGGTAATATTGGGCACCTGGGCACTGTGTCCCTCTCCGTCGGTGACGGCAATGCCGTAGCTCTCACAGAAAAAGGGGCCCACGTCCATTTCCCCCACCAGAATGCTGTACCGGTAGTGGTGCTCCCGTCCCGCCTCATCCACAGCTGACCAGGTCCCAAGGGACAGTTCTTTCATGATTCTCTCCTCCCATTTGTTTTTCCTGTCCCCAGTATAGCGGGCGAAACTTCCATTGAAAAGGAAAAAAGTTCGCAGTAATTCGACATTTTGTGGATATTCCACCATATATTGTACAGAAAAGGTCCCTCCACAGCCACAGGTTGCGGAGGGACCTTTTTCGTCATTTTCCTGATGGAACCCAGGGGCTCCGGGGGCGCTCAGCGGCTGGCCTGAACGGCCTTGATGGACTCGATGAGCATGGGGGTGACCTTGTACAGGTCGCCCACGATGCCGTAGGAAGCCACGTCAAAGATGGGGGCGGACTCGTTCTTGTTCACCGCGATGATGCACTCGGAGTCCTGCATGCCCGCCAGGTGCTGGATGGCGCCCGAGATGCCCAGAGCCACATAGATGCGGGGATGGACGGTCTTGCCGGTCTGGCCAACCTGGTGGTCGGCGGTGATCCAGCCCGCGTCCACACAGGCGCGGGAGGCGCCTACCACGCCGCCCAGGACGCTGGCCAGCTCCTCGGCCAGCTTGATGCCGCCCTCCACGTCCTTGGAGATGCCGCGGCCCACGGCCACC
>CASFCS010000042.1 GCA_949293245.1 uncultured bacterium | reverse complement strand
GGGGGCTCCGGCGGGGGCGGCGGGGGCAGGGGAGAGGCGGGGCGCAGCAGGGCGGGGGGCAGCTGGGCCAGGGCCCCCTCCAGGGCAGCCCACTGCTCCCTCCCGTCGGCGGCGGTGAAGATGAACACCACATGGCCCCGGTCGCTCATCTCCGGCCAGATGTTGCGCTGCTGGAGAAAGGCCTCCGCCCCCGCACCGTCCCCCGCCAGCAGCACCAGGCGGCAGGGGTCCAGGGGGGCGTGGTCCGGGGTGAGGCAGGGGAAGGCCGACCGCAGGGCGGCCACCGCCCCGGCGGCAGCGGCCAGTCTCTCCCTGCCCTCCCCCTCCATCCAGTCCCGGGCGGCGTCCAGGCTGGCCATGAACACGTAGGAGGGGGAGGTGGTGGAGAAGAGGGAGGCCCACCGGCACAGCTCCTCCTGGGCAAAGCCGTTGGCCAGGAGAGCGGCGGTCTGTCCCAGGGCGGGGAGGGTCTTGTGGGCGGACACCACCAGCACGTCCGCCCCCTCCAGCCGCCGGTCCCCCAGGAAGGGGAGGTGGGCGCCGTGGGCCCCGTCCACCACCAGTTTTCCACCCCTGCGGTGGACAATGTGGGAAATGGCGGGGAGATCCGACAACACGCCGTAATATGTGGGCGATGTGATACAAACAGTTTTGATATCCGGGTGGGCATCCAGGGCGGCTTCCACAGCCGCTGGGTCCACGGGGCCCACCACCTCCCCCTGGGGAAGCCAGGGCCGCTCCAGCCACACGGGGCGCAGGTCCAGCAGGGCGGCGGTGTGGATCACGGCGCGGTGGCAGGACCGGTCCAGCAGCACGCTGTCCCCCGGGGAGCAGGTGAGGGCCAGGGCGGTCTGGAGGCCCAGGGTGGACCCGCCGGTGAGGAACTGGCAGCGCTCCATGGAAAAGGCGGCGGCCCACAGGTCCTCCGCCCGGCGGATGGCCCCGCCGCCGTCAAAGAGGTTGCCGGTGGGGGGCAGCTCGGTGAAGTCCAGGGAGACCGCCCCGGCGGCCTCAGGCAGGGGCATTACAAGGCCCTTGTGGCCGGGCATATGGAAGCGCACCGGGCCGGTGTCCGCCAGGGCCCGGAGGGCGTCGACCAGGGGGGTAGGCATGGGGCATCGTCCTTTCTGGGTGGGGTGGTTTGTTTTGATGGGGAGGGGGGACGGCGGGGCGATGGGGACATCGCCCCCTACGGACGGGAGGGGAAATCCATACAGTTTTAGTGCGCCCTGGCAGGTCCGGGCAACGTGGCACCCGGGCGGGTTTAGAACCCGCCCCTACGAACAGGGACGAAACTCCACACGATTCCCCATTCCCCGGCGGGTCCGGGTACTCTGGAAAACGGGCGGCTAATAGCCGCCCCTACGATAGCCGGGACCGTCTGCACAAATTGGGATGCGTCCAACCTCCCCTTTTGTGCGTAGGGGCGGGTTCCAAACCCGCCCGCATCCCCCGTCCCTCGTCTTCCGTCCCCGGGGGGTTCCGTCCAGAAAGGGGGGCCGCAGCCCCCCTTTGGCCTGGTCATTTTAAGGGGTGATTGTCAAGAGGGGGAAATCGAAATCCCCCTCTTGACCGTGTCTTTTGAGTACTTTTCTCCACGGGGAGAAAAGTACCGCCCTCGTCCATAAACGGAGAAAACGGAGAAAACGGATTGCCCCGGGCTGCAAGCAGCCCTCGCAATGACAGAGTCAAAACCCCGGCCTATTGCATCCGGCTCCGGGCAGACCCGGGCACACTGGGGGGACGGGCGGCTAATAGCCGCCCCTACGGAGCAAGCCGGCAGAATAGAACAAGGCCAGGCGCCCCCCGTCCCCAAAGAAAATCCCAAAAACGGCGGCACGGCGGGACCCGTGGGGGCCCGCCGTGCCGGTGGTGTACGGGCGGGGAGCGCCCCCGTTCCCAATACAATATGTATTTTTTCCTGCTTTGATTCCGGTTTTCCCGGTCCGGGGGCCGTCTTTACCGCTGGTCGGGGGCGTAGGCCACCACGATGCGGCGGTTGGGCTCCACCCCGGTGGAGAAGGTGGTCACCCCGGCATAGTCCTGGAGGGCGGCGTGGATGATGTGCCGCTCATAGGCGTTCATGGGCTCCAGAGTGACGCTGCGGCGGTACTTGACCACCTTGCCCGCCACCTTGCGGCCCAGCCGCTCCAGGGACTCCTGCCGGCGGGCCCGGTAGTGCTCGGCGTCCACATGGACCCGGACCCGGTGGGCCCGGCCCCGGTTCACCGAGTAGCTGGTGAGCTGCTGGATGGCGTCCAGGGTCTCCCCCCGGCGGCCGATGAGGCTGCCCAGGTTGTCCCCCTCCAGCACCACCTCATAGGCCTCGGCAGTGCGGGTGATGGAGGGCGCCGCCTGGGCCCCCATGTGCGCCAGCAGCCCGGTGAGGAAGGCCCGGATGGCCTGGGCCACCTCGTCCTCCTCCTCCCCGGCGGCGGGGGCGGGGGCCTGGGTCTTGGGGGCGGGGGCGGCGGGGGCCTTGGGGGCCTCGGTCACCGCGGGAGCGGCCTTGGACTCCTCCACCACAGGGGCGGGCTCGTCGGGCACCTCATAGGAGATCTTGATCTTGGCGGGGGTGGAGCCGATGCCCAAAAAGCCGGTCTTGGCCCGCTCCAGCACCTCTACGGACACGTCGTCCCGGTCCATGCCCAGCTGTACCAGGCCCTTGCGGATGGCGTCGTCCTCGTTCTTGCCGGTGACTTCGATGTACTTGAGCACAGGAATTCACTCCTTCGATATCAGGAGAGGGGAGGACCGGTCACCGGTCCTCCTTCTCTTTTTCTTCTTTGTCCCCGGCGTAGTCGGGGGCGTCGTAGCTGGGGGCGGAGTAGGTGGGGGTCTCAAAGCCCTTCTTGTCCTCCTCCTGGACGGCGGCCTCCTCCGGCTCCTCCTGGGGCGCGGCGGCGGTATCCTCCGGGGCGGGGGCAGCGGCGGCCTCGGCGGCCTCCACCATGTCCTGGCGGCCGCTCTCGGCCAAAATGGCCTTCTCCTCCTCGGTGAGGCTCTCCTCCTCCGGGGCGGGGCGGTGCTTCAGGTCGGGGTCGTGATAGGGGGTGATGGGGTAGCGGTTGGGGTCGTAGGCCCGGCCCCGGGCGTAGGTCCGCATCCCCACCCGGCTGGCGGCCTGGATGGCCCCCAGGCGCTCGCTCTCGGCCTGGGCCTGGGCGGCGGACCGCTTGCCCTTGCCGGCGCGGCGGGCGGCGTTTTTCTTCTCGGCCAGGGCCTGGGCCTTGCGCTCGGCGGCCTGGCGGCGGCGCTCCTTCTCGGCCTCCTTGGCCTTGCGGGCGTTCTCCTCCATGACCGCCTGGGCCTTCACATACTCATCCTTGAGAATGCGGCCGCAGATGACCTCCTGCACCATCTGGAAGGCGCTGTTGGCAATCCAGTAGATGCCCAGACCGGCGGGCATGGAGTAGCCGATCCACAGGGAGAGGAGGGGGCTGACGATATACATGGAGCGGTTGGTGGACGCGGCGGCGGCCTGCTGCTCCTTGTTCATCACGTTGGTCTTGGTGGACACCACCATGGACAGCAGGGACAGCCCGGCGGACACCAGGGGGATGAGGAAGAGCCCCACGGAGTTCCAGGAGATGCCGTTGGCCCAGAAATTCAGGGTAGGCACCTGGGACAGGTCGATGCCCAGGAAGTCGAAGTTCATCAGGAACATCTGGGACACCTCCACCCCCGCGGCAGTGGCGGCGGTGGAGACGTTGTCCGCGTTCATCATAGCCGCCAGGTACAGCTCGTTGTACCCGGCGATGGTGAAGTCGGCATACCCCAGGGCGGAGGCCACCGCGGTGATGGCCGAGTCGGCCAGGCCCATCAGGTAGCGGAAGGGCCGGCGGATGATGACGTAGAGCAGCATCAGCAGGGGGAGAGGCAGGAAGGACCACAGGCACCCGCTCATGGGGTTGACGCCGTTTTGCTCATAGAGCTTCTGGAGCTCCTGGTTCTGCTTCTCCTTGTCGTTGGGGTAGCGCTCGGCAATGGCCTTCTGCTGGCCGGAGAGGATGCTCATCTGGATCATGCCCTTCTTGCCCTTCAGGGACAGGGGGAAGAGCACCACCTTCACCAGCAGGGCGAAGAAGATCAGGGCCAGGCCGTAGCTGTTGAACACGGTGGCCAGAGTCTTGAGCAGCCAGGAGAAAGGGGTGAGGATGATTTGTAAGAAGTCCATGTTCAGCCTCCAGCTTTGGATTGTTTGGGCGGCACGGGGTCGTACACCACCGACTTCTGCCGGTGGAAGGGGTGGCAGCGCAGCAGCCGGCCCAGGGCCAGCCAGGAGCCCCGCCAGGCCCCGTGGAGCTCGATGGCCTCCTGGGCGTAGGCCGAGCAGGTGGGGATGAAGCGGCAGCAGGGGGGTGTGGCCGGGGAGATGGAGGAGCGGTACACCCCGATGAGCCACAGCAGCAGCTTTTTCACGGCGCGTCCCTCCGCATGAGCCCCAGCTTGTCCGCCAGGGCCAGCAGCTGCTTCTCGATCACCCGGTAGGGCACGTGGGCCGCCCTCACCCGGGCCACCACCACCAGGTCGTACCCGGTGAGAAAGTCCCCCTCGTGAACGCGGTATGCCTCCCGGATGCGGCGGCGCACCCGGTTGCGCACCACGGCCTTGCCCACCTTGGTGCCTACGGTGAGGCCCAGGCGGTTGCCCTCCCCCTTCCGCTTGCGGCAGTAGAGGGCCAGGGCGGGGGATACGGCGGAGCGCCCCTTGCGGTAGAGCCGCTGGAACTCGTGGTTGCGCTTGATGGACACGGTGTATTTCACTCCGTCACCTCCCCTTTCCCCATGGAGCGCCCTGGGACTGCCGCCCGGCGTCCGGCGCTCCCGCCGGAGGGCCCCGGAGGGCTCTGCCGGCCTTGTCCGCCCCCGCCGGTGAGGGGGAGGCGGATTTTGGGATAACGCGACATAGGGGCGGGGGAATACTCCCACGCCCCGGTCTTTTTTGTTATCCGATTGACGGTGCCCGCATCAGTGAGTGAGGCGGACGCGGCCCTTGGCCCGGCGACGAGCCAGAACCTTGCGGCCGTTGCTGGTGGCCATACGCTTGCGGAAGCCGTGGACCTTGGAGCGGTGACGCTTCTTGGGCTGATAGGTACGAACCATGTCGGTACACCTCCTGTACTTGATTGACGGGAACTCCCGCCCTCCACAACGGCGGCGAAGCCGCCGCGGTCAGCGATGGAATGGGTATAAAACGCACCGATAATTATATCGGATGCCCCGCCCCTCTGTCAACCTTATTTTTTTCAACAATTTTAGTTTTTTGTGTGGAAGCCGAAGGGCTATTTTTTCCCCGGTGGTACGCCAACGTGCAACACAGCCGGAAATATCGCCTGTATTTGCAGAGGGAAATGCCTCCAGGCCATTGCACCCAGAGCATATTTTTGTTATAATGAAGGGGCGTGAAATCGCGATGTACAAGGCGGAGAACCCGTGCATCGTCGTGGTGACCGACCGCGGGCCGGTCACGGCGAATACCAAGCTGACAAAGGAGGGTATGTCCATGGTCGTACCCGCAGAGGTGTGGGCGAAGGTCCTCTCTCTCATGGAAAATGAGGCCTCCACCACCACCATCAACACCTGGTTTGATGATATGGAGGCCGTGGCTCTGGAGGAGGACCGGCTGGTGCTGTACTCCCCGTCGGAGTTCAAACGGAATATCGTCCGCTCTCGTTATGTGCCCCTGGTCCGGAAGGCGCTGCGAGAGTTGTTTTCTTTTGATTTGGACGTGGAGGTACTGGACGAGGAGGGCCTCACCCGGTTCCGCCAGCCCAAGCAGGAGAGCACCTTCCTCCCCGGCACGGAGGAGTACACCTTCGACAAGTTCGTGGTGGGCAACCCCAACAAGTTTGCCTACAACGCCGCCCGGGCGGTGGCGGAGGCCCCGGGGCAGAGCTACAACCCCCTGTTCATCTACGGGCAGTCCGGCCTGGGCAAGACCCACCTGCTCTACGCCATTGCCCACAAGGTCCACGAGACCCACCCGGAGTACAAGGTGGTATATATCAAGAGTGAGGACTTCGTCAACGACATGGTCACCTCCCTCCGCCGCCAGGACAATCGGATGCCCGAATTCCGGGACAAATACCGGGGGGCGGACCTGTTTTTGATGGACGACGTGCAGTTCATCGCCGGCAAGGACTACTCGGAGGAGGAGCTGTTCCACACCTTCAACACCCTCCACGAGCAGAAAAAGCAGATCGTCTTTACCTCCGACCGGCCCCCCCAGGAGATGACCCGCATGGAGGACCGGCTCAAGACCCGGTTTGAGTGGGGCCTGTCGGTGGATATCCAGCCCCCGGACTACGAGACCCGGGTGGCCATCATCAAAAACAAGGCCATCCGCCGGGGCATCGACATCCCCGACCCGGTGCTCACCTATGTGGCGGACAACATCACCGCCAACGTGCGGCAGATCGAGGGCGTGGTGAACAAGATCCTGGCCCTCCAGGAGCTGATGGGGGCCCAGGTGGATGTGGACACCACCATCCGGGCGGTGCGGGACATCCTGCGCCAGCGCTCCGACTTCCTCCCCTCCGCCGACGTGATCATCCAGGAGGTGGCCCGGTACTACGACATGGACTCCGACGTGCTCCGGGGCCAGAGCCAGAGCAAGGAGGTGGCCACCGCCCGCAACGTGGCCATGTATATCATCCGGGAGATGACCAACCTGTCCCTCAACGAGATCGGCCAGGAGTTCGGCGGCCGGCACCACTCCACCGTCCTCAATTCCATCAACCGTGTGGAGAAAATTATGAAGGACCAGCCCGATTTTCAGGAGATTGTGCGGGACATCACCGCCGCGGTCAACAGCGCCTACTGACCGGACGAAACCTTTTCCACAAATCCGCAAAGTTTTCCACAATTCTGCGGACTGTGGTGTGGAAGGCTGTGGAAGCCTCTGACACCGTCCACACCCCTGTGAAGGGTGCGGAAAAGCTGTGGAACTCCCTGAGGATGGCCAAACCCCTGGGCCCCTAAGGAATGGAGGATTTTCCACACCTTCCGCAGCCCCTACCGCTACCACGATTTTTAAACCCTCTCCTACTTGTTCTTCCCCGAAACCCCGCAAGAAAGGACGGAACACCCATATGAAATTTTCCTGCGAAAAAGCCCTGCTCCAGACCGCCATCACCACCGCCGGCCGGGCAGTGTCCCCCAAAAGCTCCATTGCGGCATTAGAGGGTATCCTCATTCAGGCAAAAGGGGACGCCCTCACCCTCACCGGCTACAATCTGGAGACCGGAATCCAAACCACTTTGTCAGCAGAGGTATCCGAGGGGGGCAGCCTGGTCCTCCCCGCCCGGCTCTTTGGCGACATCGTGCGGAAATTCCCCGACGACGTGGTGGTTTTCCACAGCGAGGGGAACACGGTGCACCTGACCTGCGGCCTGAGCAAGTTCCATATTATGGCGACCGATCCCCGGGAGTTCCCCGACCTGCCCGCCGTGGACGACAACAACGGCTTCCACATTCCCCAGAGCACCCTGCGGGCCATGATCGGCCAGACCATTTTCGCCGTGGCCACCAGCGAGAGCCGCCCCATCCACACCGGCGCCCTCTTTGAGGCGGAGGGGGATTCCCTGACCGTGGTGGCAGTGGACGGGTACCGGCTGGCCCTCCGCCGGGAGAAGCTCACCTCCCGCTGCGGGGCCAACGCCTTCTCCTTCGTGGTGCCCGGCGCCGCCCTGGCGGAGGTGGAGCGTATCTGTCAGGATTGCGATGAGACCGTGTCCGTCACCCCGGGCCAGCGGCATATTTTGTTCCAGATGGGGCAGACCATGCTGATCTCCCGCCGGTTGGAGGGGGAGTTCCTCAACTACCGCCAGACCATTCCCCGGGAAAATCCCATTCGGGTGGAGGTGGACACCAAAGCCCTCCAGGCCTCCATTGACCGGGTGTCCCTCATTATCAATGAAAAGCTGAAAAGCCCCCTGCGCTGCCGCTTTGAGGACGGGGTGCTGAGCATCACCTCCAAGACCGCCGTGGGGGAGGCCTTTGACCAGTGCCCCATCCAGGGGGATGGCAGGGATCTGGAAATCGGCTTCAACAACCGCTACCTCATGGACGCGGTGAAAATCGCCCCGGCGGACACGGTGCGCATGGAGCTGAGCACCCCCACCTCGCCGTGCATCCTGCTGCCCACCGAGGGGGAGGAGAATTTCCTGTATATGGTGCTGCCGGTGAGACTGAAGGCGTGATGAGAAGCGCCTGAGGCCGTGAGCAGGGGAGCGAAGGAGCGGCGAAGACGAAAAAACAGGCGACGCCAGAGGCGGCGCGGCATTTTTCGCGCAGCGCGACTTCGCGACCCGGCCGCGAACGAGCCGAAGCGTGACAAGAAGCGCCCGAGCGCCCGGGAGCAGGCGCACAGCGAACCACGCAGACCGGAAAACAAACCCGGGCGGAGCCCGGCGGCATTTCCGGCGGAGTGGTGAGCAGTGTGCCGTTGCGGAGGGCGCGAAGCGTGACAGGGAAGCGCGGAGCCGTCCCCTGCCCGAGGACGAGAGAGCGTTGGTACTTTTCTTGCGTCGCCAAGAAAAGTACCCCAAAGAAGGCGAAACAAGGGGGGCCTCCCCCTTGTTTATCCCCCTCCCCGCTGGAATGCAGACTCCTATTTGCCGGCGCGTGCAATCCTTGTCGTGTCTCCGCGTTGATCAACCGGCCTTCAGCGGCCTGACCTGGAACTTGAAATACCCCGGATGTTCTCGCAAGGGCGCCTGGCCGGGTGGTGCTTGCGGGCCTGGCATTACGGGCGGGTCACGGACCCGCCCCTACGCAGAGGTGGGGCTGGACGGGTCCTGATTTGTGCAGACAATTCCTGCCGCGCCGTAGGGGCGGTTATTAGCCGCCCGCTTTCCCGGGTAACCGGACCCACCGGGGAATATGGAATTGTGTGGAGTTTCGTTCCGGTCCGTAGGGGCGGGTTCTAAACCCGCCCGTGGATCAGGCTGCCGGACCCGCCAGGGCGCACGAAAACTGCATGGACTTCCCCTCCCGTCCGTAGGGGGCGGTGTCCCCACCGCCCCGCAGCGACAGGGTGCCGATTTTTGCCCGTCATTGCGAGCCAGTGGGCACACTGGCGCGGCAATCCGTATCTCCTGCCGCATCCCCGTCCTCAGTCCCAAACAGAGGGACGGATTGCCACGGGCCGCAAGCGGCCCTCGCAATGACATAGTCGGAACCCCAGCCTATTGCAACCGGCTTTGGGCAGGCCCGGGTACACCGGGCGGCGGGCGGCTAATAGCCGCCCCTACGCACAAAAGAGGGGGCCGGGTGCGTCCCAATTTGTGCAGGCAGTTTCGACTACACCGTAGGGGCGCTTCCCAGACCCGCCCGTGGATCAGGCTGCCAGACCTGCCAGGGCACACGAAAACTGCATAGACTTCCCCTCCTGTTCGTAGGGGGCGATGTCCCCATCGCCCCGTGATGCCGGGCCGCCAGGCACCACCCAGACAGGCGCCCCGGGCGAGAACATCCGGGGTATTTTGTCTGCCAGGTCAGGCCGCCGAAGGCCGGTCGACCAACGATTCGACACGACAAAGTTTATGAGCGCCGGCGGATAGAAGAACGCATTTCAGCGAGCAGGGGGATCCATAAGGGGGTACTCCCCCTTATGCCGCGTCTTTTGGGTACTTTTCTCCGCGGGAGAGAAAAGTACCACCGTCTCCCCCGTCCCCATAAAAAAGGAACGCCCCGGGCCCGTTGGGCCCTCGCAATGCCAGGGCGGGAGGATGGCGGCACAACGATTCAACAGATCTTCCACGTTTCAAAAAAGAAAGGACGGTGTTTCCCTTGCAGGAGACCGCCGTGACGATTACAACAGAATTCATCAAGCTGGACGCCCTTTTGAAATTCGCCGCCCTGGTGGAGACCGGGGGGGAGGCCAAGGTGCTCATCCAGGAGGGCCAGGTGCTGGTCAACGGTGAGGTGTGCACCATGCGGGGCAAGAAGCTCCGCCCCGGCGACAGGGCGGAGGTGGCCGGCCGGGGGGCCGTGCGGGTGGAATGAGAGTAGACTCCATCTCCCTGGAGGGCTTTCGCAACTACCACAGCCTCCGGGCGGACTTTCACCCCGGGGTGAACCTCATCGTGGGGGACAACGCCCAGGGCAAGACCAACCTGCTGGAGGCCATTTCCTATCTGTCCGCCGCCCGGTCCCACCGGGCCCGGTACGACCGGGAGCTCATCGGCTTTGATGTTGACGCCGCCCATATCCGGGCGGCGGTCCAGAGCCGGGGGCGGACCTTTGACCTGGAGGTAAAACTCGCCCGGGGCCGGCGGCGGCAGCTGTGGGCCAACGGGGTGAAGCTGGACACCGCCGCGGAGCTCTCCGGCGTGGTGCACACGGTGCTCTTCTGCCCGGAGGACCTGTCCCTCATCAAGGAGGGGGCCGCCCAGCGCCGGCGGTTTCTGGACGACTGCATCTGCCAGCTGCGGCCCAGATATGCCGCCGCCCTGGGGGAGTACCGGCGGCTTTACGAGCACAAGACCCGTATCCTGCGGGACAGCCAGGAGCGGCCCGACCTGCTGGACACCCTGGAGGATTTCTCCCTGCGCATGGCCCAGACCGGGGCCCTGCTGATCCACTACCGGGCCCATTTTATCCGCAAGCTGCTGGAGTACGCCCCCGCCGTCCACCGGGCCTTCTCCGGCGGGGGGGAGGAGCTGGGCCTCTCCTACCACACCGTGTCCACCGTGACCGACCCCCTGGCCCCCACCCGCACCCTTCTCCAGCAGCTGCTGGACCACCAGAAAACCCACCGCCGGGCGGAGCTGGAGGCCCGCCAGTGCCTGTCCGGCCCCCACAAGGACGATCTGGAGGTGCTGCTCAGCGGGCGCTCCGCCCGGATGTTCGGCTCCCAGGGCCAGACCCGCACCGCCGCACTGTCCCTCAAGCTCGCCGCCCGGGAGATCTTCTTCCACGACAGCGGGGAGTGGCCCGTGCTGCTGCTGGACGACGTGCTCAGCGAGCTGGACCAGCGGCGGCAGGAGTTCGTGCTCAACGCCATCACCGACGGCCAGGTGTTTATCACCTGCTGCGAGGAGGAGAAGCTCCAGCGCCTGCGGTCCGGGAAGGTGTTTCACATCCGGGGGGGCAGCCTGCTGGAGTGGGGAGAGAGATAAAAAAGGCGCGGCAATCCGTTCTTATCTTTGGGGACGGGGGCGGTACTTTTCTCCTCGTGGAGAAAAGTACCCAAAAGACACGCCAAAGAGGGGGGCTTTCGATTTCCCCCCTCTTTGGAAACACCCCCTTTAAACGACCAGGCCAAAGGGGGGCTGTGGCCCCCCTTTCTGGACGGATCCCCCCGGGGACGGGGGACGAAAGACGGAGGACGGAGCGGGCAAACCCAGCCATATCCGGGCGGGGCGATGGGGACATCGCCCCCTACGCAGAGGTGGGGCTGGACGAGTCCTGATTTGTGCAGATAATTCCTGCCACGCCGTAGGGGCGGCTATCAGCCGCCCGCTGTCCAGGATAACCGGACTTGCCGGGAAATGGGGAACCGTGTAAAGTTTCGTTCCGGTCCGTAGGGGCGGGTTCCAAACCCGCCCGTGGATCAGGCTGCCGGACCCGCCAGGGCACACGAAAACTGCATGGACTTCCGCTCCCGTCCGTAGGGGGCGGTGTCCTCACCGCCCCGCAGCGACAGGGTGCCGATTTTTGCCCTGTCATTGCGAGCCAGTGGGCACACTGGCGCGGCAATCCGTATTCCCTATCGCATCCAGAGAAGCGGATTGCCGCGGGCTGCAAGCAGCCCTCGCAATGACACAGCCGGAACCCCGGCCTATTGCAACAGGCTCCGGGCACACCGGGCGGCGGGCGGCTGATAGCCGCCCCTACGGAGCCAGCCGCCAAACACCACCGGGCCAGGCGCCCCTTGCGAGAAGGCTAGGGTATTTTGTCTGCCAGGTCAGGCCGCCGAAGGCCGGTCGATCAACGATTCGACACGACAAAGTTTAGGAGCGCCGGTCAATAGGAGCAGGCACCAAAGTGCCAAGGGGGGATCCATAAGGGGGTACTCCCCCTTATGCCCATTCTTTTGGGTACTTTTCTTGTGGGTGCAAGAAAAGTACCATCGTCCCCCCGTCCCCGTGAAAAGAGAGGGGAACGGATTGCCGCGGGCCCGTTGGGCCCTCGCAATGACAGATCAGAAGAAGGAGGATAACAGCCATGTTTCATCTGCTGCTGGGCGCCTTTGCCGTAGGCGCCTCCGCTGTGTTCATCGGGATCATTCTGATCCCGCTGTGGCTGGGTCCCCTCTTGCAGCTCATTTTGTCCCTTTTCACGGCGAAAAAATGGCCCAAGGCCATTCCCGCCGCCCTGGGGGCGGTGATGGCGGTATACACCTCCTTTGCCCTCTCGGAGGAGGTCAACGGCCCAAGCGGCTGGTTCCCCCTGTGGGGCATTGTGGTGTACTGGATTATCTACTTTCTGCTGGTGCTGGCCTTTCACGCCATCGGCAGCGCCATCCGCCGCTGGTGGATGAACCGCCGGCAGAATAAGCAGGGGGGCTGAGGGGATGTATCTCCATCTGGGCCAGTCGGTGATGGTGCCCTACCGCAGCGTGGTGGCCCTCTTCGATTTGGACAACAGCACCTGGTCCCACCGCACCCGGGCCTTTCTGGAGCGGGCGGAGCGGGAGGGACGGGTGATCCTGGTGGGGGAGGATCTGCCCAAGTCCTTTGTGCTGTGCCAGGAGGGGGAGGGGGCCCCCCTGGTGTACCTCTCCCAGCTCAACACCGCCACCCTCCTCAACCGGGTGGAGCGCAACAGCTTTGAGTGAGCCAACACGACAACAGGAGGAACAGACCATGATAGAGATTGAATACATGTGGAAGGACCGCAAGCGCCACTTCGGAGTGCCCCTGTCCTTTACCAAATACGCCCTGAGTGAGGACCGCATCTTCTGCGAGAGGGGCTTTTTCAACATCAGGGGGGAGGAGGTCCTCCTGTACCGGGTGCGGGATCTGGAGCTGAAAATCTCCCTGGGCCAGCGGATCTTCGGCGTGGGCACCGTGTGCGTCCACTCCTCGGACAAGACCGCCCCCCACCTGGAGCTCACCAACGTCAGGCACCCCCGGGAGGTCAAGGAGATGATTTTCCGCCAGGTGGAGCTGGTGAAGGACCAGCGGCGCATGCGCACCATGGAGCTGGTGGGCGCCCAGGACGACGACGGCCTGGAGGACGACTTGGACCAGGATCTGGACCACTGAGCTGCGGCCCCTCTCCGGCCGGACAGCCGGCCGGGGAGGGGAGGAGAGCCTTTCGCGCCTGGCGCGTGGGGACAGGGCAGACCGCTGCCCCCAGGCGCCAGCCGCGCAGCAGTGTGAAAATAAGCGGAGGTACTTTATGTCTGAAATCATGAACGAGATGGGCTCCACCCATGTGGAGCACGAATACGGCGCCTCGGAGATCCAGG
The DNA here is from genome assembly GCA_949293245.1 of uncultured bacterium. Classification (GTDB taxonomy): domain Bacteria; phylum Bacillota; class Clostridia; order Oscillospirales; family Oscillospiraceae; genus CASFCS01. Next base: position 1,864 of record CASFCS010000042.1, on the reverse strand, counting down.
TGCTGGAGGGGCTGGAGGCGGTGCGCAAGCGCCCCGGCATGTACATCGGCTCCACCAGCGAGTCGGGGCTGCACCACCTGGTGTACGAGATCGTGGACAACGCCATTGACGAGGCCCTGGCGGGCTACTGCAATAATATTACCGTCACCATCAATCCGGGCAACACCATTACCGTCACGGACAACGGCCGGGGCATCCCGGTGGACATCCAGCCCCAGACCGGCCGGCCCGCCCTGGAGGTGGTGTACACCGTGCTCCACGCCGGGGGCAAGTTCGGCGGCGGCGGGTACAAGGTGTCCGGCGGCCTCCATGGCGTGGGCGCCAGCGTGGTCAATGCCCTGTCCGAGTGGCTGGAGGTCCAGGTCCACAAAAACGGCAAGATTTACGAGATGAAGTTTGCCCGGGGGGCCATCACCCAGGAGATGAAGATCGTGGGGGACACCCCCGCCACCGGCACCACCGTCACCTTCAAGCCCGACCCGGAGATGTTCGACACCCTGGAATTCAGCTACGACACCCTCCACACCCGGATGCGGGAGGAGGCCTTCCTCAACGCCGGCCTGCGCATCCAGACCGTGGACCTGCGCCCCGGCATGGAGCAGGAGGACGACATGTGCTACGAGGGGGGCATCCGGGAGTTCGTCACCTTCATCAACAAGAACAAGACCCCCATCCACGACGACGTGATCTACGTCTCCGGCGCCCGGGAGGACGCCATAGCGGAGATCGCCATGCAGTACAACGACGGGTACCAGGAGGTCATGGTCTCCTTTGCAAACAACGTCCACACCCCCGAGGGGGGCATGCACGAGGAGGGCTTCCGCCGGGCCCTCACCAACACCTTCAACGCCTACGGGCGGAAGATCGGGGTGCTGAAAAACGACGACAAGGTGTCGGGCGACGACTGCCGGGAGGGCCTCACCTGCGTCATCAGCGTAAAACTCACCGAGGCCCAGTTTGAGGGCCAGACCAAGGCCAAGCTGGGCAACGCGGAGATCCGCACCCTGGTCAACGCCGTGGTCAGCGAAAAGCTGGAGACCTTCCTGGAGGAGAACCCCAAGGTGGGCAAGCTCATCCTGGAGAAGGCCATGATGGCCTCCCGGGCCAGAGAGGCCGCCCGGAAGGCCAGGGAGTCCATCCGCCGCAAGACCGCCCTGGGGGGCGCCGCCATGCCCGACAAGCTGCGGGACTGCAACGAGGCAAACCCCGAGCTCACCGAGCTCTATATCGTCGAGGGCGACTCCGCCGGCGGCTCCGCCACCCAGGGGCGGGACTCCCGGTTCCAGGCCATCCTCCCTCTGTGGGGCAAGATGCTCAACGTGGAGAAGGCCCGGGCGGACAAGGTGTACGGCAACGACAAGCTCACCCCGGTGATCACCGCCCTGGGGGCGGGCATCGGGGAGGACTTCGACCTCAGTAAGCTGCGCTATCACAAGGTCATCATTATGGCGGATGCCGACGTGGACGGCGCCCACATCCGCACCCTGCTTCTGACCTTCTTCTTCCGCTTCATGCGGCCCCTCATCGACCACGGCTATGTGTACGCCGCGGTGCCCCCCCTCTACAAGCTCACCCGGGGCAAGACCGTGCGGGTGGCCTTCTCCGACGAGGAGCGGGACGCCATCTCCGCGGAGCTGCGGGGGGACAACCCCAACACCAAGGTGGTCATCAACCGGTACAAGGGCCTGGGCGAGATGGACCCCCACGAGCTGTGGGAGACCACCATGGACCCGGAGCGGCGCACCCTCAAGCGCATCGAGCTGGACGACGCCGTCCGGGCCGACGAGATCTTTACCCTCCTCATGGGGGAGAAGGTGGAGCCCCGGCGGGAGTATATCCAGGAGAACGCCAAGAAGGCTGTGAA
>CASFCS010000041.1 GCA_949293245.1 uncultured bacterium | reverse complement strand
GGAGGCGGCAAAATAAGATCAGATCCGTTTTTTTCGGGGACATGCGCCTCGGAAAAAACACTTCTCAGCCCGCAAGCGTGCGAGCAACGCGAGTGCGACGCAGCGGGCTGCATCCCCTCAAAAAAATGCAAGCATTTTTTTGAAGCGTGTCGACTTGTTCGACACGCTGAAGCCACCGGCACAGCCGGTGGCTTTTCCTGAAATGGGCCGCGCCCCGCTTTCTCAGACGGTCCTCCGTCCGACCAGCGGGGCGCGGTAAAACACATTGTTATGGGGGCTCACTCCGTCACCAGGGAGCACCGGATGGTCACCCGGTCCCGGCCCCCGTAGGTGCAGGTGAACAGGGTCAGGTCCCAGTCTCCCTCTTCCATGCCCTCCACGTCGTGCCCGCCGATGATCTCGGTGGTCACCACCTGGTAGTTCCACACGTTGCCCTCCAAATCGGTAAACCGGATGGGGTCACCGGGGGAGAGCCGGCTCAGGCTGCCGAAGTGGGAGCGGTAGCTGTGCCCGGCGATGATCATGCCCTCCGCCAGGCTGCCCTGGTAGAGGCAGGGCGCCTTTTTCAGCAGGGCGTCGCTGCAGGTGGCCTGGATGGGCAGCACCCGCCCCAGCAGGGGGATCTCCAGCAGGCCCACATAGTTCAGGCCGTCCACCTGGATGGTGGGCATCAAGGCCGGGGGCGTGGCGGGCACGGTGACGGCGGGGGCGCTGTCCTCCTCCGTCTCCTGCTGGGGGATCACCGCCTCCAGGGCGGCCACCCCCTCCTCCGCGGTGGAGGAGGCCCGGTTCTCGTCCCACAGGTTGTACCCTGTCAGGCCCAGGGCCGCAATCAGGCACAGGGACCCGGCCAGCAGCAGCGCGATCGTCCGTTTACGCATCGTCCTGCTCCCGTCTGTTTCTCCGGCCGTCCACCCAGCCCAACAGGAACAGCACCAGGCCGCCCATGGTCAGGAAGGGCACGGGCCACCACAAGGTGCCGGTCTGGGGCAGGCCGGGGGACAGGGGCACGTCGTCCTCAGGGATGTCGATCTCGTCGCCGGGATCGCCGGGATCACCCGGCTCACCGGGGTCCTCCCCGCCGGGGCCGGGGTCCAGAGGCACATCGGGGGGATCAATCTCCGTGTCGGCGGAGTTGGTGATCAGGAAACTGGTGGCGTCCAGCTTCTCCACCCACATGATGTACCCCTCGGGCACATCCACCTCGGCCACCAGCACGCTGCCCGAGGCGGGCACGCCGAACCAGCTGTAGCTCCAGTTGTTGCCCTCGTTCAGGGTGACGGGCAGGCCGTAGTTATACCCGTTGTGGATGAGCTGCACCTGGATGGAGGCGGGCCGCTCCACGTCTTCCACGTCCTCGTCCAGCCACTCCTTCTGCACGGTGATGGTGCGGGTGGCGGGGGCGTGGTAGTAAATGTCCAGCTTGTTGGTGCCGCTGGGATTATAGTTCCAGGTGTCGTCAGGCTCCAGGCTGGGCAGGGCCGTCAGGAAGGTCTTGGGGGTGTAGGTGTAGGACCCGCGGGAGAGGGACTTGCCCATCACCAGGTAGAGGCCGGGGTCCAGCTTTACGTCGGCGGCCGGGTTGCTCTCAAATTTCACCTGGCCGTTCTCGTCGGTGGTCATGGTGAGGACGGGCTGCACATTCACGGTGTTGTTGGCGATGTCGGCCCGCAGGAGGGTCTCCAGGTTACGGGCCATACCGTCCCAGTCCACCTGGTCAGGGTCGGTCACGTTGCCCTGGCTGTCCTTTATGGGCCACTCACTCAGCGTAAACTTAAAGTCCTCCCCGTAGGCCGTCTCAAAGTCATCCTCCACCTTGAAGCGCACCGCATCGGACATGTCGTACACCTTATACAGGGAGATCTCCATGTCCTGGATGGGGGTCTGGCCGTGTTTGTAGCTCAGGGTGAGGGAGACGTCGTCGCTCACGTCCACCCGCACATATGCCCCGGCGGGCACCGCCAGCAGGGAGAGGCACAGCACTGCCGCCAGCAGGCTAGCGATCTTTCTTCTGATCGTCGTCACCGGAATTACCACCTTTCTTGGTCTTGGTCTTGGTTGGTTTGGGGGCCTTGGCGGGGGCGGAGCCCCGGCCGCCCCACAGCAGTCCCACCAGCAGCAGCAGCAGAATGGGGGCTGCCACCAGGGGGGCGATAAGGATGGGCTCGATCTGCATGGCGTCGGCGGAGACCTGGGTGTAGATCATATCCTCGGGGGTCTCCACCCGGTGGCCCCGCACCAGCATGCGGTGGGTGTTGATGCCGTAGGGGGTGCAGGTCACCAGGGTACACAGGTCCTCGCCAGGCTGGATCTCCAGCGCCTCCAGATCCTGGGGCTCCACAATGAGGATCTGGTCCACCTCGTAGGTGCAGGTCTCGCTGAGGATATGGACGTGGAAGAGGTCGCCCTCCACCAGTTTGTCCAGGTGGGTGAAGAGGGTGGCGGAGGGGAGCCCCCGGTGTCCGGTGAGGACGGCGTGGGTGCTCTCGCCGCCGATGGGGAGGGAGGAGCCCTCCATGGTGCCCACCCCGGCCTGGAGCACGGCCTCGCTGGTGCCCAGGTAGATGGGGAGGGAGAGGTTGATGGCGGGGATCTCGATGTAGCCCACGGCGCCGCCGGTGGAGCCCAGCATGGACAGGTACTCCGCCTCCTCCTCGTCGGTGAAGGCAAAGCGGGTCTCGTGGGAGGCCAGGTCGGCGTTGTAGGCCTGGGCCTCCGCCAGCAGGCGGTCGTACTCCGCCTGGTCCAGGCTGTTCACCGACTCCATATAGCTGGCAATGGCCCGGGACTGGTGGAAGGAGTTCCAGTAGTCGCTGACCACGGGGTACAACATCAAGGAGAGACCTATGACAAAGATGAAAATGAGGACGATGGTGGATTTGCTGCGTTTTTTCATAGGCTTCTCCTCACTGTCGTACCCCCGGGGAGGGGAGGACCCTCCCCGGGGAGACAGGGCGCGCGTTTACTCAGCGCGGAAATTCATTGGGATTGCGGGGGCTCAGCCCTCGGCGTTGCTCATGCGCTTCTTGGTCACCAGCAGGACCGCAGCGCCGACCACCAGCAGACCGCCCAGGGTGTAGAAGATGGTGGTGCCGATGCCGCCGGTGGTGGGGAGGGTGCCGCCGCGGTTGTTCTCGACCGTCAGGCCAATGGTCTCAGTTGTGTCGACCTCCACCACCTCGTCCGGCTCAACTGCAGTCAAAACTCCATCTGCATCATAGTAATAAGTCACTTTCTGCTCAGAAGCCTTCTCGGCCACAATGTCCTCAGAATTCTCCAGCAGATTGTAGCCCTCGGGGGCCTTGGTCTCAGTCAGGATGTAGGTCCCCGCCTTCAGGCCCTTGATGAACACGATACCGTTAGCAGGGGTCACGACCTCGTTGCTGTTGCTGTTCTCGTCATACTTGTATACGCCATCGCTGACCTGGGTAACAGGAACATTGGTACCATTCAGAGCCAGGGCGAAGGTAGCGCCAGCCAGAGGAGTGGTTCCGTCGGTGCCATCCACCTTCTTGATGGACAGGGCATAGGTGTAAACGGTGGCATCATCGGTGTAGGGCTGGTCACCACCATGGTCACCCTCATCATCAGCATAAGTGAACCACGCAGTGTTGTTGTTACCAGCGTCACCAATCTCGGCATCCTCATCCACCGTAGCCTCATAGGTCACCACGATCTTGGCGTTAGGAGCATAGAGGGAGTTCTTATCGGCCGAATCGTCAACCCAGTCAATGGAGATCATCATGTTGTAAGCCTTGTCATTGTTAGTACCGGGCTCATAACTTACGGTATAATCCTCATTTTTAGTCAGTTCCACACCATCCACAGTGACCTTCAGGGTAGACTGGGTCATGGTCAGGCCATCAGTCATGCTATCGTAAATGGTGTAGGAGAGGATCTTCTTCTCGCCGTTGTAGTTAGTGGCATCAATGGCAATCTTGTAGTACACAGTGCCGTTGTAGTTCTGAGAGATCTCGTCAAAGTAGTTGGTACCATCGGTGCTGGCGAGCTTACCGCCATCAGGATTCCAGTTGGGGCCGTCCTGGTTCTTATCGATGATGGTCACGTCAGGATTGGCGGAATTCACGGTCACAGCAGAACCCAGAGCGCTGGTCACCACATAGTAGCCGTAAGCAACATTGGTCCACTCGACAGCAGGGGCCCCCTCATTGGGGATAATCTGCCCAATGCTCTGAGCGTCCTCAGGCAGCTGCACATTGTCGTTGTCGTCCTTGGGAAGAAGGGTATTGATTACGTTGGCCTCCTGGCCTTCCTTAATGGTAACATAGTAAGTATCAGTGGTGCCGCCGACACGCTCCAGAGCGAAAACATTAGTAGCATCGGACACGATACCATACCAAGGATCACCGGTCGTGATAGTGTAGCTGGTACCAATGGTGCCATTAGCACCAGTGGCGATCGTCGCGTCGAAAATCTTGTAGGCATTATACGCCTTCTCAAGAGTGGGGTTGGCGATGCTGATACTTCCGCCATCCTCATTTCCCACGTCAAGAGCCATAGCCGGGACGGCGAGGGCCAGGGCCATGATGAGGGCCAGGGCCAGGGAGAATAGCTTGCTGATGTTCTTTTTCATCTAGAATAACTCCTTTCTACTCTTAACACAAGTAGCTTTTTTACCAAATTTTTAAAAATCGGTAAGGGTCTTTGCTCATCGGGCGGCGTGACCCCCTTTCCACCGCCGCCGGATCAGCAGCAGCCCCCCGCCAATGGTCATCAGAGACCCGAGGGTAAAGTAGGGTACCACGCCCATCCCGCCGGTGCTCGGCAGCACCGCACCGGTGGTGTTGGTGCAGGTGACGGCAATGGGAGTGTCCGCCGTAATGGCGTTGGTGGTGGTCGAAGCACCGGGGGTCGGAGTGGCAACATCGCCGCTCCATGCGGGGGCGTAGCCGCTGTAGTTGATTTCCTCAATCACAACCTGTTTCCCGACAGGCAGGCCCTTAATGGTGACGGTCGCCTCCGCCGGGATGTAAACCGTAAGCTTACCCTCGCTGACTGGTGCCTGCGGAGGATCAGATGTGATTCCGGACGGCCAAGTATAATCGTCGTGACCCTTACCACCCTGGTACTGATACGCCAGGTCATACGAGCCGCTCAGCGTTTCGCCGCTCAGCGATACCTCGAACGTAAACACTGCGGTACTCTCGTAATCATCTTTACCAGTGTAACTGACCTTCTTTGTAATGGCGAGGTCGCCGGTGTTGGGCTCGTAGGTATTAACGAAGGGAACTGTCTTACTTTCACCGTTCGTCAGGCTGAATTCACCGGTTTCAAGAGAACCCTTCTTTCCATTTGCCGTGGTACTCACATAGGTATAGCCATCAAGGCCATCTGGTCGAGCCTCAGCTACCGTGTACACACCTTCTGTGAGTATGATACTGCTACTTGTAAATGTGGCGGTGCCCTCCGCTCCCACTGTGACACTACTCGTTGGTAGCTTCACCACGGTATTATTACTAACAGTAAAGGTAAATGTCTCCGCTGAGATTACCGTGCCCGGAGCAAGTCCACTCACAGTCTTCTGAATGGTCAGGCCAGCTGCATTCTCGCTCGTCGGAGGGTTCTGATCAAAGCCCACCCGGTCGAGCAGATTGCCTACTGTGTTATTCCCGCTGGCGTTCTCGTCATTCTTACCGGAGCTGAAGAAGAAGCGGGTCAGATACTGCCCTTCCGGCACTTGATAGGTACCGCCATACCGGTGCCAACTCGCTGCATTGGACTCTACACGCCATATAGTTGCATCCATGGAATAGCCATTGATGGAAACATCGGTAACTGTAGTTCCTTCGTCGGTATATACAGGATTATCTTTGTCCAATTCTTCGAGCAGCTTCATATGCCTTCTGCCAGCCCTGTCAATAAGCGTATCAATATCTTTCTGGCTGGTCACATGCTGGGCATCCTCGGTGGACATGATGACCACATACATGTGGTCCTGCTTCTGCGTATTTTCGCCGCCGCCGTCACGAGCCCGGTGGGATGCCCACCAGTACAGGTCCTGGCCGGGGATGGTGAGCACATCCTGATAAAGGGCGCCGGCGGCCTCACAGTTGAGCTCGGCAAGCTGATCACCGTTAGTCTCATCATCATCTGTTACGCCATAGTTCCCCCAAGCACCATTTGCACTTGCCTTAATGATCTCCAGGTCCTGGCCCGTAAACTCGTTGCCTTCCTTGTCCAAGCCAGTGGTCTGCCAGACCATCTCCGGGAAGAGGCCGTTGGTGAACTGGAGGTTGTTGCCGGACGGCACTTCTACATCCTCAAACCCGCCATTCTGTACCTGGCTGTAATAAGGTACCTGATAGGGATAGGAGGTCGCAATCGCACTCGTTCCATTCAGTACCCACAATTCAACATAGTAGGTGGCCCGCGCACCATCCAGGTAAACCGGCAGGGTATCCGTCGTGCTGCCGGCACCGGTCACTTGGGTGTAGGCACCACCATCAGGGTCCTGGCGGTACCACTTATAGTAGTAACCATCCTCCGCCGCATTCGGAGCATCGCCGCCCCCTTCCCATTGGTCGTTATTAAACACGACTGTCAGGGAACCATCCTCCGAAATGTTATCCTGAATGGACATCCAGCCGGTGGCCTGTGCAATCTCCTGCTTGTAGTAGAGCCGGAAGGCGGGATAGTTGGAATTATTATAAATGTTTATCCAACTATCGCTGCTATTTGACGTCGTTTTATAATAATAAGACCATCCACCACTGTTCCAATCTCGAACGACCGCCTTGAAGCTGTAAATATCCTGCCATTGGGCATTCCGTGCAGTCTTAATCTGCCCTTTCACCAGCGTATAGCCGTCCACATGCAGCAGGGGATTGTCGGCGGTAAAGATGAACTCGTTACTGGTACCTATCTGCAGATCCCTTGGACCACTGATTGGTGTGACTGTAGGTTCATTATTCTGCCACAAATAGGAGGTGACATCGAATGCCTTTGAGTTGTGCGCATTGGCATTCCACGTAATGGTAAAGGTCGAGAAGCTCTCCACCGCGAACTGGGCCTCCACATCCTGGGCGGCGGGGGCGCTGTCCTCCTCCGTCAGGTCCAGGGTCTGGACGGCGGCGGGGGCGGCGGTGACGGTGCCGGTGGTGTCGCTGCTGTCGGCCACGGTCTCCACCGTGGTCACCGTGGGATCAAAGACGTTGGGGATCAGGCCGAAGATCTTGTCCGACTCGGTCTCCACGTGGTGCTGCACCGCCAGGGTGCTGGTGTCCGCGTCCTCGGGAATGAGGGCCTGGGCCTGGATGTCCACATAGACCTGGCCCATAGAAGCGTCTGGCTCGATCTCCTCGGCAGCGGCGGGGTCCTCAGCGGCGGCATCCACAAAGCGGATGTCCATGGCCGCCATGCCGGTGTACTCGGGGGCGTTCTCAGCCTTGTCCAGGTTCTCCTTGGCCTGGGCATACTCCTCGCTGTCCTCGGACAGCACCTCGGCAAAGAGCTGCACGTCCTGTCCGAAGGCGCCCTCGGGGGCGTAGGCGGTGACCACAAGGCCGCTGCCGTTGTCAAAGCTGTACTCCTCATACCCCTTGGGGATGACCTCGGGGAAGGCGGCCATGGGGACGTCCTCCTCGGGGATCTCCACGGCGTAGCAGTCCTCGGTGTGGGTATGCTCGGGGAGGTCACAGATCAGGCTGCCGTCCTCGTCGTAACAGTCCTGGGTGTGGGTGTGCTCCGCCATCTCGCAGATCAACTCGCCCTCCTGGGCGGGATAGCAGCTCTCGTCGTGGGTGTGCTCGGGGAGGTCACAGATGAGCACCTGCTCATAGCACGCATCGGTGTGGACGTGGCCGGACACCTGGACCTGCTCCGTGGTGTAGCACGCGTCGGTGTGGGTGTGGGCCTCGGACTCCTCCTGGCCGCAGATGAGGCCGCAGCACCCGTCGGCATGGGTGTGCCCCGCGGACTCCGCCTGGGTGCAGGTGAGCTGGCTGACGGTGGTGTAACACCCGTCGGCGTGGGTGTGGCCCTCGGACTCCTCCAGGGTGCAGATCAGGCTGCCGTCCTCGCCGTAGCAGCTGTCGCTGTGGGCGTGGCCCTCAGACTCCGCCAGGGTGCAGGTGAGCTCACTGACAGCGGTGCAGCACGCCTCGGTGTGGGTGTGGCCCGCGCTCTCCTCAAGAGCGCAGGTGAGGCCGTAGCACGCCTCGGTATGGGCGTGGCCCTCCCCCTCGGGCAGGGTGCAGGTGAGGACCTGCTGGTCCTCATACACCGGCTCGCTCTCCTCCAGGGTGCACACCAGGCGCTGCTCGTAGCACGCATCCGTGTGGGTGTGCTCCTCCAGCCCGCAAATGGTGTCCTGCTCCAGGGTCAGGGCAGGGAGGATGAGCATATAGGAGGTGACGAACACCACCACAGCGGCCAGACCGCTTACGGCCCGGCGCCACCGCCGGTGACGTCCGCCCCGGCGCAGCAGCTGGGCCGCCCGGGCGATGAGATCATATTTCATAGACGCCTACCTCTCTTTCCGTGGGTTTCGTTGTTATTCCAGGGATCCAAACTGGTCCAGAGGCCAGAGACAGAAGGTCAGCCGGCCCACAATCTGCTCCTCCGACACGCAGCCCACCGACCGGTCCCGGCTGTCCACCGAGACGGAGCGGTGGTCCCCCATGACGAACCAGCGTCCGTCGGGAACCTGATAGGGCAGGTCGATGTTGCAGCTGTCTCTGGACTTATCCTCCAGATAGGGCTCCTCCAGCAGCTGGCCGTCCACGTAGACGTTGCCGTCCTCGTCGATGTCCACCCACTGGCCCGGGCCGGCGATGACCCGCTTGACCAGGATCTTGTTGTTGTAGTAGAAGGCCACGACGTCCCCCTGGTGAAGCTCCCCGGTTTTCACCGAGGCCACGATCTGTCCGTCGTGGAGGGCGGGGGTCATGCTGGTGCCGTAGATCTGGAGCACCGGCAGAAACAGGGTGGCCACCAGCACCGCCACCGCCGCCACCGTAATGAGGGCGTATACCGTGCTGCGCAGGGTTGCGCCGAAGGTGTGCCGCCGCCGCTCCCGGGCGAGCTCAGCCTTGAGCTGTTCCAGGGTGGGGGGCTCCATCCGCCTGACCCGCTTGCCGCCCCGGCGGGGCCGCTTCTCCTTTTTCTCCGGGGCGCTCATGCCTGCTCCTCCTGGGAGGAGGGCGCCTCCTGCCGCCGGGCGAGGGCCTTCACGTTGTCCAGGTAGTCCCGGGCGGCCTGGTCCGCCGCCTCAAACACCTGGTTGAGACGCAGCGCCGCCTCCGCCAGAGTGCCCGCCTGACTGATCATCAGCTCCCGGCTCTCCAAAGCCTTCTGAGCCTCCTCCAGCTGGGCGCGGAGCCTTTCCATCTCCTGAGCCTGGTCCACCAGGAGCTCCAGCAGCTCCGACCGGCGCAGCCGCCTGAGTTCTTTGTCCGTCATGGGGCTTCCCTTCCTTTCGCGGGTGACTGTGTATTCCTGTGTGCACGCCGCAGAGTCAGGGCAACGCGCGCTCTCGGGCTTTCGTTATATCCATCATACACGCAAAAGGTTTCCAGTTGGTTACAGCGCCTTAATTTGTTGTACCTTTTTTTCATCTTCCGGGAGGGCTTTCAGTCCCGGTTTTTGGACTCAATTTTGAAAAGTGCCGTTTTTTCTCCATTTTTTCGTTTTTTCAGAACCTCGATTTTGTTACATTTCTATTTTTTCTGTAACAGAGCAGCAAAAAGGAGGGGCGCCCCCGTGGGGGCGCCCCTCCTTCCAGGAACATTTTTCAGTTTTCAGCGGCCCGACGGGGGATTCTTCCGGCAGGCGGGGCCCCGCAGAGGCTCCTCCCCGTCCTCAGGCACGGGCAGCACCGGAAGGAGAGAATACTTGACCTGTGTTGTCTTGCCAAGGATACCTCTCTCATAGTGGTCCAGGATCCGCTGGAGCACCCGCACCCCGTTTTCATAGCTGGCGGTGGGCAGCAAGATCAGGTACTGGGCAGCGCTGAACCGGGTGAAAGCGTCCCCGGAGCGCAGGCTGCTCTGAATGCTGCTGCGCAGGGACTCCATGGCGGCGCTGCCCCGGGCGGCCGTCATCTGCCTGCCTGCACGGTCCAGCACGGTGAGCATGGCCAGCTGCACCACCTGGCCGCTGCGTATGGCGCTGCGGGCCATCAGGCGGTATACGTCCTGAAAGATGCCGTACTCACAGAAAAAAGCGCCCTTCTTCTCCTGGTCCTCCAGCAGCTGCTCCTGCACCACCCCCAGGTCCAGCTCCACCTCCATGTTGGCCTTGGCCAGCTCCCGGTAAAACTGGGTCATCTCCTGGGAGGGGCTTACCCCCAGCTGGTCCATCAGGAGGCTCACTACATATGTATAGTGCTGCATGGCAGCCTGGCGGGCCCCGGCGGCAGCCATGGAGCGCATAAGGAGCAGATGGCTCCCCTCGTCATAGGGGTCCACCTGAGTGGCCTGGCGGGCTACGGCCACCCCCTGCTCATACCGCTTGTCCTCCAGCAGACGCTGGGTGGTGTCCCGGCAGAGCTTGAGGAATTTCCCGTGGTAGTAGGTCCGCAGGGACACCGCCCAGGGACTGCCGGTGGAATTGGGCAGAAAGTCCCCCCCGTAGAGGGAGATGGCCGCCAGAGCACTGTCCACATCCCCCTCCTGGGCCCCGGCGCACAGCCGGTCAAACTCCTCGGTATCCAGTTGGAGCGTCACATTTTCTCCCCAGGTATACACCCCCCGGCGGTAGAGGATCACCTGCTTGCCGTCGGGAAAGCCCAGGTGCTCCATGGCAGCCCGGCCCCGGTGGAGAAGGGTTTTGAGGGCGTTTGCGGGGTTGCTGCTGTCTCCCCCGCCCCACAGGACCTCGATCAGCTCCTCTTGCGTCACTTCCCGCTGGTGGAAGGCGGAGAGGTACTCCAAAAAGGTCCACATCCGCCGGGAAGAGCTGTCCTGCTCCGTGAGGACCCGGGCCTGGTCCCCCTCCCCGCAGCGGATGGCAAACTGGCCGAACAGCGTCACATACAGTGTCCCTGCGTGTTCCACGGCGTTCACCTCCTGCCAGCTTATCCATATTGTGGAATTAATTGTGCATACATATCAAATCTATTTTATATTACCATATTGTTTTCCAAGATACAAGGGTAAGCAGGGGGGATCTTCCTGCCAACTGCAACAAACAGGCAGCCGACCAGCTGGCCGGCTGCCTGTTTGCTGTTTCAAAATTCGGTTGGCCCGCTCTCCGACCGGGGCCGCAGGGCACTGTCCATCAGTCCCACCAGCTCCAGCACACTGCGGAAATTGGCCTCCACCTTTTTCTCGCTCCAGATCATGTTCCCCTGCCAGCTGGCATTCTGCCGGAAAAAGATGCTGACTTTAAAGGTAGCCAGCACAGGCCCCTTCACCCCAGGGCACAGCCCCTTGAGAGGATCCCCCGGAGGGCCCTCCTGGAAGGTTCGGCGTTCCATCCCCCGCTGAGGCAGGTTGACCCGGTCCATCAGGTCCTCCATCCGCAGCAGCATCTGGATCAGATTGCGGAAAACAAAGCTGCAGTCCAGCACAGGGGAATACAGCACGCCTTCCAGGGTCTGGTCCTCATACGACGTGACGGAGACGATATAGGAATTTCTGCTGCAGGGGGTAAAACGGGGGGCGGCGCGCTCCATTCAGGTCACCTCTTCTCCGCAAGTGTTTTTACCTTCTTAATCATACATGAAAAAGGTTACCCGATGGTTACATAGATTTAAAAAATTTTTGTGGTGCAATCTTTCAGGCAAAGACCTGCCGGGCGATGTCCACGCTCTCCTTGGCGTCCCGGGCGTAGAAATCCGCCCCCAGGGCGGCAGCGTACTCCGCCGTGAGCACCGCGCCCCCCACCACCACCCGGCAGGGGAGCCCCGCCCGGCGCAGGGCGGCGATGGTGTCCCCCATGGCCTTCAGGGTGGTGGTCATCAGGGCGGACAGCCCCACCAGGGGGGCCTTATGCTTCCCGGCGGCCTCCACCACGGCGGCGGGGTCCACGTCCCGCCCCAGGTCGATGACGGTGTAGCCGTAGTTCTCCAGCAGGACCTTCACGATGTTCTTGCCGATGTCGTGGATGTCCCCCTTCACCGTGGCCAGGACGATGGTGCCCCGGCTCTCCCCGGCCTCCCCCCGGCCCGCCAGGGCCTGGCGCACCACCTCAAAGGCGGCCTGGGCGGCTCCCGCCGCCTGGATGAGCTGGGGGAGGAACACGGCGCCCGTCTCAAACCGGGCCCCCACCCGGTCCAGGGCGGGGATGAGGACCTGGTCCACCACCTCCATGGGCGGCCTGCTCTCCAGCAGCGCCCGGGCGGCGGCGGCGGCCTCCCCCTTCAGCCCGGCCTCCACCAGCTCCCCCAGGTCCCGGTGGGCGGGGGCGGCAGCGGCGGGGGCGGGGGCGGTGTCCCCGTAGGCGGCGATGAAGTCCCGGGCGTGGTCGTCCCGGCCGGTGAGCAGGTGGAAGCACCGCACCGCCGCCATCATGGCCTCCACGTTGGGGTTCAAAATGGGCAGGTCCAGCCCGGCGGCCATGGCCATGGTGAGGAAATTCTGGTTGACAACAGGCCGGGCCGGGAGGCCGAAGGAGATGTTGGACACCCCCAGCACCGTCTTGACCCCCAGCTCCTCCTTCACCCGGCGGATGGCCTCCAGGGTCTGGAGGGCCCCCTGGGGCTGGGCGGACACGGTGAGGGTGAGGCAGTCGATATACACATCCTCCCGCCGGATGCCGGCGGCCATGGCCCGCTCCACAATGCGCCGGGCGATGTCCACCCGGGCCTGGACGCTGTCGGGGATGCCCCCCTCGTCCAGGGTGAGGCCCACCACCGCCCCGCCGTACTTCTTCACCAGGGGCAAAATGGCCGCCAGGCTCTTCTCCTCCCCGTTGACCGAGTTCACCACCGCCTTGCCGCAGTACACCCGCAGGGCCCGCTCCAGCACGGCGGGGTCGTTGGAGTCCATCTGGAGTGGGGCGTCGGTAACCCCCTGGAGGGCCTTCACCACCCGCTCCATCATCTCGCCCTCGTCAACCTCAGGAAGGCCCACGTTGACGTCCAGGATATCCGCCCCGGCGGCGGTCTGCTCCAGGGCCTGGGAGAGCATGTAGTCCACGTCCCCCCGGCGCAGGGCCTCCTTCATCAGTTTCTTGCCCGTGGGGTTGATGCGCTCGCCGATGACCCGCACCCGGTCGATCTCCACCACCCGGGAGGGGGAGCACACCGCCGGGGGCACACAGCGGGGGAGCTGTGCCACCTCCCGCCCCTCCAGGGCCCGGGAGAGCAGGGCGATGTAGGCCGGGGTGGTGCCGCAGCAGCCGCCGAAGGCCTTTACCCCCCGTTCCGCCAGGGCGGCCAGGCTGGCGGCAAACTCCTCCGGGGTGATGTCGTACCCCGAGCCGTCGGGCCGGGGCAGCCCGGCGTTGGGCTTGAGCACCAGAGGGAGGGTGGTCCACTGCCTCAGCTCCTCCACCAGGGGGCCCATCTCCCGGGGCCCCAGGGAGCAGTTGACCCCCACGGCGTCCGCCCCCATGCCCTCCAGGGTGAGGGCGGCGGCGGCGGGGGAGCACCCCAGGAAGGTGCGGCCCGTGGCCTCGTAGGTCATGGTGACCACCACGGGCAGGGCGCAGTTCTCCTTCACCGCCAGCAGGGCGGCCCGGGCCTCCTGCAGGTCGGTCATGGTCTCGATAACCACCAGGTCCGCCCCGTCCCGGCCGGCCCGCACCACCTGGGCGAAGATGTCCACCGCCTCCTCAAAGGGGAGGGTGCCCGTGGGCTCCAGCAGCTGGCCAATGGGGCCCATGTCCAGGGCCACCAGGGCCCGTGCCCCCGCGGCCCGCCGGGCGGCGGCCAGGGCGGCTGGGACCACCTGCTCCACCGTGGCGGCGCAGCGGGCGAGCTTCTCCCGGTTGGCCCCGAAGGTGTTGGCGTAGAGGATCTGGGCCCCGGCGGCCACGTAGGCCCCGTGGATCTCCTCCAGCCACTCGGGGTGCTCCAGGGCGGTCATCTCGGGCACGGCCCCCACGGGGAGGCCCATGGACTGGAGCATGGTGCCCATGCCCCCGTCCAGAATCACGGGCCCGCGGCCCGAAAACAGTTCATGAAATTCCACAGTGTCCACCTGACTTTCTGTACTGGCAGCTCTCCCGGCCCGGACAGGTCAGGCAGCTGCGCCGCGCCGGTTCCACCCTCTCCCGGGAGATGCCCAGGATGGCGGTGACCGACTTGCGGGGGGTAAGAATATGGCTGGCGCTGGCGGTGAGCCCCACCTGCCGGGGGGCGTCCAGCAGAGCCAGCAGCTCCCCCTGGAGGGAGAGGGGCAGGTCCCCGTACCCCGGGGAGTAGCGGTAGGGGAAGAAGCACCCGGGGAAGGCCCCCCGGATCTCCCCCTCCGCCCGGTCGCACAACTGCTCCACCGCCGCAGCGGCGCACCCCTCCAGGGCCAGGGCCAAAGAGAGGTCGGCCACCTGGGCCCGGCGAAGCAGGGCGTCCACCCCGGCGGAGAGGGTGAGGGCAAATACCGCCCCCCGGTGGCAGCCCGCCAGGTGGCGGGCGATGTCTGTCCCCGGGAGGAGGATCCCCCCCAGGGTCAGCCCCGCCGGGGTGGCCTCCAGGGGGAACACCCGCCAGGTCCACCGGGGCCGGGCGGCCCGGCACAGCTCCTCCCAGGCCGCCGCCGCCTGCCGCCGCAGCTCCTCCCCCGCCCGGTCCGGGGGGCAGCCCATGTACCGCAGGACCTCCTCCAGGTCGGGGGCGCCCAGGGTGAGCTCCACGGCCCTACACCCGCCGGATGGCGGCCACGCTGTCGCTGATGTGCCGGGCCACGTCTGGGTTGTTCATGGTGTACAGGTGGATGCCGTCCACCCCGCCGGCGATGAGGTCGGCGATCTGGTCCACGGCGTAGGCCAGCCCCGCCTCCCGCAGGGCCTGGGGGTGGTCCCCGTACCGGGCCAGCAGCCGGGTGAGCTTCCGGGGCAGGGAGGCCCCGCACAGGGACACCATGCGCTCGATGGACTTGCGGTTGAGCACCGGCATGATGCCCGCCTCGATGGGCACGTTGATCCCCGCGATGCGGCACCGCTCCAGAAAGCGGAAAAAGTCGTCGTTGTCAAAGAAGAGCTGGCTCACCAGGTGCTCCGCCCCGGCGTCCACCTTCTCTTTCAGGTGGCGGATGTCGCTCACCAGGTCGGGGCTCTCCGGGTGCCCCTCGGGGTAGCAGGCCCCCGAGATGCCAAAGCCCCCCCGCTCCCGGATGTAGGCGGTGAGCTGGCTGGCGTGGGCAAAGTCGGTGCAGGGGGGGCGGTCGGGGCTGATGTCCCCCCGCAGGGCCAGCACGTTCTCCACCCCGTCGGCCTCCAGGCCGGCCAGCAGCGCGTCCACCTCCTGCCGGGTGGAGGACACGCAGGTCAGGTGGGCCATGGCGGGGATGTGGTACTGGTTCTGGATGATGGCGGCGATCTCCCGGGTGGACTGGTTCACCGCGGCGGACCCCCCGGCGCCGTAGGTGACGCTGATGAAGTCGGGGCGGATGGCCTCCAGGCCGTCCAGGGTGCGGAAGATGCTGTCCACCGGGCTGGTCTTTTTGGGGGGAAAGACTTCGCAGGAGAACACGGTCCTCCCCTGTGAGAACAGCTGGGCGATTTTCATGGCGGCGGGCTCCTTTCTTGGGGCCGGGCGGG
>CASFCS010000040.1 GCA_949293245.1 uncultured bacterium | reverse complement strand
GGTGGAGACCTCCTTCACCAGCTGGGCGCCCATGTTCTCAAAGGGGTCCTCCAGCTCGATCTCCTTGGCGATGGTCACGCCGTCGTTGGTGATGAGGGGGGCGCCGAACTTCTTGCCCAGCACCACGTTGCGGCCCTTGGGGCCCATGGTGATCTTCACGGTGTCGGCCAGCTGGTTGACGCCCCGCTCCAGGGCGTGGCGGGCCTCCTCGCCGTAGCAAATGATTTTAGCCATAAAGCATTACCTCCAAAATGAGAATCATTTTAAATAGGAAACTGGAAGTCAGGAATGATGGTATCCGGCCAAAGCCGGATAAATGGGAACCGGCCGCCGGAGGCGGCACCGCAATTCCTCATTTCTCATTCCTAATTCCTCATTGCGATTGTGGAATTTATTCTACAATCGCCAGAATGTCGCCCTGACGGACGATGGTGTACTCCTCGCCGTCTCCCCCGCAAAACACGTTTTGCGGGGCCCCCGAGGATTTCAACTGCGGCCGTCGGAAATCAATTCCGTCGGCCTTCGGCGCTTACCGCGCCGCCCCGTCTGGGACGGGGCCCCAAGGTGTCCGGCTTACCTGATCTGTACTGCGGAGTTTACTCTACGATGGCCAGGATATCTCCCTGACGGACGATGGTGTACTCCTCGCCGTCCACCTTCACGTCGGTGCCGGAATATTTGCTGGTGAGCACCTTGTCGCCCACCTTAACGGTCATCACGACCTCTTTCCCGTCCACCATGCCGCCGGGGCCCACGGCCACCACTTCGGCCATCTCGGGCTTCTCCTTGGCGGACGCAGCCAGAATCAGGCCGCTCTTGGTGGTCTCCTCGGCTGCCACGGCCTTGAGGATCACGCGGTCAGCTAACGGATTGAGTTTCATGGAAATTGCCTCCTTATATAAAGTGAACTTTTGAAAACGGAGTCGGATTTAGCACTCAAAAGGTCTGAGTGCTAACTGCAACTAAGATAATAACCGTATCGTCTGAAAAAATCAACCCCTATTTGAAAAAAACAGGGGCGATTTTTTAAAAATTCATTTTCAGTTCACAAACACCCCGTGGGAGTGCTAATTTTCCCCTCACAAATCGGGGCGGTAATCCAGATACTGGGGGTAAAAAAACTGGACCTGCTTTTCCGACAGGGCCATGCGCAGCTCCCTGGCCCGCATGACCTCCCCATCCACTACGGCAGTGAGCTCCTCCCGGGAGGAGAGGGTGGCGCCCCGGCTGCGGAACGAGCGAATCAGATCGGGGTACCGGCGGTACTGCCCTCTGCCGTAGGCTCCCGCCAGGCGCAGGAAGTTGAGCCGCCCCACCTGGGACACCGCCAGGATGTCCAGGACCCCGTCGTCCGGCATGGCGTCCCCCACGGGCATGAATCCCCCGCCGTAGTACCGGCCGCTGCACACACACAGGAGGGTCAGCTCCCCTTGGAAATGAAAGTCATCCACCGTGAGCTCCACCCTCTGGGACAGGGGGTGGAAGAGCACGTTTGCCAGGAGGGAGAGGACATAGGCCCCCACCCCGGACACCAGAGGGAGGGTCTTGTACCGGTGGACATCGGCGGCGATGCGGGCGTCCACCCCGGCGCAGGCTACCCCGATGCCCAGCACGCCGTTGCAGTCAATGAGGTCAAAGGCGGCCTGGGGCCCCTGGGACAGGGCCGCCAGGTCGGAGAACCCAGCCCGCCAGTTTGGACCGAAAATCTTGAGAAAGTCGTTGCCCGTGCCCCGGGGCACGTTGGTCACGGCGATGTGGCCGTGGCCCGCCGCCCCCTGGATCACGGCGTTGAGGGTGCCGTCCCCCCCGCAGGCATAGAGCCGGGCGGGCCCGCCCTGGGCGGCGGCCCGGCAGGTAATCTCCCCGGCCTCCCGGGCGGAGCGGGTCACATAGATCTCCCCGTTGAGGGGGAGGGAGCGGATCTGCTCCACCAGGTCCCGGGTACTGTCCGTCTTGCCCGCGCCGGGGTTGATGAGAAAGAGGTGGCGCATGTCCTCACCTTCCCTTTTTCCCCGGGCGCCCCTTCTCTGCGGCCCTTCCCCCGTAGAGGAAAAGGTCGCACTTGAGCATCCCGTTATAGAGCTTGCGCTTGGCATCCGCCTGGCGGCCGAAGGTCCGCTCGAACTCCGTGTGGGAGGAGAGGACGGCCACCTCCCACTCCGGCGGCAGGGCCCGGCAAGCCCGGCCGAAGGCCCGGTACAGGTCCTCCGCCTCCGCCTTTTCCATCAGGCGCTGGCCGTAGGGCGGGTTGGTCACCACCCGGCCCCGGGGGACATCCACCCGGAAGGCCGCGGCGTCCGCCACCTCAAAGCGCACCAGGTCCTCCACCCCCGCCTTGATGGCGTTGGCCCGGGAGAGCTCCACCGCCCGGGGGTCGATGTCGCTGCCCATGATGTCGTAGGACCCGTGGAATTCCCCGGCGATGGCCTCGTCTGCGGCGTCCATCCACAGCCTGGGGGGCACCAGGGGCCACTTCTGGGCGGTAAAGGACCGCTCCAGCCCCGGGGCCCGGTTCCTGGCGATGAGGGCGGCCTCAATGGCGATGGTGCCCGAGCCGCAGAAGGGGTCCCGCAGGGGGTCCCGCCCGCTGTAGTGGGTGAGGAGGACCATAGCCGCCGCCAGGGTCTCCCGCAGGGGGGCCTCCACCCCCACGGCCCGGTACCCCCGCTTGTAGAGGCCGGGGCCCGAGGTGTCCAGCATCAGCAGGGCCTCATCCTTCATGATGGAAAACTGGATCTGGAAGAGGGGGCCGGTCTCCGGCAGGGTGGTCAGGCCGTATGCCTGCCCCAGGCGGCTGGCCGCCGCCTTTTTCACAATGGCCTGGCAGGCGGGCACCGCGTGGAGGGCGGAGTTGAGGCTGTGCCCCTTGACGGGGAAGGCCCCTGTCCGGGGGATGAAGTCCTCCCAGGGCAGGGCACGGGTGCCCTCAAAGAGCTGGTCGAAGGTGGCGGCGCAAAACCGCCCCAGCACCACCAGCACCCGGGCCCCCACCCGCAGGGAGAGATTCATCCGAGGAATGTCCGCCGGGGTGCCCTGGCAGAAAACCCGGCCGTTTTCCGCCCGCACCTGGGCCAGGCCCAGACGGCGCAGCTCCCGGGCAGCCAGGCCCTCCAGCCCCAGCAGTACCGGTATGCAGAACTCCAGGGGAGTATTCATAGTTCATGCCCTCCTGTGCGGCATAAAATATCACAGAGATCCGGCCCTCCCCTCCGGGGCGTGCCGGTGTCTTTCAGTATACCGCAAAATGCCCCCCGGCGCAATCACCCGGCAAAGGCCGGTGGTTTTGGAAGGATGAAGGCGGTTTTTTATTGCGGCTCATGGGGAAAAGAGGTATAATAGTGGCTGTTGAACAGATTCCGCCGGTCCTCCGGCGGGGCAACCCGCCCGGTGGAACGCCGGGCATCCGGAAAGCCCTTTGGCCAAACGGGCCCGGGCGGGAGACGCAATATCATATCCCCGGCACCGCCGGGGTGTAAAGGGAGGAATCGCCATGACTTTACAGGAGGCTGCGGCCGTACTGCACATCGATCTGGAGAGCGCGGTGGTCCGGTTCGGAGGAAACGAGGGGCTCTACCGGCGCTTTCTGGGCAAGCTGGCTCAGGACAAGACCTTTGCCCAGCTGGAGGAGGCCGTGAACACCGGCGACTGGGAGAGCGTGGAGCGGGCGGCCCACACCCTGAAGGGGGTGGCGGCCAACCTGGGGTTGGAGGACGTGCGCGCCGCCAGTGACGCGGTAGTCCAAGCGGTGCGGGCCGGGGACACTGCCGCCGTGGCCGGACTGTTCCGGGAGGTAGCCCTGGCCTTCCGCACCGCCCTGGACACCCTGGGCCAGCTGACATAAGGAGCGGAAACACCATGGAGGAGAGCAGAACCCATACCCCCTACCCCGCCCAGGGGAAGCGGGACACCATTTTGATCGTGGACGACATGGAGATCAACCGGGCCATCCTCTGCGAGGCCTTCCGGGGAGAGCGGAAGGTGCTGGAGGCGGAGAACGGCCGGGAGGCCCTGGATATCGTCCGGGCAAACCCCCAGTCCATCGCCGCCATTCTCCTGGACGTGGTGATGCCCGTGATGGACGGCTTCGCCTTTCTGGAGGAGCTGGCCAATCTGGGCCTCATGGAGCGCATCCCCGTCTTTCTCATTACCGCCGACTGCAGCGAGAAGAACATGCACCGGGGGTACGACATGGGGGTGATGGACATCATCAGCAAGCCGGTGGTGCCCTACTTCGTCCGCCGGAGAGTGAACAGCGTGGTGGAGCTCTACCAGGCCCGAGAGCAGCTGCGGGGCGTGGTGGACTACCAGGAGCAGGAGCTGGAGCAGCAGGCCCAGGAGATCCAGGAGCTCAACCGCTCCATCATCGAGTCCCTGTCCACCGCCATCGAGTTCCGGGACTGCGAGTCCGGGGAGCACGTGCGCCGCATCCACGACCTGACGGCCCTGCTGTTGCGGGGCCTGCGGTCCGAAGGCTTCCAGGGGTGCAGCTTCACCGACGAGCAGATCGAGCAGATTGCCACCGCCTCCATCATGCACGACGTGGGCAAAATCGCCATCCCCGACTCCATCCTCAACAAGCCCGGGCGGCTGACGGCGGAGGAATTTGAGGTGATGAAGACCCACACCATCAAGGGCTGCGAGCTGCTGGATCAGATCCCCAAGAGCCGGGACAACCCCATTTACCAGTACGCCTACGACATCTGCCGCCACCACCACGAGCGGTGGGACGGCAGGGGCTACCCCGACGGGCTCAAAGGGGAGGAGATCTCCATCTGGGCCCAGGTGGTGGCCCTGGCAGACGTGTACGACGCCCTCACCAACCAGCGCTGCTACAAGCCCCCCTTCACCCACCAGGAGGCGGCGGACATGATCCTGGGAGGCCAGTGCGGCACCTTCAGCCCGGTACTCATGGCGGCCTTCACCCACCTGCTGGAGGAGATCCGCCTTCTGGGAGGGCACACCTGAACCTGACTGGAAAGTACCGCAGACCCATTGCCAGGCGGGGCAAAAAGGAGAGAACGCCATGAAAAAGTGGAAGATTCAAGACCGGCGCTTCTTCCGCAGGAGCCTTTTGACCCTGGCGGCGCTGATCTGTATCTCCATGGTGGGGGTGTACATCGCCGGCACCACCGCCTATCAGAACTCCAACCAGCTGGGCATGATGACGGCGGACTATCTCCGCACCCAGGAGGAGCAGTTTGTGGACAGCTACGGCTACCTGCTGGAGCACGCGGCCTACGACGTTCAGGAGATGATTGCCCGGGGCAAGAGCGCCGGGGAGATCGAGGCGTGGGTGCGGCAGCTGGCCCAGGATTATCAGGACACTCTGATATACAGCCAGAGCGGCATCTACGGTCTGGTGCAGGGGGAGACCATCTTCAGCAGCGGCTGGAATCCCGGAGCGGATTACGACGTCTATTCCCGCCCCTGGTACCAGCTGGCCCTCCAGACCCCCGGCCAGGTGGCATGCAGCTGGGTCTATCCCGATGCCCGGGACGGGGTGGAGATGGTGAGCCTGTCGGTGCTCCTCCCCGACGGGGTGAGCGTGCTGGCCACCGATGTGCGGGTGGGGGACGTGGAGATCCAGTGGCAGGAGGGGGGAGACACCTTCCCCGGCACCGCCACCGTGCTGGACGGCCAGGGCAATGTGATCCTACACCAGCAGATCACCCGGGAGCATGTGAGCTGTCCCATGGATAATTTTACCCAGGAGGACTACCAGGCTCTCATGGCGGAGATGTCCGGAGAGCGGGGGCTGGCCCGCCTGACCCTGGAGGGAGAGGAGTACCAGTTTTACTATGTCACGGACCAGCACGGCTGGCTGTGTGTGGTGTCCATCCCCACCGGGGAGATCACCGCCGGGGCCACCACGCTGTTCATTATCCTCATGGCCATCATCGGCGCCTTTTTGGCGGTAATCGTGTACATGTGGGTGTACAACTACCGCAGCGCCCACCGGGCCCAGCGCACCATCCGCAGCTTCCAGCGCCTGGGGCAGACCTATTATACCGTGGTGCTGGTGGATGCGCAGCGGGGCACCTGCGAGGTGATGAAGACCATCCGGGACCTGCTGAAAGGTTGGCGCCAGGGGGACAGCTATGAGGCCTTCTGCCGGCTGCTCCGCCCCGCTTTGTCCCAGGAGACCTGGGAGGAATTTGAGCGCAGCTTCTCCCTGGAGAACCTGGGCCGGGTGGCCCGGGGGGAGCTGGACCGGTGTTATCTGGAGTATCTCAGCCAGCCCCCCGGGGAGGAGGGCCGCTGGGTCAGCGCCGAGGCCATCTCCTCCGGGGAGAGCCGGGAGGAGGAGGTGATCCTGGCCTTCCGGACCATCCACGAGGACAAGGTGGCCGAGCTGGAGCGCAGCCGCCTGCTGCGGGAGTCCCTGGAGATTGCCCGCACCGCCGGCCAGGCCAAGAGCGACTTTCTCTCCCGCATGTCCCACGACATGCGCACCCCCATGAACGCCGTCATCGGCTTTGCCCAGGTGGCCCGCAACAACCTGGACGACCCCCGCCGGGTGGAGGAGAGCCTGGACAAGATCACTGTGGCCTCCCAGCAGCTGCTCCACCTCATCAACGAGATTCTGGACATGGCCAAGATCGAGCAGGGCCGCATGGAGCTGCAGCTGGCCCCCCTGGAGCTGGGGACCCATGTGGAACAGCTGGCGGAGCTCTTCCGGGTTCAGGCGGAGGCCCAGGGCAAGGCCCTGACCGTGGACACCGCCTCCCTGGCCGGCCTGCGCATCGCCACCGACAGCCACCGGCTGGACCAGATCCTCAACAACCTGCTGTCCAACGCGGTGAAATACACCCCCGCCGGGGGCAGCATCACCCTCACGGCGGACCAGTCCCCCTCGGACCGGCAGGACATGGTGCTCTGCCGCTTCGTGGTGGCCGACACAGGCATCGGCATGTCCCCGGAGTTCTTGCAGCGGATCTTCCTGCCCTTTGAGCGGGAGGACAACTCCATGACGGGCACGGTGAGCGGCGTGGGTCTGGGCATGGCCATTGTGAAGAACATCGTGCAGCTCATGGGGGGCACCATCGACGTGGAGAGCGAGAGCGGCCGGGGCTCCCGGTTCACCGTGGTTCTCCCCTGCGCCCTGTGCCCCGGCGAGGTGGAGGCCGCCCCCCAGGAGTCCGGGGAGCCCGAGGCGGACCTCACCGGCCGGCGCTTTCTGCTGGCGGAGGACAACGAGCTCAACATGGAGATCGCCACCGAGTTGCTGGGCATGGAGGGGGCGGAGGTGGTACAGGTGTGGAACGGCCGGGAGGCGGTGGACCGCTTTGAGAAAGAGCCCCCCGGTACCTTTGACGCCATTTTAATGGACATCCAGATGCCCGTGCTGGACGGCCATGGGGCCGCCCGTGCCATCCGGGCCCTGGACCGGCCGGACGCCGCCACCATTCCCATTGTGGCCATGACGGCCAACGCCTTTGCCGACGATGTCATCGCCGCCCGGGAGGCGGGCATGACAGGGTACATTGCCAAACCCATCGACATGAAGGTGGTGCGCACCGTGCTGGCCCAGGCTCTTGAGAAGAACACCCAGGCATGACAGCAGCCGCCCGGCTCCCTCGGGGAGCCGGGCGGCTGTTACCTTGTGTATCCCAGATGATGTACCAATCAGTCCTTCTCCTGGTCCTCCTGGTCCAGGACCGCCACCCGGATCTCCAGCACCCGGCGGTGGTCCACCTGGGTGACGGTGACGTCCAGATGGTCGCACACGAAGTGGTCCCCCACCTCGGGCACCCGGCCGATCTGCTCCATGACCCAGCCGGACACGGTGGCGGCGTCGCACTCGGTGCGCAGGGAAAAGAGATCCCGCAGGTCGGTCAGATCGGTGCTGCACGCAATGAGATAGCTGCCGTCCTCCTGCTTTTTCACCTGCTCGATGACCTCGTCGTGCTCGTCCCAGATTTCCCCCACCAGCTCCTCCAGGATGTCCTCCAGGGTGACAATGCCGTCGGTACCGCCGTACTCATCCACCACCACCGCCATGTGGGCCCGGTGGCCCTGGAGGATGCGAATCAGGTCGGAGATCTTGGTGGTGGGCGTGGTGTAGAGCACCGGCGCCACCAGGGTGCTCAGTTCCACATGAGCCTGGTGGTATCGGGCGGCGTAGAAGTCCTTCTCATGGACGATGCCCACAATGTTGTCGATGGACTCGTGGTACACCGGCAGGCGGGAGTAGCCGTGCTCGGCAAAGGTGGCGGCCAGCTCCTCGGCGGTGGCGGTATCCTCCACAGCCACCACGTCCACCCGGGGGGTGAGGATCTCTCCCACCTCCAGGTCGTTGAACTCGATGGCGGCCCGGATAAGCTGGCTCTCGTGCTGGTCCAGACCACCCTGGTGCTCCGCCTCGGACACCATGGTCACCAGCTCTGCCTCGGTGATGCCGGTGTCGGGGCTGTTGTGGAACAGCCGCACCAGCAGGCGCTTCCACAGGGAGAACAGGAGGTTGATGGGCTTGAGCACCACCACCAGAAAGCGCATGGCGGGGGTGGCGGCCATGGCCACCGCCTCGGGGGACTCCTTGGACAGGCTCTTGGGGGAGATCTCTCCGAAAATCAGGATCACCACCGTGAGCACCACAGTGGACACGGTAGGGCCATAGGTGGGGCCGAGCATGTCGGTGAAGAGCACGGTGCCGATGGTGGTGGCGGTGATGTTCACGATGTTGTTCCCCACCAGAATGGTGGAGAGCAGGTCGTCATACCGCTCGGACAGGCGCAGGGTCTGCTGGGCCCGGCGGCTGCCGTCCTCCGCCCGGCTCTTGAGCCGGATGCGGTTGAGGCTGGAAAACGCCGTCTCGGTGGAGGAGAAAAAGGCGGACATGGCGACCAAAAGTACCAGGACAATGGTCATGATCGTACTGGGTGCGTCCATATGGACAAATCAACTCCTATGTCTCCGGGGCGGGCCGCGCCCCGGGTATTGTGTTGCAATATACCATAAATTTGTGTGTTTTGCAAGGGGGGCGGCAAAGAAACCAAAAAATAGGCGGCATCGAAAAGAAAAATCAAGCAGGTTGACGAAAGGGAAGAAACCTGTTACACTGAGTGCAAGCCAGGCGGCCGGATGGAGAAGAGGCCGGCCGTCTCAGAAGGAGGAGCGTATATGAATTTAAAACGGCGTGCTGTGCTGGCTTTTGTACTCTTTGCAGCCCTGGTGGTCCAGCTGGCGGGATGCACCGGCGGCGGCAATGTGAACCAGTTCACCGTAGAGGTGTACATTCAGGGGCAGCTGGACACCTATTATAAGGGGCAGGTGTCCTCAGACTATCAGGAGCTGATGGATGTCACCCCTGACGAGGTACGCAGCAATTATGAGGAGGGCCTGGAGGTGGAATTCCTCTATATGGCCCAGTGGTTCGAGATTGAGACCGACGTCATCTCCGAGGAGATCTACGACCGGGGCGTGGCCCTGATGGAGAAAGTATACAGCCACTCCAGCTACACCGTGAAGGAGCCGGTAAAAAATAACGACGGCAATTACATGATCGAGGTGGAGGTCCAGCCGGTGGATGTATTCGCCCAGGTGTATGACGGGGACGCCCTGGTGGACTTCGTCAATGGCTTCTGGGAGACTTACGCCGACGTGGATCTCTCCGCCATGAGCGACGCGGAGTACCTGGCCTATGAGAACGCCTGGGCCGAGGGCATCCTCACCCTGTGCGAGCAGGCAGAGGCCAACGCCGGCTATCTGGAGGCCGAGAGCGTGGTCCTCCAGGTGAAGCAGGACGACGACGGAATGTACAGCCTCTCCCAGAGCGATTTCGACACCATCGACGGCATGATCCTGGCCTACACCGCCGCCTGAGTACCAAGATCAATGTCCCCCGCCGGGCTGACCGGCGGGGGACATTTTTGCATATCGGGTCACAGCACCTGGAGGGGCACCCCCGCCAGGCGCTCCAGGTGGGCCACGCCCACCCCCTGGAGGTCCCGGCCCAGGCCGTTGAAGCTCTCCGCCGGGAGAAGCACCCGCTCCGGGGCCTGATGGTCCGCCAGGTAGCCCCGCAGGGCGGTCAAGTAGTCCCGGCAGCACAGCAGCTCCGCCCCGGACAAAGGGCCGCCCAGGGCGGCGGCCTCCACAGGCAGGAGGGTGCAGCCCGGCTCCCCCGCCCCTTCCAGGGCGGCGGACAGGAGGGGCGCCTCCCGCTGGGGGACCATCACCAGGGCGGGGCCCTCCGCCTCCAGGGTGTGGCGCAGCAGGGCCAGCCGCCGGAGGTCGTATCCGGGGGCGAAGGCCAGCCCGGCGCCCTGTGGGCCGTTGTCCCAGTGGGCGGTGTACAGCCTCCCGCCCCGGTCGTACTTCACCTTCACCTCCCGGCGGCGGTTCACCAGCTCCCCGGCCTGGGGGGCGGTTCCGGCAGCGTGGCCGTTCACCGTGAGGAGCACATCACCCCGGCGCACCCCCGCCTCCCAGGCGGGGCTCCCCTGGAGCACCCCCAGCACCACCGGGGACAGGTCTCCCCCGCCCGACGGCTCCACCAGGAGGGGACAGGGCAGCTGGGGGGCCAGGCGGTCCGCCAGCTCCTCCAGGGGAGCGGGGTCCGGGTTATACCATGGGTGGTCCCGCCACACCAGGGCCCCGCCGGGCACCAGGCGCACCGCGGCGGCGCCGTACCGGGCCAGCAGGCGCACCGCAGCCTCGGCGCACTCCATCCCCTCGGGCAGGGGGGGCGAGATGGCTGTGGCGGAGAAGGGCAGCGCGAACTGGACCAGCAGGGCCATGGCCAGCATGGCCGCGGCGGCGGCCCGCTCCTCCCCCCCCGGACCCTGGGGCCCGGCGGACACCACCAGCTCCAGCTGCACCGGGCCGTGCTGGGAGAGGAACCGGGCGCACTGGGGGGTGAGGGCGCCGCCGTCGGTGACGATGCGTACCAGGGCCGTGGGGCAGGCCCGGCGCACCTCCGCCAGGATCTCCTGAAAATGGGGATGGCTCAGGGGGTCGCCCCCCGGGACCTGGGGCCAGGGGGCCCCCAGGGTGATGGGCCGTCCCTTTGTCAGCAGGGCGATGGAGCGGTGGATCTCCTCCATGGGGCGCTCCCCGCCGTCGGGGATGTCCACCCCGGGGGGCAGGGGGGCGGAGCGGAACACGCTGTGCTCCCCGCAGCGGGAGGTAAGGCAGAGCATATTGTCCCGCCGGGCGGCGTACTCTAGTATGATCTGCAAGTCCTGGGTAGTGTATGACATAATATGAGACCTCATAATTATAATGTAAACCAGCTGCCCCTATTGTCACACGGACGCCCCGCCCTGTCAAGGGAGGTTTTGGAAGAAACACGGAGAAGAAATAGAAAATACCGCCGGCCCCAGGGCCGGCGGTATTTTCACTGTAATAAATTGGGGTTCAGCGGGCCTTGGTGTCCACTTCCTCCTTGAGCCGGGCGGCGAAGTCCGCCAGGGACATGGCCCCCAGGTCCTCGCCGGTGCGGCGGCGGGGGGAGACGGTGGCGTTCTCCATATCCCGGTCGCCCACCACCAGCATATAGGGCACCTTCTCCATGGTGGCCTCCCGGATCTTCTTGCCGATCTTCTCGCTGCGGTGGTCCACCTCCACCCGGAAGCCCATGGCCTCCAGCTGGGCCCGAACCTCATCGGCGTAGCCGGCGGCCCGGTCGGTGACGGGCAGCACCTTCACCTGCACGGGGGACAGCCAGGCGGGGAAGGCCCCGGCAAAGTGCTCGGTGATGACGCCGATGAACCGCTCGATGGAGCCCAGCACCACCCGGTGGAGCATGACGGGCCGGTGCTTCTGGCCGTCCTCCCCCACGTACTCCAGCTCAAAGCGCTCGGGCAGCTGGCTGTCCAGCTGCACGGTGCCGCACTGCCAGGTGCGGCCCAGGGAGTCGGCCAGGTGGAAGTCCAGCTTGGGCCCGTAGAAGGCGCCGTCTCCCTCGTTGACCTCGAAGTCCTTGCCCATCTCGGTGATGGCCTCTTTCAGGATGTCCTGGTTGTGCTCCCACTGCTCCACGGTGCCGATGTGGTCCTCGGGCATGGTGGACAGCTCAATCTTGTAGGGCAGGCCGAACACGGAGTACACCTCGTCAAAGAGCTTGACCACGTTCTTGATCTCGTCCTTGAGCTGGTCGGGGGTCATGAACAGGTGGGCGTCGTCCTGGGTGAAGCAGCGCACCCGGAACAGGCCGTGGAGGGCGCCGGACAGCTCATGCCGGTGCACCAGGCCCAGCTCCCCCACCCGCAGGGGCAGATCCCGGTAGGAGTGGGGCTCGCTGGCGTACACCATCATGCCGCCGGGGCAGTTCATGGGCTTGACGGCGTAGTCCTCCTCGTCGATGACGGTGGTGTACATGTTCTGCTTGTAGTGATCCCAGTGGCCGGAGCGCTCCCACAGCTTGCGGTTGAGGATGATGGGGGTGGAGATCTCCACATAGCCGTAGCGCTTGTGGACCTCACGCCAGTAGTCAATGAGGGTGTTTTTCAGCACCATGCCCTTGGGCAGGAAGAAGGGGAAGCCGGGGCCCTCGTCGGTGAGCATGAAGAGGCCCAGCTCGCGGCCCAGCTTCCGGTGGTCCCGCTTCTTGGCCTCCTCAATCTTGGCCAGGTACTCGTCCAGCTCGTCCTTCTTGGGGAAGGCGATGCCGTAGATCCGCTGGAGGGTCTCCCGGTTGGAGTCCCCCCGCCAGTAGGCGGCGTTGCAGGCGGTGAGCTTGATGGCGTTGCCCTTGATGCGGCCGGTGGAGTCCAGGTGGGGACCGGCGCACAGGTCGGTGAACTCCCCCTGGCGGTAGAAGGAGATGTGGGCGTCCTCGGGCAGGTCCCGGATGAGCTCCACCTTGAAGGGCTCCCCCTTCTCCTCCATGAAGGCGATGGCCTCCTCCCGGGGCAGCTCGAACCGCTCCAGCTTCAGCTTCTCCTTGCAGATCTTGCGCATCTCCGCCTCCAGCTCCGCCAGCTGGCTCTCGGAGAAGGGCTCGGGGGTGTCAAAGTCGTAGTAAAACCCGTTCTCGATGGCGGGCCCGATGGCCAGCTTCACCTCGGGGTGGAGCCGCTTCATGGCCTGGGCCAGCACGTGGGAGCAGGTGTGCCAGTAAGTGTGGCGGTATTCCGGGTTCTCAAACGTATACTGGTTGTTTTCTTCGGACATGATAATACCTCCTGTCAAGTTTTGACGGGGTGAAAAAAACGCTCCACCCCTGAAACGGTTCAGGGGTGAAGCGGTGATCATGCTGCGGATTGGACACGCCGCCGGGTCGCTTTCCCTCCGACTCGCCTCGCAAACGGAATTGCCCCGCAATTCCTGGTTTGCAAGGCTCGCACCGGTCCAAGCTCCCCTGCGTGTCTATCCTCGCACTTCTATGCTCCACGGTTCCACCCTGCTTGCAAGAGAGAAGTGCAGAGCACCCGGGAGCAGGACAACAGCGACACGCGCAGACCGAAAAACAGGCCGGGCACAGCCCGGCGGCATTTTCGGCGGAGCGTGGAGCAGTTGGCCGTCGCGGAGGGTGCGAGCATGACACCAAAAAGTGCGCAGACTGCACATCATATCTTGCCGCTCGTGCCTTTCTGTAACGGGAAAGCCCCGTCCCGGTCCTCCCGGGCGGCTCAGAAGTGGTACGGCCGCCGACGGCGCAGGGCACTCTCAGCAGCTGTGCCCCTCTCTGCGCGCCTGTATGCGGTTTCTTCTTCCTCAGCGCCATTTTAACGGGGACACTATATCATCAAATCCCCCCGGTGTCAACCCCCGCCTGCCCCCTTGACAGGAACATATGTTCTGGTATAATGATGGTACATACGTTCTATTTTTGAGGGGAGGAAAGCGGCATGGACCTGATGGACAAGCTCACCATCCTGGCGGACGCGGCCAAGTACGACGCGGCCTGCACCTCCAGCGGGGTGGACCGGGGGGGCGGCCGGGGGCTGGGGAGCACCATGGCCGCCGGGTGCTGCCACTCCTTCTCCGCCGACGGGCGGTGCATCTCCCTTTTAAAGGTGCTCATGACCAACGTGTGCGTCTACGACTGCCAGTACTGCGTCAACCGCCGCTCCAGCGACCCGCCCCGGGCGGCCTTCACCCCCCGGGAGCTGGCCGAGCTCACCATGGCCTTTTACCGGCGCAACTATATCGAGGGGCTGTTCCTCTCCTCGGCGGTGTGCGTCTCCCCGGACTACACCACCGAGCGCATGGTGGCCGCCCTGCGGCTGCTGCGGGAGGAGTACGGCTTCCGGGGGTATATCCACGCCAAGGCCATCCCCGGGGCGGACCCCCTTCTCACCCAGCAGCTGGGGCTGCTGTGCGACCGGCTCAGCGTGAACATCGAGCTGCCCAGCCAGGAGAGCCTGCGCAGGCTGTGCCCGGACAAGGAGAAAAAAGCCATTCTGGCCCCCATGGCCCAGATCCGGGACGGCATCACCCGCTCCAAAGGGGAGCTGGCCCGGTACCGCCACGCCCCCGCCTTCGCCCCGGCGGGCCAGTCCACCCAGATGATCATCGGCGCCACCCCGGAGAGCGACCGGCACATCCTCACCCTCACCCAGGCCCTCTATGACAAGTACAGGCTCAAGCGGGTGTTCTACTCGGCCTATATGCCCGTATCGGACAGCGCCCTCCTCCCCGCCCCCCAGTCCTTTCAGCCCCCTCTCCTCCGGGAGCACCGGCTCTATCAGGCGGACTGGCTGCTGCGGTTCTACCACTTCCGGGCGGAGGAGCTGCTGGAGGAGGACGCCCCCAACTTCGACCCCCGGCTGGACCCCAAGTGTACCTGGGCCCTGCGGCACATGGCCTTCTTCCCCGTGGAGGTGAACACCGCCGATTACGAGGCGCTGCTGCGGGTGCCGGGCATCGGGGTGGTGTCCGCCCGGCGCATCCTCACCGCCCGGCGGGCGGGCCCCCTCACCTTTCCGGGGCTCAAAACCCTGGGGGTGGTGCTCAAGCGGGCCCAGTATTTCATTACCTGCTCGGGCCGCACTCTGGAGGGCCTGCGGGTCACCGAGGCGGGGATACTCCGCCACCTGGCCGCCCTGGAGCGGCCTGAGCTGGAGGCGGAGGCCATGGAGCAGCTCTCCCTTTTTGAGCAGACGGAGGCAGTACCATGAGCGGCAGGCAGTGGACCCAGGTGGCCTACGAGTACGACGGGAGCTTCGGGGGCTTTCTCACCTGCGTGTTTGAGAGCTACGCCAGGCGGGAGGTGGCCATGGCCTTCCTCCCCCCGGAGGAGGCGCGCATCCCCCTGTGGACCGTGCGCCGGGTGGACAGCCGGGAGGATCTGGCCCGCCGGGTGTACCGGGCCATTCCCCAAAAGATCTCCCCTGCCGCCGCCCAGCTGGTGACCCGGGGGTTTCTCACCTGCATCCCCCAGCGGGAGCTGTGCCTGTACCAGTTCCTCCGGCTGGGCTTTCGCCGTGGGGAGGATATCACAAAGGACCTGACCGACCCCCGGGTGGCCGCTCTCACCCGGGGGGTGGGGCACCTCACCCGGGAGGCCCACCTCCTCAAGGGGTTTGTGCGCTTCTCCCTGCTGGAGGGGGTGCTGGTGGGGGTGATCCACCCGAAAAACCGGGTGCTCCCCCTGCTGCGGGGCCACTTCTGCGCCCGGTACAGCGGGGAGAAGTTCATTTTGTACGACGCGGTCCATAAGGAGGCCCTGGTGTCCCAGCCCGGCTTCCGGGCCATCGTGCCCCGCCCCTGGAGGACTTCACCCCCGGCCCCCCGGGGGCGGAGGAGGAGGGGTACCGGCGGCTGTGGCGGCGGTTTTACGACACCATCGCCATCCAGGGGCGGTACAACCCCAAATGCCGCATGTCCCACATGCCCAAGCGCTATTGGGGGGACATGACCGAATTTCAGCCCGACGCCGGCGGCCTCGGGGAGCTTGGCGAGTAGGAAGGCGGGCCCGGCAAAAGGACTATCTATAAAAAAATCATTTTTTGTAAAATTTTTCTTTTTTCTATAGGATAGTGTGCTATAATGAAATTACCAATCTTATGCTTCCCATGTCTGACCCACCGGTCTGTGTCTGCAAGAGGAAAGGAGCTTCCCATGAAGAAAACCAGTACACCCATGGGGAAGGCCATGCGGCTTCTTCTCCTGGCCGCGGCCCTGGGGGCCCTGCTGGCCGTCAGCGCCTGTTCAGATACCGCCGCCCAGCCCCCCTCCCTGGAGGGCACCTGGCAGGAGGTGCGCCTGGGATTGTGCCGGAGCCTGGAGGAGTACCAGGCGGGAAGCTACGACACGGTGGTCCTTCGCCCGGAGGACACCGTGGGCGGCAGCCCCCTGGAGGAGCTGCAGGTGCGCCTGGCGGTCATGATGGACTGCGCCGTCTCCACCTCCCAGCCCATGGAGTTCCCCCGCTGCATCGCCACCTTTGTGGACGGGTCCGGGGAGGAGTACCAGGTCCAGGTGGATGAGAACTCCCTGATCGCCGGCAGCTTTTGGGCGGAGAGCGGCAACCGCCGGGTGCTGACCGACTGCCTCACCTTCGCCAGTCCCCCCTATGAGCAGCTGGCGGCGCTCTATGAGCGCTGCCGCTGAACCAAACCGCCGTTAAACTGGGCGGGCGCACCAGTGCGCACGCCCAGTTTTTCTGTCAGTTGAAGATGTCCGCATTCTCCCGGAACAGCCGCCGCACCTCCTCCAGCAGGGGGCGGTGCTCCGGCAGGGAGAGGGTGGGGTCCCGCCTGAGCAGCTCCTCCGCCCCCGCCTGGGCCTCCCGCAGCACCGCCATGTCCCCCGCCAGGTCCGCCAGGCGCAGCTGGGGCAGACCATGCTGCCGCTTGCCGAAGAAGTCCCCCGGGCCCCGGAGCCGCAGGTCCTCCTCCGCAATGCGAAAGCCGTCCCCCGTCTCGGTGAGGGCCTTCAGCCGCCCCCGGGTGTCGGGGTTGGCCGCGTCGCTGATGAGGATGCAGTAGGACTGGTGGGCCCCCCGGCCCACCCGGCCCCGGAGCTGGTGGAGCTGGGAGAGGCCGAAGCGCTCGGCGTTCTCCACCACCATCACAGCCGCGTTAGGCACGTCCACCCCTACCTCGATGACGGTGGTGGACACCAGAATGTGGGTCTCCCCCCGGGCGAAGGCCGCCATGGCCGCCTCCTTCTCCCGGGGCTTCATTTTGCCGTGGACCAGCCCCACCGCCAGGCCGGGGAACACCTTCTCCCGGAGCTCCCTGGCGTAGGTGGTCACCGCCTTCAGGTCGGGCAGGGCCCCCTCCCCGGGGGGCTCCTCCCCCTCCTCCACCGTGGGACACACGAAGTAGGCCTGCCGCCCCTCCTCCACCAGCCTGCGGACGAAGGCGTACAGCCGCTCCCGCTTATTGGAGTGGACCAGGAAGGTCTCTATCTTCTGCCGCCCGGCGGGGAGCTGGTCGATGACGGACACCTCCAGGTCCCCATAGATGATGAGGGCCAGGGTGCGGGGAATGGGGGTGGCGGACATCACCAGCACGTGAGGCTGGATGCCGTCCCCCTCCGTCTCTTCTTCTGGCGTGGTCCCCTTGGCGGCCAGGGCCGCCCGCTGGGCCTCCCCATGACATTCCCATGTCACGGGGACCCCCTCCGCCATTTCATCTGCGGCCGGGGGAAGTGAATCCCCCCGGCCTTCGCCGCTTACGCGGCGCCCCACCTTCGGCGGGGCCCCCGGCGTGGCCCCCTTGGCGGCCAGGGCCGCCCGCTGGGCCACGCCGAAGCGGTGCTGCTCGTCGGTGATCACCAGGGCCAGATTGCGGAAGGCCACCCCCTGGGTCAGAAGGGCGTGGGTGCCCACCGCCAGGTCCACCTCCCCCGCCGCCAGGGCCTCCCCCATGGCCCGCTTCTCCCTGGGGGTCATGGAGCCGGTGAGAAGCCCCACCCGCAGCCCCGCCGGGGAGAGCAGGGCGGTGAGGGAGTCATAGTGCTGCCGGGCCAGAATCTCTGTGGGGGCCATCAGGGCGCACTGGTACCCTCCCAGGGCGGTGAGCCAGGCGGCGAAGGCCGCCACCAGGGTCTTGCCCGACCCCACGTCCCCCTGGACCAGCCGGTTCATGGGCCGCCCGGCGGCCAGGTCCCGGGCCACCTCCTCCATCACCCGGCTCTGGGCCCCTGTGGGGGCAAAGGGCAGCAGGGCCAGAAACTCCTCCCGGGGCCGGGCCGGGATGACCGGGGCATGGCCCGCCTCCCGCCGCCCCCGCAGCAGCCCCATCCCCGCCGTCAGGGCGAAGAGCTCCTCGAAGATCAGCCGCCGTCGGGCCCCCTCCAGCTGGGGGAAGCCCGTGGGAAAGTGGATCTGCGCCCTGGCCTCCTCCCCGGCCATAAGGGCAAAGCGCTCCACCACCCAGGGGGGCAGGGTCTCTCTCCCCGCCGGGGGGCAGACCGCCAGCCCCCGCTCCA
The DNA here is from genome assembly GCA_949293245.1 of uncultured bacterium. GTDB lineage: Bacteria > Bacillota > Clostridia > Oscillospirales > Oscillospiraceae > CASFCS01. The sequence continues at coordinate 10,837 of CASFCS010000040.1, read as the reverse complement.
CCAGCCCCGCCACCAGGTTGTTGGACACCCCCGCCGTCAGGGCATACACCGGCATGATCCGCCCGGTGAAGCGCCCCTTCCCCACCGGCTCAAAGGTGGGATTGGTCATCTGGGCCAGGCGGCCGCTGCGCTCCACCTTGCCGTAGAACACATAGTCCTCCCCCACCCCCAGGGCCTGGCGCACATAGCTCTGGTTGAAGAAGGTCAGGTGGAGCATCCCCCCGGCGTCCACCGCCCTGGTCTTTACCAGCTCCAGCCCCTTCCGGATGCGGGAGAGGCGGGGGGGCTCCGCCACCGTGGCCTCCACGCACACCGCCTCCCCCTCGGGGGCCTCCCGGATAGAGTAGGTCCGGGTGCGGTCCTCGTAGCTGCGGGGGTAGTATTCCAGCAGGTCCCCCACCGTCTCCAGCCCCAGCCGCCCCAGGGCCTTCCCCCGGGCGGGCCCCACGCCGGGCAGGGCGGTCAGCGCCGTGCTCCTGTCCATGGGTCTGTTCCCCCTTTCCATCCAGAACCGTAATTTCCACCAAAATGCAGCGCAAAACTTTGTAGATATTTTAACATTTGAAAATGACCTTTTCAATACTTGTCTTTCTGCTGTGAACTATTGTCTTTTATCACAATACACGCCCCCCGGGGGCAAAAAAACCTGTGTGGTTCGCTGATTTTCCTTCCGGCGCATTGAACGGCCCGCTTTCCCCCGCTATAATGTTACTCACTCAAAGCCCTATTTGTCAAAGGCGGCCTCCATCGGGGGCCGCCGCCGGCCCAGAAGGAGGAAAACGCTGTGGCAGTAACGCAATTCAACAAGGTCCTGGCCGCCAACCGGGGGGAGATCGCCATCCGCATCTTCCGCGCCTGTTACGACCTGGGACTCCACACCGTGGCCATGTACTCCAACGAGGACATCAACGGCCTGTTCCGCACCAAGGCCGACGAGGCCTATCTCATCGGGCGCAACCAGTCCCCCCTGGGGGCCTATCTGGATATTCCCGCCATCATCGACCTGGCCAAGCGCCGGGGGGTGGACGCCATCCACCCGGGGTACGGCTTCCTGTCGGAGAACGCCGCCTTTGCCGCCGCCTGCGAGGCGGCGGGCATCAAGTTCATCGGCCCCCCCTCCCACATTCTGGCCCAGATGGGGGACAAGCTGGCGGCCAAGGCCACGGCCATTGCCTGCGGCGTGCCCATCATCCCCGGCTCCACCGACCCCCTGAAGGACGCGGACGAGGCGGTGGAGAAGGCCCTGTCCTACGGCTTCCCCATCATCCTGAAGGCGGCCGCCGGCGGCGGCGGCCGGGGTATGCGCCGGTGCGACAGCGTGGAGGACGTGCGCCGAGAGTTTGAGCTGGTGAAGAACGAGGCCCGGAAGGCCTTCGGCAACGAGGACATCTTCATCGAGAAGTTCCTGGTGGAGCCCAAGCACATCGAGGTGCAGATCCTGGCCGACGAGCACGGCAACGTGATGCACTGCGGCGAGCGGGACTGCTCCCTCCAGCGGCGTTACCAGAAGGTGGTGGAGTACGCCCCCGCCTGGTCCGTGCCCCGTGAGACCGTGGAGGCCCTCCGGGCGGACGCGGTGAAGATCGCCCGCCATGTGGGCTATGTGAACGCGGGCACCGTGGAGTTCCTGGTGGACGGCAAGACGGGCCAGCACTACTTCATTGAGATGAACCCCCGCATCCAGGTGGAGCACACCGTCACCGAGATGGTCACCGGCATCGACCTGGTGCGCGCCCAGATCCTCATCGCCCAGGGCCACCCCCTGTCCCACCCGGCCATCGGCCTGGCCCGGCAGGAGGACCTGCGCTGCGACGGGTACGCCATCCAGTGCCGGGTGACCACCGAGGACCCGGCCAACAACTTCGCCCCCGACACCGGGAAGATCACCGCCTACCGCTCCGGCGGCGGCTTCGGCGTGCGGCTGGACGGCGGCAACGCCTACACCGGCGCGGAGATCTCCCCCTACTACGACTCCCTGCTGGTGAAGGTCACCTCCTGGGACAACACCTTTGAGGGGGCCTGCCGCCGGGCCACCCGGGCCATCAGCGAGGAGCACGTCCGGGGCGTCAAGACCAACATCCCCTTCGTCACCAACATCCTCACCCACCCCACCTTCCACGCCGGGGCCTGCCACACCAAGTTCATCGACGACACCCCGGAGCTCTTTGAGATCGAGAACAGCCGGGACCGGGCCACCAAGGTGCTGCGCTACATCGCGGAGATCCAGGTGAAGAACCCCAGCGCCGAGCGCAGCCAGTACAACGCCCCCCGCTTCCCCGCCTTCCAGCACACCCCTCCCAAGTGCACGGGGCTCAAGCAGCTGCTGGATGAGAAGGGGCCCGAGGCGGTGCGGGACTGGGTGCTCGCCCAGAAGAAGCTGCTCATCACCGACACCACCATGCGGGACGCCCACCAGTCCCTCCTGTCCACCCGGGTGCGCACCCGGGACATGGTGAAGGGTGCGGAGGGCACCGCCGAGATCCTCAACGACTGCTTCTCCCTGGAGATGTGGGGGGGCGCCACCTTCGATGTGGCCTACCGCTTCCTCCATGAGTCCCCCTGGGAGCGGCTGGAGCTGCTGCGGGAGAAGATCCCCAACATCCCCTTCCAGATGCTGCTGCGGGGAGCCAACGCCGTGGGGTACACCAACTACCCCGACAACCTGATCCGGGCCTTCATCCGGGAGGCCGCCCGGTGCGGCATCGACGTGTTCCGCGTCTTCGACTCCCTCAACTGGATCCCCGGCATGGAGGTGGCCATGGACGAGGTCCTCCGCCAGGGCAAGCTGTGCGAGGCCACCGTGTGCTACACCGGCGACATTCTGGACCCCAAGCGGGACAAGTATACCCTGAAATACTATGTGGACATGGCCAAGGAGCTGGAGAAGCGGGGGGCCCACCTGCTGTGCGTGAAGGACATGTCCGGCCTTCTCAAGCCCTACGCCGCCAAGAAGCTGGTCACCACCCTCAAGCAGGAGGTGGGCATCCCCATCCACCTCCACACCCACGACACCTCGGGCAACCAGGTGGCCGCCCTGCTGATGGCCGCCGAGGCGGGGGTGGACATTGTGGACTGCGCCATCGACTCCATGTCCTCCATGACCAGCCAGCCCTCCCTCAACGCAGTGGTGACCGCCCTGGAGGGCCAGGAGCGGGACACCGGGCTGAGCAGCGTGGGCCTCCAGCGTCTGAGCGACTACTGGGCGGACGTGCGCCTGCGGTACGCCAAGTTCGAGGCGAGCATCAAGAACCCCTCCACCGACATCTACCGCTATGAGATGCCCGGCGGGCAGTACACCAACCTCCAGGCCCAGGTGGAGAGCATCGGTCTGGGCCGCCAGTTCGAGGCGGTGAAGGAGATGTACAAGACCGTCAACGACATGCTGGGGGACATCGTGAAGGTGACCCCCTCCTCCAAGATGGTGGGGGACCTGGCCATCTTCATGGTACAAAACGACCTGACCCCCGAGAACATTGTGGCCCGGGGGGAGGCCCTCACCTTCCCCGACAGCGTGGTGAGCTACTTCAAGGGCATGATGGGCCAGCCCGCCTGGGGCTTCCCCGAGGACCTGCAGAAGGTGGTCCTCAAGGGGGAGAAGCCCATCACCTGCCGCCCCGGGGAGCTTCTGCCCCCCGTGGACTTCGCCGCCGCCCGGGCGGAGGTGGAAAAGTTCTACCCCGAGGCCAGCGACCGCACGGTGATCTCCTGGTGTCTGTACCCCAAGGTGGTGGAGGAGTTCTGCCGCCACCGGAAGGAGTACGGCTATATCATGCGCATGGGCAGCCATGTGTTCTTCAACGGCATGGCCCTGGGCGAGACCAACAAGATCAACATTGAGGACGGCAAGACCCTGGTGATCAAGTACCTGGGCCTGGGGGACCTGAACGAGGACGGTACCCGTACCGTGAACTTCGAGCTCAACGGCATGCGCCGGGAGGTGGCGGTGCCCGATCCCACTGCCACGGTCCAGTCCAAGGCGGTCACCCTGGCCGACCCGGAGGACAAGAGCCAGCTGGGCTCCTCCATCCCCGGCATGGTGTCCAAGGTGAACGTGAAGCCGGGCGACAAGGTGGAAGAGAACCAGGTAGTGGCCATCATCGAGGCCATGAAGATGGAGACCAGCGTGGTGGCCCGCATGGCGGGCACCGTGGACCAGGTGCTGGTCCAGGAGGGCGCCAGCGTGAAGGCTGGCGAGCTGCTGATGACCATCAAGTAACCACGGCAATCAATATTTTCCCTGGCGGCGGACACCCTCTCGTGTCCGCCGCCTTTCCATTTGCCATTTGACAAAAACCGCGGGCCGGTCTCTGGGACCGGCCCGCGGAACAGGGAGCAGAGCTTAGAAATACTTGCGCACGCCCTCGCCGGCCAGGCTGGCGTCGGCGGAGATGGTGACGGTGAACTTGATGCCGTGCCGCTCGGAGAAGGACTCCAGCCAGTCCAGGAACTCCTCCATCTGGGCGTTGTCGTCGCAGCGGACCATCTTGCCCAGGCTGTCCAGGAAGATGTGGGTAATATCAAAATTGCTGGCGTACAGGCCGCAGATAAAGCCCTTGAGCCGCTCGTAATTGGGCATATCGTACTCAGCCACATCCACCAGCCGAATCTTATAATGAATGTCGTATGTCAGCTTGGCGCCGTGCTCAATGGCGACCACGTTTCCGTGCTCGGTGCCCACTGCTGTATTGATGAGGTCAATCATCTGCTTGGTCTTACCGGCGCCCTTGAGGCCCATGATTACCTTGACCATTCCAATCACTCCTTTAACATTTGCGGGGGGCTGCCCCCCCGCTGACGGTCGGGGGAGTCCCCGCCTCAGGTGTTATTATAGTACCATCTTTCCAGTTCGATTTCAATCACTTTACCGGAGTTTATGAAAATTTCACATAATTCCCTTTTCAGATGTTTCCCATGGTCAAGAGGGCCAGGGGCGGCGGCGCCGTCCCTGGCCCTCGGCATGCGCTGGGAAGAAGGAGTCCTCAGTTCCCCAGCCGGGCCTCCAGCTCCGCCCGGCGCTCCTCAAAGCCGGGCTTGCCCAGCAGGGCGAACATGTTTTTCTTGTAGGCCTCCACGCCGGGCTGGTTGAAGGGGTTGACCCCCAGCAGATAGCCCGAGATGCCGCAGGCGTACTCGAAGAAGTAAATCAGCTTGCCCACGTTCTCCGCGTCCCGCTGGGGGACCTCCACCAGCAGGTTGGGCACGCCGCCGTCCACATGGGCCAGCAGGGTGCCCCGGCGGGCCTGCTCGGCCACGAAGTCCAGGCCCTTCCCCGCCAGGAAGTTGAGCCCGTCCACGTTGTCCGGGTCGTGGGGGATGGTGATGGCGCTGCGCCCCTTCTGGAAGGCCACCACGGTCTCCAGCATGATGCGCTGCCCCTCCTGGATATACTGGCCCATGGAGTGCAGGTCGGCGGTGAACTCCACGCTGGCGGGGAAGAGGCCCTTGCCCTCCTTGCCCTCGCTCTCGCCGTAGAGCTGCTTCCACCACTCGGCAAAGAAGCGGAAGGCAGGCTCGTAGCAGGCCAGGATCTCAATGGACTTGCCCGCCTTGTACAGGCCGTACCGGGCGGCGGCGTACTGGGCAGAGGGGGAGGTGGGGCCGTCGGCCATGCACTCCTCCATCTGGGTGCGGGCGCCGTCCATCAGTGCCTGGATGTCCACGCCCGCCACGGCGATGGGCAGCAGGCCCACGGCGGTGAGGACGGAGAAGCGGCCCCCCACGTCGTCGGGCACCACGAAGGTCTCGTACCCCTCGGTGTCCGCCAGGCCCTTCAGGGCCCCCCGGGCCTTGTCGGTGGTGGCGTAGATGCGGCGGCGGGCCTCCTCCTTGCCGTACTTCTCCTCGATCATGGCCTTGAAGATGCGGAAGGCCACGGCGGGCTCGGTGGTAGTGCCCGACTTGGAGATGACGTTGATGGAGAAATCCCGGTCCCCCAGCAGGTCGATGACCTCCTGCATGCCGTCAGCGGACAGGCCGTTGCCCACAAAGTAGATGTCGGGGGTGCTCTTCTTGATGAGATTATAGTTGCCGGAATACATCAGCTCGATAACCGCCCGGGCCCCCAGGTAAGAGCCGCCGATGCCGATGACCACCAGGGCCTGGGAGTCGCTCTGGATCTTCTTGGCCGCGGCCTGGATGCGGGCAAACTCCTCCCGGTCATAGTCCCGGGGCAGGTGGACCCAGCCGATGAAGTCGTTGCCGGCGCCGGTGCCCTTCTCCAGCTTCTCGCAGGCGTCAGTCAAAGCCCCGGTCAGGTCCTCCTGAGGCAGAAAATCTTTGGCGTTGTTGATATTCACGGTTAACATGGCCATTCCTCCTTTGTGTTTCAAGTATACCACGTTAGCCCAAAAAAGGAAGCAAAACTTGTCCCATTCTGGAATAATTTTTCCCCCCGCCCGGGCGTTTTCTGCCGGAGCGGGGGGAGGGGACTGCTCAGGAGGCCTCCGCCTGCTCAAACTGGGCGTTATAGAGCCCGGCGTAGAAGCCGCCTTTGCCCAGCAGCTCCTGGTGGGTGCCCTGCTCCACAATGTCCCCCTCCCGCATGACCAGGATGAGGTCCGCGTCCTTGATGGTGGACAGGCGGTGGGCGATGACGAAGGAGGTGCGCCCCTCCATCAGGTTGTTCATGGCGGCCTGAATCAGGTGCTCCGTGCGGGTATCCACCGAGGAGGTGGCCTCATCCAGGATGAGGATGCGGTTGTCCGCCAGGATGGCCCGGGCAATGGTAATGAGCTGCTTTTGGCCCTGGGACACGTTGGAGGCGTCCTCGTTGAGCTCCATCTGGTAGCCCCCGGGGAGGGTCTGGATGAAGTGGTGGACGTGGGCCGCCCGGGCGGCCGCCATGACCTCCTCGTCGGTGGCGTCCAGCCGGCCGTAGCGGATGTTCTCCATGATGGTGCCCTTGAACAGCCACGTGTCCTGGAGAACCATGCCGAAGGCCTCCCGCAGCTGGGTGCGGCGGAAGTCCCGCACGTCGTGGCCGTCCACCCGGATGGCCCCGCTGTCCACGTCGTAAAGGCGCATGAGCAGCTTGACCATAGTGGTCTTGCCCGCCCCGGTGGGGCCCACGATGGCCACGGTCTGGCCGGGGGCCACCTTGGCGGAGAAGTCATGGATGATGGTCTTTTCCGGCACATAGCCGAACTTCACGTGGTCAAACTCCACCGCGCCGGTGAGGGAGGCGGCGGGGACGGGGCTGGTGAGGCCCTGGTCCTCCTCCTCCTCGGCCAGGAACTCGAACACCCGCTCCGCCGCGGCGGCCATGGACTGGAGCATGTTGGACACCTGGGCGATCTGGTTCACCGGCTGGGTGAACTGCCGCAGGTACTGGATGAAGGCCTGGATGTCCCCCACGGTGATAGCCCCGGTCACCGCCAGCATGGAGCCCACCACCGCCACGGCCACATAGCCCAGGTTGCCCACAAAGGTCATGATGGGCTGCATCATGCCCGAGAGGAACTGGCTGAGCCAGGCGGATTTGAAGAGGACGGCGTTGGTCCGGTCGAACTCCTCCACCACCGCCTCCTCCCGGTTGAAGGCCCGCACCACGCTGTGGCCCGAGTAGGTCTCCTCCACCTGGCCGTTGATCTCCCCCAGGTACTTCTGCTGGGCCACGAAGTATTTCTGGCTCTTCTTCACCACCAGCATCACCAGCAGGGCGGACACCGGCAGGATTACCAGGGCGATGAGGGTCATGAGGGGGGAGATGGTGAGCATCATCACCAGCACGCCGATGAGGGTGGTCACCGAGGTGATGAGGGTGGTCACCGACTGGTTCAGGGACTGGCCCAGGGTGTCCACGTCGTTGGTGATGCGGGAGAGGACCTCCCCCACGGTGCGGGACTCGAAGTATTTCATGGGCATGCGGTGGATCTTCTCCGAGATGTCCTTACGCAGACCGTAGCAGGTCTTTTGGGTGACGCCGCTCATGATCCACCCCTGGAGGAGGGAGAAGCCAGCGCTGATGAGGTAGAGCCCCACCAGGGTCAGCAAAATCCGGCCGATCTTGCCGAAGTCGATACCTCCGGCCCCCTGGACCTTGGCCACCAGGCCGGTGAAGATCTCAGTGGTGGCCTTGGAGAGGACCTTGGGCCCCACAATGTTAAAAATGGTGGAGCAGATGGCAAAGACGCCCACCAGGAGCAGGGGCAGGCGGTACACCGACATGTGGGACAGCAGGCGCTTCACCGTGCCTTTGAAATCCTTGGCCTTTTCCCCGGGTACTCCCCGGCCGTGGCCCATGGGTCCCCCCATGGGGCGGGCAGTATGCTTGTCGCTCATGCGCCCACACCTCCCAACTCAGATTCGGACAGCTGGCTCCGGGCAATCTCCTGATAGGTGGGGCAGGAGGCCATCAGCTCCTCATGGGTGCCGATGCCCGCCACCTTCCCCTCGTCCAGCACCACGATCTGCTGGGCGTGGAGGATGGTGGAGATGCGCTGGGCCACGATGATGACGGCGGCGTCCTTCACCCGCTTGCCCAGGGCGGCGCGCAGGGCGGCGTCGGTCTTGTAATCCAGGGCGGAGAAGGAGTCGTCAAAGAGATAGACCTTGGGGTCCTTGGCGACGGCCCGGGCGATGGACAGCCGCTGCTTCTGACCGCCGGACACGTTGGTGCCCCCCTGGGCGATGGGGGTCTGGTACCCCTCCGGCTTGCCCTGGATGAACTCGGCGGCCTGGGCAATGTCCGCCGCCTGGTCCATGGCCTGGTCGGTGATGTCCGCCCCGCCGAACTTCAGGTTGCTCTCAATGGTGCCCGAGAAGAGCACCCCCTTCTGGGGCACATAGCCCAGCAGGTCGTGGAGCTTGTGGAGGGAGAGATCCCGGATGTCCACCCCGTCGATGGTGATGCGGCCGTAGCTCACATCGAAGAACCGGGGGATCAGGTTGAGCAGGGTGGATTTGCCGCTGCCGGTGGAGCCGATGATGGCGGTGGTCTCCCCGGGCTTCGCGGTGAAGGAGATGTGCTCCAGCACGTCGGCCTGGGCGTCGGGGTAGCGGAAGGACACGTCCTCAAAGGACACCTCGCCCCGCCAGGTCTGGTGGGCGCCGTCCTGGTTCTTGCCCTCCTCCGGGTCCCGGATGGACACGGGAGTGTCCAGCACCTCCTGAATGCGCTTGGCGGACACCCCCGCCCGGGGCAGCATGATGGACACCACGGAGATCATCAGAAAGGCCATGACGATCTGCATGGTGTAGGTGATGAAGGCGATCATGTCGCCCACCTGCATGGTGCCCAGGTCCACCCCGTGGGCCCCCGCCCACACGATGAGCACCGAGATGCCGTTCATGATGAGCATCATCACGGGCATCATCATGGACATGGTGCGGTTGGTGAACAGCTGGGTGGACATCAGGTCCCGGTTGGCCCTGTCAAAGCGCGCCTCCTCATACTCCTCCCGGCTGAAGGCCCGGATCACGGGGAGGCCGGTGAGGATCTCCCGGGAGACCAGGTTTACCCGGTCGATGAGGGTCTGCATCTTCTTGAATTTGGGCATGGCCACCGCCATGAGCACCGCAATGAGGGCCAGCAGCACCCCCACCGCCACGCCGATGATCCACCCCATGCCGGTGCGGGTGGTGGCCACCCGGATCACGCCGCCGATGCCGATGATGGGGGCGTAGAGCACCAGGCGCAGCAGCATGACCACCACCATCTGGATCTGCTGAATGTCATTGGTGGACCGGGTGATGAGGGAGGCGGTGGAGAAGCGGTCGATCTCGGCGCTGCTGAAGGACACCACCTTGCGGAACACCTGGCCCCGCAGCTCCATGCCCACACTGGCCGCCACCCGGGAGGCCAGCATCCCCGCCAGAATGGCGGCGGCCACCATCAGCAGGGTGAGAGCCAGCATCTTTCCCCCGGTGACCAGCAGGTAGTGCTGTTGATAGGCGTCCATATCCACTCCCAGGGCCTCATACTCCCCCCGGACGAAGAGCACCGCCACCTGGTCCGTCATCTGGTCGGTGACGGCGCCGTACTCCTCCGCCGCCTCCTCCAGGCGGCCCTGGAGCTGCTCCTTGAGCTGGGCCCGGGTCAGCCCCAGCTGCCCGGCCATCTCCTCCAGGGCTTCGGGTCCGGTGCCCTGCTGCTCCATCTGGTAGAGGGCCGCCATGGGCAGGCCCAGCATGTGGTCCAGGGCGTCCAGGGCGTCGGGGTCGGTCTCAGTCAGCACATAGGCCTCCCCCTCCAGGGTGTAGGCCCCCCGGAGGGCAGCCTCGTCCTCATCCGAAAGGAACAGCGTCAGGCTCTCCAGCGTGGCCGGGCGCATCTGGTCCGGGGTCACCCGCTGGATGCCCCCCTGCTGGATGCCCACATCCACGATGTCGGAGGTGTATTGGGGCAGGCTCAAATCGCAGAAAGCCTGGACGCACAGCAGGGCGAACACCGCCAGCACCAGCAGGGCATGTCGTTTGAGATAGCGCAGAATATTCAGCATAATGTCTCCTCCTTCCCTCTCTGATATTCTTCTTCCATAATATCCATCAGTTTGTTCCACAGCGTGAGAAAGGTCTCCATATCCTGAGAGCCCATGACCTCATACACCCGCTGGAACCGGGCCATCATCTCCTGCCGGATGCGGCAGGTGAGGGCCTCCCCCTCCGGCGTCACCACCACCCGGGTACCCCGGCGGTCCTGGCTGTGGACCTCCCGGCGGACAAGGCCCCGCTCCTCCAGGTGGCCCAGCACCCGGGACACCCCCGGGGCAGTACAGTTGAGGCGGCCCGCCAGGCTCTTCACCCCCGGGGCCTCCGTCCCCTCCTCCTGGCTGCGGAGGAGGAGATTCATGGTGTAAAACTCCATTTTGGTCAGGCCCGGCAGCTCCATGTGGGCCGC
>CASFCS010000039.1 GCA_949293245.1 uncultured bacterium | reverse complement strand
GGGCACCCCCTCGGCAGCCAGTTCGTCCATTACCTTCTGGCAGGCCCGGCGGCACTCCTTCACCTCCCACACGCTGGCGATCATGGGGAACATGATGGCAATCTTGCCAAAGGCGCTGGCCCGGTACAACGCCCTGAGCTGGGTGCGGAACACCTCGGGACGGTTGAGGCAGATGCGGATGGCCCGCAGGCCCATGGCCGGGTTCTCCTCTTTGGAGAGGTCAAAGTAGTCCACCTGCTTGTCCGCCCCGATGTCCAGGGTGCGCACGATGACCCGCTTGCCCTTCATGGCCACCGCGGCCTGCTTATAGGCCTCAAACTGCTCCTCCTCCGTGGGGTAGTCCTGGCTGGCCAGATAGAGGAACTCCGAGCGGAACAGGCCCACCCCCTGGCCGTCGTTGGCGAGCACCGCATCCACGTCCTCCGGCGAGCCGATGTTGCAATAGAGCTTTACCTTCTTGCCGTCCAGGGTCACGTCCTCCTGGCCCACCATGGAGCGCATCAGCTCCCGGCGCTGCTCCTGCTGGGCCCGGCGGGTCTCCAGCTCCTGGCGGGTCTCCTGGTCGGGATCAAAGATCACCTGGCCGGTCTCCCCCAGGATGTAGGCCTCTCTCCCGTGGTAGCTCTCGTTGAAGGTCTCCCCCAGGCCGCACACCGCCGGGATGCCCATGGTGCGGGCCAGGATGGCGGTGTGGCTGTTGCCCGAGCCCCCCTGGATGGCGATGGCCAGAATCTTGCTCTTGTCCAGCTGGATGGTCTCCGAGGGGGCCAGGTCGTCCGCCGCCAGGATCACCGGCACCTGGGAGTCGATGCCCCCCTCCACCACGCCCAGCAGCAGGTTGAGCACCCGGCCCGCCACGTCCCGCACGTCGGCGCAGCGGGCCTGCATATAGGGATCGTCCATAGCCGCCAGCATCTGGGCAAACTGCTCCCCCGCCTGCTCCACGGCGTACTCGGCGCTGTACCCCTGCTCCACCAGCTCGTCCATGGCTCCGGTGAAATCCTCGTCCTCCAGGAACATGGCGTGGGTCTCGAAGAGCTCCGCCGCGCTGTCCCCCGCCTGCACCCGGGCCTTCTCCGCCATCTCCGTCAGCGCCTGGGCCGCCTGGCTGCAGGCCGCCTCCAGGCGGGGGCGCTCCTGCTCCGGGTCGCAGTCCTGCCGCGCCTCCACCTGGGCGCGTACACGGCGGTAAAAATAGATGGGGCCGTGCTCCAGCCCCTGGGAGATCCCCTGTCCCTGTATGATCTTCATGCTTCCCGCTCCTTCCCTTTGTTCTGCCCCCACCCGCCGCCCTCTCCCGGCGGCGGGTGGGGGAACATCGCTTACAGATTTTCCTTGAAAAACGCCTCCATGGCGGCGGCAGCGGCCTCCTCATCAGGCCCCTGGGCGGTCACAGTGATCTGGTCGCCCCCCTTGATCCCCAGGCCCATGAGCTTCATGAGCTGGGTGGCCTTGGCGGATTTCTCCCCCTTGGTCACGGTGATTTCCGTGCCGGCAAAGGCCTTGGCGGCCTTCACCAGCAGCCCGGCGGGCCGGGCGTGGATGCCTACGGGATCGGTGATGGTGTACATAAAGCTCTTCATGGCAATTCTCCTCTCTCAGTTGGCCTGGGCACAGGCGTTGACGGTCAGAATGGGCTCCAGGGCGGCGTGGGCGCCGGTGCTGGCGGTGAGGGTGCCCAGGTCCTCGGAGTTGGCCAGCAGCACCGCGGTGGTGGTGGGATAGCCCCGCTTTTTGATCAGGTCCAGGTCAAATTCCAGCAGGGTCTGCCCCGCCTTGACCTGGTCGCCCTCGGCGCAGTGGAGGGTAAAGCCCTCCCCCTCCATCTCCACGGTGTTGATGCCCACATGGATGAGCAGCTCCATACCGTCGGGAGAGACCATGCCGATGGCGTGCTTGCTGTCGGCCACGGAGGTGATCTCCCCGTCAAAGGGGGCTACCACCCGGCCTACAGCGGGCTGAATGCCGCAGCCGTTCCCCAGGATGCCGGCGGCAAAGGTGGCGTCGGGGATCTCCTCCAGGGGGATCACCGCCCCCTCAATGGGGCAGTAGACCACGCCGGGGCGGCAGGTAAGGGCGGGCTGCTCCTGGGGAGCGGACTGCTCCCCCTTCTCCTTCTGAGGGGCCTCCCGGTGGAGGAACCAGCTCACGGCAAAGGCCACGGCGAAGGAGACGGCCAGCTCGATGGCGTAGGGGATCATATAGTCGGTGGTGGTGAGGAAGCCAAACAGGCCGGTGACGCCGTAGGCGGTGGCGCCGATATGGAACATGGCGCCCACCACGCTGCCCGCCGCGCCGCCGATCATGCCGGCCACCAGGGGCTTGACCAGCCGCAGGTTTACGCCGAAGATGGCGGGCTCGGTGATGCCCAGGGCGGCGGACATGGCGGAGGGAAGGGCCAGGGCCTTGGTCTTGCGGTCCCGGGTCCGGAGGGCCACGGCCAGACAGGCGGCGCCCTGGGCGAAGTTGGCGGCGGAGGCAATGGGCATCCAGGTGTTGAGGCCCACGGAGGAGAGCATCCCCGCCTCAATGACGTTGTACATATGGTGGACGCCGCACACCACGGTGAGGGGGTAGATGGCGCCCATAATGGCCGCGCCTATGCCGAAGGGAATGGTGATGAGCATCTGTACCCCGGCCAGCACCCAGTTTTCCACGGTGGAGAAGACAGGGCCAAAGATGGTCAGGGTGAGGTAGCCCGTGACGCACACGGTGACCAGGGGGGTAACAAACAGGTCCAGCATCTCCGGGACAATCTTGTGCAGCCGCTTTTCGATCTGGCACATGATCCACACGGCGATGATCACCGGGATCACATGGCCCTGATAGCCGGTGAGGTTGATGTCATACAGGCCGAACCACACGTCGGCAGAGGGGATGGCGGTGCCGTTTGCCACATAGTCGGCCACGGACCAGGCGTTGACCAGATCGGTGTGGATCATGATCATGCCGATGACCGCCCCCAGGAAGATGTTCCCGCCGAACACACGGGCGGCGGACACCGCCACCAGGATGGGCAGAAAGACGAAGGCGGCGTTGCTGAACAGATGGAAGATGGTGTAGGTCCCGGAGTCGGCCAGGGCGGGGAACGCCTTGCACAAACCCTCCAGCAGTCCCATGATAAGGCCGGAGGCCACGATGGCGGGCAGGATGGGCACAAACACATCCCCCAGGGCCTTTACCATCCGCTTGGGCAGGGGCTGCCGGGCGGCGGCGGCGGCTTTGACCTCCTCCTTGGTGGCGGCGGTCATGCCGGACACGGCGAGAAACTCGTCATAGACCTTGTTCACCGTGCCGGTCCCCAGGATGAGCTGGAGCTGTCCGGCGTTGCTGAACACGCCCTTCACCCCGTCGATGTCCTCCAGAGCCTTCATATCCAGCTTTCCGTTGTCCGCGATCACCAGCCGCAGCCGGGTGGCGCAGTGGGCGGCGCTGACCAGGTTTTCCCGGCCTCCCACGTGCCGAAAAATTTCTTGGGCACATTTGCGGTAGTCCATTGCTTCTCCTCCACTCACGTATGATTTTGTGTTTTTTTGAAATCGTTTTCAATCTAGCTTCATTATATTCGTCAAAATATACTTTGTACATACGGGATTTTGGACAAGATTTTCCAAAAGTTTTTGTGAAAATCACCAGTACCACCCGGCCCGGCCCCACATGTTCTCAGCAAAAAGTCCACCCCCGCAGGGGTGGACTTTTTGTATACGATTTCACTGTACCCCGGCACACCCCGGGACTGGGGGCGGTTCCCCTCTCAGAACTCCACGGTCATGCCGTCATAAGCCGCCAGGATGCCCCGCTGGGCCCCCCAGGCGGTCAGCTGGTCGTGGGTCATGGAGCCGTTGTGGCTGAAGTGGTTGATGACCTTCACGGTGTGGCTGTCCACACAGCCCAGCGCGGTCATTTTCTCGATAAAGGGCTCGATATCCGGCAGGCCCATGTGGTAGCCCCCGATGGACAGCATGCCCATGGTGGCGTCCAGGCTGATGAGGTCAAATTTCTCCGCCGCCAGCAGCTCCCAGGCCTGGTCGCTGAGATTGGCGCCGGTGTCGTGGCCGTAAAACACGGTCTTGCCACCCTTTTTGCAGATATACACCAGGGGCTCCTCCCGCTTGTCGTGGTCGGCGGGCACCGCCACGATCTCCCAGGCACCGGCCCGGATGCGGTCCCCGGCGTGGGTGGTGTGGAAGTGGACCACGTCGTCGATGGGGTGGGGCTTGAAGCGGTCGATGAGGATATGGTCATAAAACGCCTTCTCCACCGCCTCATTGCCGTAGATATCCAGAACGCCTTTGGCCCCATGGCCGAAGTGCTCGTGGCGGTGGATGATGTCGGTGGGGAACCAGTGGTCCATGTGGCTGTGGGTCACCAGCAGGGTCTGGACCTTTCCCAGGTCCAGGCCGTATTTCACCGCGTGGCAGTAGCTGTCCGGGGGAAAGTCCAGCAGCAGGTCGTCGTCCAGCATGGCCTGGGTGCGGGTGCGGAGATTGCGCCCCCCGGCCTTCCTGGCGTGAGAACATACGTCGCAGGAGCAAAACAGGCCCGGCCACCCCTCGGCGGCGGCGGTGCCCATATAAAGAATTTTCATCAGAATACCTCCATCCCCCTTGCGGGGGCAAACAGTGATGGATTTCAGACGCTCTCCCGCTCCACCACGGTGTAACCCAGCATGGTCTGCCGCACCGGCAGGGCATCCCCCTTCTGCTCCACCAGGGAGAGAAGCATCCGGGCGGCCTCGGCGCCGCAGGTCTCGTAATAGAAGTGGGCCGTGGTGAGTTTGGGGCTGATGTGAAGGCCGGCCCAGCTGTCGTCAATGCCCGCCACGCTCACATCCTCCGGCAGGCGCCTGCCCGCCGTGCGCAGGGCCTCCATGGCCCCGATGGCGATGAGGTCGGTGGCGCACATGACGCCGTCCAGGTCGGGGCAGACCTGGAGGAGCTCCTCCATGGCCGCCCGGCCCCCCTCCACCGTAAAGGGACTCTGCCGGGTGGGGATGTCCGTGGACAGTCCGGCCTGGCTCAGGGCGGTCCGCAGCCCCTGCCGGCGCCGCTGGCCCACGGCCACGTCCTGCTCGGTGACGCCGATATAGGCCAGCTTCCGCCGGCCCCGCCGGAGCAGCCCCTCGGTGAGCTCCCGGGCGGCGTTGAAATCGTCGTGGTAGACGCAGGGCACCCCCTCGCACTGCTGTCCCGCAATGACCAGGGGCACGGAGCAGGCCCGGATGGCGTCCTGATGCCGGGGGGAGAGCACCGTGGCCATCAGGATGATCCCCGCCACAGAGCGGCTTTCAAACAGATCCAGGTAGGTCAGCTCCCGCTCGGAGTCGTTGTCCGTGTTGGCCAGCAGGCAGAGATACCCCTGCTGGGAGAGGACCTGGGTGATCCCCGCGGTCATCCGGCTCACGGCGTCGGAGCTGATTTTGGGCACGATCACGCCAATATAGTCGGTCACCTTGCTGCGCAGGGTCTGGGCAGCCGCGTCGGGCCGGTAGCCCGTCTTCTGGATCACCGCCGCCACGGCGGCGCGCTTTTCCTGGCTGAGGGAACCGCCGTTCAGATAGCGGCTTACCGCGGCGTTGGATACCCCCGCCAGCTTGGCGATCTCTTTGATGGTCATGGCAGCGTGCCTCCCTTTGCAGTGAAAAAGTCGGTTATTCCCCCCGGTGGAGGAACCAGGCAAAGCCATAGGGATAGAGCTCCACCCGGTCAAGGCTATCAAAACGGCCTCCGTATACCAGCTCCTCAAAGGGACCGGCCTCCCCGGAGGAGGCGGTGACAAAGTGGGAGCTGAAGTTGAACAGGGCGATCAGCTTGTGCCCCTGGTACCACCGCCCCACCCCCAGCACATGGGGAGAGCCGGTGTCAAAGACCCATACATCCGCCCGGGCGTCGAAGGCGGGCTCCCCCGCCCGCAGCTCCTCCAGCCGGCGCAGGCCCAGAAACTGCTTGCCCTGGCGGGTGGAGGGGTCCCGGCGCAGCTCCGCCAGGTCCCACTGGAAGGCACCCCGGTGGATGTAGCGGCTGTCGTCCCGCTTCTCCCCGTCCTGGTGATAGGAATAATCATTGAGCTGCCCCACCTCGTCCCCGCTGTAGAGCACGGGGATGCCGCTCTGGGTGAGCATCCAGGCGTGGAGCATCAGGTCACAGGAGACGGCCCGCTCCAGCTTGAAGGGGTCCTGCTCGTAGTCGGCGGCCTCCACCCCGCACAAGGAGGCGGTGGTGCCGCACAGCCGGGCATCCCCCAGCCGGGGATCGTCGTTGTAGGTCTCCCCTCTGCTGTCGCTGCCCGGCCATTTGCCGGTAAAATAGTCGTTGAGATACTTCTTGTGGGCCACCTCGTCAGTGCCGAAGCGCTCCCGCAGCCAGGGGTAGTCCAGGCCCCAGCCGATGTCGTCGTGACAGCGGAGGTAGTTGAGGAAGAGAAAGTCCCTGGGCAGGGCGCACACCGCCTCCATCTGGTGGCGCAGAAGGGACACATCTCCGGCGGCCAGGGTGTGCCAGGTGGTGGCCATGGTGGTGACGTTGTAGAGCATGTGGCACTGGGGCTTCTCCGGGGTGCCGAAGTAGGGGGCCACCTTGGCCGGCTCCATCACCACCTCCCCCAGCAGCAGCACCCCGGGGCAGACGATCTCGCACACCATGCGCATCAGGCGCACCAGGGTGTGGACCTGGGGAAGATTGCGGCAGTTGGTGCCGAGTTCTTTCCAGATATATGGTACTGCGTCCAGCCGGATCACGTCAATACCCCGGTTGGCCAGATAGAGGAGGTTTTCCGTCATGTCGTTGAAAACCACCGGGTTGGCATAGTTGAGATCCCACTGATAGGGGTAAAAATTGGTCATGACCACCTGCCGGCAGTCCTCCAGCCAGGTGAAGCTGCCCGGGGCGGTGGTGGGAAACACCTGGGGCACGGTCTTTTCAAACTCCCGGGGGATGTCCCAGCTGTCGTAGAAGAAGTACCGCTCCCGGTACCCCGGCTCCCCGGCCCGGGCCCGCCGGGCCCAGTCGTGGTCCTCGCTGGTGTGGTTCATCACAAAGTCCAGGCACAGGCTGACCCCCCTCTCCCGGCAGGCGTCCGCCAGGGACTCCAGGTCGGCCATGGTGCCCAGCTCGGGCTGGACCCTGCGGAAGTCGGACACGGCGTAGCCCCCGTCGCTGCGGCCCCTGGGGCTCTCCAGCAGGGGCATCAGGTGGAGGTAGTTGACGCCGCACTCCTGAATATAGGGCAGCTTCTCCTCCACCCCCTTCAGGGTGCCCGCAAAGGCGTTGGTGTAGAGCATCATGCCCAGCAGCTCCCGGCGGCGGTACCAGTCCGGGTCGGCCTCCCGGCGCTGGTCCTGGAGGCGCAGGTCGTCCTTGCGGTCCTGCCAGCAGCGGCGGAGCATGTCCACAAAGTAGTCAAAGGCGGCTATATCGCCGTGATAGAGCTCACAGTAGAGCCACTTGAGCTCCTCATAGTGCCGTGCCAGCCGCCGGTCAAAGAGGGGCAGCTCCGGCGAGGGGGCGGCGTGAGCCTGGAGATGGGCAGAGGGGTCGGGCTTGGGGGCCCCGGCCGCCGCAGGGCGGCGGGTCTGGGCGGCGGGTTTGCTGCGTCTGGTGACCATATTCTCTCTCCTCACTGTAATTCACTCAGGGTGGGCATGGCGGGAATGGCCCCGCTGCGGGAACAGGTCAGGGCGGCGGCCCGGTTGGCAAAGGAGAGGATCTCCTCCAGCTCTCCGGCCTCCAGGCCCTCCAGAGGCTTCTCCCCCCGGGCGGTGAGGCGGCTGAGCACCGCCCCCAGGAAGGTGTCCCCCGCGCCGTTGGTGTCCGCCACCTTGGCGGCCACTCCGGCCACCCGGCCGGTCCGCCCCTGCCAGCGGTAGAACACCCCGTCCTTCCCCAGGGTGATGAGGACCAGCCTGATCCCCTCCGCCTCCATGCGGCGGCTGCCCTCCTCCGGGTCGTCGGTGCCGGTGATGAGGGGCAGCTCCTCATCGGAGATCTTCAGCAGATCTGTCAGGGGCAGCGGCGCCCGCATCCACTCCACCGCCTCCTCCCTGCCGGACCACAGGGCGGCCCGGTAGTTGGGGTCGTAGCTCACCATAACCCCCTTTTGCCGGGCGTGATGGACGGCAAACATGGTGGCCGCGCGGGCAAGTCCCCCGGTGAGGCTCACGGAGCCCAGATGGAGCACCCGGCTCCCCTCCAGCTGGGACAGCTCCACCTCGTCAGAGGCCAGATCCATGTCCGCCCCCCGGATAAACCGGAAGGAGCGCTCCCCTTCCGGCGAGAGGGTCACCACCGCCATGGTGGTGGGGGCATCCCCCCGGCGCACGCCGGAGACATCCACGCCGTTTTCCTCCAGAACGCTTGTCAGATAGTCTCCAAAGCCGTCCCGGCCCACCTTGCCCACAAAGGCCGTTGAAGCCCCCAAACGGGCGGCGGCCACCGCCACGTTGGCGGGGGCGCCCCCGGGATTGGCGGCAAAGGTGGGTACATTCTGTGCGTTGCGCCCGGTCTGTGTCAGGTCGATCAGCACTTCGCCGATGGCCGTGATATCTTTCATATGGCACCACCTCGTACAGCAAAGAATGAATTTTATTGAAAACGATTTCAATACATAATATAGCACAGTGAAATATAGATGGCAATTTAAATCTTTCAATTTTCACCCATACTCTTTCACCAAATTTTTAAAGCAAAAGTTGACATATCCCACAAATATCTTGGCGCATCTCACGGGAAAATTGTCACAGCAGCGGCTGCGGCAACCCCCACAGAAGTTCTGGCATAAACTGTCCGGATGGTGCGAGAGCTGCCGGAGGGCACTCACGGCACGGTTTCCAGAAACGCACATAAATGAGGGTGCCATTGAAAGCCTTCTTCACGGAACAGATGACAGTTTTTGTGACCTGTGCTATGATTTTAATTAGAATTAAGGCGGCAGCGATACGCTGTCCTTGCTATAGTAAACAGAGAGAAGGCGATACCATGCGAATTTTACTGGCGGAGGATGAGCGTTCCCTGTCCAGGGCTGTTTCCGCCCTGCTGGAGAAGCACAACTACTCCGTGGATGCGGTATACGACGGCCAGGAGGCCCTGGATTTTCTGGATAGCGGCAACTATGACGCTTTGATTCTGGATATTATGATGCCCAAGCTGGACGGCCTGGAGGTGCTGCGGCGGCTGCGGCAGCAGGGCAATCCCATTCCGGTGCTGATGCTCACCGCCAAGTCCGAGGTGGAGGACAAGGTAACCGGCCTGGACATGGTGGCCAACGATTATCTCACCAAGCCCTTTTCCACCGCTGAGCTCATGGCCCGTATTCGTGCCATGACCCGCAGCCAGACGGGAGGCCAGATGACCAGCCGCCTCACCCTGGGCAACATTACCCTGGATCAGGCCACCTTTGAGCTCTCCTCCCCCCCACGGCAGCTTCCGTCTGGCCAACAAGGAGTACCAGATGATGGAGCTGCTGCTGCGCAATCCACGGCAGCTTATCCCCACCGAGCGGTTTCTGGAGCGGATCTGGGGCTATGACAGCGAGGTGGAGCTGAACGTGGTATGGGTGTATATCTCCTACCTGCGCAAAAAGCTCTCGGCCCTGAAGGCTGACATTCAGATCAAAGCCACCCGGAACGCCGGCTATTCTCTGGAGGAACGGACATGATCGGACGCCTTCGACGCAAGCTCATCGTTGCCTGCATGGTCTCCCTGGCCATCGTTCTGGCGGTGATTCTCGGCGGCGTCAATCTGATGAGCTATCACAAACTGGTTTCCGATGCAGACGCCGTCCTGACCCTGCTGGATGCCAACGGCGGCGCCTTTCCCAAGAACCATGGCGCAGGAATGATCCCACCGGACAGCGCTCCACCCACAAAGCAAGACCTCTTCGGTCAGAGAGGAATGTCCCCGGAGACCCCCTATGAATCCCGCTTCTTCTCGGTGCTGCTGAGCGAGGATGGCCAGGTACTCCAGACCGACACGGGGCAGATCGCCGCAGTGGACGAGGAGGAAGCGGCAGTTTATGCCCAGAATGTATTTCTTTCCGGCAGCAGTTCCGGGTTTTGGGGGAATTATCGCTATCTCCTGTGCCAGGACGAACAGGGCAGCCTGATTATTTTTCTGGACTGCGGCCGCAGCCTCTCCTCTTTCCGCATGACGCTGCTGGCCAGTGTGCTGCTGGCTCTGCTGGGGCTGCTGGCAGTCCTTGTGCTGCTGCTGATTGTGTCCCGCCGCATTGTCCGGCCGGTGGCGGAGAGCTATGAAAAGCAAAAGCAGTTCATTACCGACGCCGGGCATGAGTTGAAGACCCCCATGACCATTATCAGCGCCGACGCCGATCTGGCGGAGATGGAGTGCGGGGAAAACCAGTGGATCTCCGACATCCGCCGCCAGGCCCAGCGGCTGACCGGCCTGACCAATGACCTCATCTACCTCTCCCGCATGGAGGAGGAACAGCCTAAACTCCAGCTCATCGACTTCCCCCTCTCCGATGTGGCCGAGGAGATGGCCCAGTCCTTCCAGGCCCTTGCCAAAAGCCAGGAGAAGGAATTTTCCCTCCACATCCGGCCCATGCTCTCCTTCACCGGGGATGAGAAGGCCATCCGCCAGCTTCTGTCCATCCTGCTGGACAACGCTTTGAAATATTCTCCTGCCGGCGGACAGCTGGAATTGGGGCTTGAGAAGCAGGGACGGACCATTGTCCTTACGGTGGCCAATACCTCCGCCCAGCCCATTGAGCAGGACAAGCTGCCCCACCTCTTTGACCGCTTTTACCGCACGGACCAGTCCCGCAGCAGCCAGACAGGCGGCTACGGCCTGGGGCTGTCCATTGCCAGGAGCATTGTGCTGGCTCATAAGGGAAAAATTCGGGCGGAAAGCCCGGATGGCCGGACGCTGACCTTTGTTGTCCACTTGCCTGCGTGATTTTTCATTGCAGCGGTATTCTGGAGTGCTGTCACAAAAGTTGACTCCGAGCATGGCAATCCCCAGCCACAGACACGGCTTCATCCGGGCCGCTGCCGGTGCCGTGGGCTGCGGGTCTGACAAAAGAGGACAATGCACCAAGCGGTGACTTTGCCCTTGAACGGCCCATCATCCGGGTGGAGGCCGATAGGCAGATTGGAGGGATACGAATGGAAAAAGAGAATCTTAGCTGCCTGACCTGCGGCGCGCTGGCCACACAGATGAAGGAGGCCAGCGGCGGCTCCTATCGCCAATATGGTCAGATCATTCGCAAACTCATGGAGCTGGAGCGGCAGGGCGACATGGAACTGGTCGCCGGTGACTGCCCGCTGGAGGACATCGACGCAGTGCTGGATGCCGAGCAGCATTACACTGTCTGCCACTACATGCAATGCCGCAGCTGCGGGGCCCTCTACTTTGTGGGGGCCTGCATTCGGGGCACGCCGGTCTTTCGGCAGGTGGACAATATCAAGAAGGAAAACCTGGGCCCCCGGCTGTGGGGCCGGTGCGGAACTTACTATGGGTGACCGCCGCGCTGAAGGACAAGCATGTCCTGGCTTCGCCCCAGGATGCGGACAAAGTCAGGAACGCCTTAGAGATTAATACAAGATTGGAGCCCTTTGCCGTGGCAAAGGGCTCCAATCTTTTTTGGCCATGGGCATAAAGCGCTTTCTGCCCGGCCGGCAGCGAAGCCCCGGTCCCGCCGGGGATAGTTTGCAGTGCGCCGCCCGAAAGATAAAAAACCTTGATACAGCATTGAACGTGGGTTTTTCGATAAAAAAGTTTGAAAAACGCGCTTCGTTCAGTGTCCGCATCTGCCGTTGAAAATTTATTTACATTTTACAGACACGTGTTCGATATGTTTACAATCCTCTGGTACTCTTGATTTGTGCGACAAAGCCGCATCACAAAATGGGAGGAATATCCGTATGAGTACCGTACAAAAAAACCCTGCCACCCAGGCACAAAAGCTGATGATCTTTGTGCTGACCATGTCCCTGTACGGACTGGCCACGCTGTTTACCGAGCTGATTCCCAAGTTCCAGGTGGGACTTGTGGAGTTCTCCGTGGAGTATTTCCTGTTCATCCCCCTGACGCTGGCCATGCTCTTCGACCCCCTGTCCGCCGCTCTGGGCGCCGCCACCGGCGAGCTGGTGTTCAGCGAGATCATGCTGGGCCAGTTCGGCGGTCTGGGGGAGCTGGAGAAGTTCCTCACCGTCACCATTGGCGTTTACCTCGCCGGCCGGCTGGTGCGTGACCCCAAGAACCGCGCCATGGTGGGCGTAGCCGCCATCACCGGCACCGCCGCCCAGCTGCTCATGGGCACCATGGTGGACATCGCCAAGGTCCAGTTTGCCGTGGAGGACTTCGAGGCGGTGGCCGGCCTGCCCGAGAGCGTCTTTGCCACCGAGGGCTTTGCCTTCCTCAACGACCTGCTCTTCTCCGGCATCTTCTTCTGCCTGCTGCCCACCCTGTACCTGGTTCCAAAGCTGTGCGGCAAGATTGAGCCTCTGCTGGGCATGGCCCCCCGCACCGCCGGCAGCGCTACCACCGGTCTGAGCCCCAAGGCCATTGTGGTGTGCGTCATCGGCTTTGCCTGCGCCGTCGCCGCCGAGCTGGCCGCCACCGCCGGCATGTCCCTCATCGACTGGGAGGCCCAGTGGGCCGAGAGCGGCACCGCCCTGGCTGCCGGCATGGTTGTGGCCGCCGCCCTGGCTGTCATCGTCCTGCTGGTGATGAAAAAGAGCGGCGAAAAGAAAGCGGCCTGCTGATATGAACGCCATTGAAATCGACGGCCTGACCTACACCTACCCCGGCGCCCCCCAGCCCACCCTGTCTGACATTTCCCTCCGGATTGAAAAAGGGGACTTCCTCGCAGTCGTTGGCAACAACGGCTGCGGGAAGTCCACGTTGTGCAAGGTCCTCAACGGCCTCATTCCCCACTTCATCACGGGGGAGTTTCAGGGCCAGGTTCGGGTGGAGGGGCTGAACACCCTGGACAGCGACGTGGGCACCCTGGCCCAAAAGGTGGGCTACGTCTACCAGGATTTTGAAAACCAGATCGTCCGCCCCACCGTGCTGGACGACGCCTCCTACGCCTGCCTCAACTACGCCTTTCCCGACTATCTGGAGCGGGGAAAACGGGCGCTGGGCCAATGCGGGCTGGAGGGCCGGGAGGAGGAGTACGTCTGGCAGCTGTCCGGCGGCCAGACCCACCTGCTGGCCCTGGCGGGTGCGGTGTCCCTGAGCCCCGACGTGCTCATTCTGGATGAGCCCATCGCCCAGCTGGACCCCATGCACGCCGACCGGATCTACGAGGTGCTGCGGGAGCTCAACCAGAAGCACGGCAAGACCATCCTGGTCATCGAGCACCACACCGAGTACATTGCCGACTACTGCCGCCACGTCCTGCTGATGAAGGACGGGCAGGTGCAGTGGCTGCTGCCCACCGGGGAGGCCCTCCAGCACGTGGAGGAGCTGGAGGAATGCAACATCTTCCCACCCCAGGTGACCCAGGCGGCCTACCAGCTGCGGAAGGAGGGGAAGCTCCCCTCCGGCGCGCCCCTCCCCACCACGGTGGAGGAGGGCCGGGCAGCCTTCTCCGCCCTGGGCTGCCGCCCCGGAGGGGCCCCCGCTCCCGCTCCGCGCCCCGCCGGGCAGCGGGCGGTCTCCTTCCGGGACGTCTCCCTCTCCTACCGCTCGGTGAAGGGGGAGCCCCGCACCATCTTTGACGGACTGAATCTGGACATCCGGAAGGGGGAAAAGGTGGCCCTCATCGGCTCCAACGGGGCGGGCAAGTCCACCCTGATGAAGCTGATGGTGGGGCTGCTGCGGCCCCAGAGCGGGACGGTCTCCCTCTTTGATGAGGCCATCGGGGCCAAAAAGGCGGAGGACCTGTCCCGGCAGATCTCCCTGGTCTATCAGAACCCGGAGGAGATGTTCATCAAGGACTCCATCCGCGCCGACATCGCCTACGCCATGCAGGTGCGGGGTCTGCCCCACTGGCAGGCGCGCACCGACGCCCTGCTGGCGCGCTTCCGGCTCACGGAGCTTCAGGACCGGGACGGCCGCCTCATGTCGGGGGGCCAGATGCGCCGGGCCAGCCTGGCCATCGGCGTGGCCCTGGAGCCGGGCATCCTGCTGCTGGATGAGCCCACGGCCAACCTGGACATCGCCACCCGCCGGGAGATTATGGGCGTGCTGGAGGATATGAAGGACATCATTCAAACCGCCGTCATCGCCACCCACGACATGCAGCTGGTGTGCCAGTGGGCGGAGCGGATCATCGTGCTGAGCAGCGGTCGGGTGGTGGCCGACGGCACCCGGGATGAAATCTTCGCCCGGCAGGATCTGGTGGACCTGGTGGGCATCCGCCCGCCGGAGATCTTCTCCATGGCCCGGGCGCTGGACCCCCAGGCCCTCTGCTACACCGTGGAGGAATTTACCAACTGCTTTCAGGAGGCATAAGTGATGGAACGCATGATGAACAAGCTGTCCGAGAGCGTCCTGGACAAATTCTCCATGGACTTTCTCCGCAGCCAGGTGCTGAAAAACGCCTACGGCAACGACGACACGGTGATCGCCGCCCTGGACCCCCGCATTCTCATCGCCTGGTACCTGTTTTTCGGCGTGGTGCCCTGGTTTGTCAACGACCTGCCCTTCCTGCTGGGCTGCTTCCTGCTGGTGATGGTCACCACCCTGCTGGCCCGTGTGGCGGGGCTGGTGCTCTTTCTCTTCGCTTTGGGGGTGTTCTCCCAGACGGGCTACCTCTTTCTGGCCACCCTGCTCTTCGGCGGAGATGCCTCGGCCATTTCTCCCCTGCTGGTGCTCACTCTGAAGGTGGCCACCATCTCCCTGGCCTCGGTCACCGTCTTTTCCGGTCTGGACCCGGACCGGCTGAGCAACGGCCTTATGTGGTACGGCTGCCCCGAGCGGCTGAGCTTCTCCATCTCCTACGCCTACCGCATGCTCCCCATGCTCATGGAGGAGTTCCAGAACGTCCTCCTCTCCTACCGCCTGCGGGGCAATCCCCCCGCCCACGACACCCTGTGGGGCAAGGTGCGCTACCTCATCTATCAGGTGAAAATCATCATGGAGTCCTTCTACCCCCTGATGCTCAACACCGCCAAGCGCTCCCGCACCACGGTGGAGGCCCTGGAGCTGCGGGGCTACCGCTATGCCGCCGTCAACAAAACCGTAAAAAAAATAAAGCTCTCCACCCTGAAAGTGTCCTATCATGATTTATTATTCCTGGCGCTCTCCGCCCTGTGGGTGGCGCTGTCTGTTCTCTTCTCCACACTGCTCTGAAAGAAGGTCTTTCCCTTGCGACTTGATTTTCACACCCACGGAAAGCTGGCCAAAAAGCTGCCCTTTTCCACCGTCTATACCGATTGGCTCTTTGACGAGGCCCGCCGGGCCGGACTGGACGCCCTGTGCCTCACGGAACATTTCAATACTTTGCAGTTTCACGACCTGTACAGCTACCTGTCCTCGGTGAGCCGCCGGACGGAGGACGTGCTGGGGCTGCCCAACGGGCTGCGCATCTTTCCCGGCATGGAGACCGACGTGGCCGAGGGCGGCCACATCCTGTCCATCGGTCCCCTGGAGGCCATTGTGGAGCTCAACCGCCGGCTGGAGCCCCACAAGGAAAAGGGGAGCTTTCTCCCCTTTTCCCAGCTCATGGACCTGTTTGAAGCGTACCCGGTGCTGGTGGGCTGCGGCCACCCCTACCGCGCCCCGGGCCAGGTGCCCCAGCTGCCCCAGGAGCAGCTGGAGCGGCTCCAGTTCCTGGACCTGAACGGAAAGGACCTGGCCCTGGACCGCGCCCGCACGGAGGAGCTGACCTACGCCCTGGGCCGGCAGCTCCACATCCCCGTGGTCTCCGGCAGCGACACCCACCAGGCGGTGCAGTATGGCTGCGTCACCACCGTGTTCCGGCTGCGTCACCACCGTGTTCCAGCGGGAGGTCCGCTCCGTCTCCGCCCTGAAGGCCGAGATGGACGCCGGGCGGTATGAGATTCAGCTCTCCCACACCGCCGCGGCCCAGGTGCGCACCGCCTGCCTGCTCAAGCGCTCTCTGAAGGAAATTCACGCCCTGGGCGGCGACTATGTCTCCATTCTCACCAAGGAGGCCATCGCATGAGGATTCTCACCACGGATTTCGTCACCAATGTGGATCTCACCGTGCACAATACCCTCCGGGGCCAGCTGTTCCAGCTGGCCCCGGCTGTGCAGTTTCTGGGGGAGGAGGCGGGCGGCCGGGTCACCACCCCCCGCGGCGCGCCCCTCTCCCTTCTGGAGGGCAGCGGCGTGCTGGCCTCCAACGGACAGCTCCACCCCGCCCTCATGGACGCACTGAATGAACAGGAGAGATACCAATGGAACTGTGCCTTGCTGTCTCACCCGGGGAACTGACCCGGGCGGAGCAGAAAATTCTGGACTACATCAACACCAACACCGACGCCTTTCTCTTCTCCTCCATCGGGCAGCTGTCCCAGCGGCTGGGCCTCTCGGACGCCACCGTCTCCCGGTTTGCCCGCCACGCGGGCTGCGCCGACTTCAAGGGGCTGAAAAACCTGGTGGTGGAGCAGGCCGCCGGGCCTGCCGCCAAGATGGCGGGCACCCTGTCCCAGGACGGTGCCTTTTCCCCCGCCGCCTGGCTGGAGCGGCAGCAGCTCTACCTGCAAAAAACCGCCCGGCAGCTGGATCAGGCGGAATTTGACCGGGGCGTGGAGGCCCTCATCTCCGCCCGGCGCATCTTTCTCCACGGCAAAAACGCCTCCGCCTCCCTGGCCCGGATGCTGGCCTTCCGGCTGGGGCGGCTGGGGCTCTCCGTCTTTCTGCTGCCCTCCGGCGGCTCGGAGCTGCTGGAGGGGCTGCTCCAGGCGGGAGAACAGGATCTGGTGGTCATGTTCAGCTTTTCCAAGCTGTCCCGGGAGGGCCGGGTCATTCTGGACCACAGCAAAACGGCGGGCTACCGGACGCTGGCCTTCGTCAGCCGCACCTGCATCCCGCCGGAGGAGCAGGCGGACATCAGCCTGTTTGCCTACCGGGGAGAGGAAAAGGAGTACCACTCCATGGCCGCCCCCACCGCCCTGCTGGACGTGCTCACCGTGGCGGTAACGGGACGGCTGGGCCAGCGGGGCACCGACAGCCTGGAGCGGCTCCACCAGCTGAAAACCAGCTATTTCCCCCTGGGATAGCGCGCCCTCTCCCCGTCTCACGGTTTACAACCTGCCCGCCGGTTGCTATACTGAATGCATCCCCAGCCGCCGGAGTATTGCACCCTTCCGGACGGCAGAAGCTCAACGCAAATAGGAGGACCTATGAAACACACCCTTGACTTCAATCAAAAACGCGGGTTCATCTGCGATATGGACGGCGTCATCTACCACGGCAACCGCATCCTGCCCGGTGTGCCGGAATTTATCCAGTGGCTGCACGACGAGAACAAGGAGTACCTCTTTCTGACCAACAACAGCGGCTACACCCCCAAGGAGCTCCAGCAGAAGCTGGCCCGCATGGGGCTGGACGTCTCGGAGGAGCACTTCTACACCAGCGCCCTGGCCACCGCCGCCTTCCTGAAGGAGCAGGCCCCCGGCTGCTCCGCCTTCGTGATCGGCGAGGCCGGTCTCTTCAACGCCCTCTACGACGCGGGCATTACCATGAACGACGTCAACCCCGATTACGTGGTGGTGGGCGAGGGCCGCTCCTACTCCCTGGACACTCTCACCAAGGCCACAAATCTGGTTCTGAAGGGGGCCAAGCTGATTGGCGCCAACTCCGACGTCTCCGGCCCCATCGAAAACGGAATTGCCCCCGCCTGCCGGGCCCTGGTGGCCCCCATTGAGATGGCCACCGGCATGCAGGCCTACTTCTGCGGCAAGCCCAACCCCCTGATGATGCGCACCGGCCTGCGGATGCTGAACTGCCACTCCGGGGATGCGGTCATGGTGGGCGACCGGATGGACACAGACGTGATCTCCGGCATGGAGAGCGGCATGTCCACCGTTCTGGTGCTCTCCGGCGTGTCCACCCCGGAGACGCTGAAGACCTACGCCTACCGCCCCACCGCAGTGCTCAGCGGCGTGGGGGAAATTGTGGAGCTGGCCCGGGCCGCCAAATCAGGCTCCCCCTCTGACATTCGTTAAAAAAAGGAAGGGAGCATGCGTTTCATTTCAGTTCCTCCAGAAGTCCGGCTGCAAAGGCTTTGTGCCCCTGCTCCGTGAAGTGTACGCCGTCGTAGGCTAAGGGGATGTCCCACGCTCCGGCGCCGGCAAAGCGGACACCCAACCGCTCCGCCAGAGACCGGCAGAGCCGGGCAAAGGTGTGGGAGTCGTCTATGAGCTGCGGGCTGGGGACCCACTCGCCCAGGGTCACCGGCGACGGTGCGATCAGCAGGATCTTGCTTCGATCCAGGGAAACGACGGAGAGGAACCGTTCCAGCCGCTCAGCCGCCTGCTCCGGACTTCTACCCTGGAGCAGGTCGTTGGTCCCCAGCATGACAATCAGCAGATCGGTGTCGTCTGGGAAAGCAGGAGCGGCAGAAGGAATCTCCCGGCCGTTTTGTCCCATGTTATGGACTGTCCATCCGGTCTCTGTAGCCAGGATGTCCACCCACCGGCTGTCTGCGGCATAGCGCCCGCCGAAATAGCCTCGGGGATCATATCCGTAGGTGTTGGAGTCGCCAAAGCAGATGATGTTCATTTAGTATTTCATATTCTCCCTTCGGTCTTCACAATTCGATAAAAGCGTATTTTGTACATTACCCGCCAGATACTGTGCCAGTACCTGGAAGGCCTCCGCCTTGTCAATGGGCGCAACCAATTTGTGAGGGTCGGGAATTTTCAAAAGCTCGCGGTTCAGGGCGGTCTTGATGGCTCGTTCGCAGAGGCCGGGAAGCAGCATAATATTTTCTATCTTCCCTTTGTGGATATATGTTGTACTTAGTATAACTGGAATTCCAAAATCCCACAAGGACTGATTGCAAATATCAACAAAACCATCCGGCTTTGATCTATCCTGTTTCTCTTCAAGGGAAAAACCCTTATTCATTTAGCAGAAAAAGGCCCGGTCAGGGGCAGCTCCTGACCGGGCACTATGGTTGTTGTATGCAACCACAATAAACCTTATCTGTTCACATTCTTCCCAAAGACCATTCCACTTTTCCGCCAAATCCGGCCAAATTGGAAATTCCCCATTTTGTTGTAATCTATACAAAAAAGACCTGAAATCCTACGATTTCAGGTCTTTTGGTGGAGATAAGCGGGATCGAACCGCTGACCTCTTGAATGCCATTCAAGCGCTCTCCCAGCTGAGCTATACCCCCGTATTTACTTTTGGCCCCGTGCCTCAGGGCTTTCTTATAATAGCAGACCGCCGACAAAAAAGCAAGTCTTTTTTTCTGCTTCTCAGAAAAAATTTTAAAGCGCAAAATTTTCGCACAAAAGATACCCTCTAAACCGCGTCTTTTGCTCTTTCGGGCCAAGTATTGTCTTTTTCCAGTCCCTCCCCCTTGCAGCATGGCAAAAAATTCTCTATACTGAAATCATCATTCCCACACAGGAGGAACTTCTATGCCTCTGATCTTAGTACGCAACGACATCACCCTGATGGCAGTAGATGCCATTGTAAACGCCGCCAACGAGACCCTGCTGGGGGGCGGCGGTGTGGACGGTGCCATCCACCGGGCAGCCGGGCCCGAGCTCCTGGCCGAGTGCCGCACTCTGGGAGGCTGCCCCACCGGCAGCGCCAAGATCACCAAGGGCTACCAGCTGCCCAGCCGCTATGTGATCCACACGGTGGGCCCCGTGTGGCACGGCGGAGATCAGGGAGAGCGGGAGAAACTGGTGTCCTGCTACCGCTCCTCCCTGGAGCTGGCCCGGCGCAACCACTGCGAGAGCGTAGCCTTCCCCCTGATCTCCGCCGGGGTGTACGGCTACCCAAAAGAGCAGGCTTTCCAGATCGCTGTGGACACCATCAGCGGCTTTCTGATGGAGCTGGAGGAGGACATGACCGTCTATCTGGTGGTCTTTGACCGCAGCGCCTATCACCTTACCCAGGGCCTCTTCCCCGAGGTCGCCTCCTACATCGACGACCACTATGTGGATACCCACAGCGACAGCCCCGACGTCCGGCGGGCCCGGGCAAACCAGGCCCAGGATTTCTACTCCAGCGTGCCCCATGGTCCTGCGGGAGCGCCCCCCCGCCCCTGTTTCCCCCGGCCCGCCCCCGGGAAGCATTCCCGCCTCCCCGGAGCTGCCCCCGGCGCCGCTTCCACTTCCAGGACAGCCCCCGGCCCTCTGACCGCCCCCTCCCCTGCCCCCGACCTGATCCAGGCCCTGGGGCAGCTGGACGAGAGCTTCTCCCAGATGCTGCTGCGTAAGATCGATGAGGCGGGCATCACCGACGCCCAGTGCTACAAAAAGGCCAACATTGACCGGAAGCTCTTCTCCAAGATCCGCTCCGACATCCACTACAAGCCCTCCAAGCCCACCGCCATGGCCTTCGCCATCGCCCTGGAGCTCCCCCTGGGGGAGGCCCGGGAAATGCTGGAGAAGGCGGGCTTCGCCTTCTCCCACTCCAGCAAGTTCGACGTCATCGTGGAATACTTTATTGCCCGGGGAAACTATAACATCTTTGAGATCAACGAGGCCCTCTTCGCCTTTGACCAGAGCCTGCTGGGGAGCTGAGAGGATTTGTCGCCCGCCAGGCGACCACGGACGGGCCTGCGCCCCCTATACTGTGCTTGTAAGAACAAAACACACCGCACAGAAAAGGGGGATCTCAACATGAAAGAGAATTTGACTGAGCTGGTATTCATTCTGGACCGCAGCGGCTCCATGAGCGGCATGGAGGAGGACACCATCGGCGGTTTCAACTCCATGATCGAGAAGCAGAAGGGGGAGCCCGGCCAGGCCCTGGTGTCCACGGTGCTCTTTGACAACCACAGCCAGGTGATCCACGACCGGGTGGACCTGCAGAAGCTGCCGCCCATGACCCGGGAGGACTACTTCGTCCGGGGCTGCACCGCCCTGCTGGACGCCATCGGCGGCGCCATCCACCACATCGGGAACATCCACAAATACGCCCGGCAGGAGGACGTCCCCGCCCACACCCTCTTTGTCATCATCACCGACGGCATGGAGAATGCCAGCCGCCGCTACAGCCTGGAGAGGGTGCGGGAGATGATCCAGCGCCAGCAGCAGAAGTACGGCTGGGAGTTCCTCTTCCTGGGGGCCAACATTGATGCCATCTCCACCGCCCGCTCCTTCGGCATTCCGGCAGACCGGGCGGCGGACTACCACTGCGACGGCCAGGGCACCCGGGTCAACTACGAGGCCATCGGCGCCGCCGCCAGCAGCATGCGCCGGGGCGCCGGCGTGGGCTGCGGCTGGAACGCCCCCATCCGCGCCGACTTCAAAGGCCGCAAAAAGCGCTGAGGCAAGAAAAAACTCCGAAGCTGAAATCAGCTTCGGAGTTTTTTGGCAGCGGGAGAAGGATTCGAATTATTGGATTGAATTATTTTGCGTGAAATTGCTTTAAAATACCTTAAATATGTATCATTCTTCCAAACATTTTCGCCAGAAATATTAAATATTTATTATGCGGTAAAACTGCTCAAGGGAAAATAAAAGGGAAAACTCAAGTGTTTCTTGACTGTATCAGTTCTATCAGATATCTTATGTATTGATAAGGATTTAAATGGAAGAAGCCGGGGCATCCCCGGCTTCTTCCTCCCGAGCTTTATCACCCGGTCATCTTATTTTTTTCTGGTGATACCGCTGGAGCATCACGCAGAACTGCGCCCGCGTAAGCGGAGCGTGCAGCATCAGGTCCCCGCTGCCGTCCCCGGCCATCAGGCCGTTCTCGGTGGCCCACTTCACCCCGCCAGCCTCCCATCCGGCAGGCGTGCTGTCCGGCACCGGGAGCGCGTGTCTGCGCTGATAGTCCTCCAGCATGGCATCAAACTGTTCCTGGGTCATTTCATCTTCACCTCCCTGTGTGTCCGTGTCCATGGCCCGCTCCACGTCGGCCCGGAAATTGTCCATATCCTTCCCGTGGCGGGAGAACCAGTGCATCACGTCCGCGTGGTTGGAGGCGATGCCCCGCTGATAGCCCTCGCTGTGGCAGATTACCACCCCGTCGGCGACGGGGTCCAGGCGGAACATGCGGCACAGGTAGGCGGTGAGCTCCACCGCCGCCCGGTACACCTGGTCAAAGTAGGCCCGGTCCGTCAGGCCGTCCTCACAGATCTCGAAGGAGATGTGGGTGTTGTTGGCCGCTCCCCCGGCGTGCCACCCCCGGCAGGTCCAGGGGAGGGTCTGGTATACCCCCACGGTGCCGTCGGCCAGCTTGCCGATGAAGGCGTGGACGCAGGCGTCCACCCCGCTCTGGTTCCAGTGGTTGTTCCCGGTGTTTTTCCCCAGC
>CASFCS010000038.1 GCA_949293245.1 uncultured bacterium | reverse complement strand
GTTCGTGGTGGACCCCCGCAAGGAGCGCAACGCCATCAACGAGGCCCGCAAGCTGCACATCCCCATCGTGGCCATCGTGGACACCAACTGCGACCCCGATGAGATCGACTACGTGATCCCCGGCAACGACGACGCCATCCGCGCCATCAAGCTGATCTCCGGCGTGATGGCCAACGCCGTGCAGGAGGGCAAGCAGGGCCAGGACGCCCCCGAGGCCGCTCCCGCCGAGGCTGCCGCTGAGGCTCCCGTGGAGGAGTAATTCTCCCCGCCGGGAAAACAGGACTCTAAGAGAGGCGCCCGCCCCCGCCAGTGACGGGCGCCTTTTTCGGAATGATGAATATTTTGGAGGTTGAACAACTATGGCGATCAGTGCAAAAGACGTACAGAAGCTGCGCGAGATGACCGGCGTCGGCATGATGGACTGCAAGAAGGCCCTCACCGAGGCCGAGGGCAATATGGACAAGGCCGTGGAGATCCTCCGGGAGAAGGGCCTGGCTGCCTCCCAGAAGAAGGCCGGCCGCATCGCCGCCGAGGGCATGGCCTATGCCGCCGTCATTGACGGGGTGGGCGTTGTGGTCGAGGTCAACGCCGAGACCGACTTCGTGGCCAAGAACGAGAAGTTCGTGGACTTCGTCAAGGGCGTGGCCGCCACTGTGGCCGCCAACAAGCCCGCCGACCTGGATGCCCTGATGGAGTGCAAGTACCAGGGCACCGACCTGACCGTCACCCAGCAGCAGCAGGAGATGGTGCTGGTCATCGGCGAGAACATCAAGGTGCGCCGCTTCGCCATGTTCACCGAGGGCGTGTCCGTGCCCTATATCCACGCCGGCGGCAAGATCGGCGTGCTGGTGAACCTGGAGGTCACCGGTGACATCGACGCCACTGAGGTGGGCAAGGACGTGGCCATGCAGATCGCCGCCCTGCGTCCCCGTTTCTGGGACAAGAGCGAGGTGGACCAGGCCACTCTGGACGAGGAGAAGAAGATCATGCTGGTCCAGATGTCCAACGACCCCAAGATGGCCTCCAAGCCCGAGCAGGTGCGGGAGAAGATCGTCATGGGCAAGATGAACAAGTTCTACGAGGAGAACTGCCTGCTCCAGCAGGAGTTCGTGAAGGACGGCTCCATGAGCGTGGCCCAGTATATCGCCAGCGCCGCCAAGGCTCTGGGCGGCACCATCACCTTCAAGAGCGCCATCCGCTTCGAGAAGGGCGAGGGCATCGAGAAGAAGGAAGAGAACTTCGCCGAGGAGATCGCCAAGCAGCTGGGCCAGTAAGGCACGCTGCGTCACACAGATCCGATAAAAGGACCGGCCGCCATATGGCGGCCGGTCCTTTTTTGCCTACGGCGTAAAATGCGCCCCCGGGGTCCATGACCCCGGGGGCGCTGTGCTCTTATGTGATGCCGTACTCCTGCTCCAGATACTCCTCCAGGCACAGCCCGGAGTCCCGGATCTTCAAAGCGTCCTCCACGCCCACATAGCGGTAGTGCCAGGGCTCGTAGATGATACCGGTGACGGACTGCTTCTCGGGGGGATAGCGCAGGATGAAGCCGTACTCCCAGCAGTGCTCCATGAGCCACTGCTGCTCAGGGGTGTCCTCCTGGCTCTCGTCCAGGATCTGATAGGACAACGCGCAGATGTCGGCGGCCAGGCCCAGGCTGTGCTCGCTGGTGCCGGGGATGGCCACCTCCGTGGCGGCGGCGGCATAGGCCTCGTCATAGCTGAGGCCCTGCTCCATGAGGCTGTCCACCTTCTGCTCGAAAAGCTCGGTCTGCTTCTCCACCGAGCGGTAGGCCGAGCACACCAGAGGCTCCAGCCCCGCCGCCCGGCAGGCGTCCAGCATGTCCATCAGAGCGCCGTAGGCCCGGCTGTCAAAGGTGAGACCGTTGGATAGGGTGGAGGTGGTGATGGTGAAGTCGGAGGAGAGAGGGTGATCGCTGTTTACCAGCTTCAGGTTCCAGGGCAGCTCCTCCACGGTCATGCTGGGGCTTGGGCTGGGACTGGGCTCCTGGCTCTGGGAGGCGGAGGGAGAGGGGTCCGCCTCCGGGTCTCCGGGGGTGGGAGAGAGCATCCGGTAAAGGATGAACACCAGCCCCGCCAGCAGGATCAGCACGGCCAGAATGGTCAGAAGGTCGCTGAGGGGGGAGCGGCGAAAGCGCCTGCGCCGCTTGCGGTAACGTTGTGCCATGGGTAAGATTCCTCCAAATCGTGGGTAAAATCGGGTGCCGGATGCCCCGGGCCGTACAGGGGGAACTTTGCCGGGGCAGAGCATATGGATATGGATCTTCCGGCCAGGATAGGTTTGCTTTGGATAACTGCCTGCATAATGCGGCGGACGCCGATATTATACCATACCATGTCCACCAGCGCCAGCACAAAAAATGTGAAATTCCTCTATGCAAACGGGGAGAATTGTATTAGAATAGGAAAAGAAATTTCACAAGAAACGAGGGATCTGTTTGAGCAGCTTGAAATACAGGCGCGTCCTGCTGAAAATCAGCGGCGAGGCGCTGGCGGGGGATGCCACCCGTGGTCTTGATTTTGATGTGATCGGCCAGGTATGCGACGTGGTAGCCCGCTGCAACCGGGAAGGTGTGCAGGTTGGCATCGTGGTAGGCGGCGGCAACTTCTGGCGGGGCCTGAAGGACGGAAAGGGTATGCGGGAGCGCACCCGGGCCGACCACATGGGCATGCTGGCCACCGCCATCAACTGCCTGGCTCTGGCGGATATGCTGGAGCAGCGGGGGGTCCAGGTGCGGGTGCAGACCGCCATTGAGATGCGCGCCATTGCCGAGCCCTACATCCGCTCCCGTGCCATCCGCCACCTGGAGAAGGGCCGGGTGGTGATCTTTGGCTGCGGTACCGGCAACCCCTTCTTCTCCACGGACACTGCCGCGGTGCTCCGGGCGGCGGAGATCGACGCCGACGTGATCCTGCTGGCCAAGAACATCGACGGCGTCTACAGCGCCGACCCCAAGCTGGACCCCCAGGCGGTGAAGTACGACTCCATCTCCTACGACGAGGTGCTGGCCCAGCACCTGCAGGTAATGGACTCCACCGCCACATCCCTGTCCATGGACAACAAGATCCCTGTGATCCTCTTCGCTCTGAAGGACCCGGAGAACATCCTGCGGGCGGTGCGGGGAGAGAAGATCGGCACCATTGTCAAGGAGTAAAGGAGGAAGTTGAAGATGAAGGACGTGCACAAGCAATTTGACGAGAAAATGCGCAAGACCATTGAAGTGGTAAAGAGCGATTTCGCCAGCGTCCGGGCCGGCCGCGCCAACGCCGCCGTGCTGGATAAGATCCTGGTGGAGTACTACGGTGTCCCCACCCCCCTGCAGCAGGTGGCCAGCATCTCCACCCCCGATCCCCGCACCCTAGCCATCCAGCCCTGGGACGGCAGCCTTCTCAAGGCCATCGAGCGCGCCATCCTCACCTCCGATCTGGGTATCAATCCCCAGAACGACGGCAAGGTCATCCGCCTGTCCTTCCCCCAGCTCACCGAGGAGCGCCGCAAGGAGCTCACCCGCCAGGTCCGCAAGTACGCCGAGAACGGCAAGGTGGCCATCCGGAACATCCGCCGGGACGCCCTGGAGACCTATAAGGACCAGAAGAAGAAGTCCATCATCACCGAGGACCAGTTCAAGGAGTATGAAGAGGACCTTCAGACCATGACCGACAAGCGCTGCAAGGAGATCGACGGCCTCACCGCCGAGAAGGAAAAGGAGCTCATGGCGGTGTGATCCTCCTGCCCAGCGGGGCAAACAGAACAAAACAGGGCGCTGCGGCGGGCCGCTAGGCCCGTCCCGGCGCTCTGTTTCTGCCTGGCGGTTCTTTTCGCCCGCCGGCTGAAATACGCTAGAGGGGGAGGACTCCCCCGGTAAGGAACGATATGATACCTTTTCTGAGACGTAAGGGTCCGGCCCGCCGGGAGGAGCCCGCCGGGCTGGACCTGGAGAAGCTGCCCCGGCATGTGGCCATTATCATGGACGGAAACGGACGCTGGGCAAAAAAGCGTGGCCTGCCCCGGACGGCGGGCCACGCCGCCGGGGCGGAGACCTTCCGCACCATTGCCACCTGCTGCCGGGACCTGGGGCTGGACTACCTGACGGTGTACGCCTTCTCCACAGAGAACTGGAAGCGCCCGCCCCAGGAGGTGTCCGCCATTATGGACCTGCTGGAGCGGTACCTGAAGGAGTCCATCGAGAAGATGGAGCGGGACCACATCCGCCTGGCCTTCCTGGGGGACCTGTCCCCCCTGAGTGAGAAGCTGCGGGAGCTGTGCGCCAGGACAGAGAAGATTTCCCGGGGATATTCCGGGTTCCAGGCCAACATCTGCCTGAACTACGGCGGCCGGGACGAAATCCTGCGGGCCGCCCGGGCCATGGCCCGGGACTGCGCCGCCGGGCTGGACCCGGAGGACGTGGCGGAGGCGGACTTCGCCCGCTACCTCTACACCCGGGACATCCCGGACCCCGACCTCATCATCCGCCCCAGCGGGGAGGTGCGCATCTCCAACTTCCTGCTGTGGCAGTCGGCCTACTCCGAGTTCTATTTCACCCACGTGCTCTGGCCTGATTTTTCAAAAAAGGAACTGTACCGGGCGCTGGAGTCCTATCAGAAGCGCTCCCGGCGGTTTGGAGGTATTTGACATGGTACAACGGATCATGGTGGCCGTCATCGGCGTGCCGCTGATCTTCGTCATTCTGTATGCCTGCCCTCCCGTGGTTCTGGCAGCAGTCCTCTCGCTTTTAAGTGCCCTGGCCATCCACGAGGTGCTGTGGACCACGGGGCTGGTGCGCCACGGGCGCATCGTGGCCTACTCCATGGCTGCCGCCGC
This sequence comes from uncultured bacterium, assembly GCA_949293245.1. Taxonomy (GTDB): domain Bacteria; phylum Bacillota; class Clostridia; order Oscillospirales; family Oscillospiraceae; genus CASFCS01. The sequence continues at coordinate 11,500 of CASFCS010000038.1, read as the reverse complement.
TCTGATCCCCCTGTGGTGCTTCTTTGAGTGGAGCGAGCTGGCGGTGCTGGGGGGGCTGCTGGTCTACCTGACCCTCCTCTTCGGGGAGGCCATGGCCAGCAACATGGAGCTGCGGGTGGAGCAGCTGGGGTGCGCCCTTCTCTTTACCGTGATGGTGCCCTACTTCCTGGGGGCCATGCTGCGCATCCGCCAGATGGAGGAGCTGGGGATCTACTACCTGCTGCTCCCCATCCTCATCGCCTTTCTCAGCGATGCTTTCGCCCTCTTTACCGGGCGGGCCCTGGGCAAGCACAAGCTGGCCCCCAGACTCTCCCCAAAAAAGACGGTGGAGGGGTCCGTGGGGGGCGTGCTGGGGGCGGTGGTCAGCTGTCTGGTGTACGGGCTGATCCTGGAGCAGGCCTTCGCCCTTGACGTAAACTATCTCTTTATGGCGGTTTACGGTTTCCTGGGCAGCCTGATCTCCCAGTTCGGGGACCTGTCCTTCTCCTATGTGAAGCGGCAGTACGGCATCAAGGACTTCGGCAAGCTGCTGCCCGGCCACGGCGGGGTGCTGGACCGGTTTGACAGCGTGATCTTCTGCGCGCCCCTGACCGAGTTTCTCATTCTGCTGCTGCCCGCCTTCGCCATGGGGGGCTGAGACATGGGACAGAGCATTTCGGTGCTGGGGTCCACCGGCTCCATCGGCCGGCAGACCCTGGACGTGGCCCGGACCTGCGGCATCCCGGTGGCCGCACTGGCGGTGCGCAGCAGCGTGGACCTGGCGGAGGCCCAGGCCCGGGAATTCCGGCCCGCCCTTCTGGCGGCGGCGGATGAGAAGGCCGCCGGTGAGCTGCGGGTGCGCCTGGCGGACACCCCGGTGAAGGTGGTCTCCGGCATGGCGGGGGTGGAGGAGGCCGCGGCCCTCCCCCAGGCGGACACGGTGGTCACCGCCATGGTGGGCATCGCCGGTCTGATCCCCACCCTGCGGGCCATCGACTGCGGCAAACGCATCGCCCTGGCCAACAAGGAGACCCTGGTGTGCGCCGGGGAGCTGGTGATGGCCCGGGCGGAGGAGAAAGGCGCCTTGATTTTGCCGGTGGACTCGGAGCACTCGGCCATTTTCCAGTGCCTCCAGGGCTGCCGGGACAGGGGAGAGGTGCGCCGCCTTATCATCACCGCCTCGGGAGGGCCCTTCTTCGGCCTGGACCGGTGGGCCCTGGAGAAGGTGACGGTGGAGCAGGCCCTGCGCCACCCCAACTGGTCCATGGGGGCCAAGATCACCGTGGACTCCGCCACACTGATGAACAAGGGCCTGGAGTTTATCGAGGCCATGCGGCTTTACCGTATGCCGCCGGAGCGCATCGCCATTGCGGTCCACCGGGAGAGCATCATCCATTCCCTGGTGGAGTTTGAGGACGGGGCCATCCTGGCCCAGCTGGGCACGGCGGACATGCGCGTTCCCATCCAGTACGCCCTCACCTGGCCGGAGCGGACCCCGGGACCGGGGACCCCCCTGGACCTCTTCTCCTGCCCGCCCCTCACCTTTGCCCGGCCGGACCTGGACACCTTCGGCTGTCTGCGTCTGGCCCTGGAGGCGGCCAGGACCGGCGGCACCGCCACGGCGGTGCTCAACGGGGCCAACGAGGCCGCCGTGGCCCTCTTCCTGGAAAAGAAGATCTCCTTCCTGGACATCGAGGCCCTGGTGGCCCGGGCCCTGGAGGAGGTAGCCGTGGCGGCCTCTCCGGGGCTGGAGGACATTCTGGCCGCGGATCGGGCCGCCCGGGAGAGCGTGGCCGCCGCCACGGCATAAGAGCGCCCGAGGGGGCGGGGGAGACCATTTCGTCCGGAGCGCCGGGGGGCGGTCCGGACCAGTTTGAGGTGAAGAATTTTTGCAGATCGTCTATATCTTGGTGGCCATTTTGATGTTCGGCGTCCTGATCGCCATCCACGAGTTCGGCCATTTCATCAGCGCCAAGCTGCTGGGAGTGAAGGTCAACGAGTTCTCCATCGGCATGGGCCCCCTCCTCTGGAAGCGCCAGCGGGGGGAGACTCAGTACTCCCTGCGGCTGTTCCCCGTGGGGGGATACTGCGCCATGGAGGGGGAGGATGAGGACAGCGGCGACCCCCGGGCCTTCATCCGCCAGAAGGGGTGGAAGAAATTCATCATCCTGGTGGCGGGCTCTTTCATGAACTTCCTCATGGGGCTGGTGCTGGCGGTGGTGCTCATGTTCCAGACCTCTTCCGCCGTGGTGCCGGTGCTGGCCGACTTCTATGACGGTTACCCCAACCAGGGGGAGGAGGGCCTCATGGTGGGGGACCGCATCCTCTCCATCGACGGGGAGCGGGTCTACGTCTTTTCCGACGTCTCCCTCCTCCTCAGCCGCAGCAACGGTCAGACGGTGGACCTGGTGATCGAGCGGGAAGGAGAGCGTATTACCCTGGAGGACTTCCCCATGTACGTGGATGAGTACCAGTACCAGGGGGAGACACGCCAGGGGTACGGCCTGGTCTTTACCCGGGAGGAGCTGGGCTTCTGGGACCGGCTGGCCCTGGGGTGGAACCAGAGCCTGGACTTCGTGCGCCTGGTGCGCATGAGCCTGGGAGACATCTTCCGGGGGGCGGTGGGCCTGAAGGACATCTCGGGTCCCATCGGCATCGTGTCCATCATCAGCGAGGTGGGCACCCAGTCCCCCACAGTGGGGGTGGCCATCTGGAATATCATTTACTTTGTGGCCTTCATCGCGGTGAACCTGTCGGTGATGAATCTGCTGCCCATCCCCGCGCTGGACGGGGGGCGGGTGCTCTTTCTCATCCTGGGGGGGCTGTACACCCTGGTCACCAAGAAGAAACTGGACAGCAAGTACGAGGCCTGGATCAACGCCGTGGCCCTGGTGCTGCTGCTGGGGCTCATGGCCGTGGTGGCCCTGAGCGATATCTGGAAGCTGATCGCGTAGCAATGAGGTGAGCGCATGACACATATGATCCATGTGGGGTCCGTCCCCGTGGGGGGCGGCGCCCCCGTCTCCATCCAGTCCATGACCAACACCCCCACCCACGACGTGGAGGCCACAGCGGCCCAGGTCCGGGCCCTGACCACGGCGGGGTGCGACATCGTCCGGGTGGCGGTGCCCGATATGGCCGCCGCCCGGGCCATTCCCGCCATCAAGGATGCCATCACCATCCCCCTGGTGGCGGACATCCACTTTGACTACAAACTGGCCCTGGCCGCCGTAGAGGGGGGCGTGGACAAGATCCGCATCAACCCGGGCAACATCGGCGGGGAGGACCGGGTGAAGGCGGTGGCCGACGCCTGCCGGGCCAACGGGGTGCCCATCCGCATCGGGGTCAACGGGGGCTCTCTGGAGAAGGAGCTGCTGGCCAAGTACGGCGGCCCCACCCCGGAGGCCCTGGTGGAGAGCGCCCAGGGCCACATCCGCCTGCTGGAGAAGTACGGCTTTGAGGACATCTGTGTGTCCCTCAAGTCCTCCAGCGTGCCGGTGACCATGGAGGCCTACCGCCAGATGCACCAGGTGTGCCCCTACCCCCTCCACCTGGGGGTCACCGAGGCGGGCACCCTGCGCATGGGCACCATCAAGTCCGCCGTGGGCATCGGGGGCCTGCTGGCCCAGGGCATCGGGGACACCCTGCGGGTGACCCTCACCGCCGACCCGGTGGAGGAGATCGCCGTGGCCCGGGACATCCTGCGGGCGGTGGGCCTGCGGAAGGACGGCCCGGAGCTCATCTCCTGCCCCACCTGCGGGCGCACCCGCATCGATCTGATCCCCATGGCCAAAGAGGTGGAGGAGCGGCTCAAAGGGGTGGACAAGCCCATCACCGTGGCGGTGATGGGGTGCGTGGTCAACGGCCCCGGGGAGGCCCGCCACGCCGACGTGGGCATCGCCGGGGGCGACGGGGTGGGCGTCCTCTTCCGCAAGGGGGAGATCGTCCGTACCGTGGAGGAGGCCCACCTGGTGGACGCCCTCATGGACCTGATCGGGCAGCTGTGAGGGCGGCAGACATGGAAGCGCCCAAGACAGCTCTCTTTCTCGCCACCTTCTCCCGCTGCCCCTTCCCGCCGCAGGTGCGGGAGGCCCTTGCCCAGGCCCGGGCGGCGGTGACAATTGAAAAGGCACGGCGCAGGATGCGCGTGGACCTGGACAGCCCCATCACACCGGATGAGGCTGTCCTTGCCTGTGTGCGCCAGGTCCTGGCGGACACCTTCCGCCTGAGCCAGGTGGAGGTGGCAGTCCGTCTGCCCGCCCCGGAGGCGCCGCCGCCGGAGCCCGCCGTGGTCCCGGCTCCTCAGCCCGAACCCGCGCCCCATATCTCCGGGGACGCCGTGTCCCCTGTCCCCGACAGCCCCCCGCCGGCCTCGCCCAAGGTTCCGGCGGGGAGGGGGGAGGACCTGTTCAGCCAGACCGAGGCCCTGCGGGCAGCGGCCCTGCGCCAGGCCCCGGCCCCGGCGGCCCCCGCCCCTGGGAAGGAAAAAAAGGAGAAGCTCCACCCCATCTACGGCCGGGTCTCCCCCCGGAAAAAGCCGGTGGACATGGGCTCCCTCCAGCTGGAGATGGGCACCGTGGTGGTGGAGGGGGACGTGTTCCAGGTGTCCCACCGGGAGCTCACCCGCCGTGGGGCGGTGGTGGTGAGCTTTGACGTCACCGACTACACCGGCTCCATCCGGGTCAACCGCTTCATGCCCGCCGAGGAGGCCAAGCCCATCCTGCGGGGGGTGGCGGAGGGGAAGCACCTGCGCATCCAGGGGAGCCTGGTGATGAACCGCTACGAGGGGGAGATGGTGCTGGAGCCCGCCGGCATCGCCGAGACCCCCAAGGTCAAGAAGCTGGACAAGAGCCAGGAGAAACGGGTGGAGCTCCACCTCCACACCAAGATGTCCGCCATGGACGCCCTGTGCGACCCCAAGGAGGCGGTGAAGCGGGCCATCGCCTGGGGCCACCCGGCCATCGCCATCACGGATCACGGGGTGGCCTCCGCCTTCCCCGATGCCTGGCACGCCGCCGGGGACAAGATCAAGGTGATCTACGGGGTGGAGGCCTACTTCCAGAACGACGTGGACGAGCGGGTGGCGGCCCACGGGGTGCGCCCCTTCCCCCTGGACGGAGAGATGGTGGCCTTCGACCTGGAGACCACCGGCCTGGATAAGGACCGGGACCAGATCATCGAGATCGGCGCGGTACTGCTGCGGGACGGCCAGGTGGCGGACAAGTTCGAGACCTTCGCCGACCCGGGCCACCGGCTGGGGGCCAAGACCGTGTCCCTCACCGGCATCACCGACGAGATGGTGAAGGGGGCCCCCGCCCCCCGGGACGCGGTGGCGGCCTTTCTGGACTGGGTGGGGGACCGGCCCCTCATCGCCCACAATGCGGAGTTTGACGTGGGCTTTATCCGGGCGGCCTGCGGGCGGATGGGGCGGCCCTTCGCCCCCATCTGGCTGGACACCCTGGTGCTGGCCCAGTACCTCTGCCCGGACCTGGGCAATCACCGGCTGGACACCGTGGCCGAGCACCTGTGCCTGCCCCCCTTCCAGCACCACCGGGCCTATGACGACGCGGAAACCGCCGGCCTCATCTTCCTCTCCCTGGCCAGAGAGCTGGCGGGGGAGGGGGCCACCGACGTGACCCACATCAACCCCCACCTGGCCACCCGGAAGCGGGGAGGACGGGGCCGCCGCTCGGCCAACCACCTGGTGGTGCTGGCCAGCAACCAGGAGGGGCTGCGCAACCTCTACAAGCTGGTGTCCCTCTCCCAGCTGGAGCACTATAACCGCTACCCCATCATGCCCAAGTCGGTGATCAACGCCAACCGGGAGGGGCTCATCATCGGCTCGGCCTGCGAGGCGGGGGAGCTCTTCCGGGCCATCGTGGAGGGCAAGGACGACGAGGAGCTGCTGCGCATCGCCGGCTGGTATGATTACCTGGAGATCCAGCCCCTGTCCAACAACGCCTACATGCTCCGCCCGGACAAGGAGGGGCGGCCCATCGCCCACAGCCTGGAGGACCTGCGGGACTTCAACCGCAAGGTGGTGTGGCTGGGGGAGCAGCTGGGCAAGCCCGTGTGCGCCACGGGAGATGTCCACTTCCTGGACCCGGAGCAGGAGATCTACCGCCACATCCTGCTGGCGGCCAAGGAGTTCCCCGACGCCGACAGCGACAATCCCCTCTATTTCCGCACCACCGACGAGATGCTCCAGGAGTTTGCCTACCTGGGGGAGGAGACCGCCCGGAAGGTGGTCATCCAGGACCCCAACACCGTGGCAAACTGGATCGACCGCTTCAACCCCCTGCCCAAGGGCCTCTTCACCCCCAAGCTGGAGGACTCGGAGGGGGAGCTGCGCCGGCTGGTGTGGGGCAAGGCCCATGCCCTCTACGGCGATGAGCCTCCCCAGATCGTGGTGGACCGGCTGAACACCGAGCTGGGGGATATTATCGGCTGCCACTACGACGTGATCTACATGTCCGCCCAGAAGCTGGTGCAGAACTCCCTGGAGCACGGGTATCTGGTGGGCTCCCGGGGGTCCGTGGGCTCCTCCCTGGTGGCCTTCATGTCGGGCATCACCGAGGTCAACTCCCTGCCCGCCCACTACCGCTGCCCCAACTGCCGCCATTCCGACTTTGACTACGGCCGGGAGCACGGCTACGGCTGCGGGGCGGACATGCCCGACGCGGTGTGCCCCGTGTGCGGCACCCCCTACCTGAAGGACGGGTTCAATATCCCCTTCGAGACCTTCCTGGGCTTCGGCGGAGACAAGGTGCCCGACATCGACCTGAACTTCTCCGGGGAGTACCAGGCCAACGCCCACAAGTACACCTTCGAGCTCTTCGGCAAGAACCACGTGTTCCGGGCGGGCACCATCGGCACCGTGGCGGAAAAGACCGCCTACGGCTATGTGCTCAAGTACCTGGAGGGGAAAGGGCAGACGGTGCCCAAGGTGGAGGAGCTGCGGCTGGCCCGGGGCTGCGTGGGGGTGCGGCGCACCACGGGGCAGCACCCGGGGGGCATGGTGGTCATTCCCCAGGACAAGGAGATCTACGACTTCTGCCCCGTGCAGCACCCCGCCGACGACAAGGACTCGGACATCATCACGACCCACTTTGAATACCACTCCATGGAGTCCAACCTCCTGAAGCTGGACATGCTGGGCCACGATGACCCCTCCATGATCCGCATGCTGGAGGACCTGAGCGGGGTGAACGCCCGGGAGATCCGCCTGGACGACCCGGGGACCATGTCCATTTTCACCTCCTCCAAGGTGCTGGGGTACGAGAACGACCCCATCCTGGGCCCCACCGGGGCCACGGCGGTGCCCGAGTTCGGCACCTCCTTCGTCCGGGGGATGCTGGAGGACACCCACCCCGACCGCTTCGACTTTCTGGTGCGGCTGTCCGGCTTCTCCCACGGCACCGACGTGTGGCTGGGCAACGCCAAGGATCTGATCACCTCGGGCACCGCCTCGGTGGACGAGACCATCGGCTGCCGGGACGATATTATGATCTATCTCATCTCCATGGGCTTTGAGCCCAAGCGGGCCTTCAAGATCATGGAGTCGGTGCGCAAGGGCAGGGGACTGCCCGACGGGGCGGAGGACGAGATGCGTCAGCACAAGGTGCCCGAGTGGTATATCACCTCCTGCAAAAAGATCGCCTACCTCTTCCCCAAGGCCCACGCGGTGGCCTACGTGATGATGGGCTTTCGCATCGCCTGGTTCAAGGTCCACGACCCCCTGGCCTTTTACGCCGCCTACTTCTCCATCCGGGCCAAGGCCTTTGACGAGAAGTACATGTGCCGGGGCATGGAGGTGGTGAAGGCCAAGATCGAGGAAATCAACCAGAAGAAAAACGCCAAGGACAAGAAGGACCGGCCCTCCGCGGTGGAGGAGGACATGCTGGTCACCCTGGAGGTGGTGTACGAGTTCTACCTGCGGGGGTTCCAGTTCGCCCGGATGGACATCCAGAAGTCCCACGCCGTGCGCTTCCTGGTGGACCGGGAGCACAGCGCCCTCATCCCCCCCTTCACCTCCGTGGCGGGCCTGGGGGAGACGGTGGCCTGGGACATCATGGACAAGCGCAAGGGGCAGGAGTTCATCTCCATCGAGGAGTTCTCCATGGCCTGCACCAAGGCATCCACCAGCCACATCGCCCAGCTCAAGGAGGCGGGGGCTTTCGGCAATATGCCCGACAGCAGCCAGTTCTCCCTGTTCTGATGTGGGAAAACGAACCCTTGACAAGGGACACTTTTTCATGGTAGCATGTTAGCACGCTAAAGTAACGCGAAGGGGCGGTCCTCGCCCCCAACACAGGGAGGAGAGGTACCCCGTGAAATACAACATCAGCATTCCGGAAGGGACCCGGGACCGGCTGTACGCCGAGTGTCGGGAGCGCCGGCAGGTCCAGGGGGCGCTGACGGCCCTCTTCCGCCGCCGGGGCTACGCCGAGGTGAGCACCCCCGAGGTGGAATTTTACGACATGTTCCTCCAGTCGGGCAGCCCCCTGCCCCAGGAGTCCATGCTCAAGGTCATCGACCGCAGCGGCAAGATCATGGTCATGCGGCCCGACTCCACCACCCCCATCGCCCGGGTGGCCGCCACCCGGCTCAAGAGCGTGCCCCTGCCCCAGCGGCTGTACTACGACCAGAGCGTCTTTCGCTCCGGCCTGGCCCACGCCGGGGGCAGCAGCGAGGTCGCCCAGTGCGGCGTGGAGATGATCGGCGCCATGGGCGCGAAGGCGGACCTGGAGATGGTGGCCCTGGCGGTGGACGCCCTGGCGGCCTGCGGCCTGGAGAACTTCCACATCGAGCTGGGCCACGCCGGCTTCTTCCGGGAGGTGGCCGCCGGCATGGCCATGCCCCCCCAGGAGCTGGAGCGGCTGCGCACCCTGGTGGAGGGGAAGAACTACGCCGCCCTCAACGACCTGCTCCAGGATTACCAGGACCGGCCCGCCTGCGCCGCCCTGCGGCGGCTGCCCTACCTCTTCGGCGGGGTGGAGACCCTCGCGGAGGCCCGCCGCCTGGCGGGGGAGAGCCCCGCTTTGGACTACCTGGAGGGGCTCTACCGGGCCCTGGACGGGGCGGGGTACGGCAGGTACGTCCGCTTCGACCTGGGGCTGGTCCACCAGATTGACTATTACACCGGGGTGATCTTCCGGGGCTATGCCGAGGGGGCCGGGGCGCCGGTCCTCTCCGGCGGCCGGTACGACAGCCTGGTGGAGCGCTTCGGCCGGAAGGCCGAGGCCACCGGCTTTGCCGTGGACGTGGACGGGGTGGGGGCCTGCCTCACCGTCACCGTCCCCAAGCTGGAGACCGTGGTCCACTACGATACCCGCTGCCTGGCCCAGGCCCTGGCGGCGGTGGATGCCCGCCCGGCGGGCACCTGTGAGCTCTCCCCTTGCCGCACCCTGGAGAGCACCCTGAATCTGGCCCGGGAGAAGGGCGTCTCCAGCGTGCTGGTGCTGGAGGAGAGCGGAGAGAGGTGGATAGAGGTATGAGCAGCAGACTGCGCATTGCCCTGACCAAGGGCAGGCTCCAGGACAAGAGTGTGGAGCTCTTCGAGCGGGCGGGGCTGGACTGCTCCCCCATCCGCAACCCCGGGCGACGGCTCATCCACGCCCTGCCCAACTACCCCCTGGACGCGGTGCTGGCCAAGGGGCCCGACGTGATCACCTATGTGGAGCACGGGGTGTGCGACCTGGGAGTGGTGGGGAAGGACACCATCCTGGAGAAGGGGGGCTCCTTCTATGAGGTGCTGGACCTGGGCTTCGGCAAGTGCCGCTTCGCCCTGGCAGTGCCCCGGGGGAGCGACTTCTACGGCACTTACAAGACCCGCCGCATCGCCTCCAAATACCCGGCAGTGACCCGGGCCTTTTTTGAGAAGAAGGGCATGGACGTGGAGATCATCAAGATCGAGGGCAGCGTGGAGCTGGCCCCCCTGGTGGGGCTGGCGGACGGCATCGTGGACGTGGTGGAGACCGGCGCCACCCTGAAGGCCAATGACCTCATCCCCATCGAGGACGTGGCCACCATCTCCGCCCGGCTCATCGTGAACACCGCCAGCATGAAGCTCTACAAGGAGCAGATTTTCGATTTCATTCAAAAATGTGAGGGGTTGCTATGATGTTGCCCATTGTAAAAGGGGACGGCACCGCGGAAAAAGCGGTGATGGCCGCCATGAAGGCCCGGGCCGCCCAGGCCAACCAGGTCATTGACGCTGCCGCCGCGGAGATCATGGCGGCGGTGCGGGAGCGGGGGTACGAGGCGGTACGGGAGTATTCCCTGCGCTTTGACAAGGCCGAGCCCCGGGAGATCACCGGCGAGGAGCTCCAGGCGGCCTATGACCGCTGCCCGGCGGACCTCATCGCCGCTTTGGAGCGGGCGGCGGCCAACATCCGGGACTATAACGAGAAGCTCTTCATCCGCACCATGGAGTGGACCTCCCCCGACGGGGGGATCGTGGGCCGTGTGGTCCGGGGCCTCACCCGGGTGGGCATCTACGTGCCCGGGGGCACGGCGGCCTACCCCAGCAGCGTGCTGATGAACGCGGTGCCCGCCAAGGTGGCGGGGGTGGAGGAGATCGTCATGGTGACGCCCCCCACCGAGAATCTCAATGACGCGGTGCTGGCCGCCGCCAAAATTGCTGGGGTGGACCGGGTAATCGCCGTGGGCGGCGCCCAGGCGGTGGCCGCCCTGACCTACGGGGCGGGGTTCATCCCCCGGGTGGACAAGCTGGTGGGCCCCGGCAACGCCTTCGTGGCCGCCGCCAAGCGGCAGGCCTACGGCCAGCTGGACATTGACATGGTGGCCGGCCCGTCGGAGGTGCTGGTCATTGCCGACGGCAGCGCCAACCCCAAGTTCGTGGCCGCTGACCTTTTGAGCCAGGCGGAGCACGACAAACTGGCCTCCGCTGTGCTGCTCACCGACTCGGAGGACCTGGCCCGGGCGGTGGACGCCGAGATCGTCCGCCAGACCGGGTACCTGAGCCGCTCGGAGATCATGGAGTGCTCCCTGCGGGACTTTAGCTGCGCCATCGTGTGCGGCAGTCTCAGCGACTGCGCCGCCCTGGCCAACGAGATTGCCCCGGAGCACCTGGAGATCGTGACGGAGGACCCACGGGCCCTGCTGCCCTCCATCAAGAACGCCGGGGCGGTGTTCCTGGGGGCCTGGTCTCCGGAGCCCCTGGGGGACTACATGGCCGGGCCCGACCATGTGCTGCCCACCAGCGGCACCGCCCGGTTCTTCTCTCCCCTGAGCGTGGACAGCTTCCTTAAGACCATGAGCGTCATCCAGTACGACCGCTCCAGCCTGGCCCCCATCAAGGACCAGATCATCACCCTGGCCCAGAGCGAGAAGCTCACCGCCCACGCCAATTCCATCCAGGTGCGCTTTGAGGACTGACGGCCCGCCCCGATGGCAACCACGCAGCAAAGGAGAATGACCATGAGAACAGCACAGCTGACCCGGACCACCAAGGAGACCGACATCGCCCTCACCCTGTCCCTGGACGGGGGAGAGGTGG
>CASFCS010000037.1 GCA_949293245.1 uncultured bacterium | reverse complement strand
TATTTTGCCGCCTCCGGGCGGCAAAACTCTGCCGAGAGCTTTTTAGCTTGCAAGACACATCCCGTTTCTTGCACAGACTTTGGCTTTTTCAACAGACTGAAGCCACCGGCTGTGCCGGTGGCTTTTTTGCAAAACGCCCCAGGGGGAGAGCCGGTTTGGCTCTCCCCCTGGGGCGTTTATGGGAGGGAAGGAAATTGCGTCAGTTGGCGTCCTGCGGGGGGCGCTCCACCAGCTGGTGGTACAGCCCCCGGGGGACATAGTGGGTGTGGAGGAGGTGGTGGGACCGGTGGCCCCCGGGCTCCCCCAGATAGTCGGCGTAGAGCTTCATGAGGTCGGGGTTCTCATGGCTCTTGCGGAGGGTCTTGCCCTCGTCCTCGGAGTACAGGGCCCGGGTGCGCTTGGTGCGGAAGTCGGGGTCGTCGGTGCGGGGCTGGCCGCCGCCGGCGATGCAGCCGCCGGGACAGCCCATGACCTCGATGAAGTGGTAGGGGGACTCCCCCGCGGCGATCTGGTCCAGGAGGATGTCCGCCCCGGCCAGGCCGGAGGTGACGGCGATCTTCACCTCCACCCCCTCCAGGTGGGAGTAGGCGGGGAGGGTGCCCTCGATCTTCACCGAGGCGGTCTTGATCTGCTCCAGACCCACAATGGGGGTGACGTGGAGGTTCTCAAAGGGCAGCTCCCGGCCGGTGACCAGCTCGTACACCGTGCGCAGGGCGGCCTCCATCACGCCGCCGGTGACGCCGAAGATGTCCGCCGCGCCGGTGGAGAGCCCCAGGGGTTTGTCAAACTCCTCGTCGGGCAGGTTGACAAAGTCAATGCCGGCGCTCTTGATCATCTTGCCCAGCTCCCGGGTGGTGAGGACGGCGTCCACGTCCCGGTGGCCGTCCACCTCCATCTCGGGCCGCTGGATCTCGTACTTCTTGGCGGTGCAGGGCATGACGGACACGGTGAAGATGTCCTTGGGGTCCATGCCCAGCACCTCGGCATAGTAGCTCTTGGTCAGGGCCCCCAGCATGGTGTGGGGGGCCTTGCAGGTGGACAGGTGGCCCACCTGGTCGGGGTAGGCGTGCTCGATGTGCTTCACCCAGCCGGGGGAGCAGGAGGTGATCATGGGCAGGGTGGCCTTCCCGCCGGTGAGAGCGGCGGTGACCCGCTGGAGGAATTCGGTGCCCTCCTCCAGGATGGTCAGGTCGGCGGCGAAGTTGGTGTCGAACACGTCGTCAAAGCCGATGCGCCGCAAAGCGGCGGCCATTTTTCCGGTGACGGGGGTGCCCACGGGCAGGCCGAAGCACTCCCCCAGGCCAGCCCGGACCGCGGGGGCGGTCTGGACGATGACCCGCTTTTTGGGGTCGGCCAGGGCGGCCCACACAGGGGCCAGGCCGTCGGTCTCGCTCAGGGCGCCGGTGGGGCACACCACGGTGCACTGGCCGCACATGGCGCAGGCGGTGGAGTTGAGGGGCAGCCCCATGGAGGGGGAGATCACCGTCTCAAAGCCCCGGTTCTGGGGGGCGATGGCCCCCACCTTCTGGATCTCGTTGCACACGGTGACGCACCGGCGGCACAGGATGCACTTGGAGGTGTCCCGGGTGATGGAGGGGGACACGTCCACATGGGCGGGGCCCATGGCCCCCTCCAGCCGGCACTCGGTGACCCCCAGCTCCTGGCCCAGGGCCTGGAGCTGGCAGGACTGGTTGCGCTGGCAGGACAGGCAGTCCTTGGGGTGGTTGGAGATCATCAGCTCGTAGAGCATCTTCCGGGCCTTGCGCACCTTGGGGGAGTTGGTCCGGACCACCATGCCCTCCCGGGCCTTCACCATGCAGGAGGCCTGGAGGTTCCGGGCCCCCTCCACCTCCACCACGCAGATGCGGCAGGCGCCGTACTGGTGGACGTTCTCCAGGTAGCACAGGTTGGGGATGTGGATGCCGTTTGCCTTGGCGGCCTCCATGATGGTGGCGCCGTCGGGGGCGGTACACGCCTTGCCGTTTATGGTCAGATTGATCATCTCGTTCACCTCCGGTCACAATGCAGGCAGCGCAGGGACTCGGCCATGGCGTCCAGGGCGTGGAAGCCGCAGGCCACCTCGTCGAAGTTGTCGGTGCGTTTGTCCACGCTCAGGCAGCGGGTGGGGAAGCGGCCATGCTCGGTGACCTCCCCGGTGGGGATCACGGGGATGTCGATCCACTCGCCCTTGTTCAGCTCCCCGGTGCCGCCCAGGTACTTGTCGATGTTCACGGCGGCCCGCTTGCCGTCGGCAATGGCGTTGATGACCACGTTGGCGCCCCAGGCGGCGGCATCGCCGCCGGCAAAGAGACCCTCCCGGCGGGACTGGGATGTAAAGCGGTCGATAGACAGGGCGCCGCCCCGCTCATCGTCGGTGGGCAGGGACATGGCGTCCAGCTCCTGGTTGATGGCGGTGATCACGCCGTCGCACTCCAGCACGTGCTCGGAGCCCTCCACGGCGCTGGTGCGCCGGCGGCCGTCCTTGCCGAAGTCCCCCTGGACCATGTCCCGCACCTCCAGGCCGCACACGGCCCCGTGGCGGCCCACCACGGACACCGGCGCCGTGAGGGTGAGGACCTTCACGCCCTCCTCCATGGCCTCCAGCACCTCGCCGTGGTCGGCGGGCATCTCGTCCTCGGTGCGGCGGTAGACCACCGTGACCTCCTCCGCCCCCAGACGAATGGCGGTGCGGGCGCAGTCCATGGCGGTGGAGCCGCCGCCCACCACCACCAGGCGGCGGGGCACGGAGCGGTCCCGGTTCAGACCCACCCGGCGCAGGAAGGACAGGCCGCTCTCCACCCCCGGCAGGTCCTCCCCGGGGATGTTCATCTTCTTGGATTTCTGAGTGCCGATGGCCACATACACCGCGTCGTTCTGGTCCATCAGGGCGTCCATGGTCATGATGGACCCCGCCCGGGTGCCGATGCGGGAGTTGGTGTGGATCTTCACGCCGGCGTTTTCAATGGCGCGGATCTCCTTGGCCAGGACGGCGTTGGGCAGGCGGTACTCGGGGATGCCCCAGTAGAGCACGCCGCCGGCCACCTCCTCGGCCTCGTAGACATTGACCTCGTGGCCCATGTGGGCCAGGTAGTAGGCACAGGTGAGGCCCGACGCGCCGGAGCCCACCACCGCCACCCTGCGGCCCGTGGGGGGCATGGGCTCGATGGCGGGAATGTCAAAGTCGTCCCGCAGGGCGTAGTCGCCCACGAAGCGCTTGATGGAGCAGATGGACAGGGCCTCGTCCACCTGGGCGCGGCGGCAGTGCCGCTCGCAGGGGTGGGTACACACCCGGCCGCACACGGCGGGGAAGGGGTTCTCCTGGCGGATGAGCCGGTAGGCGTCCATGTACCGCCCGGCGGCCACCAGGGACATGTAGCCGGGCACGTTGACCCCGGCGGGGCAGGCGTTGCGGCAGGGGGAGGTGTACAGCTCAGAGCACACCCCCGCGTCGCAGTGCCTGGCCTTGATGTGGGTCTCGTACTCGTCCCGGAAATAGCGGATGGTGGACAGGACCGGGTTGGAGGCGGTCTGTCCCAGGCCGCACATGGCGGTCTGCTGCAGGGTCTCCGCCAGCTCCTGGAGCATCTCGATGTCGCCCTCCTGGCCCTTGCCCTCGGTGATGCGCTGGAGGATCTCCAGCATCCGGCGGGTGCCCACCCGGCAGGGGAGGCACTTGCCGCAGGACTCGTCCACGATGAAGTCCATGAAGTACCGGGCGGTGTCCACCATGCAGGTGTCCTCGTCCATGACGATCAGGCCGCCGGAGCCCATGATGGCGCCCAGGGCGGACAGGGACTCGTAGCTCACGGGGGTGTTCAGGTGCTCCGCGGTGAGGCAGCCGCCGGAGGGGCCGCCGGACTGGATGGCCTTGAAGGCCTTGCCGTCCACGATGCCGCCGCCGATCTTGTAGACGATATCCCCCAGGATGGTGCCCATGGGCACCTCCACGATGCCGGCGTTGACGATGTCCCCCGCCAGGGCGAACACCTTGGTGCCCTTGGACTTCTCGGTGCCGATGGCGGCATACCAGTCTGCCCCGTGGAAGAGGATGGGGGCCACGTTGGCCAGGGTCTCCACGTTGTTGATGATGGTGGGCTTTTCAAACAGGCCCGACTCGAAGGGGAAGGGGGGCTTCTGCCTGGGCTCGCCCCGCTGGCCCTCGATGGAGGAGAGGAGGGAGGTCTCCTCGCCGCACACGAAGGCCCCCGCGCCGATGCGGATCTCCAGGTCGAACTGGAAGCCGGTGCCGAACAGAGGGGCGCCCAGCAGCCCGGCGGCCCGGGCCTGGTCGATGGCGGCCCCCAGCCGTTCCACCGCCAGGGGGTACTCCGCCCGGACGTACACAAAGCCCTTGCCGGCGCCGATGGCGTAGCCCCCCAGCATCATGCCCTCGATGATGGAGTGGGGGTCCCCCTCCAGCACGGAGCGGTCCATGAACGCCCCGGGGTCGCCCTCGTCGGCGTTGCACACCATGTACTTCTCGTCCCCGGCGGCCTTCAGTCCGGCCTCCCACTTCACGCCGGTGGGGAAGCCCGCGCCGCCCCGGCCCCGGAGGCCGGACTTCTTGATCTCGTCCACCACGTCCTGGGGGGACATCCGGGTCACCGCCTTGGCGATGGCGGCGTAGCCGTCCCGGGCGATGTAGGCCTCCAGGGAGGAGTACTCCATCCGCCCGCAGTTGCGCAGAGCCACCCGGACCTGCTCCTTGAAGAAGGGGATGTCGTCCAGTTTAGGTACATGCTTTTTCTGGTGGGCGTCGTAGAAGGTGTACTCGTCGCACACCTGGCCCTCCACCAGATGGCGGTGCACCAGGTCGGCCACCTTCTCCGGGTTCATCTTGGTGTAAAACACCCCGTCGGGCTCCACCAGCAGCACCGGCCCGGCGGCGCAGGTGCCCATGCACCCGGTCACCAGCACCTGGACGCTGTGGGTGAGGCCATTGGCCTCCAGGGCCTGGACCAGGGCCTCCTGGACCTCCTGGCAGTGGGAGGACACGCACCCCGCGCCGCCGCACACCAGCACCTGCCGGGCGTAGCGCCCCTGCTCCTCCCGGTAGCTCCGGGCGATTTCCCGCAGCTGCTCCACGTTGGAAATGACCGCGCTCATGCTTCCTCCCCCCCTTCCTGTTGATAGCGGGCCAGAATGTTCTCCAGCTTGTCGGGGTCCACCTGCTTGTACACCGTGTCGTCAATGGACATGGCGGGGGCCAGGCCGCAGGCGCCGATGCAACGGGCCACCTCAAAGGTGAACAGCCGGTCGGCCGTGGTGTCCCCCACGCCCAGCAGCTCCCGCAGCCGCTCCACGATCTTCTTGCCCCCCCGCACGTAGCAGGCGGTGCCCAGGCACACCCGGATGGTGTGCTTGCCTCTGGGCTGGGTGGAGAAGAAGGAGTAGAAGGTCACCACGCCGGACACCTGGGCCACCGGGATGTCCAGCTCGTCGGCCACCACCCGCTGGACCTCCAGGGGCAGATAGCCGTAGATGCTCTGGGCCATGTGGAGCACCTGGATCAGGCACCCCTCCTTGCCCCGGTGGTCACGGGCCACCTGCCGCACGCGCTCGAGCAGCTGCGCCTCGCTCTCCTGGCCGCAGCCGCAGCAGCCCTGGCACCGGGTCTGTTCTGCTTGCTTGTTCAAGTCCGCACCTCCCATGCTGGGCCGGGGGCTGGGCCCCGCGGCCGTGTCGTCGGGCGGCTGTCCGCCCAGTTCCGAAACCCGCAGACCGCCGGTGGGTCTGCTGTTGAGACCACCTTACCTAAAAATTTTTTAGTTGTAAATACTTTTAGTGTTTAATCTCAAAATTAACGCTTTTTCCTTGTGAAAAGTTTCACTTAACAGGAAAATGAACAATAACACAGGCAGAATGCGTGCAAAATTGTTGTTTTAGCCCGCAGGCGGAGGAAGGGAGGAGGAGATGGTGAAACCTTTAACGCATCCAGATTTTAGGAGAAAAATGTCCCCCTCCGGCCCAGCGGAGGGGGACAGGGAGCAGCCCCGGCGGGGCCGCGTTCCGGTGCGGGAGAGGCACGCAGGAGGACGCGCCCGGAGCCATCGGCAAAAAAAGACAAAGGGAGTCCCAATTTTGGGAATAAGACACAAAGAAAACCCTTGTATTTCTGGAAATCATCTGGTAAAATTGACATTACATGAAGCATATAGACAAAAGAAAAGAACAAAAAATGATATAATACTTCTAAATTTTTATTAAAAATGCAAAAAGTGCATTTTTATTCCTCATCTGGTACGTATTCCAAAATATCCTCCACCCGACACTCCAGAATCTCGCACAGGGTATTCAGGGTGGTGGTGGTAATGGCCTTGCCGTGTTTCATGCGGTGGATGGTGTTGGCCGTCACCCCCTGTTTGAAGATAAGATTGTACTCTGTGACGCCTTTTCGGTACAGCGTCTGGTAAAAGGGCCTGTAACTGATCATATTTATCACCAATAACAGGCTACCATGCTCTATATCTTGACTATACCTTATATATAGAGTATAATGCCTGCGTGGATAAATTTTCCTCAGTAAAATTATTGGAACAATAGAAGAGGAGTGAACAAAATGAAGAAACGCAAGATCCTGTCCATATTCCTGGCTCTGGCAATGGTGCTCAGCCTGCTGCCGGTCAGCGCGCTGGCAGAGGGGCCCACGCCTGCGGATGAGGCCCCCACAGCCAGCGGCACGAACTTCTTTGCCAACGGCACGCCCATCACCATCATGGCCGCGGAGCCGGAAGATGGGACGGCGGCGACATTCGATGGTTTCACCGCCACAGGCACTGACGCCTACATCAGCTGGAATGACAATGGCACCACCAAGTATGTGGGCGTGAGCAGCGGCACTTCCGTCTATGGCGGCGCTGATGGCAGCAACAACCCTGTGTCCGTTGCCCGCACCAGCATCACCATGACCGGCGGCAGGGTCTGGAACGTGTTCGGCGGCAATCTGGGCAAGCAGGCCAAGGGCGCGGAGAGCTGCTCCCAGGTCACCGGCGACGTGGTCATGAAGTTCTCCGGTGAGGCCGTGGTGCCCAACCTGATCCACGGCGGCGGTCAGTACAACACCTGCGTGAAGGGCACCGTCTATATGGACTTCAACAACGCCACCGCGCTCAACGATAAGGATAATGAAGTGTGGCCCTACATCAACGGCGGCGTGCATGACAACGGCAGCTCGGGCACCCGGGACATTACCAATGGCCAGATGGTCACCAACGCGGTGGTTAACCGTGTGGAGATCACGGCTACAGGTAGCGATCTCTATCTGGTGGGCGCCGGCGGCAGCGGCAGCACCAAGGTGCTCTCCGGCAGCGTGACGCTGAACAACTGCACGCTGAGCAGCCTTTATCTTGGCGGCATCAACGGCGAAGTGGTGGAATCCTCCATCGTGGCCAACGGCTGCACCATTGCATATCTCTCCGCCACCAACCGCGGTTTTGTGGGCACGGGCAGCGTCGATCTGAATGACTGCACGATTACCAAACTGAATACCGGTGCGGCCAACGGCTGCTTCAGCAGCGACTCCGGCGGAGTGGACGGCAGCGGCGTTACCGGCAGCTGCGTGTGGGACATTGATGCGGACACCACGG
This sequence comes from uncultured bacterium, assembly GCA_949293245.1. Classification (GTDB taxonomy): domain Bacteria; phylum Bacillota; class Clostridia; order Oscillospirales; family Oscillospiraceae; genus CASFCS01. Next base: position 18,710 of record CASFCS010000037.1, on the reverse strand, counting down.
TAGAGGATGCCCAGCTTACCCCGCTGGTGATGAAGAACAATGGTTCTTACACCAATACCTATGAAGATCTGACCGTCCAAAAGGCGGGAGAGCCTCTTGCACTGGAAATTACCGACTTTGTTGCAGATGAGAATAATGATGCTCTGACACAACGTACGTTTGCGGTTCCTGAGGGCAGCGCCCTGACACTCAAGGGCGTAAACGCTACTGTAACCGCAGGCAGCACCCTCACCAATGTGGGCACCATCAACATGGACGACTCGTCCAGCATGACGGTGGCTTCCGGCGCAACCTTTGGACAGCTCGGCACTGTGAACGGTACTGTCGATGGCGAGGGAATCATCAATGATGACTATGTCGCCCGCATCGGCACCACCGGTTATGCTTCCCTCCAGGACGCCGTTGACGTGGTGACCACGACTGAGCCTACCACGATTACTCTGCTGAAAGATGCCAGTGGCAACGGCGTAGTCGTGAATGGCACCGTGAAGAGAAATCTTACTTTTGACCTGGGCGGACATACCTATACAATCACCAGCGGCGTAGGTTCTGCCGGTACTGAGACCAACGGGTTCCAGCTGATCAAAGATAACAACATTACCTTTAAGAACGGGACTATTGCCGCGGATCCTGCGGAAGGAGAGCAAGTCAAGATCCTGATCCAGAATTATTCCAACCTCACCCTGGAAAATGTCACGCTGGACGGCACCGGTATGACGGATTATACCGGCCTCAACTACACCCTGTCCAACAACAACGGTGCAATCAACCTGAACACCGGGACAACGATTATCCCCAGAACCGCAGATGATATCGCCATGGACGTCTGCTGGGCGGCAAGTTATGAGAATGGTGCTCGTGTGACGGTAAACGAGGGTGCCGTCATTGAGGGAAACGTGGAACTTGGCCTGTGGGGTCAGGATGCATATGAGGGGAATCAGAGTGTTCTGACCGTCAACGGCGGTACCATCACCGGAGAACTGATAATTGGGAAGCAGACCAGCTCTGATGATGAGCTGCAGCAGGTCGTGGAAGACCTGAAACCGAACATCACCATCAACGGCGGATCGTTCGGCGCCAGCGTGGACAAATTTATTGACGACACAGATGGAGCCGCCGCCAAGGTGCAGAGCGGTGATACCCACAGCTACTACGCTTCCACGGGAGCTGCTCTGGCGGCTGCCCAGCAGGGCGACAGCATCACCGAACTGAAGACAGCTGTAGATAACACCGCCACCCTCACCCTGAACTACAACGATGGCGGCATCACTACAGATTCTGTGTATACGGTGGCGAAGGACACCGAGGTTCCCCTGCCCACGCCCACCCGGGACGGCTATGTGTTCCTGGGTTGGTATGACGCCGATGGCAACAAGGTGGACAGCCCCTACACCGTGAGCAAGACCGAGACCCTCACCGCCCGGTGGAGCTACATCTCTAGCGGCGGCACTGTCACCCCCAGCTACACCGTTACGGTGAAGACCGCCGAGAACGGCGCTCTCTCCGCCGACAAGAGTACCGCCAAAGCCGGGGATACCGTCACCCTCACCGTCACCCCGGCTGAGGGCTACGTCCTGGCCTCCCTCACCGTCACCGACAAGGACGGCAAGACTGTGGCCACGGATACGAAGGACGGCAAGTACACCTTTAAGATGCCCGCCTCCAACGTCAATGTGACGGCGCTCTTCGCGGCCATCCCCGTGACCCTGCCCTTCACTGATGTGGCTGTGGACGACTGGTTCTACCAGGCGGTGTACTTTGCCTACAGCGCGGACGTGATGCACGGTGTGAGCGGCACGCTCTTCGCCCCCAACACCGATCTGACCCGGGCCATGATCGCCCAGATGTTCTACAACCTGGAGGGCGGCGTCCCCGGCGCTCCTGCCGCTTTTGACGACGTAGCCTCCGATGCCTGGTATGCCGATGCGGTGAACTGGGCCGCCTCCACCGGCATTGTGGCCGGCTTCGGCAACGGCATCTTCGGGCCCGACGAGCCCATCACCCGGGAGCAGCTGGCGGTGATCATCTACCGCTATGCCCAGTTCAAGGGCGCGGTTGTCCCCGTGTCCGGCGACCTCTCCGCCTTCACCGACTCTGACGACGTGAGCGCCTGGGCTGCCGACGCCATGACCTGGGCGGTCCAGACCGGCCTCATCGCCGGCATGGGCAACAACACCCTCGCCCCCCAGGGCACCGCCACCCGGGCCCAGGTGGCCACCATCCTCATGCGCTTCATGACCGCCATGGTGTAATCCCTTCATCTTGCAGCACCCCAGCCCACGGGCTGGGGTGCTGTTTTGTGCCCTCTGCCGCTCTCTCCCCCTCCCCGGCATGATTTTCCCCCCGCCGCCATAGAAATAGAGCAGGGGCGGAGCTGACGCCGCCCGGGAAGGGGAGGAGTGCATGAGAGCCATCTTTCTGCGCCGGCGCACCCTGGGGCGCATCGCCTGCGCCCTGGCGGCCTGCGCCATGTTCTGGGTGGTCCAGGCCCCGGCGGCGGTGACCGCCTCGGCCACCAGCCGCCAGCTGCCCATCTACTGCGTCCAGTCGGACTACCGCCGCCTGTCCATTTCCTTTGACGCCGCCTGGGGCAACGAGGACACGGAGGAGCTCATCGAGATCCTGGGGCGGTACAACGTGAAGGCCACCTTCTTCGTGGTGGGGGACTGGGTGGAGAAGTACCCCGAGTCGGTGAAGGCCCTCCACGACGCGGGCCACGAGGTGATGAACCACTCGGACAGCCACGCCCACTACAACAGCCTCTCCGCCCAGGAGATCATAGAGGACGTGACCGCCTGCAACGAGAAGATCCAGGCCGTCACCGGGGTGTGCCCCACCCTGATCCGCTGCCCCTACGGGGAGTACGACGACCACGTCATCGCCGCCATCCGCTCCATGGGCATGGAGCCCATCCAGTGGGACGTGGACAGCCTGGACTGGAAGGACCTCTCTGCCGGGGAGATCACCCGCCGGGTGACGGAGAAGGTGGAGCCCGGGTCCATCGTGCTCTTCCACAACGCCGCCCTCCACACCCCGGAGGCCCTGCCCGCCATTCTGGAGACCCTGCTCGCTGAGGGGTACGAGTTCGTGCCCATCTCCCAGCTGATCCTCCCCGGGGAGTGCGGGGAGGACTACCTGCTGGACCACACCGGCCGCCAGTGCCCCGCCGGGGAGGGGTAGCGGCCCAGCGCGAAATAAACGGGAGGCCGCCGGCTGTGCCGGCGGCCTCCCGTTTCCTGTGTTGCCTGGAAACATTCAGCCCATCATGGGCAGAAAGCGCATGAAGATGGTGGCCACCTGAGCCCGGGTGGCAAAGCCCTGGGGGGCCAGGGTGTTGTTGCCCATGCCGGCGATGATGCCGGACTCAATGGCCCAGGCCATGGCGTCGGCGGCCCAGTCGGACACGTCGTCAGAGTCGGTGAAGGCGGAGGTGTCGCCGGTGACGGCGGGCTGGCCCGCATAGCGGTAGAGCATGGTCACCAGCTGCTCCCGGGTGACGGGGCTGTGGGGATCAAAGAGGTTGTTGCCCACGCCGTTGACCACCTGGTGCAGCCGGGCCCAGTAGACCGCCGGGCCGTACCAGCTGTCCGCCACCACGTCGGCATAGGGATAGCCCAGGTTCTCCTCCTCCAGGGCGGGGGAGCCCGCGACGCGGTAGAGGATGGTGGCCACCATGGCCCGGGTGGTGTGGATGTCGGGGCTGAAGGTGGTGCTGCCGGTGCCGGTCATGAGGCCGGCCTCATTGACATAGGCCACCGCCTGGGCGTACCAGGCGTCCGCCGCTACGTCCACGAAGGGCAGCTCGGTGAGAGGGGTGTCGGGGTCGTCGATGTCCACGTCGCCGCCGGGGATGACGGTGCCGCCGCCGGTGCTTCCGTTGCCCCCCGTACCTCCGCCGGAGGTCTCCACCGGGATCCCAAGCTCGTCAGCGGGGATGACCGTAAAGACGCTGCGGCTGCTGGCGCCCTCGTACAGCAGGGCGACGGAGCCGTCGGCCGTCTCGGTCAGGCTGGAGTAGCCGTAAGCCACGCCGCTGGCGGTGACCTCGTAGGTGTTGATGAGCTCCATGGTCTTGTCCTCGTTGACCACGAAGGTGTAGATCTTGCCGTTGGTGCGGCTGTTGGCGTTACCGGCGGCGGTGGACACCAGAATAACGTCCTTGCCGTCCACCTGCTGGGAGTACTTGATGGCGGAGAGCTGGTTGTTGTAGGTCTTGTGGACGCCGGTGTCCACCGGGTCGCCGGCCACCCACGCCTCGCCGTTCCAGGTGTGGTCGGTGTAGTACAGGGTGGAGTAGCCGTCCCGGTAGAAGTGGCGCACGGTAGTCTCGTCGATCTGGACCAGGCAGCTCTCGCTGGACCAGTGGCCGGAGCCGGTGGCGTCGTCGGAGCGGGACCAGGTCTTGCCGCCGTCGGAGGAATAGATGAAGCTGGCGATCTGGTTGCTGTTGGCGATACCGGAGGTGAAGGTGTAGGCGGGCAGCATAATGGTGCCGTCCTCCAGGCAGAGCCCGGCGCCGGGACCCACGCCGTAGAACTGGTCGGCGCCGGTGCGGATCTGGGGATTAAGAATGGTGGGGGCGGACCAGGTCTCGCCGCCGTCAGTGGAGGTCAGCAGCCACAGGTAGGTGGCGCAGCGCACATGCAGGTCGGCGTTGTAGAAGAACAGGTTCTGCTGGACAAATTTGCTGCTGCCCAGCTGCTGGCAGTAGATCTTGTCCTGCTCCGGGTTCTGGGTAGCTTCCTTGTTGTAGTAGAGGTAATAGTGGTCGTCCACGTAATAGCCGGTGGGCCCATGGGTGGTTGCGTCATAAACCTGAGCGTAGCCATTGGCGAAATCTCCCACATAGCAGGCATAATTGGAATCCGTCTGCTCTGTGTTAATGGCGGTGAGATAGAGTGCCAGACGCTGCACGCCATCGATCTCCACATAGCCGCTGGACCTGGCGGGAGCCATGGGGGCGGTGTTGAGGGCTACGCCGCCGGGGAAGAGGTCTACCATCAGGTAGATGGTGCCGTCGTTGCCCTGGACCATCACCGGGTCGATGAAGGCGGTGGCGTTGGCCTGGTAGGCGTTCACGCTGTCCTCAAAGTAGTTGGGGAAGGAGTAGTGCCAGGTCTGGCCGCCGTCGTCGGAGTAGCTGAGGATGGTGTCCAGGGCGCAGGCGTCGCCCAGGTGGTTCCACCGGGCGTCGATGGCGGCCAGGATGCGGCCGCTGTTCAGGGTGATAATGGAGGGGATGCGGAAGTTGTTGCTGCCGCCGGTGCCGGGAGCGAAGGGCTCGCCCTGGGTGGTGCCCGGCTGGGGGATCAGTTCCTCCCGGTCCACGGTCTCGGCGGGCACCTCGCTCTGCTTGAAGAAGCGCAGGCCGTAGGCATTCTCCACGCTGGTGGTGCTGAAAACACCCGCCTCGGAGTTGTCGAAGTTCAAAGCATAGCCGTCCTGCTTGTAGATGGTATACAGTCCGGTCTCCTCATCAAAGCCAATGGTCAGGACTACCGGCTGGTCGGAGGTGGCCAGGTTGGCAGAGCTGGCCTGGGACAGGTCCAGATAGCGGCCGCTGTCCACGCTCCGGACGGTGTAGCCGCCCTCCACGGCGGTGATAGTCCACAGCTGGGTGGAATCCGCAAATTTGCCCCCGGTGAGCGTCAGTTCATTGCCGCTGACCGAACCCTGAACCTTGTCGGTCTTGCCGGTGCCGGTGTGGTAGAGAATGCGGTTATTCGCTGCTACGGAAGCATTGGTGTAGATGGCGTACACCGCGCCCGAGTCCACCCCGTCGGTGTCCTGGAGATAGGCGATGGCGGTGGGCAGGTCGTCGGGCGGGGTCAGCTGCCGCACCAGGGCGTCCAGAGCGGACTCCAGGGCGGCGCAGGCGCTGTTGACCTCGGCCTGGGTGGCGCTCTCATCGGCTGCCACCCCCTGAGCCTCAGTGAGGGCGGTCTGGAGCGCGCTCCAGCTTTCGGGGGTGTACTCCGCCTCTCTCAGCCCCTCAGTTTCGGCAATGGCTGCGTTCAGCGCGCCCTTGTCCACGGGAACGATGGCGTCATCTTGGACATAGAGGTAGATGGGGAAGCTGTCTACTTTTCCTTTGTTGGGACCCCAGAAGTCGGTGATATGGTTGGGGTACTGGGACTGAGTGGTATTTCCATTCTGGTTGAAGCTGAGCAGGCGGCCGCTGGTCGTATTTTTGATGGTCCACAGGCCTTCCGCCACCGAAACGGACAGAGCGGTGTAGTCTGTGCTGAACATCTTGCTGCCCAGGGACAGGCCGTAGTCCCCGGAGCGGAAGGTGTAGTCCGTGCCGCTGTTGTTAACGGTGATGCGGAGGTCATTCACATCCAGGGAAGCGCCGCCGTTCAGATAGGCGGCGGTAACGGTGCTATCTTCATTCACGGTGAGGGTGGCGGTGCAGGCGCCGTTGGCGCCGGTCAGAGAGCCGGGGCCCACGCCGGTCCCCGCCTGGTTGATGTACAGAGCATAGAGATTGCTGTCGCTGTCCTGGGTGACGATGAGGTAGTATTTAGAGGTATCCAGGCCGCCCTCCGGCATCTCGGTCAGCAGGGTATAGCCGGGGATGGCGGGCGCCTCCGGCACAGCGGCGAAGGCGGGTACCATCAGGGTCAGGGCCATGCACAGCGCCATGACCAGGGAGAACATGCGCTTGAGGTTTTTTTTCATCAACATTCCTTCCTTTCTTTTGCGGCCGTGGGCCGCACCTTGTTTTGGGGCGCCGGGGCTCCATCCCTCCTTTGGGCCCGCGCTCCGGGCGGGCCGCCAAATAGGATACTTTGTTACTTTTATTATACAAGTGGAGAAAACTTTTTTCATCATGGGATAATGGAAAAAGTTTTTTCCTTTTTGTTGTACTATTTAACCAAATGGCATGAAATAGCAACCTTTCATTTTGTCGAATTTTATATTTCTGATGAGTTTTATGTAATTGTTTACTCAAAATGAAAACGCCATGGGGGCGCTGACAAAGTCAGCGCCCCCATGGCGAAACGGAAAGGAAGAGGGGAGCCCTTACAGCAGACCCAGCAGGTGCTGCATCCCCAGGCTCACGCCGGTGATGCCCGCCCAGCAGCAAAAGCCCATGAAGATGGGTTTGCCGCCGGTCTTCACCAGCTTGACAATATCGGTGTTCAGGCCGATGGCCGCCATGGCCATGATGATGAAGAACTTGGACAGCTCCTTGAAGGGCTGGAACCAGGCCGGGTCCGCCCCCGCCATGGTGGAGAGGGTGGTGATAACCGAGGCCAGCACGAAGAACACAATGAAGAAGGGGAACACCTTTTTCAGGGAAAAGGTGCCGCTGGTGGCGCTGCCGCCCCGCTTGGCCTGCCAAGTGCGCCAGAAGGCCAGCACCAGGGTGATGGGGATGATGGCCAGGGTGCGGGTGAGCTTGACGATGGTGGCGTACTCCAGCACCATGCCCCCGGTGTTGTGCAGGGTGTCCCAGGTGGAGGCGGCGGCGGTGACGGAGGAGGTGTCGTTCACGGCGGTGCCGGCAAAGAGGCCGAAGCCCTCGTTGCTCAGGCCGATGGCCCCGCCGAAGGTGGGGAACACCAGGGCGGCCAGCACGTTGAAGAGGAAAATCACCGAGATGGACTGGGCGATCTCCTCATCGTCCGCCCCGATCACCGGGGCGGTGGCGGCGATGGCGGAGCCGCCGCAGATGGAGGAGCCCACCCCCACCAGGGTGGAGATGTTGGACGGCATCTTCAAAAGCTTGTACAGCACGAAGGAGACCACCAGGGAGGTGGCGATGGTGGAGCAGATGATGGGCAGGGATCGGGCGCCCACCTTGGCGATCTCCGACAGGTTCAGCCCGAAGCCCAGCAGGATCACCGCGTACTGGAGGATCTTCTTGGAAGTGTAGGTGACGCCCCCCTGGAAGAGGGCCTTGTTTTTCAGCAGCAGGGTGAGGACCATGCCCGCCAGAATGGCGAACACCGGCCCGCCGATGACGGGAAAGGCCTTGCCCAGCAGCCAGCAGGGCACAGCGATGGCCAGGCACAGCAGCAGCCCCGGCCCCTTTTGTTTGACAAACTCCATGTACAACAGACGCCCCTTTTTACAACATTCGATTTTTTTCACGCGGCCTTGATTATAGTACAGGGAAACGATAAAATAAAATGAAGGTTTATAATATTACCATAATTTTCTTTAATAGGTGATCACCATGCTGGACCCCAGACTTTATACCTTTCTGGTGCTGTGCGACACCATGAATTACACCCGGGCGGCCCAGCGGCTGTGCATCACCCAGCCCGCCGTCACCCACCACATCCACTTTCTGGAGGACCACTACGGCTGCCGGCTGTTTCTCTATCAGGGCAAGACCCTCAGCCTCACCCCGGCGGGGGAGCGGCTGCGGGAGCTGGCCAGGTCCCTGGCCTACAACAGCAGCAAGATGGAGCGGGCGGTGTCCGCTGCCCGGCCGGTGTTTCTCCGGGTGGGGGCCACCAGGACCATCGGGGAGTATGTGGTGGCCCCCCTGGTGGAGCGGTTTCTCCGGGCCCACCCGGAGGGGAGCTGCACCCTGACGGTGGACAACACCCGGGCCCTGCTGGGGGCGCTGGAGGCGGGGGAGCTGGACTTTGCCCTGGTGGAGGGGTTCTTCGACCGGGAGAAGTACGCCTCCCGCCTGTACCGGCGGGAGGAATTTTTGGGGGTGTGCCACCCGGAGCACCCCCTGGCGGGGCGGCAGGTCTCCCTGGAGGAGGTGCTGGGGGAGCGGCTGGTGGTGCGGGAGGAGGGCTCGGGCACCCGGGCCATTCTGGAGGAGGCCCTGCGGCGGCACAACTGCACCTTGAAGAGCTTCCGGGGGGTGGTGACCATCGGGGACCTGTCGGTCATCAAGGCCCTGGTGGAGCAGGGGCTGGGCGTCTCCTTCCTCTACCGCCCGGCGGCGGAGGGGGAGCTGGCCCGGGGGACCCTGGCCTCCTTCTCCCTGGTGGAGGAGCCCCTGGAGAGGGCCTTCTCCTTCGTGTGGCTGCGGGACAACCTGTTTGCCGGGGAGTGGGCGGACTGGATAGAGTGAGAAAGGCTCCCTCCCCCTCTGCGTGGCGCGGAGGGGGAGGGAGCCTTGTGCGTCATGCGTCCGGCTGGAGATAGGAGTCCGGCTGGAGATAGGAGGCGTAGGCCTGCCAGAAGTAGTCCCGGCGGTAGCGGTCCAGGGAGCCCTCCGGCACATAGATCAGGAAGCTGGCCCCCTCCGGCCCGGTCATGGCCAGGTCCGTCAGGAGGGCGGCGGGGCGCGGGCGGGTGAAAATGGCGGCAATGATCCCCCCGGCCTGGGACAGGCAGTCGGCCCGGAAGAAGATCCAGGCAAACCACACCAGAACCAGGGTCACCCCCCGGTGGACCCCCTTTCCCAGGGGAGAAGCGGGGCCGCCCCGCCGGAAGAGGAGGGTCTCCCCCACCAGGTACAGGCCGTGAAGGCCCCCCCACACCACAAAGGTCAGGTCCGCCCCGTGCCACAGGCCGCTCACCAGGAACACCACTAAGATGTTCACGCACTGCCGCCCCAGCCCCCGGCGGCTGCCCCCCAGGGGGATGTACAGGTAGTCGGTGAACCAGCCCGTCAGGCTGATGTGCCACCGCCGCCAGAAGTCCCGGATGGAGGAAGCGGCGTAGGGCCGGCGGAAGTTGTCCGTCAGGCGGATGCCCATAAGCCGGGCGCAGCCCTGGGCAATGTCGGAGTAGCCCGAGAAGTCGCAGTAGATCTGCACGGCGAACAGGGCGGTGGCCGCCGCCAGGGCGGCGCCCCCCATCTCCTCCCCGCCGTAGGCCCGGTCCACAAAGGGGGCCAGGTAGTCCGAGATAAGCACCTTCTTCCCGTACCCCCGGGCCAGCAGCCGGCAGCCCTCCAGGGCGTCGCCCCAGGAGGGGACGTGGGGCTGCCGCAGCTGGGGCAGCAGGTCCCCGGGCCGCTCGATGGGCCCCGCCACCAGCTGGGGGAAGAAGGAGACGAACAGGGCGTAATACCCCAGGTGGCGCTGGGCGGGGACGGCGCCCCGGTACACGTCAAAGGTGTAGGACATGGTCTGGAACACATAGAAGGAGATGCCCATGGGCAAAAGCAGGTGGAAGCCGGAAAAGCTGCTCTCCACCCCCAACAGCCCCGCCAGGGCGAACACCCCCTCCAGGGTGAAGTCCAGGTACTTGAAGAGGAACAGCACCCCCAGGCACACGGCGGCGCCCAGGGCCACTGCCCGGCGCTTCTGCCGCCGGGTGGGGGCCTGTTCCACGGCGATGGCGCTGGCGTAGGACACCACAATGGTGAGGGCGATCAGCCCCAGCAGCCAGACATTGTGCCAGGCGTAAAAGAAGAGGGAGGCGGGCAGGAGCACCAGCCACCGCCGCTGCCAGGGCACCAGCCAGTAGAGGGCCAGCACCGCCGGCAGGAAGAGGAAAAAGGCGGGGGTGACAAAGCTCATTCCTCTCCCCCCTTTCCCAGGGACAGGGCGCAGGCCAGGGTGGGCAGCAGCAGCAGGGGGAGCAGCTCCTCATAGGGCACCGCCTCTGCCAGGGCCCACAGGGCCAGCCCCACCCCCGCCAGGACCGCCCCCAGGGCCGCCGGGGCGCTCCACCGCCGTGGAGATCCTCTCCGGGGTGCTGTGCATCGCCGCCCCCGCCCTTCTGACATTGTGCCTCATCAACCTCATCGCCGCCCGCGCCGAGGGCCTGGGCTTCATCTACTTCTCCAACGCCGACGTGCTGCTGGAGGTCCAGACCCCCGAGAACCTCTCCTCCGCCACCGGCACCATCGCCAACATGGTCTGCCTGGCTATGGCCGTCCTCTTTGGCATGGTATCCGCCTTCTTCGGCATGAAGAAAAAGGCGTAAGCTGACACCGCAGGCAGGCACAACCGCCTGAACAGGGGCAAAATGCTGTGCCTGGGTCCCCCAGGCACAGCATTTCCCATTTTCAAGCCATCCCCATCCTTCTTGAGAAAGGTCCGTGGCCATATGCTTACCATCAGAAGATTTACCTGCGAGAACCAGAGCAGGGGGTGCGTCACCGACGAGAGAGCCCCCCGGTTCGGCTTCTCCCTGGACAGCGACCGGCCCGGGGCGGCGCTGAAGCGGGCCGTGCTGACCGTCAACGGCTGGCGCACCGAAACGGCGGACCAGATCGCCGTCCCCTACGGCGGCGCGCCCCTGGTGCCCTTCACCCGGTACACCGCAAAGCTCACCGCGGTGGACGACGCCGGGGAGGAGGCCCGGGGGGAGCTGGAGTTTGAGACCGGCCGGCTGGACACCCCCGGGGCCGCCCGGTGGATCAGCGACGGGACCTACTCCTTCACGGAGAAGCGGGTCTCCCCCGTGCCCATGACCTTCCGCAAGACCTTTGCCCTGCGGGGGGAGGTGCGGCAGGCCAAAGTGTACGCCACCGCCATGGGCATCTACGCCCTCACCCTCAACGGCGGGGCGGTGGGGGAGGACTACTTCACCCCGGGCTTTACCTCTTACGAGACCAACCTCCAGTACCAGACCTACGACGTGACGGAGCTGCTGCGGCAGGACAACACCCTCACGGCGGTGGTGGCTGGGGGCTGGGCGGTGGGCTCCTTCGTGTTCACCCGGAAAAACCGGGTCACCGCCGACAGGCAGGCCCTGCTGCTGGAGCTGCGCCTCACCTACGCCGACGGCACCCAGGAGGTCATCGGCACCGACGAGACCTGGCAGGTCACGGAGGAGGGCCCCTGCGGGAGGCGGACTTATACGACGGGGAGGTGTACGACGCCACGGCGGAGAGGGCCGGGTGGCACGCCGCCACAGTGGAGCGGCTGCGGGTGGACCCCGCCATCCGGGCGGCCTACGGCCCCCCGGTGCGGGCCCACGAGGTGTTCGCACCCATTTCCCGCACCCAGGTGGGGGACTGTCAGGTGTACGACTTCGGCCAGAACTTCGCCGGGGTGGTGCGCCTCAGGCTCCGGGGAAAGAGGGGACAGAAGGTGGTGGTGCGCCACGCCGAGGTCCTCAACCCGGACGGCTCCCTGAACACCGCCTTCCTCCGCACCGCCAAGGCCCGTATTGAGTACATCTGCGCCGACGGGGAGCAGACCTACTCCCCCCGGTTTACCTACATGGGCTTTCGCTATGTGAGCGTGGAGGGCATCGCCCCGGAGGACGTGGAGGTCACCGCCGTGGCCCTCTACTCCGACGTGGCGGAGAGCGGGGGCTTCGCCTGCTCCAACGAGATGCTCTGCCAGCTCCAGTCCAACATCCGCTGGGGGGCCAAGTCCAACTTTGTGGACATCCCCACCGACTGCCCCCAGCGGGACGAGCGCATGGGCTGGACGGGGGACATCGCCGTGTTCGCCCCCACCGCCTGCTTCAACTTCGACATGAGCCGCTTTCTGGAGAAGTGGCTGCTGGACGTACAGGCCGAACAGCTCCCCGGGGGCGGCATCCCCAACACCGTCCCCGCCCAGGGGTACGGCTTCCCGGCCACCATGCCCGCCATGGCGGTGGACTGGTGGGGGGGACGCCTGCGTGCTGGTGCCCTGGGCGGAGTACATGGCCCGGGGGGACCTGTCCATCCTGAGGCGGTTCTACCCCGTGATGAAAAAGTATGTAAAGGCCTGCAAGTTCTGGGCGGGCCTGCTGAGCGTGGGCAAGAAGAAGTACATCTGGGACACCCCCTCTGTGCTCCACTTCGGGGACTGGGTGGCCCCCGACGTGCCCAGGATGCAGCAGTGGCAGGGGCGCAGCAAGTGGACCGCCACCGCCAGCCTGTGCCACACCAGCGCCGTCACCGCCCGGGTGGCTCAGCTGCTGGGGAAGGGGGAGGAGGCCGCCTATTACCGGGACCTGAGCGCCAGGGTGGCCGACGCCTACTGCGCCGTGTTCACCGACGGGAAGGGGAAGCTGCTGGAGGAATTCCAGACGGCCTACGTTCTCCCCCTCCAGTTTGACATGTTCCCCCCGGAGGTGCGGGACAAAGCGGCGGCCAACCTGCGCCGCCTGGCTCAGGACAACGGCTGGCGCATCGGCACCGGCTTCCCCGGCACCCCCTATCTCCTCTTCGCCCTGGCGGACCACGGCCAGGGGGAGGCCGCCTGGAACATGCTCCTCAACACCCAGTGCCCCTCCTGGCTCTACGAGGTGAAGATGGGGGCCACCACCATCTGGGAGCGGTGGGACGGCCTGGACGAGAAGGGCCAGTGCCCCATCGGGGACGACGGCACCGATATGATGATCTCCTACAACCACTACGCCTCGGGCGCCGTGGGGGACTTCCTCTACCGCCGGGCGGCGGGGCTGGAGCCCCTGGAGGCGGGCTACCGGCGCTTTGCCGTCAGGCCCCTGCCGGGGGGCGGCCTCACCTGGGCCTCCGCCTGGGTGGAGACCCCCTACGGCCGGGCGGCGGTGAAGTGGACGGCGGAGGGAAAGACCTTCACCGCCGCGGTGACCGTGCCCGTGGGGACCACCTGCGAGTTGACACTGCCCGACGGAAGTCATACAATTTATACCAGCGGCAGCCACACCGCGTCCTGCCCGCTGTGAGAAAGGACAAGCGCCTATGAATCAGACCAAGGGGGATTTCTGGAGCACCCCTCTCACCAGCTCCGCCATCCGCTCGCCTCAGGTCCGGCTGCCCGAGATGCTCCTGGGCTATTTCATCGGCCCCTTCGGGGCCCTCCTCTCCTCAGGCATCTTCACCAGCATCCTGCAAAACTATTTCACCGACGTGCTCAAGCTGGATCTGGCCTTCCTGACCACATTGCAGCTCTTCTCCACCATTTTGATTGTGGCGGCCAACCTGGTGGTGGGCCAGCTCATCGAGCGCACCCGCTGCCTGGCGGGCAAGGCCAGGCCCTGGGTGCTGCTGTCCGCCCTGACGCTGTCGGTGTCCAGCGTGCTCATGTTCATCGTCCCCTTTGAGGGGGCGGCCAAGATGGTGTGGGTAGGCGTGGCCTATAACCTCTACTACGCCGTGGCCTACCCCATCTACAACACCGCCAACTCCACCCTCATCCCCGTGTCCACCCGCAACAGCCAGCAGCGGGGGGCCCTGGCCTCCTTCACCAATGTGGCGGGCCTGGGGGTCATGGGGGCGGGCAGCATGGTGTTCCCCATGCTGGTGTCCTTCGCCCTGAAGGAGGACCAGAGTCTGTGGTTCCTCACCATGCTGGCGGTGGCCATCTTCTCCGCCCTGACCATCTACCTCCAGTTCAAGTTTACCCGGGAGCGGGTCACGGAGGAGACCCGGGGCCAGACGGCACAGGGGGCCCAAGCCGCCTCCGCCTCCCTGAAAGAGCAGCTCAAGGCGGTCACCGGGGAGAAGTGGTGGTGGATCGTCATCCTCTTCTACCTGGGCTTCCAGTGGAGCGGCGCCATGAAAAACGGCTCCATGGCCTACTTCTGCAAGTGGGTGCTGGACAACACCTTCTTCGGCTCCGCCGACGCCTGGGGGGCCTCCCAGTCCCTGCTGGGCATCCTGGGCGCCATCCCCATGGCGGTGGCAGCGGCCTTCGTGGTGCCCCTGTCCAACAGGCTCTCCAAGCGCATCGTGGTGTGCGCCGGCATGGCGGTGGGGGCCGTGGGGGGTGTCATTGCCGGGCTGGGCAACGGCCAGATCGTCCCCGTGGCCATCGGCGTGGCCTTCAAGTGCCTGGGCTCCGCCCCGGCGGCCTACATGATTCTGGCCATGCTGGCCGACGTCATCGACCACATCGAGTTTAAAACCGGCATCCGCACCGACGGCCTGACCATGTCCATCTACAGCTCGGTAATGGTGGCCGCCACCCCCATCTGCAACTCCATCTTCAGCGCCATCCTGGCCTCCAGCGGCTACGACCAGAACGCCAGCGTGGCCCTGGGCACCGCCGCCCAGTCCGCCGCCGCCCGGGGGGCCATCAACATCAGCTATATCTGGGTGGAGACCATCGCCTATGTGGTGTGCGCCGTGCTCATCTTCTTCTTCGCCGTGGAGAAGAATCTGCCCCAGGAGCAGGCCGCCATCGCCGCCCGGCATAAAAACCAGGAGGGCTGAGCTTTATGATACACTTAGCCATTGATATCGGCGCCTCCTCCGGCCGGCACATCGCCGCCTGGCGGGAGGACGGCGAGCTGAAAATGAAAGAGGTCTACCGCTTCCCAAACCTCCCCCGGGAGGAGGGGGGCCATCTGGTGTGGGACCTGGAGGGCCTGTGGCGCCAGGTGGTGGCGGGCCTGACCGCCTGCAAGGACCAGGGCATCACCCCGGACAGCGTGGGCATCGACACCTGGGCGGTGGACTATGTGCTGCTGGACCGGGAGGACCAGCCCATCCTGCCCCTGTACTGCTACCGGGACGGCCGGGGGGCGGAGGGGGCCGGTCTGGTCCACAGCATCCTGCCCTTTGACCGGCTCTACCGGCGCACGGGCATCCAGTTCCAGCCCTTCAACACCATCTACCAGCTGTGCTGGGACAAGGCCCACGGCCGGCTGGAGGGGGCGGCGGATTTTCTCATGCTGCCCGAGTACCTGAGCTTCCGCCTGTCCGGCGTGAAGACCCACGAGTACACCAACGCCACCTCCACGGGGCTGCTCAACGCCGCGGACAGGACCTGGGACCGGGAGATCATCGCCGCCCTGGGCCTGCCGGAGCGCCTCTTCGCCGCCCAGCCCCAGCAGCCCCCGGTGAAGCTGGGGCGGCTGCGCGAGGAGGTGGCACAGCAGGTGGGCTTCACCTGCGACGTGGTCCTCCCCGCCACCCACGACACCGCCTCCGCCATTGCCGCCCTGCCCCGGAAGGGCACGGCCTACATCTCCAGCGGCACCTGGTCCCTGCTGGGGGCGGAGCTGGAGGGGCCTGTCACCACCCCTGCCGCCCTGGCGGCCAACTTTACCAACGAGGGGGGCGTGGGCACCATCCGCTTTCTGAAGAACATCATGGGCCTGTGGCTGGTCCAGTGCCTCAAGCGGGAGCTCCACGACCAGTTTTCCTTCCCCCAGCTGGCCCGGATGGCCCGGGAGGAGGGGAAGTTCGACTACCGCCTGGAGGTGAACGGCCAGGCCTACCTGGCCCCCGCCTCCATCATGGGGGAGATCGACGCCGAGTGCGCCCGCAGGGGCTGGCCCGTGCCCGCCACCCCGGGGGAGTACGCCCACGCCATCTACCAGAGCCTGGCCCACGCCTACGCCGCCGCCCTCTCGGAGCTGGAGGCCATTACAGGGCAGACCTTCCCGGTGCTGTGCATCGTGGGGGGCGGGGCCAACAACACCTATCTCAACGAGCTGACAGAGCGGGCCATCGGCCGGCCGGTGATCACCGGTTCGGCGGAGGCTACGGCTCTGGGCAATATTCTGCTGCAGGAGGCTGCTTATGTATAAGGAAGCGAAAGAGAGATACGCCGCCCTGGGGGTGGACACCGAGGGAGCCATCACCCGGCTGTCCGCCGCCCCCGTCTCCCTCCACTGCTGGCAGGGGGACGACGTGCGGGGCTTTGACACCGACCCCTCCAAGCCCCTCACCGGGGGCATCCAGACCACCGGCAACTACCCCGGCCGGGCCCGCACACCCGAGGAGCTCATGGCGGACCTGGACCTGGTGCTCAAGCTGTGCCCCGGCATGAAAAAGCTCAACCTCCACGCCAACTACGCCATTTTTGACGACGAGAACGGCGGCTGGGCGGACCGGGACAAGCTGGAGCCCAAGCACTTCAAGAAGTGGGTGGATTTCTGCAAGGAGCGGGGCCTGGGCTGCGACTTCAACCCCACCTTCTTCTCCCACCCCAAGTGCGACCCCCTGACCCTCTCCTCCCCCAATGAGGAGACCCGCCGCTTCTGGATCGACCACGGCAGGGCCTGCATCCGCATCAGCCAGTACCTGGCCCAGGAGCTGGGGGAGCCCTGCGTCATGAACATCTGGACCGGGGACGGCTACAAGGACATCCCCGCCGACCGCATGGGCCCCCGCATCCGGTACAGGGAGTCCATCGACGCCATCCTCTCCGAGCCCTTTGACTTCGACCTGGTGAAGCCCTGCGTGGAGTCCAAGGTGTTCGGCATCGGGGTGGAGGCCTACACCGTGGGCAGCGCCGAGTTCGCCCTGAGCTACGCCGCCGCCAACCCGGGCAGATGCATCCCCCTCATGGACAACGGCCACTATCACCCCACCGAGGTGGTGTCCGACAAGATCCCTGCTCTGCTGGCCTTCTTCCCCGAGATCGCCCTGCACATCACCCGCCCCGTCCGCTGGGACAGCGACCATGTGGTCCTCTTTGACGACGAGACCCGGGAGATGGCCAAGGAGATCGTCCGCTGCGGCGGCCTGGAGGGGCGGGTGAAAATGGCCCTGGACTACTTCGACGCCTCGGTCAACCGCATTGCCGCCTGGACCCTGGGCTTCCGCAACTGGCAGAAGGCCCTGCTCTACGCCCTGCTTACCCCCAGCGAGGATCTGAAGGCCGCCCAGGACGCCGGGGATCTCACCGCAGTGCTGGTGCGCCAGGACGAGCTGAAGACCCTGCCCTTCGGCGCTGTGTGGGACGAGTACTGCCGCCGGTGCGGCGCCCCTCTGGACGGGGCCTGGCTGGACACCGCCCGGCAGTATGAAAAAGATGTGCTCTCCCGGCGGTAAGATCCGGGCAGCATGAGAAAGAGGAGTGTATATCACATGAAAGACATTCTCACCGCCCCCTTTGTGGAGGAGATGAAGCGCACCACCGCCAACATGTACCGCATGGGGTGGGACGAGCGCAACGGCGGCAACATCAGCTATCTGCTGGAGGAGGATGAGGTGGCGGAGTACCTGGACCTGAACCAGGTGAGGCGCACCATCCCCACGGGCTTTGACGCCACCGACCTGATCGGCAAGATCTTCATCGTCACCGGCACGGGCAAGTACTTCAAGAACGTGGAGGGCGACCCGGAGACCAACCTGGGCATCATCCGCATTGCCCAGGACGGCACCACCGCCCAGCTGCTGTGGGGCTACAAGGACGGGGGGAAATTCACCTCCGAGCTGCCCGCCCACCTGATGAGCCACATGGCCCGGCTGAAGGTAGACCCCCTCAACCGGGTGGTGATGCACTGCCACCCCACCTACACCCTGGCCATGAACTTCGTCCACGAGCTGGATGAGAAGAAGTTCACCCACACCCTGTGGGAGATGTGCACCGAGTGCATCGTGGTCTTCCCCGACGGGGTGGGGGTGCTGCCCTGGATGCTGTGCGGCACCAACTCCATCGGCCAGGCCACCGCGGAGAAGATGAAGGAGTTCCGCCTGGTGGTGTGGGGCATGCACGGCATTTACGGCGCGGGCAAGAGCCTGGACGAGACCTTCGGCCTCATCGAGACTGTGGAGAAGGCCGCCCAGATCTACATGCTTACCGCCCACCTGCCCCGGAAGAACACCATCCTGGACAGCCAGATGAAGGAGCTGGCGGAGTTCTTCGGGGTGGACTACCGCAAGGACTTTCTGGACCTGGAGTGAGGCATATCACCCCTAAAGCCGTCATTTCGGCAAAAATGGCCGCCTATAGGGCGGCCATTTTTTGCGGCTTTCTTCCCCCTCCGCCTTGAAAAGGCCCCTGGGAGCCGGTATACTAAATGATGCGGCGGGGCTGCCCCGCCCGTCTATTTTGCTGATACTGTACGGGAGGCATTGCATATGAACATCGCCATCACCGACCTTCTGGACCTGTCCCACACCCTGGCGGGGGACTACCTCAGGCAGTTCACCTACCCCTGGGAGGCCCTGGACGGCA
>CASFCS010000036.1 GCA_949293245.1 uncultured bacterium | reverse complement strand
CCAGGTGGCGTAGGTGGAGAACTTGTAGCCCTTGGTGTAGTCAAACTTCTCCACCGCCTTGATGAGGCCCAGATTGCCCTCCTGGATCAGGTCCAGGAACAGCATGCCCCGGCCCACATACCGCTTGGCGATGGACACCACCAGGCGCAGGTTGGCCTCCGCCAGCTCCTGCTTGGCCCGTTCCCCCTTTTTCACCAGCTTCTGGAGCTCCTTGCGGGTCTCCTCGTCCAGGTCGGCCTCCGGGTCCTCCAGCTGGGCCTTGGCCTCGTTGCCCATGCCCATGGCCTGGGCCAGGTCGATCTCCTTCTCGGAGGTGAGCAGCTCCACCTTGCCGATCTCCTTGAGGTACATGCGCACGGGGTCATCGATGCCGAAGGAGTCCACCAGGGTGTTGGGGTCCACGATCTCCTCCTCAGGGATCTCCTCCAGCTCCCCCACCGGGGGCAGCAGGTCGTCGCTCAGGTCGGGCAGGTAGTCCTCCCCGGCGGTGTCGATGCCCAGATTCTCCATGATGTCGTAGATCTTGTCCAGCTGATCGGACTCCAGGTTCATATTCTCCAGAACCTCCATCAGCTCGCCGGAGGAGAGCTTGCCCTTCTTGCGGCCGGCCTCGATCAGGTCCCCCAGCTTCTCGGCGCCCTCCACACCGGCCACGACTTTCATGATCTCCGCCTTGCCGGCTTCCACTTTCTTGTTGCCCACGATCTCGATGGCGCCTCTGCTGGTCTCTGCGGCTTTGCCGCTCTTCTTTTTCTCGCTCATTGGCCTTTTCCTCCATAACCTTTTGTCTCTTTGAATCTCGCGCGCATGCGAAGCAGTTCTTCTTCCTGGGAGAGGCCGCCCCGGCCCTCCGCCTCCTGCCGGATCACCCCTATGTAGTCCTCCAGGGCCTGGGCGGCGCTGCCCCGGCTCAGGGGCGCCTGGAGCACCGCGGTGAGGTGGTCCATCTCCGGCCCCTCCAGCACCCCCTCCAGGGCGGACAGGGTGCAGGGCCGCCCCGCCTGGTGGCGCTGGAGCAGCAGCTGGTAGACCTTCCCCAGCAGGGGGGAGGAGAACATGGACGGCTCCAGCCCCTCCAGCTGGTCGAAGTAGTCCCCGTCCAGCAGCAGCACCCGCAGCACCCCCTCCTCCGCCCGGGCGGAGCGCACATTGGTGTACCGCAGCTCCCGCCGGGCGGGCTGGAGGGACATGGTGGGGGTGAGGGCCTGCCGCTCCTCCTTGCGCCTGGCCTCCTTGGCCCGGCGGCGGCGCAGCCGCTCCACCTCCTGCTCCACGCTCCCGGCGGACACCCGGGCGGCCTCCGCCACCCGTCCGCCGTAGATCTCCCGCTCCACCGGGCTGGGAAGGGCGGCGATGATGGCCGCCGCCTCCTGGAGGTAGGCCGCCCGGGCCTCGTCCTGGTCCAGGTCATATTTGGCCCGCACCTCCCCCAGGCGGTACTCCACCGAGTTCTCGCTGCGGCCCAGCAGGCCCTCGAAGGCCTCCGCCCCCTGGTATTTGATGAAGTCGTCGGCGTCCTGCTTCACCAGCTCTCCCCCGTCGGTGCGCCGCCGGGGCAGCTGGAGCACCTTCACGGCGAACTGGGCCCCCCGCAGCAGGGCGATGGCCCGCTGGGTGGCGTCCTTGCCGGCGTTGTCGTTGTCGTAGCACAGCACCAGCTCCCGGGTATACCGGGAGAGGATGCGCACGTGCTCCTCCGTCAGGGCGGTGCCCATGGTGGCCACCGCGTTGTCAAAGCCCGCCTGGTGCAGGGTGATCACGTCTATGTTCCCCTCCACCAGGATCATATTGGGCCGCTTGGTGTTCTTGGCGTAGTTGAGCCCGTACAGAATGGACCGCTTTTTGAACAGGGCGGTCTCCGGGGTGTTGAGGTACTTGGGGGCGGAGCCGTCCATCACCCGGCTGGTGAAGCCGATCACATCCCCCCGCACGTCGATCACCGGCAGCATCAGGCGGTTGCGGAACTTGTCGTAAATGCCGCCGTTCTTCCCCGCCACCGCCAGCCCCGCCTCCAGCAGGTCCGCCTTGTCGTACCCCTTGGCCGCCATGGCCTTGATGAGGGTGTCCCAGGCGTCCGCCGCCGCCCCCAGGCCAAAGCGGTTGACAAAGCGGCGGCTGATGCGCCGCTTGCCGATATACGCCGCCACCTGCGCCCCCTGGGGGCGCTCCAGGTTCCGGTGATAGAACCGGGCGGCCTCCTTGTTCAGGGCCAGCACCCGCTCCCGCCGCTGCCGCCGCTCCTTGTCTCCATACTGCTGCTGGGGCACCTCCATCCCCACCCGCCGGGCCAGATTGGCCACCGCGTCGGGGAAGGAGAGGTTCTCCATCTCCATGACGAAGCGGATGACGCCGCCCCCCTTGCCGCAGCCGAAGCAGTGGAAAATCTGTTTGTCCGGCGAAACGGAGAAGGAGGGGGTCTTTTCGTGGTGGAAGGGGCACAGTCCCCAGTAGTTGGCCCCCTTCTTGTTCAGGGTCACATAGCCCGACACCACGTCCAGAATGTCGGTGCGGGCGTTGAGTTCATCCAGAAATTGTTCCGGTATTGCCAAAGCCGCACCTCCATTCTAGCCAGTTTTTCCGTGGTTTATGTGGTCAAAGCCCCGCCTTGCCCCCAAAAGCCGCCTGCTGCGCGAAAAAGAGGAAACGGATTGCCACGGGCCGCAAGCGGCCCTCGCAATGACGGGGTGGAAAATGGGAGCCCGGCACACTTCAACCGGCTCCGGGCAGACCCGGGCACACTGAGGGACGGGCGGCTGATAGCCGCCCCTACGGAGCAAGCCGCCAAACACTACTAAACCAGGCGCCCCTTGCAAGGACACCCAGGGTATTTCAAGTGCCAGGCCAGGCCGCCGAAGGCCGGTCGGTCAACGCGCAGACACGACAAAGCTTCCACGCGCCTGTCAAGAGAAGTAGGAACCAAAATGCCGTGGGGGGATACATAAGGGGGAACGCCCCCTTATGCCCATTCTTTTGGGTACTTTTCTTGTGGGAGCAAGAAAAGTACCAACGCCCCTTCGTACCCGGGTGAAAATATGGTACAGCGCCAATGGGGTCCCCGCCCGAGCCCAGCGAAGCGCTTCGGGTGGGGGAGGAGACGCAGCGCAATGAGCGAGCTTTCCCCGCAGGGGAAAGCGAGGGATATGGAGCTTGGGTCGACGTTGTCACGCTTCGCGCCCTCCGCGACGGTGCCTAAGCCCTGCGACTGCACAGAAACCCCATTCGGGGGCCATGCCCCGCCTGGGCTTTCTGCTCCGCTCCGGTCTTAGTCACCTGCTCCCGGGCGCTCAGCGCTTCCTGTTACTTCACACTCCACGCCGCGGGGATGAACGCCTGGGCGTAGCACTCCACGGCGTACTTATCCGTCATACCGGCGATGTAGTCGCACACCGCCCGCTCCGGCCCCTCCCGCACCAGGATGTCCTGGTACTCCGCTGCCAGCTTGTCCTGGTGGGCCATATAGTAGTGGAACAGAGCCCGGATCATGTCCTGGGCCTTGCCCTCCTCCCCTTTTGCCACCGGGGAGCGGTACACCGCCTCGAACATAAACTCCTTGAGCTCCCTCATGGCCTGGCCCACCCGCTGGGACTGGTGGATCACGTTCCCCTCCCCGCTCTGGGCGATCACGTCCACCGTCAGGGTGTCGATGCGCTCCCCATGGGTGAAGCCCAGCACCTGGGAGATGTGGATGGGGATGTCCGTGGGGTAGATGATGCCCCCCCGCATGGCGTCGTCAATGTCGTGATTGATGTAGGCGATCTGGTCGGCCAGCCGGACGATCTGCCCCTCCAGGGTGGCCGCCAGAGGCCCCGTGGTGTGGCAGAGGATGCCGTCCCGCACCTCCTGGCAGAGGTTCAGGCCGTCCCCGTCGTTCTCCAGCCGGTCCACCACCCGCAGGGACTGCTCGTAGTGCCGGAAGCCCCCGGGCATGATCTCGCTGAGCACCCGCTCTCCGGCGTGGCCGAAGGGGGTGTGGCCCAGGTCGTGGCCCAGGGCCACCGCCTCGGTGAGGTCCTCGTTGAGGGACAGCCCCCGGGCAATGGTGCGTGCAATGCGGGAGACCTCCAGGGTGTGGGTCATGCGGGTGCGGTAGTGGTCCCCCTCGGGCTGGAGAAAGACCTGGGTCTTGTGCTTGAGGCGGCGGAAGGCCTTGCAGTGGACGATCCGGTCCACGTCCCGCTGAAAGCAGGTGCGCACCGGACAGGGGGCAACCGGCCTGTCCCGCCCGGTGGAGCGGGCGGACAGGCAGGCCCGGGGAGAGAGGATCTGCTCCTCCAGGGCCTCGGTCCGCTCACGAATGGTCATGGCGCATCCCTCCTGCTGGCTGAAAGTACAAAGGCCGCCGCCCCGCTGTCACAGGCGCGGCAAACCCTCTATTACTATAATACGACCCGAAAGCAAAATTCCCTCCACCATTTTTAAATTTTCTTTTTACGGCCGGGGGACCGCCTGGTCCCGCTCCTCCAGCACCACCGCCTGGGCCCGGCCGGCGGAGAGCTCCGTGATCCGCCCGGCGTACTCCTCCACCCGGGGCAGGGGGAGCAGGGCGGTGACCGTCACGTCGGCGGCGTACTCCACGCCGTCCACCACACCGCCGCAGCCCTCCACCGCCTGGCGCACCCGCTCGTAGAGGGGGTAGGGGCAGGATACCCCCACCACCGCCCAGGGGCGCACCACTGAGATGCCAGCCGCGTCCAGCGCCGCCTTGGCCCCCTGGGTGTAGGCCCGCACCAGGCCCCCCGCCCCCAGCAGGATGCCGCCGAAGTAGCGGGTCACCACGCATACCACGTTGGTGACCTCCTCCCGCTGGAACACGTTGAGCATGGGCTGCCCCGCGGTGCCCTGGGGCTCCCCGTCGTCGGAGTAGCGCTCCACGCCCCCCTCCCGCAGACGGTAGCACCAGCAGTTGTGCCGGGCGTCGTGGTACTTCTTTTTCATCTCCTCGATGCGCCCCCGGGCCTCCTCCTCGCTCTCCACCGGCCACACATGGCCGATGAACTCCGAGCGCTTCTCCACAAAGGAGGCCTGGGCGGGGGCGGTGGGGATATAATACTCGCTCACAGCCCGCCGCCCCCCTTCTCTCTCTCCTGCCACCGCTGCCGGGTCAGGAGGTTCCAGTGCTCCAGCCGCTTCTCTCCCAGGAGGGGGACCTCCACCCACGCCGGCTCCCCCCAGGGGAGAAAGCCCAGCTTCTCCCGCAGGCGGTCGGACTTGGCGTTGCCGTCGTAATAGCCGTACCACAGATGGTCCAGCCCCAGCCCCTCAAAGGCGTGGCGGATCACCGCCCCCATGGCCTCCGGCGCCAGCCCCCTGCCCCACCAGGCGGGGTGGAGAACGCAGCCGATCTCGTCGTTGGCCCCGGGCAGGATGTCCCGGTGCCGGTCCGTGAGGCCGCCCGAGCCGATGACCCGGCCGCTCTCCCGGTCCACAATGGCCAGGTCCCAGGGCTTGGTGAACACGGTTTTGATGATCTCCCGGCTCTCTTCCACGCTCTTGTGGACCGGCCAGCCAGCCCAGGGCCCCACCCGGGGGTCCCTGGCGTAGTCAAACACGTCCGCCGCGTCCTCCTCCCGGAAGGGCCGCAGAATGAGCCGCGGCGTCTCCAGCTGTCTCATGGTTCTCCCTCCTCCTCCGGGGCAAAGAGGACGTCCATCATCCGCTCCGGCCCGTTCAAAAACGATTTTGTGATCTGGTAGTGCTCCGTGTCCCGGTAGTCCACCCGCTCGATCCCCCCGGCGCCGTCAAACCGCAGGATCTCCCCCCGGGGGTAGGCCATCAGAATAGGGGAGTGGGTGGCCACCAGCAGCTGGGAGCCCCGGGCCGCCAGCTGCTGGAGCAGCGCCAGGAAGGAGAGCTGCCGCATGGGGGACAGGGCGGCCTCCGGCTCATCCAGCAGGTAGAGTCCCCCGCCCCAGAACCGGTGGCGCACCAGGGCCAGCAGGCTCTCCCCGTGGGACTGGCCGTGGAGGGATTTTCCCCCCACATACTGGAGGTACCCCGGGGTGTCCGGGTCCTCCTCCATCTCGTCCACATAGCTGGCCATGTTGTACAGGCTCTCCCCCCGGAGGAAGTACCCGTCCTGGGGGATCTCCGGGCCGCGGATGAGCCGCAGGGCCTGCCACAGGCCGGAGTGGGTGTTCCGGCTGGCAAAGCGGAAGTTGCGGGACCCCCCCTCCGGGTTGAAGCCCCAGGCCACGGCGATGGCCTCCAGCAGGGTGGACTTGCCGCTGCCGTTCTCCCCCACGAAGAAGGTGACCGGGCGGGTGAACTCCAGGCGGCTGAGTTTGGCGATAGCCGGGATGCGGAAGGCGTAGTCCTCCTCCCCCTGCCAGGGGCGCTTCTCCACCCCTCTCAGGTAGAGTCCGCGGGTCTCCCTGTCCATCTCAGTCCTCCCAGGGCTCCTTGGGGGGCGCCCAGCCAGCGGTGATATACTCCTTGAGCCGTCCCAGCACCCTGGGGGGACACACGGCGGTGACCAGGATGGCGTCGGCGTAGTCCACCTTCTCCACCTTGGCCTCCCGGTACAGGGCGTCCAGCAGCCCCCCCTGGTCGTAGGGCAGGCGCAGCTCCACCCGGCAGGTGCCGCTGTCCAGCCGCTTGCCGATCTTCTCCAGCAGCAGGGGCAGCCCCTCCCCCGTCCGGGCGGACACGGACACGATGTCCTCCCCGTGGGGCATGATCTCGCAGGGGCACAGGTCGGACTTGTTGAACACGTCGATGCGGGGGGTGGTTCCCACCCCCAGCTCCCCGATGAGCCGCTCCACCACGTCCACCTGCTCCCGCCACTCGGGGTTGGAGGCGTCGATCACGTGGAGGATGAGGTCGGCGTACACCAGCTCCTCCAGGGTGGCCTTGAAGGCCTCCACCAGGTGGTGGGGCAGCTTGCGGATAAAGCCCACCGTGTCGCTGATGAGGACGGTGCAGGTGTCCGAGATCTCCAGGGTGCGGGTGGTGGTGTCCAGGGTGTCGAACAGCCGGTTGTTGGCGGGGATGTCCGCCCCGGTGAGCTTGTTGAGCAGGGTGGATTTCCCCGCGTTGGTGTACCCCACGATGGCCACCACGGGCACCTCGTTCTTCTCCCGGAGGGTGCGCTGGGTGGCCCGGATGCGGCGCACCTCCTTGAGCTCCCCCTCCAGCTTGGAGATCTTCTTGCGGATGTGCCGCCGGTCGCTCTCCAGCTGGGTCTCGCCGGGGCCCCGGGTGCCGATGGCGCC
Organism: uncultured bacterium; assembly: GCA_949293245.1. GTDB lineage: Bacteria > Bacillota > Clostridia > Oscillospirales > Oscillospiraceae > CASFCS01. Next base: position 40,068 of record CASFCS010000036.1, on the reverse strand, counting down.
CTCCTGCCGCTCCAGGTGCTTCCACATGCCGGTGAGCCGGGGCAGCAGGTACTTGTACTGGGCCAGCTCCACCTGGAGGCGGCCCTCCCGGGTCTTGGCCCGCTGGGCAAAGATGTCCAGGATCAGGGCCGCCCGGTCCAGCACAGGCACCTCAAGCTCCTGGCTGAGGACCCGCTGCTGGGAGGGGGAGAGGGGGTTGTCAAAGATGGCCATGTCCGCCCCCTGGGCCCGGATGAGGTCCCGCACCTCCGCCACCTTGCCCTCGCCGATGAAGGTGCGGGGGTCGGGGTTGGCCTTGTTCTGGGTCACCACCCCCAGGCACTCCCCGCCCGCCGTCTCCAGCAGGTCGGAGAGCTCCTCCATGGAGCTGTCGGTGGCGTTCTCCTCCGGGGAGAGGCCGGGGGCGCTCAGCCCCACCAGCACCGCCCGGTTGATGGCCACCTCGCTGATCATTTCTCTCATGTGTCTCCTCCATAGGCGGCGTGCAGCCGCCCGCTGTTATCCCTTTTTGAGGACCTCCACGATCTCTCCGATATACATGGTGTGGTAGTCCTCCTCCGGGTACCACTTCTCCCGCACGTCCAGGGGGATGTTGGCCGGGTCCATGGCCTGGGCAAACCGCTTGCGGCACACCAGCACCAAATCGGCCTGCTCAAAGTAGGGCGCCCCCTCCCGGGCCATGGCCACGGTGAAGCCGCAGGCCTCTGCCTTGTCCACGTCCCGGCCGCTCTTGGACCCGCACAGGGCCAGCTCCTTCCGGTAGGCCTCGGGGAAGAAGGAGAGGGTGAAGTAGTCGCTGTTGTCCACAAACTCCTTGGTGTACCGCTGGGGCCGGATATAGGCCGTGGCCGCCGGCGCTCCCCAGATCACCCCCAGGCCGCCCCAGGAGGCGGTCATGGTGTTGCAGTTGTCCCGGTCCCCCGCGGTGATGAGCATCCACTGCTCCCCGATGGCGGAAAAGACGTTCAGGTCCAGAGTCTTGGGGTCTACTTTCTCAAACATAGCGCTGCCTCCTTATTTCATCAGGGCGGCGGGGCCGCCCCCTTTTACCTTATGCGCCGGAACAGGTCAACTGATTCAAAAAAGCCCATGTCCGCAGACATGGGCTTTCTGAAAGAACATATTACTTGTCCAGGCCGAACTTCTTGTTGAAGCGGCTGACACGTCCGCCGGTATCCACCATCTTCTGCTTACCGGTGTAGAAGGGGTGACACTTGGAGCAGACCTCCACCTTGATGTCCTTCTTGGTCGAGCCAGTCTCAATCACGTTGCCGCAGGCGCACCGGATGGTAGTCTGCTCGTACTTGGGATGAATGCCTTCCTTCATGTTGTATTCACCTCTTTCTCGTTCTGGGTGAGGCGGCGCAGCAAACCTCCACGCCTTATAAACGCTAGAATATGATAGCACAAAGTCTATCTGATTGCAACAGTTTTTTAAAGAATTTTTCCCTCTTTCCCCGTCATCCAATTTCCACCCCTTGATTGAGGGCGAAGAACCACAGCACCCGCCGGGTGACCCGCCGGCCCAGGATGCGGGAGAGGGCCCGGCTGTAGGCCGTCAGCTGGGGGGCGTAGTCCCGGGCCCGGGCTGCCGCACTGTCCTTCCCCACCCGGTCGCTCTTGTAGTCCACCACGGTAATGGTGCCGTCCGGGTTTTCAAACCAGCAGTCCACCACCCCCTGGAGGAGCACCTCCTCCCCTTCCTCGGCCTGGGGGAAGTAGTCCCCCGCCGGCACCAGCAGGGAGAATTTGAACTCCCGCTCCAGGTGGGGGGAGGCGGCCATCTCCCGGCCCAGGGGGCTGGCGAACAGGGCCAGGATGGGCCCGGGCTCCACCGCCCCGGCCTGGGCCGGGGTGAGGAACTTTCCCTCTTCCAGCCGCCGGAGCTCCCCCCGCACCTCCTCCTCCGTGTGGGTCTTGCGGTAGTCGATGTACTGCATGGCCATGTGGAGGGCGATGCCCGCCTGGGCGGGGGTGAGGGGCCGGGTGTCCGGGGTGAAGTCGGGGCGGCGCAGTCCCCCCCGCCGGGAGGCGGGCCGGGGGGCGTCCTGGGCCACCTCCTCGTCCCGGGGGCGGCCCTTGAGCTGGGTGGCGGTGAGCTTGGAGGGCATGTCCGTGCTCGCGGCGTGGGGGTAGGTCCAGGCCAGCGCCGCCGCCAGGGCGGCGATCTCCTCCTCCGACGCCGTCTCCCGGTCCCCGAAGATCCGGGGGACGGCCCGCTCCTCCGCCAGGTCCCGGGCGGAGTGGAGGGCGATGCGCCAGGGGATGGACCCCGCCCCGGCGGTGGGGCAGTCCGCCCCCGCCGCCTGACGCAGGTCCCCCGCCTCCCCCCGGCACAGGGCGGCCAGCAGCACCCAGCGGCCCATGTTCTGGCTGTCGGCCAGCACCCGGGGGGGCACCGGATAGGCCGCCAGGGGCCCCAGCTTGTCCAGGCGGCTGCGCTGGGTGCCCACGGTGGTGAACAGGAGAAGCTTGCACTCGGCCCGGGTCATGGCCACATACAGCAGCCGCATCTCCTCGGAGAGCATCTCCCGCCGCTGCCGCAGGGCCACCGCCTCCCGGGCCAGGGTGGTGTACCGCAGCCGCCGCTCCCGGTCCAGCCGCCAGGGGCCCAGCCCCAGCTGGCTGTGAAAGAGGATGCTCTCCCGGGCGTCGCTCTCGTTGAACCCCCGGGCCAGGCCGCACAGGAACACCACGGGGAACTCCAGGCCCTTGGAGGCGTGGATGCTCATCACCCGCACGCCGCCTCCCTCTCCGGCAGGGACGGTCACCCGCTCCCCCTGCTCCATCCGGGCGGCCATATACATTAGAAATTCAAACAGGCCCCGGTGGCCCCCGGACTCAAACTGCCGGGCGCAGTCGTACAGGGCCATCAGGTTGGCCCGCCGCCGCTCGCCCCCCTCCATGGCGGCGAAGATGCCGGGGATGCCCGTCTCCTGGTAGAGGTACCAGATGAGCTGGTGGCTGCCCAGCTCCAGGGCGCGGGAGCGCAGGCCGTCCAGCTGTTCCAGGAAGGCCGCGCAGTCGGCCTCCCCCCGGTCCCGCCCGGCCTGGAGGGCGGCGTAGAAGTCCCCCTCCCGGCGCCGCCCCCGCAGCTGGGCCAGCCGGTCCGGGGTGAAGCCGTACACCGGGGAGCGCAGCACCGACAGAAGGGGCACATCCTGCCGGGGGTTGTCGATGATGTTGAGGAGGGAGAGGACCACCGACACCTCGGTGGTGTCAAAGAACTCCTCGCCCCCCTGGGCGCTCCAGGGGATGCCCGCCTCCCGGAAGGCCTTGGCGTAGTGCTTGAGTACCGGCCCGGGGGAGCGCAGGAGGATCACCATGTCCCCCGGCTCCACCGGCCGCTGACCCCCCGCCCCGTCGGGCACGGGCAGGCCCTGCTCCAGCAGCTCCGCCGCCCGGCGCACCACCGCCCGGACCTCCAGGAGGCTCTTGTCCACGGGGGCCCCCTCCTGGTCGTCCATCCCCTCCAGGTCCACCAGGTGGAGCTCGGTGCGGTAGGCCTCCCCCGCCGGCCAGTCGGTGCGGCCGGGCCGCAGCTCCTCCCGGTCTGTGTAGTCCAGCTCCCCCACCGCCCGGGACATGATGCCCCGGAAGATGTAGTTCACCCCCTCCAGCACCTCCGGCCGGGAGCGGAAGTTCTGGGAGAGGAGGATCTTCCGGGGTCCCCCGGCCTCCTCCTCCCCCAGGAGGGGGTAGCGGGCGTATTTGTCCAGAAAGATGGTGGGGTCCGCCAGGCGGAAGCGGTAGATGGACTGCTTCACGTCCCCCACCAGGAAGAGGTTGCGCCCCTCCCGGGAGAGGGCCTGGAAGAGGACGTTCTGCACCTGGTTGGTATCCTGGTACTCGTCTACCATGATCTCCACGAACCGCTCCGACCACTCCGCCGCCAGGGGGGTGGGGCTGCCGTCCGGCCTGGTGAGGAGCTCCACCGTCAGGTGCTCCGCGTCGGAGAACTCCAGCACCCCCCGGCCCCGCTTGGCTCCCCGGAAGGCCCGGTCGAAGTGGGCCGTCAGGTCCGTCAGGGCCTCCATGGCCCCGCTGAGGGCCCGCAGGTCCTCCCCCGCCTGGTCGGCGGTGAGGGAAAAGCGCCCCTCCAGCTTCTTTACCTGGTCCTTGCACTGGTCCCGCAGGGCGGTGAGCCGGGCCTTGAGCCCCGGATCCACCTCCCCCCGCTTCCGCCCCGCCGCCGGCACGGGGATGGGCAGGGCGGCCGCCGCCTGGGCCCAGCCGCCCTGGGCGGCCCGGGCAAAGTTCCCCAGGCCGGCGGCGGTGGCCGTCAGGCTGGGGCCGTAGTTGGCCAGCAGCACCGGCTCGGCGGCGATCTCCCGGAGAAGGCCCTCCAGCTGCCCCGCCCAGTGCACCGCCAGCTCCCGGCTGTCCTCCAGCAGACAGCGGCCCCAGGGGGTGTCCCCCGGGTCGCCGCCGGGGGGCAGGTCAAAGTCCCCCCGGTGCTCCTCCAGCCAGCCCAGAGGGCGGGGGTGGCTCTGGAGGCGCTGGTGCAGGTCGGTCACCGCCTGGGCCAGGGCCTCGTCCCCCCGCTCGCCGCACACCAGGTCCACCAGCTGGGTGAAGCCCTCGGGCTGGGGCTCCCGGGCGTACCACTCCTCCAGCACCTGCTCCAGGGCCTGCTGCCTGAGCTGCTCCCCCTCCGTGGCGTCGCATATCCGGAAGTCGGAATCCAGGTCCGCCAGGTGGCCGCACGCCCGGAGAAAGTCCAGGCAGAAGGCGTCGATGGTGCAGATCCTGGCCTGGTAGACCAGGGTGAGCTGGCGGCGCAGGTGCCGGTTCCCCGGGTCCCGGGCCAGCCGCTCCCCCAGGGCCTGGGCCACCCGGCCCCGCAGCTCCGCGGCGGCGGCGTTGGTGAAGGTGATCACCAGGAACTGGTCCACGTCGTACCCCGCGGCCACATAGCCCATGAGCCGCTCCACTAGCACCCGGGTCTTGCCCGAGCCCGCCGCGGCGGACACCAGCAGGGCTCCCCCCCGGTCCTCCACCGCCAAGCGCTGGTCCTCAGTGAGTTTCATGGCCATGGTCTTCTTCCTCCTCCTCCAGGGTTTGAAGCAGCTCCCCCCAGAACTGGGCGGAGCTCACCGCCCGCTGCCAGCTGACCTGGTCGCCGCAGCTCTCCTCAAAGTGGCAGGCCGAGCGGTAGTCGCAGTACCGGCAGGCGTTGTCCTCGCTTCCCCGCCAGTAGGGGTCCGCGGCGATGTCCCCCCGCTCCAGCTCTCCGGCCACGTTCTCCAGCTCCCGGCGGACATGGGCCCGCAGGACCGCCATCTTCCGGGGGGAGGCCAGGGACTCTCCGCCGTTTCTCCCCCCCACGGGGAGGAACCGGCGCCCCCCCTCTCCCGAGGGCTCCATGGCCTCCAGCACCTCCTGGTCGTCCAGCAGCAGCCCCTTCCGGCGCAGCTGGCTGTCCAGCTTGCGGCGCACCTCCTCCGGGGCGGTGTCCCGGCTGCCGCTGGCCACCGCGTCCCGGGCGGGGAGGTAGAGCACCCCGGCGGGAACGATCTCCTCCTCCCCGAAGAGGGTCTGGCCCTTCTCCTCCAGGGCAAAGAGGTAGAGGAGCATCTGCAATCCCCGGCCGTGTTTGATGTCCGTAAAGTCAAAGGCCTTTTTGCCCGTCTTATAGTCCACCACCCGCAGGTACCGCCTGCCGCCGTGGACCCAGCAGTCCACCCGGTCCACATAGCCCCCCAGGCGCACCTTCAGCTTCTTCCCCGCCTCCACGGCGGGGAGCCCCCTCTCGTCCCGGCCAAAGCCCAGCTCGAAGGCCACCGGCTGGAACTGGGAGCAGGCAAGCTCCTCCACCACGTTCTCCACCACCCGGAGCACCGCCTCCTCCATCCGCTGAAAGAGGCGGCAGAACCGCCGGGTCTCCCCCTCCAGGCCGCCCAGGGTCTCCCGGGCGTACCGCTCCGCCGCCCGGCGGGCCAGGGAGTCCCGCAGGGCCCCGTCCCGGGCCAGGCCGGCCACCCCGCCGGGGAGGGCGATCCCCTCCCGCAGCACCTCCTCCAGGACGCTGTGGACAAAGGTGCCGTAGTGGCTGGCCTGGAAGGCGGCGGTCTCCCGGGGCCGGGCCCGCAGGCCGTACTTCATGAAGTGGCTGAAGTGGCAGCTGCGCAGCTGGTCCAGCTTGGTGGCGGACAGGCCAACCTGGGGGCCGTACAGGGCCTCCACCGCCGGCAGGGACAGCATCCCCCGCCGCCAGCGCCCCGCCCGCTCCAGGGCCTCCACCCGCTCCCTCCAGCCGGGCAGCCTCTTCAGCGCTTTGGCCGCCACAGAGCGCCGCCCCGCCTCCTCCAGGGCGGGGGCGGGGGCGGACAGGCGGAAATCTCCCCCCAGCTGCCCCTCCTGGAGCCGCGCCGCCCCGGGGAACAGGGCCTCCAGCCGCTCCACCAGGAAGGAGGGCCGCTTTTCGCCCCCCTTCTCCCCGCCGGTCTCCGCCCAGCTCACCACCAGGCGGCGGGTAGGCAGGGTACACAGCCGGTACACCAGGGCCATCTCCCGGTGGAGCTTCTCCCCCGCCCGGGGGCCCAGCTCCAGGCTGCGCAGGGCCAGCCGGTCCCGGTCCAGGTCCGTGAGGAGCCCGGGGGCCGGGGCCACCCGGGGGAGGGCGTCGCTGTCCGCCCCCAGGAAAAAGAGGACCTGGGCCTCCTTGTTCACCATGCGGGGCCCCTCCCCGGCGCTCACCCGGTCCAGAGACACGGGGATGGTGCCCACGTCGTACTGGGAGAGCACCAGGGAGAAGAGATGGGCAAATTGTTGGTCGTCCAGCACCTGGTCCCCCAGCAGCCCGGCGCACTGCTCCAGGCCGTCCACCAGGATGTCCCACAGCTGCTCGTACTCTCCGGCGCTCTTGAGCTCCCCCAGGGCCCGCAGCTCCTCCACCCGGCGCTCCAGACAGCCGGGCATGTCAACCTGTTCAAGGAAATGGTATACTGCTCTGGCCCGCCCGGCTCCGGTGCGGTCGGGGTTGGTGCGTAGCTCCTCCAGGGGGGCCATCACCTGCCGCCGCATGGCGTTGAGCCGCTCCAGCTCCGCCCGGTCCGCCGGGGTCATCTCCTTGCCATAGCCCCCGGGGTGCATGTCCCACTCCCTGGTCCACCGGCTGCCCCGGATGTTCCAGGTGCGGACATAGTTCTCCAGGATGTCCCGGTCCTCCTGGGGAAGGCTGGTCAACCCGGTCTTGAGAAAGCGGAATATATCCTCGTACCGGTACCCGCCGCCGATGGCGTCCAGGGCTCCGGTGACCAGGGCAGGTACGCTCTTGCGGAGGATGTCGGTCATGGTGTTGAGAAAGACCGGGATGCCGTAGTGGGGGAAGACGCTCTCCACCAGGTCGCCGTAAACCGAGAAATCCCGGGCGGTGACGGCGATGTCCCGGAAGCGCAGCCCCTCCTCCCGCACCAGGCGGAGGATCTCCCCGGCGGTCCGCTCCACCTCCCCCCGGGGGTCCCGGGCGGCATAGAGCTCCACGGGGCACGCCCCCGGCCAGGGGGCCGCCCCCTGGGCAAAGAGCTCCCGCTCCAAATGGGCCAGGGCGGGATGGCGGTCCTCCGGCAGGGGGAGGGTCTCCACCCGGCAGGGGGTCCCCGCCCGGCGGGCCATCTCCCGCAGCTGCTCCGCCGTGCGGCGGGTGGTGGTGAAGATCTCCCCGGGGTCCTCCAAGTCGCAGGTGAGGGCCGCGGTCACCCGGGCGGCCTGGTCCATCAGCACCCGGAGGACCTCCCGCTCCTGGGGGGTGAAGTCGGAAAAGCCCCACAGGTAGAGGTCCACTCCCCTGGCCCAGCCGCTCTCCTCCAGCCCCTGACCCAGCCGGGTGAGGCTGTCCCGGGGGTCCCGGGCCAACTGCTCCGTCATGGCCTCGTAAGCCCCGTAGATGAGGCCAATGTCCCGCAGCTTGTCCCCCTCGCTGCCGCCGATGTCCTCCCCCGCCTCCACCAGGGCGGCGGCGGGCACCCGGCAGGTCTTGCACTCGTCCACCGTGGCCAGCAGCCCGGTGAGAAAGGCCGGGCGGCGGGAGGGCTGGCGGTACACCGTCAGGCTGTCCGCCACCCCCTGGAGGGCGGCGTACATGAGGAGCATGCGCCCCCCGGCGTCCAGCACCCTCTCCGCGCCCCCGCCGGCTGTGTCCGCCACCCGGCGGCCCAGGCGGGTGAAGGACAGGACCTCCGTGTGGAGGCTGGCGCTGTCCCCCGCGGCGCGGCACAGCGCCCGCTCCATCTCGTGGGAGTACTGCTCGGGCACCAGGATCACCCGTCGGGGCAGATCGGAAGCCGTCACCCGGTCCAGAATGGCCTCCTTTTGCCTGCTTCCCCCCCGGCCCAGCAGCAGTGTCAGCATGTCCCTCACCTCTTTCAGAAGATCCCGTCAGACCGCCCCTGCGGGGGTCTCATGCAGGATATTATACCGTCTCCCCCGCCCCCCTGACAACCGGCACTTTCCCCCTGCGCCCCGCCGGTACCAAAAACGGGACCGCCGCGGATGCGGCGGTCCCGTGAAGAGGGGCTTATTACTGGGGATTGATGGTGTAGTTGGGGGCCTCTTTGGTGATATAGATATCGTGGGGATGGGACTCCCGGAGGCCGGCGGCGGTGATCTGGATGAACTGGCTCTTGCGCTGGAGCTCCTCCACAGTGGCGCAGCCGCAGTAGCCCATACCGGCCCGCAGGCCGCCCATCATCTGATAGATGGTCTCGGAGACGGTTCCCTTGTAGGGCACCCGGCCCTCCACGCCCTCGGGCACCAGCTTCTTGTTGTTCTGCTGGAAGTACCGGTCCTTGGAGCCCTTGGCCATGGCGCCCAGGGAGCCCATGCCCCGGTAGACCTTGAACTGACGGCCCTGGAACACCTCGGTGTCCCCGGGGGACTCCTCACACCCGGCCAGCAGGGAGCCCAGCATCACCACGTTGGCCCCGGCGGACAGGGCCTTGGCGATGTCGCCCGAGTACTTGATGCCGCCGTCGGCGATGATAGGCACGCCGTACTCGGCGGCCATCTGGGGCACGCCGATACCGGCCACCACGCGGGTGGTGCAGATGGAGCCGGGGCCGATGCCGATCTTCACGCAGTCGGCGCCCGCCTCGATGAGGGCGCGGGTGCCCTCGGCAGTGGCTACATTGCCCGCAATGAGCTGCACGTCGGGGTAGAGGGCCTTGATGCGCTTGACGCAGTCGAGAATGTTGTGGGAGTGGCCGTGGGCGGAGTCCAGGCACAGCACGTCGGCCCCCGCCTCTACCAGGGCGTGGACCCGGTCCAGCACGTCGGCGGTGACGCCGATGGCGGCGCCCACCATGAGCCGGCCCTTCTCGTCCCGGGCGGAGTTGGGGTAGACCTGGGCCTTCTCGATGTCCTTGATGGTGATGAGGCCCTTCAGGCGGAACTCCTCATCCACAATGGGCAGCTTCTCCACCTTGTGGCGGCGGAGGATCTCCCGGGCCTCCTCCAGAGTGGTACCCTCGGGGGCGGTGACCAGGTTGTCCTTGGTCATCACGTTGTCGATGAGCTGGTCCATGTCGGTCTCAAACTTGATGTCCCGGTTGGTGATGATGCCGATGAGCTTGCCCTTGTCGCAGATGGGCACGCCGGAGATGCGGTATTTGGCCATGAGCTCGTCGGCCTCCGCCAGGGTGTGGCCGGGGCCCAGCCAGAAGGGGTTGGTGATGACGCCGTTCTCACTGCGCTTGACCATGTCCACCTGCTCGGCCTGGGCGCCGATGGACATATTCTTGTGGATGATGCCGATGCCCCCCTCCCGGGCCAGGGCAATGGCCATGCGCACCTCGGTGACGGTGTCCATGGCGGCGCTCATCACAGGGATGTTCAGGCGGATCTTCCGGGTCAGCTGGGTGTGCAGGTCGATGTCCGCGGGGAGGACATTGCTCTCGGCGGGGACCAGCAGCACGTCGTCAAAGGTGAGACCCTGCTTCAAAAACTTCTCGCTCACTTGCTGATTGACCATCCTTGCATCTCCTTTTTATCTCGTTCCCCTCGCCCCGTCCAACGCGGGCCGGGCCTGGGCGAAAGGGGGCCCGCCGGGGACCTGGCAGCGCCCCCTCCGGGCCTTTGTGATATTTTTCCCATTTTACGCCCCAGTCTACCCCCTGTCAAGGCAGTTGGGCCGTTATGTCGTTTTTCGGCACTTTTGCCCAGGAGAAGTCCTGTATCAGCTCCCTGGGGTGAGCACTTTTCGGGCTGGGGCGCAGTCCGGCCCACCAGGCCAGCACCCCCGTGAGCTCCTCCGGCCGGAAGGCCCGGCGCAGCGCGGCCATATCCAGGTCCCCGTCCCGCTTGGACAGGCGCCGCCCGTCCCCCGAGAGGAGGAGGGGGGTGTGGCAGAAGGCAGGGGGCGTGAAGCCCAGCATGCGGTGGAGCCAGGCCTGCCGGGGGGAGGACTCCAGCAGATCCCTGCCCCGGACCACCCGGTTGATCCCCATCTCCCCGTCGTCCACCACCACCGCCAGCTGATAGGCGTACACCCCGTCGGACCGGCGGAGGATGAAATCGCCGCACGCCGCCGCCAGGTCCTGCTCCACCCGGCCGTAGTGGCCGTCCTCCACCGTCACCGTCTCCCGGGGCACCCGCACCCGCCAGGCGGGGCGGCGGCCGGCCCCCTCCAGGGCGGCGCGCTCCTCCGCCGTGAGGTGCCGGCAGGTGCCGGGGTAGACCACCGTTCCGTCGGCCAGGTGGGGGGCCGAGGCCGCCAGGCGCTGGGCCCGGGTGCAGTAGCAGGGGTACACCAGCCCCATTTCCTCCAGCCGGGCAAAGGCCGCGGCGTACCGCCCGGTCCGGGCGCTCTGGCACCACCGGGGCTCCAGCCCCCCCTCGTCCCAATCCAGCCCCAGCCAGGCCAGGTCGTCCACCAGCTGCTCTCCCCGCTCCCGGGTGCAGCGCTGGGGATCCAGGTCCTCCAGCCGCAGCACCATGGTGCCCCCCTGGCTGCGCACATCCAGCCAGGCCAGCAGGGCCGCAAACACGTTGCCCAGGTGCATCCGCCCGCTGGGGCTGGGGGCAAATCTTCCGCGCACCGCCACGCTCTCACATCCTCTCGCCGTGCTCCGTATCCGCACTATCATACCACACTTCCCCCCGCCCTCCAAGTCCCTCCCGCATTGACACCGCCGCCCCCAGCGGATACAATAGCAGATAAGAAAAAGACCGCCCGGGGCCTCTTTCCCCGGGGCGCGCCGCCCATATCCGCCCGCGGCGGAGAAAGGAGCCCTTTGTATGCTGTTTTCCAACCAGGACCGGTATCACTACGCCCGCTGCCAGCTGCGGGAGGTGATCTGCCAGCTGCGCTTCCCCACCATCCTCTCCATCCAGACCCAGGAGCCCGACCTGTTCCAGGAGTCCATCCGGCGGGATTTCCCCCTCTACTCCGCCCGGAAGGAGGCCCCGCCCCCCCGGGTCACCGGGGCCGGCACCCCCCAGCAGAAGGTGGAGACCCCGCCCCCGGTGATCAACCACACCTTTGTCTCCGCCGACGGGCTGTGGAAGATCAACCTCACCCGGGATTTCTTCGCCCTGTCCACCCTGCGCTACAGCCACTGGGAGGAGCTGGTGGAGCACCTGGACCGCCCATTGGCGGAGTTCATCCGCATCTACGAGCCCGCCTTCTTCCAGCGCATCGGCCTGCGGTATGTGAACATCCTCTCCCGGAAGGCCCTGGACCTGGAGGGGCGGCCCTGGAGCGCCCTGATCCAGCCCGCCTACCTGGGGGTGATGGCCGAGCCCGACGTGGAGGAGGGGGACGTGACCAAGTCCTCTCTGGATACGGAGCTCAAGTGCGCCGACGGCTCCCATGTGAAGATCCACGCCGGGCCGGGCATGGTGAAGGTGAACAACCCCAAGGTCCCGCCGGACCCGGAGGTGAAGTTCATTCTGGACCTGGACTGCTCCCAGGGGGGCAACACCCCCGGTCCCCAGGTGCCCGGCACCCTGGATGCCCTCCACGGCCACGCCCTGTCCCTGTTCCGGGGGGCCATTACCTCAGAGCTCCACGCCGCCCTGGACCCTTCCCCCATGTGATATCAAAAGCGGGCAAGCGCCCGGCGGGACCGCTGGTCCCGCCGGGCGCTCTTGTGTTTTTATTCGCTGTCCGCGCTCACCGTGGCCTCCAGAGTCTCCCGGCTCAGGTCCAGAAGGCTCTCCAGCCGGTCGGCGTTCATGAGGTAGATGGTGGGGGTGTCGCTGTCGTCGTTGAGGGTGACATAGACGTAGGAGCCGCTGGTGTCGTCGTTGCCCACCCGCAGGTCCACCTGCTCCTCCACCGTCTCCCCGTCCTCGTCGGTTTGGGTGAGGACGATGGTCAGGCGCTCGGCGGCGGTGAGGCCGCAGGAGATCACCTCGCTGCTCTCCGCCCGGTAGGCGTGGGCGGCGCTCACATAGAGGGCCCCCAGGTCGGTGAGGTAGTCGTCCACCGCCCCGTCGGAGAGGGCCTCCCCGTCCAGATACCAGGTGTAGACGGTGACGGTCTGGGTGGTGGTCTCGGTGACGGCCTCCCCGTTCTCATCGGTCTCCCCGGTGTCGGTCTCCACTGTCTCCTCCCGGGTCTCGGTCACCTTGGTGAGCTGATGGGTGGTGCCGTCCGTCAGGGTAACCTCCACCTGCTCCACGTTGCTCTCACTCATGGAGGGGATGTCCGGCAGGACCATCATGTCCATGAGGGAGCACTCCAGGTAGGTGATGAGGGTGGAGTCAATGGTGTACACCCTGTCCTCCCCCTCCACCATCACATAGTAGTCCGAGCCGGTCATGTCCCCGATGAGCAGCTTCACCGTGTCCGACCCTGTCTCCACGGTCAGGGTCATGTCCGGGGTATCCAGGCCGTAGTCCGCCAGGGCGTCGGGGGCCTCAATGACCCGCTGGGCCTTCAGGGATGCCAGGGTCTCCTCCAGGCCGGTGAGATTGCTCTCCTCCAGGGGGAAGGCGCTGTCGGGGGCCCAGGTCCAGCTCTCCCCGCTCCTGAGGAAGTCCAGGTCCTCCCCGCTGTAGTCCCAGGTGAGGCGCTGGATGTCCTCCAGGGTGAGGACATAGTCCGCCTGGGCCTCCGCCCGCTCCTCCGCTCCGGCGTTCCACACCCGCAGGGCGATATAGGCCCCCAGCAGGACCACCAACACGCCCACCAGGATGAGCAGCTGCTTGATCTGCTTGGTCATTACCGTTTCCTCCGTTTGATCCAGTATACCAGTCCGCCGCCCAGGATAAGCAGGGGAAGCACCGCCAGATACAGGGCGCTCCAGGCCCCGGCGTTGGTGAAGGTGTTGTAGGTGCTGGTGAGGCTGATGCTCTCAATGGCAATCTGGGACACGTCCTCCATGCCCACGGTGAGGGCGTTCATGAAGAGGTCCAGATTCACAAAGGCCGAGCCGTAGACGCTGAGGACGTCCTCGTCAAGGAGGGTGGCCGCCCCGATCACCGTCAGGCGGGCGGTGCCGCCGTCGGTCTCCTCGGTGCAGCTGGCCCCCAGGATCCACTCCCCCTGGGCCTCCTGGGCGTCGTTGTAGCCGGTGGAGGAGGTGCTCATGAAGGGGTCCACGGTGATGGTGTCCCGGGCGGCCTCCACCTGGGTCATACCCCGGGCGGCATAGAGCATGGTGAGGGCGTCGCTGTCAAACTCCCCGGTGATGTCGCTGCTGGTGGAGAGGGTGGCGCAGAAGTAGTAGTACCCCCACTGGCCGTAGTATTTCCCGAGATCGGTGACATAGCCCTCGTCTGTGGCCAGGCCGTAGGTATTAAGCAGGGTCTCCCACTGGGGCATGTCCTCGCCGCTCTGGGGGAGGATGAGCATCATCTGCCCGCCGGCGGCCAGGTACTCCTCCAGCAGGGTGCGTTCGTCCTCGGTGAGATCCCGGGTGGGCTGGTTGCACAGCAGCAGGGCGCAGTCCTCGGGGACGCTCTCCTCCAGCAGGAGGGTCACGGTCTGGGTGGTGAGGTTGGCCTTCTCCATGGCGTCGGTGACGGTGGCCCCCAGGCTGCTCTCCCCGTGGCCCTCCATGAGGTATACCACTTCCGTGGTGTCACGGGTGACATAGTCCACCGCGGAGGTGAGCTGTCCCTCGGCGTCAAACTCGGTGTAGCTGGTGGTGCCGTAATAATAGTAGGACATGTAGTCCAGCACCAGCATGTCGTCAAAGGCCACCGCACGCTGCTTGCCCGTGGCCTCGCAGCGCACCACCACCGTGTTGGCCTGGGCGTCATAGGTCTCCAGGGCGGAGGGGTGGGCCACCGGGTCCACAAAGGTGAGGGTCACCCGGCTGGAGAGGGCGGCGTAGTTGTAGAGGAATTTGCTGAGCATGGGGTCGATGTTGGCATCCTCCGCCAGCACCACCAGCTCCACGTCCTCCTCCAGGGCGCTGAGGTAGTCCACAGATGTGTCGGACACGGTGTAGATCCCCTGATCGCTGATGTCCAGCTCCTGAAGGTTGGAGGGCAGCTGCCCCACCACCAGGTTGGCCACCAAAATCACCGCCAGGGCCGCCGCCGTCACCGGCGCCACGGACTCCCCCCGGCGGCGCTTTGTGACCTGCACCGTGAGAAACACGAAGGCCGCCGCCAGGGACAGGTACATCACCAGGCCCCCCACGTCAAACACGCTGTAGTAGGCGAAGTTGTTGAGCACCCCCTGGAAATCGAAGGCGGACAGCAGCTCCTCCAGGGTGTCAGGCAGGTAGGTCACCAGGTCGCTCCACAGATAGAGCACCAGCAGCACAGCAAAGGTGCCCACGGCGGCGATGATCTGGCTCTCGGTGAGGGCGGAGATGAACATGCCCACGGCGATGAACACGCAGCCCATCAGGAAGAAGGCCAGAATGGAGGCGTAGTCCACCCCCAGGTGGGCCGTGCCGTTGAGGGCGATGATCAGGGGGCAGAAGGAACACACCGCCACCGCCATGGCCAGCACGGTGACCATGGCCAGGTACTTGCCCGCCACCACACGCCACACGCTCACCGGAGCGGTGAGAAGCAGCTGGTCCGTGCGGCTGCGCCGCTCCTCCGCCATGGAGCGCATGGTGAGGATGGGGATGGCCACCATGAAGATCAGGGTGGAGCTGAGCAGGGTGTAGGAAAACTGGGTGTAGCCGCTGAAGATGTTGTAGGCCATGAAGTAGATGCCCACGAAGAAGATGAGCACCGCCATCACCACATAGCCCACCATGGAGGTGAAGTAGGAGCGCAGCTCCCGTTTGTATACCGCCGTCATGTCTCTTCCTCCTCCTCAGCTTCCGCCCCGTCCCGGGCGGAGTCCTCTCCCTCCGGCAGGAGGTCCGCTTCCTCCTCAGACCACTCCGGGCTCTCCTCCGGCTCTCCTCCCCGGGAGTGGGACTCCTCCCCGGTGAGCTGGAGGAACACGTCCTCCAGGGTCATGCGGTCATAGCCCATGGCCAGGATGGGCAGCTTCTCCTGGGCGCATGCGTAGAACACCGCTTCCCGCAGGTCCCCCGCTCCCCACAGCGAGAGGGCCACCGCCCCCTCCTCGGAGCAGTCCCGCCGCTCCAGCTTCTTCACGCCGGCAACGGCCTCCAGGGCCTGCCGGACGGCCTCCCACTCCCCCCGGAGGGTGAGCTCCAGCCGGTCCTCGCCCCCTAGGGTGCGCTCCAGCTCCTCCACGGAGCCGGAGGCCCGGAGCTTGCCCTGATGGATGATGAAGATGTGGTCGCACACCTCCTGCACCTCGGAGAGGATGTGGGAGCTGAACACCACCGTGTGCTCCCTGGCCAGCAGGCGCATCAGGTCCCGGATCTCGATGATCTGCTTGGGGTCCAGCCCCACCATGGGCTCATCCAGAATGAGGATCTCGGGAAAGCCCGCCAGGGCCTGCCCCAGGCCCACCCGCTGGCGGTAGCCCTTGGACAGGTTGCGGATCAGCCGGCCCCGGACCTCTGTAAGCCCGGTGAGGTCCAAGATCTTCTCCAGCTGCTCCCCCCGCTCCCCCCGGGGCACCTTTTTCAGCTCCAGGGCGAAGGTGAGGTACTCCTCCACCGTCATCTCCAGGTAGAGGGGGGGCTGCTCGGGCAGGTAGCCCAGGCAGCGCTTGGCCGCCTCCGCCTCTTTGGCGATGCTGTGGCCGTTGACCAGCACCTCCCCGGAGGTGGCCCCCAGGTAGCCCGTCATAATATTCATGGTGGTGGATTTGCCCGCGCCGTTGGGCCCCAGGAAGCCGTAGATCCGCCCCGGCTCCAGGGTAAAGCTCAGATGGTCCACCGCCAGGCGGCGGCCATAGCGCTTGACCAGGTCTTTTACTTCGATCACTGCTTTGAATCCTCCTCAAATGACAGTCTCAGACGGGTATCAACCTACCATTACAACCTAAAATTACTCTGAAATTCCTCTGAACTTTCTGTAAACATCCCCCCTCCCCCGGGGTTGACCCGTCCCCCGTCCTGTTGTATGATGGGGAAAACAGGGCGCACCCGGAGCAAAGCGGGACATTCCGCGCCCCTTTCCATCACACCGGGCGGCCAGCCGCCCAGCGGGAGGTTTACAGCGTATGGAAATCAGGGAGGACACTCTCCGGCAGGTGCTGGAGATTCTGAAAGAGGAGATCGTACCCGCCGAGGGGTGCACGGAGCCCATCGCCATCGCCTATGTGGCGGCCTACGCCCGGCGGGTGCTGGGGTGCGTGCCGGATCACATCACCGTCATCCCCTCGGGGAACATGGTGAAAAACGTCAAGAGCGTGGTGATTCCCAGCAGCGGAGGGCTGTGCGGCATCGAGGCCGCCGCCGCCATGGGCGCCATCGCAGGGGACAGTGACAAGGAGCTGATGGTCATCTCCGCCGTCAGCGACGCCCAGCGCCAGGAGGTCCGGGACTTCCTGGCGGAGGACCGGGTGGAGGTGCGCCTGGCGGAGGGGGACAGCAAGCTCTATGTCCACGTGATCCTCACCGCCGGGGAGGACACGGTGGAGGCGGAGCTCAAACACACCCACACCAATGTGACCCGGGTGGTGAAAAACGGGGAGGTGCTGGTGGACCGCCCCTGCGGCGACGCAGATTTCAACGCCTCCCTCTCCGACCGGAGCATCCTGTCGGTGGACCTCATCTACACCCTGGCCAAGACCATCGACCTGGATCTCATCCGCCCCTTGTTCCTGGACGTGATCTCCATGAACAGCCGCATCGCCCACGAGGGGCTGTCCGGCCACTACGGGGTGAACACCGGCCGGATGATCATGGAGAACATTGCCGACGGCACCTACGGCAACGACGCCCGCAACCGGGCCGCCGCCTTCACCGCCGCCGGCAGCGACGCCCGCATGAGCGGCTGCGCCCTGCCTGTCATGACCACCAGCGGCAGCGGCAACCAGGGCATGACCTGTTCCCTGCCGGTGATTCAGTACTGCCACGACAAGCTCCTGCCGGAGGACCAGCTGATCCGGGGGCTCTTCTTCTCCCACCTGGCCACGGTGCACATCAAGAGCAACGTGGGCCGCCTGTCGGCCTACTGCGGGGCCATCTGCGCCTCCGCCGGGGTGAGCGGCGCCCTGGTCCTCCTCCAGGGGGGCACCCTGGAGCAGGTGTCCGGCGCCATCACCAACACCCTGGGCAACCTGTCCGGGGTGATCTGCGACGGGGCCAAGGCCTCCTGCGCGCTGAAGATCGCCTCGGGGATCTACGCCGCCTTCGACGGGGCCATGCTGGCCATGAAGTCCCAGCTCCTCGCCCCCAAGGACGGCATCGTGGGGGTGGACGTGGAGCACACCATCGACCACGTGGGGGAGCTGGCCCAGGACGGCATGAAGGAGACCGACACCGCCATTCTGGACATTATGCTCTCCAAGCTCTGAAAACCGTGCATAAAAGAGGTCCCGCGTCCGTCTTTGACGGACGCGGGACCTCTTTTCCTGTTTCTGTTCCGTGGGGAGCGGGAGGGCTCAGCCCTCCTCCCCCACCCGGGGGCTTGCCATGGTGATGGCCGCGGCGCCGCTGACGCAGGCGGCCACCGTCAGCAGCACCAGCAGGCGGTTGTCCACCGTCCCGCCGGCGCTCTCCCGGCTGCTGCCGGAGGAGAGCATCTCCCCCCCGCTGTAACCGGCCTGGGCCCCGGCGGACCACTCCGCCGTCTCACCGCTGGCGGTGACGGTGTCGTCCCCCTCCGCCCGGGCCATCCCGGACAGCAGCAGTCCCGTACCCAGCACTACCATCAGCGCCGCCGTCAGCAGCAGCGCGCCCACACGCCTCATGGCCATCTGTGGCATCTCCTTCCATATCCCTCAGCGGGCCCTCTGAGGCCCGTTTTTCGTTTATGGACCTATTATAGCACAGCAGACATTGCAGTAAATATTACATTTTTAAATTTCATTATAAATTGTAAAAATTTTTTATGTAATAGTGCTGCAAAATACCGTAAGGGGCGGGGCCTTCCGGCCCCGCCCCTTACGGCGGAATGAGGAAATGGAGATTATATCTGGTTCAGGAAGCGCAGGAAGGCAGCCTTGCCCTCCTCCGTGCGCTTGTACACCCCGGCGTGCTCCAGTACCTGGGCGAACACCAGGCCGGTCTCCTTCTGGACAATATCCAGGGCGTTTTCCGCGGTGATGGTGTAGTTGGGAGCGAATCCCTCCGCCCAGTCGGCGTGGGAGGCAGTGAGGGGATCGGCGCGCAGGTCCTCCCCCTTCACCAGCTTGTCCGCCACGGCGGAGAGCTCCGCCTTCAGCCGGGCGGGCAGCACCGCAAGGCCCATGACCTCGATGAGGCCAATGTTCTCCTTCTTGATGTGGTGGAGCTCGGCGTGGGGGTGGTAGAGGCCCAGGGGGTGCTCCTCGGTGGTGAGGTTGTTGCGCAGCACCAGGTCCAGCTCGTAGTCCTCCCCCCGGCGGCGGGCGATGGGAGTGATGGTGTTGTGGGGCTCCCCGTCGGTCTCCGCCAGGATCATGGCGGCCTCATCGGTGTAGCCCCGCCAGCTGTTCAGAATGCGGTCGGCCAGGTCCATGAGCCGCTGGGGATCCGCCGCGGTGATGCGCACCACCGACATGGGCCACTTGACGATCCCCGCCTTCACATCCTCAAAGCCGGGGAAGGTGAAGGGGGTCTCCACCGGGGCCTTGGCCATGGCGAAGGTGTACCGCCCCCCCTGGAAGTGGTCGTGGGCCAGGATGGAGCCGCCCACGATGGGCAGATCCGCATTGGACCCCACGAAATAGTGGGGGAACTGGCCCACAAAGTCCAGGAGCTTACCGAAGCAGGCCTTGTCGATCTTCATGGGGATGTGGACGCTGTTCAGGCAGATGCAGTGCTCGTTATAGTACACATAGGGGGAATACTGCAGGAACCAGGGGGAGCCGTTGATGGTGATGGGCACAATGCGGTGGTTCTGCCGGGCGGGGTGGTTCACCCGGCCGGCGTACCCCTCGTTCTCGGCGCACAGCTGACACCGGGGGTAGGCGGAGGCAGGCAGGTTCCGGGCGGCAGCAATGGCCTTGGGGTCCTTCTCCGGCTTGGAGAGATTGATGGTGATGTCCAGCTCCCCGTACTCCGTGGGGGCCTTCCACTGCACGTCCTTGGCGATGCGGTCCCGCCGGATGTAGTTGGTGTCCTGGCTGAACTGGTAGTACCAGTCGGTGGCCTTCCTGGGGTCCTGGGCGTACAGGTCCTGGAAGGTGCGGATCACCTGGGCGGGCCGGGGGGTGAGGCGGCCCATGAGCTCGGTGTCAAAGAGGTCCCGGTACACCACCGAGTCCTCCGCCAGCACGCCCCGGGCGTGGGCATCGTCCAGCAGCTCCTCCAGCACGGCGGCCAGGTCGATCTCGCCCCAGTCCTCCCCGGGGTCGGTATAGCTGTCCAGCTTGAGCACATCCAGGATGGTGTTCACCGCCCAGGCGTACTCGCTCTCCTCAATAAGCCCGGTGCGCAGGGCATAGGTCGCCAGCTTGGAAACGGCTTGGTCTATCATCTTCCCGCCTCCTCAGCTCTCGTAGCCGTGGGGATGGTTCTTGTGCCAGTTCCAGGCGGAGGAGACGATGGTGCTCAGGTCGTTGTACTTGGGCTGCCAACCCAGCACCTCCACCGCCTTCTGGGAGGAGGCGATGAGCTGGGCGGGGTCGCCCGCCCGGCGGGGGGCCACCTGGGCGGGAATGGGGTGGCCGGTGACCGCCCGGGCCACCTCGATGACCTCGTTGACGGTGAAGCCCACGCCGTGTCCCCGCCCTTGAGGAGGTAGTCCAGGGCCAGGATGTGGGCCTGGGCCAGGTCGGTGACGTGGATATAGTCCCGGATGCAGGTGCCGTCCTTGGTGGGATAGTCGTCGCCGAAGACGGAGATCTTCTCCCGCTGGCCGTTGGGCACCTGGAGGATCAGGGGGATGAGGTGGGTCTCGGGGTCGTGGGCCTCGCCGATCTTGCCGGAGGGGTGGGCGCCGCAGGCGTTGAAGTACCGCAGGGCCACATACTTCAGGCCGTGGGCCTTGGACACCCAGCTCATCATGTGCTCCATAGCCAGCTTGGTCTGGCCGTAGCAGTTGGTGGGGACGGTCTTGTCGGTCTCCAGAATGGGCACCCGCTCGGGCTCGCCGTAGGTGGCGGCGGTGGAGGAGAAGACGATCTTGTCCACCCCGTGGGCCACCATGGACTGGAGGAGCACCATGGTGCCGTAGAGGTTGTTGTCATAGTACTTCAGGGGGTTGGACATGGACTCCCCCACCTGGGAGGAGGCGGCGAAGTGGATGACCCCCTCGATCTTCTCCGCCTGGAACAGGGTGTCCAGAGCCCCCCGGTCCCGGATGTCCAGCTGATAGAAGCGGGCCTTGGGGTGGACCGCCGCCTTGAACCCGGTGAGCAGGTTGTCCGCCACCACTACGTCGCGGCCGGCCTCGATGAGCTCGTACACCGTGTGGGAGCCGATGTAGCCCGCGCCTCCCAGAACCAAAATTGCCATACCTGATTCCCTTCCTTTCAAACATTATCCCGCTTTGGGACGCAAATGGACGTTTTCTTGTTTATCCCCGGTCAGGGGCGATCATGCAGCCCCCCTGGGGCCGGATGTGGAGGATGTGGCACCGCCCGGTGCCCAGCACCCGCTCCATCCCCTTGCGGAAGGCCTCCACCCGGTCATTGGGCACGAAGGCCTGGATGGTGCCGGCGAAGCCGCCGCCGTGGACCCGGATGGCGCCGGCGCCGTCCAGCAGCCGCTTCCCCAGGGCCAGGGAGATGGGAATGGCCTGCTGTTTGGGGTCCGCCGGGGACCAGGTGTTCTGGAGATGGAGGGCGGAGGACTGGCCGGACTGGTTCACCAGGTCCAGGAAACCCTGGAAGTCCCCGGCGGCCAGGGCCTTGGCCTCCTCCACCGCCCGGCGGTCATCCTCGTAGAAGTGCATGGCCCGCAGCACCGCCCGGTCCCCACAGCACACCCGCAGGGAGGAGATGGCCTCGAAGAAGTCCTCCTCGGGCACGTCACGCAGCACCTGTTTCCCGAAGTAGGCGGCCACCGCCCCCATTTCCCGGGTAATATCGGCGTAGTCGTCGGTGAGGTCGGCGTGGCAGGAGCCCGTGTCCACGATGCACAGGGCGTGGCCCGAGGCGGTAAAGTCGTAGGACACCTGCTCCACCGCCGGAGCGGCGGGGTCGGCAAAGTCGATGGCCACCGCGCCCCCCACGGAGGAGCCCATCTGGTCCATGAGGCCGCAGGGCTTGCCGAAGTAGACGTTCTCGGCGTACTGGCCGATCTTGGCGATCTGGATGGCGGTGAGTTCCCCGCCGCAGAAAAAGGTGTTGATGATATTGCCCAGGAGGGTCTCGTAGGCGGCGGAGGAGGAGAGCCCCGAGCCGGAGAGAACACTGGACACCACGTAGGCGTCAAAGCCCGAGAGGGTGTACCCCATCTCGCTGATCTTGGCCGCCACCCCCCGCACCAGGGCGGCGGAGGTGTTGCGCTCGGCCTCCCGGGGGAGGAGCTTGTCCAGATCCACCTCCAGGGGGGGATACCCCTCGGACCGGATGCGGATCACCCGCAGGCCGTTGGGGGCGGCGCAGGAGAGCATGTCCAGGTCCACGCTGCCGCACAGCACCCGGCCGTGCTGGTGGTCGGTGTGGTTGCCGCCGATCTCCGTGCGGCCCGGGCCGCTGAACAGGGCCGCCTGGCTGTCAGGCCGGGGGTGGTAAGTCTTCTGGAAGTTCTCCACCACCCGGATGGCCCGGTCCCGGGCCGCCTCCAGGCTCTCCGCCCGGCCGTCCAGGGCGTACAGCCCCGCCAGGCTGTGGTCATAGTCTCCGGCCCGCAGGGCCCGGAGCAGGTTTTCACAGGAACTCATGGGAGCCACCTCGTCTTCTTCTTTGTTGTGCCCTCAGTGTATGTAATTTTTAGTAAAAATTCAAGTTTTATTTTTCCCCTTTGCAAAACTTTGTTGCCCTGCACAGAAGGGGCCCTCCCTTTCTGTGGATTTTTACGGGGCGGGGGCGGTGCTCTCCCGCACCACCAGGGAGGGGGGCACCACCACCTTCAGGGGCACCGTGCGCACCGGCTCCCGCCCCCCGGCCCGGGAGCGCTCCCCCAGCAGGCGCAGGGCTGTGCGGGCCATCTCCTCCACATGGGTGGACACGGAGGTGAGGGGCGGGTCCACCAGGGCGGAGCGGGGGGTGTCGTTGAAGGACACCACCGACACCGTTCCCGGCACCGCCGCCCCCCGCTCCCGCAGGGCCCGGAGGGCGCCGATGGCGGTTTCTTCGTTGGCGCACAAAAAGGCGGTGGGCCGGGGGGCGCCGCTGTCCCAGAACTCCCCCACCGCCCGGGCCGCGGCCCCGGTCTCCATGGGGCACTCCAGCAGCCAGCGCTTGTCCAGCTCCTCCCCCATCCGCGCCAGAAAGATCTTGCGCCGCACCTCCGGCGCCCGGCGGCGCAGGTCATCCAGCTTATACTCCGGGCCGATATACCCCACGCGGCGGTGCCCCAACCCTTCCAGGTGCTCCAGGGCCAGGGAGATGCCCAGCTCGTACCCCAGCACCACGGAGTCAAAGCGGCTTTCAAAGGGGGAGGAGTCCACAAAGACCACATTCTCGCTGAGGGCGGCCAGGGACTCGATCTGGGCGGGGGTAAAAAGGCCGATGGCCACGATGCCGTCCAGTTCCCCGCCCCCGGGGCAGGAGAAGCCCTCCCCCCGGCTGTCCAGGGGGACGCAGGTATACTTCTTGTCCAGACAGCCCTGGCGCACAAAGCCGCTGAGGTAGAGGTAATAGGGGTCCTCCAGCTGCTGGGCCGGGGTGAGCATCTCCGCCACCCCCACCCGCAGCACCCCCTTGGGGGCGCGGCCCCGGCGGCTGCGGGTGGCGCTGTAGTTGAGCTGGCCCGCCGCCTCCAGCACCGAACGCCGGGCCTCCTCCTTCACCGACAGGGTGGGGTCGCCGCTGAGGATGCGGGAGATGGTGGCGGGGGCGTAGCCCGTGATTTCCGCCAGTTCTTTCAGGGTAGCCATAGCGCTTCCTCCAAAATTTTTAGTGAAAATATTATACCATATCTCTCCCGCCGGCGCAAGTCCGTGTCCCTCGCCCCGGAGGGCCCGGAGCTGTGTGCCCACGGCGTCCAGCATGGCCCGCCGGTCCGCCGCCGCCAGCTCGTGGGTGAGAAAGCTGGGGTCCAGCTCCTCCACCAGCGCCGCCACGCCGGGGCATGTCCAGGGCTGGTGGCGGTCAATGCTCTGGATGTGGCGGTAGTTGAATTGGTAGCGGTGAAAATACTCCTCCGGCAGCTCGGGGGGAACGGCCCCCACATGGGTACGGACATAGTCCCCGCTGAGGCTCTGGTGGAGGTGGACCCCCCGGACCGCCTTGGCCAGGGAGCCGTGGCGCGCCGCCATGGCCCGGATATAGTCTATCCCCTCCTCCTGGCTTTTCAGGTCCGGGTTGGTGTTCATCAGGTGGCCCGTGTCCAGCATGATGCCCGTTTTAGGGTAGCGCACCGCCGCCAGCATGGCCTCGGTCTGTTCCGGGTCGGTGAAGGTGAAGCCGGGCCACCACTGGTTTTCCAGCAGACACCAGAACCCCCTGTCCTCCCCGCCCAGCAGCAGGTTGAGGATCTCCACCGAGGCGTCGATGACCTCTTTGTGGGTGTGCCGCCAGCGGTAGGTGAACCCCTCCTCAATGGACACGTCGGACATGTGAAACACCACATAGGGGGCGCCCAGGGCCGCCGCCCGCTCCAGATCCGCCCGGTAGAGGGCCAGGAGGGTCTCCGGCCCCCGGCCGCCGTAAAAGGCCCAGGCCTTGTCCAGGGCGCCGAACTTCTCCCTCAGGGCCCGCCGGTCGTCCCGGTAGAAGTCCAGCCAGTCGGGGAAGAAGGTGAGGTGGTACCCCGCCAGCAGGGATCTGGGAAAGCCGGCGGACACCTCCTCCCCCGCCCAGATGCCCTCCACCCCCGCCAGGCCCAGCCGGGCGCAGTCCTGGGCCACGCCGCTCCAGCCGCCCCAGGCCGCCGCCGCGGCGGCGCTCAGGGGGAAATTGATGCTCTCCCGCACAGCACGCTCCTCCTCTCTCCCGGGGTGCACCCCGGGGCTTTTTCTCTATCATACACGCCCGCCCCCCACAGGTAAAGGGCGGGGGGACCAATTTTGGTCTCCCCGCCCTCTCCTCACGTTCCAGGCCCCAGAAGGATGGGCTGGAGCTGGCGGCCCGCCAGGGCGCTCTCCACCGCGGCGGAGATCTGCCTGAAGTCCGCCACCAGAGAGGTGGGCTTCCCCACCGGGTCGTCCTGGCCGAAGGGCACCAGGTACACCCCTTTCCGGTTGAGGAGGGCGGCCAGATTCCCCGCCGAGGCCCCCAGGCCGTCGTTGGTGGAGGGGGCCACCACCAGGGGGCGGCCGTTGCGCAGGTGGGCCTTGGCCGCCATGGCCACCGCCGTGTCGGTAAGCCCCCCCGCCAGCCGGGCCAGGGTGCTGCCGGTGCAGGGGGCAATCACCAGCACATCCAGCAGCTTCTGGGGACCGATGGGCTCCGCCGCCGCCAGGGTGGAGATCACCCGCCGGTCGCAGATGCGCTCCATCTCCCGCATGATGTCGTGGGCCGCCCCGAAGCGGGTGTCCGTGGCCGCCACCCGCTCGGACACGATGGGCACGATGGTCCGGTACTTCCCCGCCAGCCGCTCCAGGGCCTCCATGGCCCGATGTATGGTACAAAAGGACCCCGTCATGGCGAAGCCCACTCTCACGTCTTCCATACTCACACTCCCAACTCTTGCATCATGTGATAGACGGTGGTGCGGATGGCCCGCCCCGCCGTCACCGGCGCCACCTTCCCCGGCAGGGACAGGGCCCAAATCACCCGGGTGCCCAGCTCCGCCGCCCCCTCCAGGTCCACCCCGCCGGGCTTGGAGGCCAGGTCGATCACCAGAGCCCCCGGCCCCAGCTCCCGCAGCTGCTCCCGCCCCAGCACCCGGGCAGGCACGGTGTTCACCACCAGGTCGTAGCCGCACAGCCAGCCGGTGAGGGCGTCGGTGCGCTGGCCCTGCCAGCCCATAGCCCTGATCCAGGCCAGCTGCTCATACCGCCGGGCGGACACCGTCACCCGGGCCCCCAGGGCCCCCAGCCGGTGGGCCAGCAGCTTGCCCAGCCGGCCGAAGCCCACCACCAGCACCCGGGCCCCCTGGAGGGTAATGGGCAGCTCTTCCAGGGCGATCTGGATGGCCCCCTCCACCGTGGGCACCGCGTTGGCCACCGCCAGCTCCTCCCGGGCGAAGTAGTCGTGGATGGTGACCCCACGCTCCCCCGCCAGAGCCTGGACCTCGGGGCGCACCATCCCCCCGCAGACAAACTGCTGGGGATGGAGCACCTCCAGGATCTCCTCCAGGGGGTGAAAGCGGGGGGACAGGGGGGCGCTGAGTCCCCCATCCTCCCCCGCCACAGGCAGGGGAAGGATTACGCAGTCGGCCAGGGCCGCCTCCCGCAGGCGGCCCTGGGGGAGGGGGGAGTCCAGGTTCTCCAGGGCGTAGGTATGTACCGTATGCCCATCCTCCTCCAACGCCCCCGCCAGGGCCCCCTGGCGGAGATCTCCCCCCATGACCCAGATGTTCATCGCGCGTCTCATGGCAGCATCCCTCCCAGTCGGTGTGCCCCATTCTATTCCCGGCGGAACCGGAGGGTGCAAAAAGGCGGGGCCGGCAGCCCGCTGCCGGTCCCGCGTGGAGAGATCATCTTTCAGTTGGGGGCGTCCTGCCGGATGTCCCGGACGGCGTAGGCGTTCAGGTCCGCCCCCGCCAGGTGGCCCGCCAGGTACTCATAGTACCCCTGGCAGCCGATCATGGCGGCGTTATCCCCGCACAGGGACAGGGGGGGAAGCCACAGCCTGGCCCCCGCCTGGGCGCAGGCAGTCTCCAGGTCCCGGCGGATGCGGGAGTTGGCCGCCACACCCCCGGCCACGGCGATCTTGTTCCAGCCCGTGCGGCGGTTTGCCTCCATCACCCGGGGCACCAGGGAGTCGGACACGGCGGCGGAGAAGGAGGCCGCCAGGCCGGGCAGATCCAGCTCCTCCCCCTTCTGGGAGGCGTTGTGCACCAGGTTGATCACCGCCGTCTTGAGTCCGGAGAAGGACATATCCAGGGGGTGTCCCTCCACATGAGCCCGGGGAAAGACGTAGACGGTGTCCGACCCGGCCTGGGCCAGTGTGTCCAGGGGCGCCCCGCCGGGGTAGCCCAGGCCCAGCACCCGGGCAGTCTTGTCAAAGCACTCCCCCGCCGCGTCGTCCCGGGTGCCCCCCAGGATCTCCATGCGGGTGTAGTCCTCCACCGCCACAATGAGGGTGGTGCCCCCCGAGACGCACAGGCACACAAAGGGGGGCTCCAGGTCGGGGTGGGCAATGTAGTTGGCGGCGATGTGGCCCCGGACGTGGTGCACCGGGATGAGAGGCACCCCCAGGGCCAGGGCCACGCTCTTGGCGAAGTTGACCCCCACCAGCACCGCCCCGATGAGGCCGGGGGCGTAGGTGACGGCCACGGCGTCCACCTCTTGTTTGGAGAGGCCGGATTGCCGCAGGGCCTCCTCCGCCAGACCGGCGATGGCCTCCACATGCTTGCGGGAGGCGATCTCGGGCACCACGCCGCCGTAGATGGCGTGCATGTCCGCCGAGGAGGCGATCACCGAGGAGAGCACCGTCCGCCCGTCCCGCACCACCGCCGCGGCGGTCTCGTCGCAGGAGGACTCAAAGGCTAATATATTCATGGTCTTCCTCCCTGATCCACTCCATCACGGGCCGGACCGCCTCCCCTTCCCCCAGGGGGAGCTGGATAAAGGCCTCCATGCCCGCGGGGGTGAAATAGTCGGCGTAGATCTGCCGGTGCCAGGCGCACACCGCTCCGTCGTCCTCCTCCGCCCCCCGGTAGAGGCAGTTGAAGTGGACGCCGAACAGGGCGCACTCATAGTTCAGCAGGCGAAAGCCGTTGCGCCGGTAAAACCCGATGCGCCGGCGGCGCAGTTCCTCCTCCGCCGGGGACGCGCCGCCGGGGGCCTCCGCCTCCCCGCACAGGTGGGGATAGCGCCGGGCCAATTGGGTCAGAATTTCCGCCCCCACGCCGCCGTTGCGGGCGGCGGGGGAGACCCCCAGATAGTCCAGCAGGGCCTTTCCCTTCTCCCGGTGGGTCCACACCATGGCGTACCCCAGGCGCTTGCCCCCGTCCTCCATCACCAGGGGATCGTACCGCCCCCTGGCCAGAAGGGTCTCCATGGCCGAGAGGGGCTTGAGCTCCTCCGGCGGAAAGTCCCGGGCGAGGTCGCTCTCATAGAGGGCGGCCAGCTCCGCCCGGTCAATCAGTCTCAGTTCCATATTCAAACTCCAGTTTCATCAAAATAGCGTCCTCCCGGGGGGCGTCGTAGTAGTTCTTCCGCCGCCCCACCTGGACAAAGCCGTACTTGTGATAGAGGGCCATGGCCGGGGCGTTGGAGGCGCGCACCTCCAGGGTGAGAAAGGCCAGCCTTCCCCGGCCGTACTCCGCCAGGGCGGCCACCAGGGCCCCGGCAATCCCCTGCCGGCGGTAGGGCGCCCCCACCGCCACGTTGGTGATATACCCCTCGTCCAGCACGGTCTCCACTCCGGCGTAGCCCAGGACGGCGCCGCCCGGCCCCTCCGCCACGAAGAAGGCCCCGCCCTCCCGGGTCAGTTCCTCCCGGAGCATCCCCTCGGACCAGGGGTGGGAGAAGCACGCCCGCTCCAGCTCCGCCAGGGCGGGGAGGTGTTTCTCCGCCATGGGCACCACCCGGTACTCCATAGCCTTCCCCCCTCAGTGGGCGTCCGCCCAGGTGCGGCCCGCCGAGGCGTCGGCCACCAGGGGGACGGACAGGGCAGCCACCCCCTCCATCTCCTCCTTCAAAAGGGCGCGGACGGTGTCCGCCTCCCCCTCGGGGCACTCCACAATGAGCTCGTCGTGGACCTGGAGGACCAGCCGGGCGGCCAGCCCCTCCGCCCTTAGCCGCCGGTCCACCCGGACCATGGCCAGCTTGATGAGGTCGGCGGCGGTGCCCTGGATGGGGGCGTTGAGGGCCACCCGCTCGCCGAAGGAGCGGGTATTGAAGTTGGAGGACTTGAGTTCGGGCACCCAGCGGCGGCGGCCCATGAGGGTGGAGACATAGCCGTTCTCTTTGGCCTGCTCCACCACGTCCTTCTGGTACTGGGCTACCCCGGAGTAGGTCTTGAAATAGCGCTCCATATACTCCTTGGCCTCGGCCACGGTGACGTGGATGTCCTGGGACAGGGAGAAGGGGGAGATGCCGTAGACGATGCCGAAATTCACCGCCTTGGCGGAGGAGCGCTGCTGTTTGGTGACCTGGTCCACCGGCACCCCCAGCACCTGGCTGGCGGTGATGGTGTGGATGTCCGCGCCGGAGCGGAAGGCCTCCTGCATGGCCTTGTCGCCGGCAATGTGGGCCAGCAGGCGCAGCTCGATCTGGGAGTAGTCGGCGTCCACCAGCACCTTGCCCGGGGCGGCCATGAACATCTTGCGCATCTCCGCCCCCAGAGGGGTGCGCACCGGGATGTTCTGGAGGTTGGGCTCGGTGGAGCTGAGCCGCCCGGTGGCGGTGACCGTGTTCTGGAAGGAGGTGTGGATGCGCCCGTCGGGGCCGATGACCTTCCCCAGCCCCTCCACATAGGTGGAGTTGAGCTTGGCCAGCTGCCGGTACTCCAGCACCGCCTCCACGATGGGGTGCTGCCAGCGCAGCTTCTCCAGCACCTCGGCAGAGGTGGAGTAGCCCGTCTTGGTCTTCTTCACCGGGGGCAGGCCCAGCTCGTCAAAGAGCACCCGGCCGAACTGCTGGGTGGAATTGATGTTGAATTCGTGGCCCGCCAGCTGGTAGATGGCCTGCTCCAGCTCCCCCATGCGCCCGGTGAGCATGGCGCCGAAGTCGGCCAGGGCCTTCCGGTCCACCAGAAAGCCCTCCCGCTCCATGCCCGCCAGCACCGGACACAGGGGCAGCTCCAGGTCGGTGAGCAGGCTTGTCATGCCCAGCTCCTCCAGCCGCCGGGACAGCTCCTCATGGAGGGCCTCGATGAGGGAGTTGTCCTCATACCACTGGGTCTGAGCCTTGAGATCGTCGGACAGGGCGGAGAAGGCGTCCCCCTCCTTGTAGGCGGCATTGGCCTCCATATCCTTTTTGAAGTAGAGCAGGGCCAGGCGGCGCAGGTCGTAGCTGCCCGCCGTGGGGTCCAGCAGATAGGCGGCCAGCTCGGTGTCAAAGACAAAGCCGTCGGTGGACAGTCCCTCGTCCAGCAGCTGCCGGCACAGCTCCTTCACCCCGTGGGCCACCTTGCGCACCTTGCCGCAGAACAGCCGGGAGAGCAGGGCGTGATAGTCCCCGTCGTACCGGCTGGCCCGGATGTCGTAGAGCCAGGCCCGTTTCCCCTGGTCCACGCTCACCGTCACCCCGTCCAGACTGGGCAGGGGCAGGACGGTCACATAATCCGCCCCCTCCCATTGGGCCGCGATCTCGTCCAGCTGGGCGGCGCTGAGCACATCCACCACGTCCACCTGCACGTCGGGGGCGGCCTGCTCCGCCGCCCCGCCCCCCGCGGGGCCGGGGTGGAGGCCCAGCTTGTCGATGAGCTTGGAAAATTCCAGTGCCAGCAGCTGGTCATACAGCGCACCCTCGTCCCAGGGGCGGCGCAGGGCGTCCTCGGGCTTGAAGTCAATGGGGGCGTCGCACCGGATGGTAGCCAGGTCGTAGGACATGCGGGCCATGTCCTCCCCCTCGGAGAGCTTCTTCACCACCCCGGGCTTGGCGGGGGTGCCGGGGGCCATCTCGGGGGCGGGCATGGCAGCGTAGAGGTCGTCGATGGAGCCGTACCGGGTCACCAGGGCCATGGCGGTCTTCTCCCCCACCCCCTTTACGCCGGGGATGTTGTCGCTGGCGTCCCCCATGAGGGCCTTCAGGTCGATCATGTGGATGGGCTCGAAGCCGTACTGCTCCCGGAAGGCGTCGGGGGTCATGGCCTTGGTGGTGGTCTGACCCATGCGGGTGGACACCAGCTTGACGGTGACCTGGTCGGTGATGAGCTGGAGGGAGTCCTTGTCCCCGGTGACCACCACCGTGTCCCACCCCGCCCGGGAGCCCCGGGCGGCGATGGTGCCGATGAGGTCGTCGGCCTCCCAGCCGTCCAGCTCATAGCGGGGGATGTTCATGGCGTCCAGCACCTGCTTGAGCACCGGCATCTGGGCGGCCAGCTCCTCGGGCATCCCCTTGCGCTGGGCCTTGTACCCCTCGTAGGCCAGGTGGCGGAAGGTGGGGGCCTTGCGGTCAAAGGTGACGCACAGGGCCTCCGGCTTCTCCTCGTCCAGCAGCTTGAAGAGGATATTCAGAAAGCCGAAAATGGCGTTGGTGGGCAGGCCCTCCCGGGTGGTGAGGTTCTGGCTCACCCCGTAGAAGGCCCGGTTCACAATGGAATTGCCGTCGATCACCATACACTTCATAGCGTAACCTCCAAAGGATATGGGTCCGCCCTCACACAGTCCCCACCCTGTCGCTCAGGCGGGCCATGGGGCGGTACACCGTCACATACATGGTCACAAAGCAGGCCAGGCCCCCCGCCAGCTGGGAGACGGCCTCGGCAGTAAAGACCCCCATGCTGCCCATAAAGTGGGCCAGGATGACGGTCAGGGGGGCGTTGATCACCGCCTTGCGCAGCAGGGAGAAGAAAATGGCGTTGCGGGACCGGCCCAGGCCGGTGAACACCGCCTGGCCCGCGATCTGCAATGACATGAAGATGAACATACAGAAGTACACCCGCATGGGGATCTCCCCCGCGGTGAGAAGGGCCTCCTCGTCGTTGAAGATGCGGATCAGAAGCCCCGGGGCGGTCATCACCAGCGCCCACACCAGGGCGGAGTAGGCCACCGTGACCCCGGCGGAGAAGCGGATGCCCTGGCGCACCCGGCTGTGGAGCCCCGCGCCGAAGTTGTACCCCAGCACCGGCTGGGCCCCGTTGTTGAGCCCCTGCACCGGCATCATCAGCACCTCCCGCAGGGAGTTGATGACGGTCATCACCCCCACGTAGAGGTCCCCGCCGGTGCGCTGGAGGGTGGCGTTGCACACGATCTGCACCAGGGAATTGGTGAGGTTCACAAAGAATCCCGCCAGGCCCAGGGACAAAATGCGCCCCACCCGGCGGCCCTCCAGGGCCATGCTCCGCCAGGTGAGGGCCAGAGGAGCCCGGCGGATCAGGAAGACCAGCACCCACACAGCGGAGCACCCCTGGGCGATCACCGTGGCCCAGGCCGCCCCCCGGATGCCCAGGTCCAGCCAGAAGATGAAGATGGGGTCCAGCACCAGATTCACCGCCGCCCCCAGGGCCACTGTGAGCATCCCCATGGCGCCGAAGCCCTGGCCGTTGATGAAGGGGTTCATCCCCAGGCCGATCATCACGAACAGGGTGCCCAGAAGGTAGATGGACAGATAGTCGTCGGCGTAGCCGAAGGTGTCCGGGCTGGCGCCGAAGAGCCAGAGAAGGGGCTCCTTCCACAGGGCGGTGGCGGCGGTGATGCCCACCCCCAGCAGCAGGAGCAGGGTGAAGGAGTTGCCCAGGATGCGCCGGCACTCCTCCTCCTCCCCCCGGCCCCGGAAGATGGAGAAGAGGGAGCCGCCCCCCACGCCGCACAGGTTGGAGAAACCCAGGATGATGGAGATGATAGGCAGGCACAATCCCATGCCCGTCAGCTCCAGCCGGCCGGTGACGGGGATGCGGCCGATGAACATCCGGTCCACCACGTTGTAGAGAATGTTGATGAGCTGGGCCGCCGTCATGGGGAGGGCCAGGCGCAAAATGGCGCCGCGGACGCTGCCCTGGCTGAAATCGGCGCTGCGCCGGGGTGCTGCCATGAAAAAATTCCTTCTTTCTCTTGCCCGGGTGGACCGATTGGGATATAGTATCGGTAGCGGCGGGGCGCTCTCCCCCCTGGGGACCCGGGCGCCGCCCCGCCCCATCGCCCTGGTTCAGGCGGTGGGCCAACGTATGGCGTGCAACGTGTATTATACCATTTTTAAGAGAGTGAGACAAGGTCATGGGAAATTTCAGGCTCACCATTGCCTATGACGGCAGCCGCTACAACGGCTGGCAGCGGCTGGGGGGCTCCGCCGGGGGCACCATTCAGGGCCGCCTGGAGGGGGTCCTGGCCCAGCTGTGCGGCCACCCGGTGGAGATCCAGGGGGCCGGCCGCACCGACGCCGGGGTCCACGCCCGGGCCCAGGTGGCCAGTGTGGCCCTCTCCGGGGACTTCACCCCGGAGGAGGTGGCCGCCTACTTAAACCGCTACCTGCCCGACGACATCGCCGTCACCGACTGCCGCCGGGCGGCCCCCCGGTTCCACGCCCGCCTCTCCGCCCAGGGGAAACGGTACCTCTACCGCCTGTGGACCGGACAGGCCCCCGACGTGTTCCGGCGCAAGTACCTCACCCCCTGGCGGGAGCCCCTGGAGCTGGCCCCCATGGAGGAGGCCGCCGGGCTGCTGCTGGGGCGGCACGATTTCCGCAGCTTCTGCGCCAACCGCCGGACCAAGAAATCCACGGTGCGCACCCTCACCCGGCTGGACATCCAGCGGCTGGGGGAGGAGGTGTGCCTCACCTTTGAGGGGGACGGCTTCCTCTACCACATGGTGCGCATCCTCACAGGCACGCTGCTGGAGGTAGGCACGGGCAAGCGCCCCCCTTCCTCCATGCCCGCCCTGCTGGCCGCCCGGGACCGGTCCCAGGCCGGCCCCACCGCCCCCGCCCGGGGGCTCATTCTGGATGAAGTATTCTATCCACAGGAGGTCCTTGCCCTATGAATCCCTTCCTTGCCGCCGCCCAGGCGGAGCGGGAGGCCCTGCTGGCCTTCAAGCGGGACCTCCACGCCCACCCCGAGCTCTCCTTCCAGGAGCGGCGCACCACCGCCCGTATTCTGGAGGCACTGGCCCCCCTGGAGCTGGAGATCCTCCCCCTGGGGATGGACACCGGAGTGGCCGCCCTCCTCACCGGGGGGCTCCCCGGCCCCACGGTGGCCCTCCGGGGGGACATCGACGCCATCGCCCAGCAGGAGCCCCCTGGTCCCCTCTCCTCCCAGGTCCCCGGCGTGATGCACGGCTGCGGCCACGACTTCCACACCACCTGCCTGCTGGGGGCCGCCCGGCTGCTCCACGCCCGGCGCAGCGCCCTCCGGGGCCGGGTGCTCTTCCTCTTCCAGCCCGCGGAGGAGGTGACCCAGGGGGCCGCCGCCATGCTGGCCCACGGGCTGTGGGACAAGGCTGGGGGCAAACCCGCCGCCCTCTTCGGCCTGCACAACCGGCCCCAGCTCCCCGCCGGCCACGTGGCCGTGGTGGAGGGGCCCATCATGGCGGGCAAGACCCACTTCTCCATCACCCTCCACGGCCGGGCGGGCCACGGGGGCTCCCCCCACAAGTGTACCGACGTGATTCTCACCGGGGCCGCCCTGGTGGAGGCCATCCAGACCATCGTCAGCCGGTCCAACGACCCCCTGGCCCCTCTGGTGTGCTCGGTGCTGTCCATCCACAGCGGCGCAGAGGAGAATTTCGTCCCCGACGTGCTCACCATGACGGGCAGCATCCGCTACCACCGGCCCGACTCCCTGGAGGTGGCCATGAGACGGCTGGGAGAGCTCACGGAGCACATCTCCGCCGCCCACGGCTGTACCTCCTCCCTCTCGTTCCAGCCCCAGGTGCCCGTCACCTACAACTCCCCCGCCCTCACCGCCGTGGCCCGGCGCTCCGCCGCCGCCGTGGCGGGGGGCGACCGGGTGGACTCCTCCCTGCCCGACATGGGCAGCGAGGACTTCGCCGTATTCGGCCAGGAGGTGCCCGCCTTCTTCTACTGGTTGGGCACCGGCACCCCCGCCCCCTGGCACGCAGTGGACTTCACCACGGACGACAGTCTTCTCCCCCTGGGGGCCGCTTTGCTGGCCCAGTCGGCGGCGGAGGCCCTGGACGCCCTGTGCTGAGTCCCCCCCTATTTTCTGCAAAGGATGATGAATGATGAGCATTGAACGCGCCCGGGCCTGGCTGGCCCCCTTCGGGCTGGACAGCGCCATTCTGGAGTTCCCCGTCTCCAGCGCCACAGTGGAGCTGGCCGCCCAGGCGGTGGGCTGTGAGCCCGCCCGCATCGCCAAGACCCTCTCCTTCCTGGTGGACGGCGCCCCCATCCTGATCCTGGCCGCCGGGGACCAGAAGATCGACAACCCCAAATTCAAGGCCCAGTTCCACACCAAGGCCAAGATGATCCCGGGGGATCAGGTGGAGGCCCTGGTGGGCCACGGGGTGGGGGGCGTGTGCCCCTTCGGCGTGGAGGAGGGGGTCACGGTGTACCTGGACCAGTCCCTGCGGCGGTTTGACACGGTGTTTCCCGCCGCGGGCAGCTCCAACAGCGCCGTGGAGATGACCATGGAGCAGCTGGAGCAGTGCACCCCCGGTCCCACCGTGTGGATCGACGTGTGCAAACCGGCCTGACGGGCCTATTTTGAGAACAGGCGGTGCATCTATGAAAAAGCCCATCCGGCAGCGCCGGGACCCCTCCCGGGAGCCCTCCTACCCCGTGGGGGAGGAGACCACCCTGCTGCCCTTCCTGCTGGACAACCTGAAGGGGAAGTCCCGCAACAATGTCAAATCCCTCCTGACCCGGCGGCTGGTGGCGGTGGACGGCCGCCCCACCACCCGGTATGACACCCCCCTCCGCCCGGGGCAGCAGGTGACCATTCTCTCCTCCTCCGCCCCCCAGCGCCAGCGCCTCCCCTTCCCCATTCTCCACGAGGACGCGCATCTTCTGGTCATCAACAAGCCCGCGGGCCTCCTCTCCATCGCCACCGACAGCGAGAAGCTGCGCACGGCCTACCACATGGTCACCGACTATGTGAAGGCCCGGGACATCGACCAGCGGGTCTTTGTCCTCCACCGGCTGGACCGGGACACCTCCGGCGTGCTCATGTTCGCCAAGGACCCGGAGACCAAGGCCGCCTTCCAGGAGAGGTGGAACGAGATCATCCTCAAGCGGGGGTACACCGCCGTGGCGGAGGGCACCCCCCAGCCCCCCCAGGGGCGGCTCCACTCCTACCTGCTGGAGACCTCCACCCACCTGGTGTACTCCGGCGACCCCGGCCCCGGGGCCCAGGAGGCCATTACCAACTACGCCGTGACGGCCTCCAGGGGGCCCTACTCCCTGCTGGACATCTCCATCGAGACCGGCCGGAAAAACCAGATCCGGGTACAGCTCAAGGACCTGGGCCACCCCATTGCCGGGGACAAGCAGTACGGCGCCCACACCAACCCCCTGGGCCGCCTGTGCCTCCACGCCGGGGAGCTTTCCTTCCGCCACCCCGTCACCGGCCGGGTGACCACCTTCACCGCTCCCACCCCCCGGGAGTTTCTCAAGCTCATGGGGTGAGGGGCACTCCACGTATTTGCACAAAATACAGCGGGCCCTGTGGAACAGCTCCACAGGGCCCGCTTTTTCTATCAATCTGTCCGGGGATCACTTCAGGCCGGCGGCCATGTTGTCCGGGTGCAGGGTGCGGCCCGTGTAAGGCCGTCCCCCTTCCGGCGAGGGACAGGGAGGCTTCCCTGCCCCTCTATCATACCTGTCGGAGGCGGAAAAGTCAAACCTTACTTTGCCCCTCCCGGTGCTCCAGCCGCCGGAACAGATGCAGCAGCGTGAAGATGGCCGCACAGCACAGCACCACCTCCGCCGTCAGCTGGGCGTAGGCCAGGCCGTACAGGGGGAAGAGGAGGTTGAGCACATAGAGGGCGGGGATCTCCAGGACGATCTTGCGCAAGATGGCGAAGATCAGGGCCTCCTTCCCCATGCCGCAGGCCTGGAACACCCCCACGGCGATGAAGTCCATGCACAGGAAGGGGAGGGCCAGGCACAGGCCCTGGATGAATTTCCCGCCGTACTCAATGATGATCTCATTGTTCATAAACAGGGCGGTGAGGTGCTCCCCCGCCAGGTAAAAGCCCACGGTTACTGCGATGATGCCCGCCATGGCGATGCGCACAGAGAAGAGAAGGGTGTCCTTCATCCGGCGGACATTGCCGCTGGCGTAGTTGTAACTGATGAGGGGCATGATCCCCTGGGAGAGGCCCATGGCGATGTACATAGGCACCATATTCACCTTCTGGGCGATGCCCATGGCGGCCACGGCGTCCGGGCCAAAGACCGAGGTGAAGTTGTTGAGCACCGTCATCCCCGTGACGTTGAGGAGGTTCTGAATGGCGGCGGGCACCCCCACGATGCACACCCCCACCACGATGGCCTTCTTCCAGGCAAAGCGCCGGGGATCGATACACACGAAGGTCTTGCCCCGCTTGCACACCAGCAGCACGAAGAAGTACAGGCAGGCCACGCAGTTGGAGAGGAAGGTGGCCAGGCCCGCCCCCGCCGCTCCCATGTTCAGCCCCCAGGGGAGGATAAAGATGGGGTCCAGCACGACATTCAGCAGACACCCGCTCATGGTGCCCACGCTGGCGTGGAGGGCGGAGCCCTCCGCCCGCACCAGGTAGGCCAGCACCACGTTGAGGATGGCGGGGGTGGCCCCCCAGTTCACCGTCCAGTAGAGATAGCCCGCGGTGGCGGCGGAGGTGGTCTCGTCCGCCCCCAGCAGCCCCAGCAGCGGCCCCTGGAACAGGGTACACAGCACAGAGAAGAGCACGCCGCAGGCCAGGGCGCAGTAGAAGCCGAAGGCGGAGCTTCGGTACACCGTGTCGTGGTCCTGCCTTCCCAGGGCCCGGCTCATCATGCTGGAGCTGCCCACCCCGAAGAGGTTGTTCACCGCGTTGAAGGCCAGCAGCACCGGGGCAGCCAGGGTCACCGCCGTGTTTTCCACGGAGTTGTTGAGCATGCTGACGAAATAGGTGTCCGCCAGGTTGTAGAGCACCATGACCAGAGAACTCAAAATGGTGGGGATGGCCAGCTTCACCACCGCGGACGGCACCGGCGTGCGCTCAAAAAGTTCCAGCTTCTGGCTGTCTTCCATTCCAGGCACCTTCTCTTCCTGTTTCTGTAGAATTTACCCCCTGTTTTTCCCAAAATAGACCTCTGGGGATATAAAGGTTATTATATCACACCAAGGTGCCCCTTTACAATTCATTGCCCCGCTTTTCTTCGTCCTTTTTCTCCAGGCCCATGACCTCCACGCTGTGGAGCATGTGAATGGCCATGGCGTGCCGGGCTCCCTCGGCGTCCCGGCGGCGGAGAAAGCCCAGCAGCAGGGCGTGGTCCCGCAGGGTGTCCTCCGCCAGCTGCTCCTTCTCCTCCCCCGCCTCCACCGCAGTGGACACGGCGGTGTGGATCATGGGCAGCAGGCGCACCATAAATTCGTTGTGGGCCCCCCGGACAATGGCGGCGTGAAAGGCGGCGTCCGCCTGGGTCCGGTCCTCCCCCGCCCGGATGCACGCCTCCACCCGGGCCCCCCGGTCCAGGATCTCCCGCAGCTCCTCCGCCGTGGCCCGGCGGCAGGCCAGGGCGGCGGCCTCCGGCTCGAAGATGGAGCGCAGTTCAAAGAGGTCACGCAGCTGCCCCCTCACCCGCTCCAGCCCCCCGAAACCGAAGTCCTCGATCTCCTCCACCCGGCGGGAGACGAAGGTACCCTTGCCCCGGCGCACCTCCAGCACCCCCTGGGCGGTGAGGGTGCGGATGGCCTCCCGCAGGGTGGCCCGGCTCACCCCCAGGGCGCGGGAGAGCTCCACCTCGTTGGGCAGCTTGTCCCCCGGGGCAAGCTGCCCCTCCGCCACGATCTGACTGTACAGCCGGGCGGCTGTCTGCTGTGAGAGATTGTTTCGCTCCATGTGGACCTCCTTGGGCAAAGCCCTCTTGACATTCTCCCCTCTATCATATACTATGTAGTCATACAATGCAAGTGTTATCAGACAACGCACCACATACACAAGGAGGACTGACCCATGCGCAGTGAAGTCGTGAAGAAAGGCATTCCCGCCGCCCCCAACCGCTCGTTGCTCTACGCCCTGGGGTACACCAAGGAGGAGCTGGAGCGCCCCCTCATCGGGTACACCAAGGAGGAGCTGGAGCGCCCCCTCATCGGGGTGGTGTGCTCCTACAACGAGATCGTCCCCGGCCACATGAACCTGGACAAGATCGCCGAGGCGGTAAAGGCCGGCGTCCGGGCCGCCGGGGGCACCCCCGTGGAGTTCCCCGCCATCGCCGTGTGCGACGGCATCGCCATGGGCCACATCGGCATGAAGTACTCCCTGGTGACCCGGGACCTGATCGCCGACTCCACCGAGGCCATGGCCATGGCCCACCAGTTTGACGGCCTGGTGATGATCCCCAACTGCGACAAGAACGTGCCGGGGCTGCTGATGGCCGCCGCCCGGGTGAACATCCCCACCATCTTTGTCTCCGGCGGCCCCATGCTGGCGGGCAAGCTCAACGACGGCCGCCGCACCTGCCTCAGCCACATGTTCGAGGCAGTGGGCGCCTACTACGCCGGCAAGCTGGACGAAGCCGGGGTAGAGGAGTACGAGAACTGCGCCTGCCCCACCTGCGGCTCCTGCTCCGGCATGTACACCGCCAACTCCATGAACTGCCTCACCGAGGCCATCGGCATGGGCCTCAGGGGCAACGGCACCATCCCCGCCGTGTGGTCCGCCCGGCTGCGGCTGGCCAAGCACGCGGGCATGCAGATCATGGAACTGGTGGAGAAGGACATCAAGCCCCGGGACATTATGACCCAGGCCGCCTTCCACAACGCCGAGACGGTGGACATGGCCCTGGGCTGCTCCACCAACACCATGCTCCACCTGCCCGCCATCGCCCACGAGTGCGGCATCGAGCTGGATCTGGACATGTCCAATGAGATCTCCTCCCACACCCCCAACCTGTGCCACCTGGCCCCGGCGGGGAACACCTACATGGAGGACCTGGAGGGGGCCGGCGGCGTGTACGCCGTGATGAAGGAGCTCACCAAGAAAGGCCTTCTGGACACCAGCGTCATGACCGTCACCGGCAAGACCCTGGAGGAGAACCTGGAGGGCGTGGTCAACCGGAACCCCGAGCTCATCCGGCCCATCGAGAACCCCTACTCCCCCGACGGCGGCATCGCCGTGCTCAAGGGCAATCTGGCTCCCGAGGGCTGCGTGGTCAAGCGCTCCGCCGTGGCCAGTGAGATGATGGTCCACTCCGGCCCCGCCCGGGTCTTTGACTGCGAGGACGACGCCATCGCCGCCATCTACGCCGGGAAGATCGTGGCCGGGGACGTGGTGGTCATCCGGTACGAGGGCCCCAAGGGCGGCCCCGGCATGAGAGAGATGCTCAACCCCACCTCCGCCATCGCGGGCATGGGGCTGGACAAGGACGTGGCCCTCATCACCGACGGCCGGTTCTCCGGGGCCACCCGGGGGGCCTCCATCGGCCACGTCTGCCCCGAGGCCGCCCAGGGGGGCACCATCGCCCTGGTGGAGGAGGGAGATATCATCTCCATCCACATCCCCAACTGCTCCATCACCCTGGAGGTGGACGAGGCCACCCTGGCCGCCCGGAAGGCCAAGTGGGTGTGCCCCGAGCCCAGGGTCAAGACCGGTTATCTGGCCCGGTACGCCAAGATGGTCACCTCTGCCGCCCGGGGGGCCGTGCTGGAGTGACACGCTTTTCCCGGAGCGCCGGGGC
>CASFCS010000035.1 GCA_949293245.1 uncultured bacterium | reverse complement strand
AGCGACATGCACCGGGCCAGATCCGCCACAGATTTCTTCCTTGTCCACTCCTCCAGCAGCTCGCCCACCTCCAGCAGAAACATGACCATTCCGGCGGTTGAGAAGTCCCTTCGGAAGGCGGAAATGGAGATGGACAGGGCATCCAGAAGTTCTACCTTGATGCGCCGGCGCAGCAGGCAGCGCAGACCGCGGCGCACAAATGGGATCATGTGCCAAAGAATACGGGCGATCCGAAGGGGCGATGGGAGAAACAGCGTGCAGGCTGCTTTGCACAGAATCTTGCCCACCAGCTTCTCCTCAAATTCCCGGTTGAGAGCCCGGGTGCTGTGGGCGGGTAACTGGGTTGTCTGCTCCGCTTCTGTCCAGGAAAAGCGCCGTATCTCATCCAACACGGTTTGACGCGCACCGGCATAATGCACAATGACACAGCAGGTGCGCTCGTGGACGGTGACCTGCCGGGCCCAGGACCTTCCCTGGAGCCACGCTTCCAAAAGATCAGCCTGAGCAAGGGTCATCTGCTTTTGACGAAGCTTCAGCCGGATGCGGCCGCGGCTTTCATGTAGAATCGTTGCGTTCATAAGCTCCTCCTTCAAGAAAAGAGGGAGCCGCAAGCGGCTCCCTCTGCGGACATCAGGCTTTTTCGCTTTCCAGATTGGAAGCGGCAGCTTCCTCTGCTTCCTTGGCTGCACGCGCCTCATTCAAATCCTTGGCGGAGGCCAGAATATCTGCGGCATTCTCCTGAATCGTAGTCGCAGTTTCCATGACCGAGTCTTTCATACGCAGACCGGCGGCAGCAACGTGGACATACATCTTCTTGGCATCCTTGCTGGAGAGCAGCTTGATGCCGAAGGAGCCAAACAGCGCACCGCCCACAAAGCAAGCCAATTTCGTATAGACACTCATTGTGATACTCCCTTTCTGTTATTTTCTCTTGTAGCCTGTGACCATAACCATGATCATGCAGATGACCGCACCCCAGGCCCAGAAACGATGCTGTTTCATTGCAATCACTCCTTTTGATGGGGGATACAGTTGGATATTTTGTAATTATAGCGGTCCGGTTTTTTATTGTCATTATTTAAGTGGACATTATATTCCGGTTTTCGACATTTTTTTAAACTGTCCAGGGGTTGTTCCGTAATATTTCTTAAACGCAATGCTGAACTGGCTCATCCCCTCATAGCCCACATCCTGGGCGATCTTATACAGGGGCCGGTCTGTACAGAGAATCAGCTCGCCGGCTTTTCGCATACGCAAATCGATCAGACAGCGATGAATGGATATTCCGTGTATGCGGCGGAACTCAGCTTTCAGATAGGTGGGTGAGACGGAAAGCATGCGGCTTAAGTCTGCAATTGTAATCTTTTCGGACAAATGTGTTTCCAAGTATGATCGTACATGCAAAATAGTTTGGGGAGGCTGCGGATTTTCAGGCCCTGCTGCCAAATGTTCCATATAAAAACTCTTTGCAGAAAGAATATATAGCAATTCCAGGGCTTTGAAGACACAGTATCTGCAAAATATGTCATCGGGTAAGCAGCCCCGCAAATCAAATACCGCCTGACTCCAACAGCGATTGCAAAGAGCGGCACAACCATGCTGCGCAGCTAAATTTGATTTTAGGCGGCAGAGATCTATGTTCAGCCCTGAGGGGGGAAGGAGAGCGGGAGGATCTTTCTGAAATAACGGAAGGTCAACCGCCACCAATATTCCCTGCAGATTTTCGTTGATCTGTAAGGGATGCAGCTCAGCGGTATCGGAAAGGACGAGAATGTGATGCTTTTCAATTTTCTGCGGCCCCGTGCCTGCCGGCATGGCGGTGATTTCGCCGTCCAGACAGAAGAAAACCTCAAATATATCGGAGGATTCATGTTTTTGAAGTGTCAATAATCGCTTTTCCCCTGATCTGAACCGGCAGACACGCACACCTGGCACGATGTGGATCCATTGCGTGTATGCGGGGGCATCACGCCGCAAATACTCAATAAACATATCTGATACCTGTTCCCCAATACGGATATATCCCGATGTTCATCAGTCATTGTGTGAGTGATTTTAGGGCCAGAAAGCTTTCCTCGCCCAGTACATGCTCCATCCCACACGCATCTTTGGAGGCGATGGCTTCATCAACTCCAAGGCTCACCAAAAGATCGCACAAGACCCGATGCCGTTCCTCGACTGCTTTGGCAATAGAAAGTCCGCTGTCAGTTAAGTGAATGCCGTTGGTATCATCTGTATACACAAGACCTGCCTCCGATAGCGCCTTAATGGAAGCGGAAACCGTAGGGCGGGAAACAGAAAAGCATTCGGCCAGCCGGCAGCAACGGACTTTTCCTTTGCGTGAGAGCGCATAAATTGTCTTTACA
This sequence comes from uncultured bacterium, assembly GCA_949293245.1. GTDB lineage: Bacteria > Bacillota > Clostridia > Oscillospirales > Oscillospiraceae > CASFCS01. Next base: position 31,866 of record CASFCS010000035.1, on the reverse strand, counting down.
TAGTCCTCTGTGGTCCGTTTTGATTTCATAGAGCGATGACCACCCTTCTCCTTAGGTTTGATGACTGACATCCGTTCAATATTGAAAAAGGATCGCGGCTTTCCCAAGGGAAAAGCCGCGATCCAAGGCACAGATTCTATGAACGATGCTCGCCGCAGCTGCAATGTGCGTTGCCTTTTTTAGAACTGCAAGAGCAGCCGTCCGGGCATCCGATGCATTTTTTTCCACTTTTCTTTGCCTTATAGACATAAAAAGCGGCGGCTCCAACGATGGCCAGGAGAATGGCAATGACGAGATAGTCGATCATCAGGCTTTCACTCCACCCAGTGCGTATTCACGCTTCAGATCTTTATCAGCTTTCAGGCAAAGGTAGGTGAGAATCGCAGCAAAAACGATCACGGCGATCAGGCCGGGTACAAAGCCTGCGCCCACGCTGCCGGTGGTGATCAGAGTACCGATCTGATAGACCAGGAAGCCCACGGTGTAGCCGGTGCCAAGCTGCAGGCCGATGCTCTTCATCTCAGAGTTCATGGCGCCGATAGCGGCAAAGCAGGGAGGCGTGTAGAGGTTGAACATGAGGTAGGCCAGAGCGGCAACCTTTGTGATGGCGATGATGCCCGCCACCTCGCCGCCGGCGCCCTCGATCATGGCCAGCTCATCCACGTCAATGAAGTTTTCCAGTCCCACGAAGCACACCGCCAGGGTGCCCACCACGTTCTCCTTGGCGATGAAGCCGGTGACAGCAGCGGCGGCCAGCTGCCAGCTGAGGACGCCCACGATGGGCACCAGCAGGTAGGCGAAGGGGCCGGCAATGGAAGCCAGGATGGAGCTGTCAGAGGTTTCGGCCACCTGGAAGTTCCAGTTGAAGGTCTGCATGATCTGCACGGCAGTGTTGCACAGCAGAATGATGGTGGCAGCCTTCACGATGTAGGCCCAGCCCCGGGCGCACATGGCCTTGAAGGCGAACCAGAGGGAGGGCACCTTGTACTCAGGCAGCTCGATAATGAAGAAGGACTTGCGGTTCTTGTAACCAGCAATCTTGTTGACCAGCAGGGCGCCCAGGAAGATGAGGACGATACCGGTAAAGTACATGGTGAAGCTCACCCAGCCCGCATCATCAAAGAAGGCGCCGGCAAAGAGGGCGATCACAGGGATCTTGGCGCCGCAGGGCATGAAGGGGGTCAGCATCGCGGTGGCCCGGCGCTCACGCTCGTTGCGGATGGTGCGGCTGGCCATAACGCCGGGGATGGCGCAGCCGGTGCCGATGACGAAGGGGATTACGGACTTACCGGAGAGGCCCACCTTCTTGAAGATGGGATCCAGCACCACGGAGACACGGGACATATAGCCGCAGTCCTCCAGCAGGGCAATCAGGAAGTACATGATCATCACCAGGGGCAGGAAGCCCACCACAGCGCCCACGCCGCCGATGATGCCGTCCGCCAGCAGCGCAGTCAGCAGGGGATTGGCATCCGCCAGACTGTCCGCCACAGCGCCCTGGAAGGTCTCGATCCAGGCCACCAGGGTGTCTGCAATAAAGGGCCCAACCCAGACCTGAGAGATCTGGAACACCAGGAACATGACCACGGCAAAGATGGGAATGCCGACAAACTTATTGGTGAGAACGGCGTCGATGGCGTCGCCGGTTCCCTTTTCGCGGGTCAGTACCTTCCGCTTTTCCACTTGAGAGACCAGCTGGTTGACAAAAGCAAAACGCTTGCGGTCCGCCTCTTCCACGGCTTTCTTATCGGTCAGGTCGATATCGCCCTGGCTGTAGGGAGCCTTCTGGCCCTTGCCTTTGAGAGCGGCCGCGGCCTCTACCGCTGCCTTCAATCCCTCAGCGGCCGTAGACACGGTCTCCAGCACCGGGCACCCCAGCTTGGCAGAGAGGGCCGCGGCGTCAATGATGGTCTGCTTCTTGGCATTGATGTCACTCTTATTCAGGGCGACCACCACAGGGATGCCCAGCTCCAGCAGCTGCGTGGTGAAGAACAGGCTGCGGCTCAGGTTGGTGGCATCCACGATGTTGATGATGGCATCGGGGTGTTCATTGCGTACATAGGAGCTGGTAATGCTCTCCTCCGAAGTGAAAGGAGACATGGAATAGGCGCCGGGCAAATCCACCGCAATCAACTCGTCCGTTCCGCTGTAATAGGCTTTTTTAATGGGGTGTTCTTTCTTTTCCACCGTCACGCCGGCCCAGTTGCCCACCTTCTCGTTCCGCCCGGTGAGGGCGTTATACATGGTGGTCTTACCGGAGTTCGGGTTGCCGGTTAAGGCAATGCGCATGGTTATTCCTCCTCTTTCTGTTAGTCTCTCAAACACAAACAGTATTACAACACACCGTGGTTACCTAAAGCTAACCTATGCGTGCAGTAAACGAATCATTTGGCGCCGGCAGGGCTGTAAAGAAGATCAAATGATCAAATCAGGATTGCTTCCGCCAGCTGATAATCAATATTATATCGTCCGTCCTTAATGGAGACGACGCAGCCGCCCTTCAGGCGAGAAACCACAGTGATAGGTTCTCCAGCATAGCAGCCAAGAGAAAAGAGGAAGGCGTCCAGTTCTTCATCGTCTGTCTCGATTCGCTGAATCAGGTATTCTTTTCCTTCCTGAGCATCTTTCAAAGTCATGATCGTCACCTGTTCTCCTGTCATAAAGCTGTGGTTAGTGTAAGACAACCGAGATTTATAAAAAAGAGGTTAGCAACATCTAACCACGACACCACAAATAATACCTCACCCTATCGGGTTTGTCAAGGGCAGAATGGATAATTATAGTGATCCACAAAATAGATGTGTCTCAAGGGCTCTCCGCCTGGGTTATTTGTCTTTTTTTCTGCTTTTAGGGAAGATCTGATTGCTGAATACAAAAATATGAATCGCCAGAAAGAAGACCGCCACAATGGAAATCACTTTGTGCAGCCCGAGGATCATTGGAAGTTCTTCAAAAATCAGTCCGAACAACCCGGTCAAAAACGACGCGAAGATTACTCCCAGGACAAAGACCCTTCGTGCGTCCATCTTTCTCCAGTGTAAACCGGTATGTACCAGACAAAGCAAAAGAAAGAGCAGCGATGCTAATTTGTGAACATGGATACCGGTAAGAGGCACGATAAGCGTCAAAACAAAGGTAATCAGCAACAGGATGTTCAAGGCTTTTTTCATTGCAAAGGTTCCTCCTTAACCACATCGTTTTTCACCCCAAAGCAGAAGGGAAGGATATATACGGCGCCAAGGATTGGGCAGGGAATGTGCGGTGCTTTTTGCAATGTCCTCAGGAAGCCAAACAACATGCGGAGGGTGACGGCAGCCACCCTACCTCCAGCAGGTCTGCGATGTGCATCAGCCGTTGATTGCGCATGGCTTCAGGCCTCACTTTGTTAGCAAAAGCTAACTTCTGATCATAATTATAGCTAACCGCAGTGCGGTTAGCTCATCTCACCATCGGCATTGTCCCGGCAAGGCGCCAACGCATCATCATCCGGAGCTTCATCGCAAATGACATTAGGTTAGTAACAGCTAACTTGATAGTGCGATTATATACATTGCACGCAAGCTTGTCAAGGACCGCCATGCCGCAAACAACAAAATTGGAATCTGGTGATGAAAGAAGAGCGGCACAGGATGCCCGATGAAAAAATCCTACAACCATCATCTTTATCCCAGGATGAAGGCTGTAGGATTTTTATGTCTGCGGAGAGGCGGTCAGTAGATGCAAATGAAGACACAACAACGATGGTTCCGGGACTGTGTGCGCTGGGGGAACATTGGGAGGGGTACAGGGTATAGCTGCTATGACTTCTTCCAGCCAAGCAGCAAGGCCGAATTGATAATCACAATCACGGAACCCGCATTGTGAACCAGTGCGCCCACAACCGGGCCCAACACCCCCGTAATGGCCAGAGCAATTGCCAGGAAATTTAATCCCATGGAAAATGTAAGATTTAATTTGATTGTTCGCATCATCTTTTTGGACAGCGCCAGCAAATGGGGCAGCTCCTTGATCTCGTCATCCACCAGGGCAATATCTGCGGCATCGACGGCAATGTCACTGCCCACACCGCCCATGGCGATCCCCACATTGGCTTTTTTGAGCGCCGGTGCATCGTTGATGCCGTCCCCGATCATGCAGACCTCTTCTCCCTGCTGCTGGTACGCTCCAATGTGTTTGAGTTTATCTTCGGGCAGACAGTTTGCGTGTATTTCCTTCACTCCCAGCTGTCTGCCGATGACATTGGCCGCATTTTGGCTGTCACCGGTGAGGAGGACGGGCTGAACACCCAGGGTATGAATGTCCCGGATCATGTTTGCGCTTTCCTGCCGGACTGTATCAGACAGAACAAGATAGCCCGCCAGGCTGTTGTCAACAGCAACATAAATGACAGTGCAGCCGTCCAAAAGATATTTTCCCGCAGCAACGGCCAGGTCGTGGGAAACCGGAACATGGTTCAACAGCTTCAGATTACCGGCTTTCACCGTTTTGCCGTTTACAATGCCTGTGACGCCTTCACTGGGAATCATGGTAAACTGCTCCGCCTGCAAAAGAGAAGACTCCGACTCTTGTTTATAACAGGAAACGATTGCCTTGCCAAGTGGATGCTCTGAAAATTGTTCCACTGCGGCGGCATAAGCATACACCTCCTGCTCTGTAAAGTCGGAACAGGCGCCGATTGCCGTGACCTTAGGCGTTCCGTATGTCAGGGTGCCGGTCTTATCAAAAGTGATCCTGGAGACTCTGGCAAGGCGCTCCAGAGCATCTCCCTCTCGCACAAGGAAGCCGTGTTTTGTGGCATTCCCGATGGCGGCCATGATTGCGGTAGGCGTGGCGAGAACCAGCGCGCACGGGCAAAACACGACCAGGATGGTGACTGCGCGAATGATTTCCCCGCTGAAGAACCAAGTGAGGGCAGCAGCGCTCAACGCGATAACCACGATCCAGGTTGCCCATCTGTCCGCAATTCCCACAATTTTGGCTTTTCCCGCATCGGCAGACTGTACCAGGCGAATCATGCGCTGGATGGAGCTGTCCTCGCCCACCTTGGTCGCCTCCATTTCAAAAGCGCCAAACTGGTTGACGGTACCGGAAGAAACCTCGTCACCGGCCGTTTTATCTACCGGCAGGGATTCCCCGGTCATGACCGCCTGGTTGATGGAAGTCTGACCAGAGAGGATCACGCCGTCCACAGGAATGGTTTCGCCCGGCAAAACGCGGATCCTGTCCCCAATCGCAACCTGTTCTGCGGGGATTATTTTTTCCCCATGGGCAGTCAGAATTCTTGCCGTCTGGGGTGTCAGGTGAACCAGTTTTTCAATTCCGGCTCTGGCTTTGGAAACCGTCAGTTCTTCCAGCAATGCGCCCAGCTGCATAATAAACGCCACCTTGCCGGCGGCAAAATCCTCGCCGATCAGGACAGATGCAATCAGAGCAAGGGACACCAAAACATCTGCCTTGATGTCGAATGCGGTAACAAGGCCGATGATAGCCTCCAGAATGATGGGCAGCCCGCACAATATGATGGCGATCCAAGCTGCATCAAAGGGAAGGGGGACAAGATCAAAGAGGCTGACTGCCAAAGAAGCTCCGCCAAGCACCAGACAGATGATATCCTTTAACGTTCCGCCCCACTCCAACAGGTCCTCAAGCTTTTCAATTACCTTACCCATAATATACCTTCTTCCATACATATAGGGGTATGGGCATATTATACATATGGGGGTATGGGTTTGTCAAGGAGGATGGGAAAGGCAGCCTCCACAGGCTGCCTTTGTGTTCCCGGCCCATGTTGGCGCTCAACTGCCCAGGTGATCATCTTTTCTAGGTTGTTTTAAGAGTAGATCCATTGCCTCTCTTCTCATGATATATGCGCAAACGGATGCGTTCTCCAGAGGGTGCTTCTGATTGACATGAATATGAAAGTATGATAAAATCCAAGGAAGTTAGCTAAAGCTAACTAATCGCATTATGATACTTCTCTGAACGCAAAAAATGATACAACTGGGGGAGGGACTATGGAAAAATACAAAATTGAGAAAAACTCTGTACAGGAGACCCTTGTCATCCCGTTGTATGCGCGGCGGCTCTGTTCCCGGCGGTTCCCCGGACTTTATCAGGATACAACGGCGGCAATGCTGATGGAAAAGGTGGACTACGACTTTTCCCCTCTGGAGCGGCAGGCAAGCGGCCTGATGCAGACCTTCGGCGCCCTGGAGGTCGCCATGCGCCACAATGACCTGGCCTGGGAGGTGCGGGACTATCTGAAAACCCATCCCGGAGCGGCGGTCATCAATCTGGGCTGCGGTCTGGACAATACCGGGCGGGCCTGCGACAACGGCCGGTGCAGCATCTGGAACATCGACCTGCCGGATGTGATCGAGATGAGAGAACGCCTGCTTCCCGCCGGAGAGCGGGAGAAAAATCTGGCCTTTGATTTGAAGGACCCGCGCTGGATGGAGGCCGTCCACACCGACCCTGGGGATGGGGCGGTGTTATTTGCCGCCGGAGTTTTTTACTATTTCACCACAGAAGAGGTCAAATCCTTGACCATAGACATGGCAAAACGATTCCCGGGAGGGCGGCTTGTTTTTGACGCGGCCGGGCAAGCGGCAGTGCGACTGATGCTGAAAACCTGGGTGAAGCAGGCCGGCATTGAGAATGTGGGCGCCTATTTTTCCGTAAAGGATGCCAGGCGGCAGCTGGAGCCCTGGTCGCCGCTTTTTTCTGTTTCAAGCCGGGGCTATATGCTGGGCTATCAATCGCTTCATGATCCGGCGGTTGGGCCTGTCCACCGGCTGCTGGCAAAAGTGGCCGACGGACCCATGCACCTACAGATTGTCCGGATAGACTTTGCAGAATACAGTCACGATTAGATTGGAGAAGATTATGCCGATTGAACTATGGCAGGGACTGCTGATCCCCTTTGCAGGGACAACGCTGGGTGCGGCCTGTGTCTTTTTTATGGGCAACAAGTTGCGTCAGCTGATACAGCGTGCCCTTACCGGCTTTGCAGCGGGGGTCATGGTGGCGGCTTCCATCTGGAGCCTATTGCTGCCCGCCATGGAGCAGGCGGTGGACATGGGCCGATGGTCCTTTGTCCCCGCCGTTGCGGGTTTCTGGCTGGGTATTTTATTCCTGCTGGGGCTGGATCGGCTCATCCCCCATCTGCACTGCGGCAGCTCCGAGGCCGAGGGGATCAAAAGCAGTCTGGGAAAAACGACCATGCTGACCTTAGCTGTGGCACTGCACAACATCCCGGAAGGAATGGCGGTGGGCGTGGTCTATGCCGGGTGGCTTTACGGAGACAGCGGGATCACCCTGGCGGGGGCGCTGGCCCTCTCGCTGGGAATTGCCATCCAGAACTTCCCGGAAGGCGCAATCATATCCATGCCTCTGAAGGCGGAGGGGGTCTCCAAACCCCGCTCCTTCCTGTATGGGATGCTGTCCGGTGCGGTAGAGCCGTTAGGTGCCGTCCTGACCATCCTTCTGGCTGGAATTTTAGTCCCGGTGCTGCCTTACGCCCTGAGCTTTGCCGCAGGAGCGATGATTTATGTAGTGGTGGAGGAATTGATCCCGGAGATGTCAGTGGGAAAGCACTCCAATGTGGGAACCATTTTCTTTGCAGTCGGCTTTACGCTGATGATGACGCTGGATGTGGCGCTGGGCTGAGGCAGAGTATTTGAGAGGAAGGTTCCGGATGTCCCATGTTTCCTGCATCAGGGGATATTTTGCCGCTGTCCGTTCTGACTGGACCGGGTCAAGAGCGCCACATGCATGGTTTTGATTTTGCCAGACTCTGAGAAGAGGGGGAACTCCCACTGGTTGGAGGAAACGGCGGTTGGCATCTATGGAATCAGCCGTGAATTTTCGGGGCAGGAAAGCAAAAAACGGTATAGATGCCGCAGGCCTCTGGCCTGCAGCATCTGTACCGTTTTACTACTATGGTGACCCAGCGGGGACTCGAACCCCGGACCTTCGCCTTAAAAGGGCGTTGCTCTACCAACTGAGCTACTGGGTCATATGGCTGGGATGGTTGGACTCGAACCAACGAATGCGGGAGTCAAAGTCCCGTGCCTTACCACTTGGCTACACCCCAATGTCTCTTGGTGCGGGAAAGAGGAAAGGGCCGGAGCGGACGCTCCGGCCCTCGCCTGATCTGGGGTGGGTAATGGGACTCGAACCCACGACCCTCGGAACCACAATCCGATGCTCTAACCAACTGAGCTACACCCACCATATGGTATTGCGCGGAAGCTGGGGACTTGAGACAATGGCACGCCTGAAGGGACTCGAACCCCTGACCCACTGCTTAGAAGGCAGTTGCTCTATCCACCTGAGCTACAGGCGCATATGGAGCGGGTGATGGGAATCGAACCCACGCGACCAGCTTGGAAGGCTGGGATTCTACCATTGAACTACACCCGCATGGGACTGATAACATCAATCAGCTTGACTATCTTACCATGGAGCGGTGGCTTTGTCAATCATTTTTTTAAATTTTCCAAAAAAGTCCCGGGCCGCAGCAGCGGCCCGGGACGGAGGATTACAGGGGGGCGTCGCAGAAGGCGCAGCAGTCCACGTCGCCGTTTTTCTTCACCAGGGGGGGCAGGTAGAGCTCGCTCTGGGTGACGCAGCGGGGGTTGTGGCACACGGGCTTGGTGCCGATCTCCACGGCGTCGGGGGCGATGCGCTCCTGATTGGCCAGGTCCATCAGCAGGGCCATCCGGGCAAACATACCGTACCGGGCCTGGTCAAAGTACACTGCCCGGGGGTCGTCGTCCACGTCGATGGTGATCTCATCCACCCGGGGCAGGGGATGCATCACCAGCAGGGAGGGCTTGGCCCGCTCCAGCTTGGCCCGGCTGAGAATGTAAATGCCCTTGTTGCGCTCGTACTCCAGGGGGTCCACAAAGCGCTCCCGCTGGATGCGGGTCATGTACAGCACGTCCAGCTGGGGAATGACGGGCTCCAGGCCGGTGACCTCCACGTTCCACATATCGTGGGCCTTCATGAACTGGCGCAGGTAGTCGGGGATGGCCAGGTCCCGGGGGGCGATGAGGAAGAACTTCACATTCTTGAACTTGGCCATGGCTTTGATGAGGGAGTGGACGGTGCGGCCGTTTTTCAGGTCGCCGCACAGGCCCACGGACAGGCCGTCCACACTGCCGTGGAGGCGGGTGATGGTGGTCAGATCCGCCATGGTCTGGGTGGGGTGCATGTGGCCGCCGTCGCCGGCGTTGATGATGGGCACGTCGGAGTAGAGGGAGGCAGCTTTGGCGGCCCCCTCCATGGGGTTGCGCATCACAACCACATCGGCGTAGCCCGATACCATTTTAATGGTATCTTTCAGGGTCTCTCCCTTGGCCACAGAAGAGGACTTGGGATCGGCAAAACCGAACACGCTGCCGCCCAGCCGGAGCATGGCGGTCTGGAAAGAAAAGTTTGTGCGGGTAGAGGGCTCGTAGAAGAGGGAACAGCACACCCGGCCATGACAGGCGTCCATATAATCCTGGGGCCGGTCCATGATCTGGCTGGCCCGCGCGTACAGCGCATCCCACTCCTCCCGGGGGAGATCGCCAAAGTCAATCAGATGACGCATACCGCCTAACGCTCCTTTATGCCCAGTGGAATTTTTAGTCGATACATTGTACCACGAATATTACAGTGAAACAATGCCCAAATTATTTAGGTCATGAAAAATTTTCAGCGAAAAAAATGATTTATCTGGTAAAAAACACAGGGGAGGAAATGGTGTGGGCACAGTGGAGCGCTGGTATTGGTATTGGATGATCTACAGCTTTGCCGGATTTCTTCTGGAAGTGGCCTACGCCCGGTGGAGCGGCCACCCCAAACGGGACAGGAAATGCCGCCTGCTGCTCCCTCTGTGCCCGGTGTACGGGCTGGGGGCGGGGCTCATCCTGGCGGGGGCGGCGGTGCTGCGGCCCTGGCCCCTTCTGATGGCCGGGTGGAGCGTGGCGGCGGCGACAGCGGCGGAGTATGTCATGGGAGAATTTTATCAGCGGGTGCTGGGGGTGCGCTTCTGGGACTATGCCGCCCTTCCCCTGAACTACAAAGGTCAGGTGTGCGCCCCTTTCTCCCTGTGCTGGAGCGTGCTGGGCCTGGTGCTGGTATACGGCCTGCACCCCTGGACGGCGGCAGTGGTGGAGACCATCCCCGGATGGCTCTTTCCGCCGGCCTTGATCCTCACCGCGGTGGATGCCGGTGTAAGCGCCTGGGCCCTGCGCCGGACGGGGGACACGGCGGTGCTGCGGTGGTACTGCCCGGCCCCGGCAGAAAAAAATTAAAACTCCCCCTTTACAAACGGGAGTTTGGCTGTTATAATGCATAAGAACGCCAAGCGAGGCGTCCCTTATGCGCCCGTAGCTCAGCTGGATAGAGTGTCAGACTCCGACTCTGAAGGTCGCTGGTTCGAATCCAGTCGGGCGTACCAAAAACAGCCGTACCGTCAAGGTGCGGCTGTTTTTGTTTTGTATTTCTCTTTTTCGGCCCGTCTTAATAGGAATTGGGCGGAGGGGTCGGGATCTGCTGAGGGCCCGACATGGTAAGGGTCTCCCAGGCGGCCTTGCGGATGCCGTCTTGCATGGCAAAGCCCCACACCTTGGTGGTGGTGCAGAAGGTGAGCTGCCGCCCGGTGAGGTCCAGCAGAATGGGGAACTCAAAGGCGGCGAAGTGGTCCGGAGAGGGCTGCTGCACGAAGGCCATCACCTCCGGGTTGGGCCGGGTCTGGCAGATGACGGGGTAGACCACCACGGCCTTTTGCAGCCCCCGGGGCACTCCCTTGTAGTTGTGCAGGGCGAAGTGGGTGCAGGCCTGGGAAAACTGCTGGGCCCACATGCCGTTGACCTCATCCCCGTCCAGCAGGAAGAAGTACTGGTGCATGTTGCACAGGGCTTTGGAGAAGCGCTGGGTGAGGAACATAACGCACTTGAGCTCCGGGATGTACAACGGATCCTGCCGGAGGTAAGCGCTGAGATTCTGCACGTAGGTCTGATAGAGGGAGGCGGAGGCAGGCGCCTGGGGGGCGCTGTGCCCGCAGGCGGGACAGAACCGGCCGTCGGGAGGCAGGGGGGCGCCGCAGTTGACACAGAACATGGAGAGACCTTCTTTCCGGCCCGCCGCCCCGGACTGGCGGGACAAAGCGGGGTATTGCCTCCAGTATACCCCATCAGGGTACAAAAGGGAAGGGGTATCCCCCTGCCTTGACACAGGGGCGGAAATATGATAGCTTTGTGATGGAACGAGCGGCGTAACTGCGTAACACCAGTTATCCCGCTCGGTTTTGCTTTTTGAGACTTTTACTGAGACAAAGGAGTGACGATTATGAAAGAGATCTTTCACCGTGTGAGTATCCGGCGGTATGAGAGCCGCCCCGTGGAGGAGGAGAAGGTGGAGCAGCTGCTCCGGGCGGCCATGGCGGCCCCCTCCGCCCGCAACCAGCAGCCCTGGGCCTTCTATGTGGTGACGGACCGGGGGACTCTGGGGGCTTTGGCGGACTGCAGCCCCTACGCCGGCTGCCTGCGGGAGGCGCCCCTGGGCATCGTGGTGTGCTGCCAGACCAACTGCCCCCGGCCGGAGTACGCCCAGATCGACTGCTCCGCCGCCACGGAGAACCTGCTCCTGGCCGCCGACAGCCTGGGGCTGGGGGCGGTGTGGCTGGGCATCGCCCCCATTCAGGAGCGGATGGAGGCCGCCGCCAGGGCCCTCTCTCTGCCGGAGGAGCTGTGCGCCTTTGCCTTTATCGCCTGCGGCTACCCGGCGGAGAGCCGTCCCCAGCAGGACCGGTACGACACCGACCGGGTCCACTACATTAAATGAAGGCGGAAGCGGCTTTCACGGACGCCGGCCGCCCACACCGAGGAGGAAACAAAAACGGAGGCCCTGCTTAGCAGGGTCTCCGTTTTTTGGTGCGGATGACGTTGGTGCGGATGACGGGAGTCGAACCCGTACGCCCATAGGACACAAGCACCTCAAGCTTGCCAGTCTACCAATTCCAGCACATCCGCATCTCTCAGCGACTCGCTTATTATAAACCAAATATTTTTTTTTGTCAACAGGAAAAAAACTGTTGACACATGGGGATGGTTGTGTTATTATAACATCCGTCGTCAGGAACAAGACGACAGCACAACAAAAAAGACGCGCGAGTGGTGGAATTGGTAGACTCGCTGGCTTCAGGTGCCAGTGTTCGCAAGGACGTGCGGGTTCGACTCCCGCCTCGCGCACCAAGAAAGGACATCCGGTCGGATGTCCTTTCTTTTTTCCTCCGGGCCCCTGCCCGGAGGATTTTTTTTACACGGAATAGCTGCTTTGTGACAAAACCCTAGGCGCTGGGGGAAAGAGGGGCTATAATGGAGAAAACGGACCGGAGGGCCCCGTCTGCCGGAGCGGGCGGCCCCCGCGGAAACGAGGTATCTGCATGATCGTCACCCTCATCACCAAACAGAACATGGCGGTGCTCACCCTGCCGGAGCAGGCGGAGGGGCAGTATTTTCTGGAACTGCCCGGCCGGGGCCGGGTGGCGGGGCTGGAGGGCCAGGAGGGACGCTGGCTGCTGCGGACCGAGGAGGGGGTGGAGGCCCTGGTGGGGGACACCTGGCAAAGCGAAGCTCCCCTGCCGGAGGACGGGCTGCTCCCCCTGCGGTGGAGCGCCGGCGGGGAGGAGGCCAAGCTCTTTGCCGAGCCCTACGACCCCGGTCGCCAGCGCTGTACCACCTACCAGGTGAGCGACCCCTGCCAGCTGTCCATCGGCCGTCAGGGGGACAACGACTTGGTGCTCCACAGCCGCTATGTCTCCGGCCATCACGCCTGCCTGAGCCGGCGGGGCGGGGTGTGGCGGGTGGAGGACACCCAGAGCAGCAACGGCACCTTTGTCAACGGCGCCCGGGCTGCCGCCCAGGAGCTCGGGCCCGGGGACGTGATCCACATCATGGGCTACCGCCTCATTCTGGGCCAGGGCTTTCTGGCGGTGAACGCCCCCGGGCAGGGGGTGTCGGTGGGCCGCCCAGGGCAGCTCAGGCCCCTGAGCGCCCCCATTGTCCCGCCGGACAGCCCCAGGGGGGGAGCGCGTCCCCCGCTTTTTTACCGCACCCCCCGCTTTGCCCGGGAGATTACCCGGGAGAAGTTGCGGGTGGACCCCCCGCCCATGGGGGAGAAGGGGCGGGAGACCCCACTGGCCCTGATTCTGGGCCCCGCCATTACCCTGGGGGCGGCCGCCCTGGTGATGGGGGTGTCGGCGGTGGCGGGGCTGGCCGCCGGCGACACACAGCCCCTGACTGGGGTATCCACGGCGGCCATGGCGGTGAGCATGCTGTGCGGCACCGCCCTGTGGCCCCTTCTGGCCCGGCGGGGGGAGCGCCGCCGCCGGCAGGAGGGGGAGGAGGAGCGGCAGGAGGGCTACCGCGCCTATCTGGACCACGTCCGGGAGACCCTCCATGCCCTGGCCCGGGAGCAGCGGGACATCCTCTTTGAAAACGCCCCCAGCCCCCAGGACTGCCGGGAGCGGGCCCTGGGCCAGGGGCTGGAGCTGTGGGACCGGCAGCCCCAGGATAAGGACTTTCTGACCCTGCGCCTGGGGCTGGGGGACCTGCCCCTGGCGGTGGACCTGGACCTGCCGGAGGCGGGCTTTGCCGCCGAGGAGGACCCCCTGTACCAGGACCTGTTCCACCTGGCCCAGGAGCCCCAGCTGCTGCGGCAGGTGCCGGTGTGCTGTTCCCTGCTGGACAGCGGCACCGTAGGTGTGGCGGGCCAGGGGGAGGAGAGCCGGGCCTTTCTGGAGGGGCTGCTCCTCCAGCTGTGCGCCCTTCACAGCTGCGACGAGGTGAAGGTGGTCCTCATCACCACCCCGGAGGAGTACCCCCGCTGGGCCTGGGCCCGGTGGCTGCCCCACGTGTGGGAGGAGGGGGGCGGCTTCCGCTATGTGGCTGCCGACACCGGAGAGTACAAGGCCCTCTCCGCCCGGCTGGAGGCTCTGCTGGCCCAGCGCCTGGAGGAGCCGGAGGGGGAGGAGCTCCCACTGCCCCACTATGTGGTGGTCACCACCAGCCGTCTGGCGGCGGACCGCTGCGCCCTGGCGGGCCAGGTGCGCCGGGCCCCCCGGCGGGCGGGCTTCTCCTGCCTGTGCCTGGTGGACCTGCCCCGGGAGCTGCCCCGGGAGTGCCACCAGGCGGTGGAACTGCTGGAGGGGGAAGCCTACCTGTGGGACCGGTCCCACTCCGCCGGGGGCAGGGTGGCCTTTGCCCCCGAGCGGGGGGAGGGAGAGCCGGAGGAGATGGCCCTGGCTCTGGCCAACGTCCGGCTGGATACCCAGGCCGGCCGGTTTGAGCTGCCCGGTCTCATTACCTTCCTGGAGCTCTACGGCGTGGGCAAGGTGGAGCACCTGAACGTGCTGCGCCGCTGGCAGGAGAGCGACCCGGTGAACTCCCTCCAGGCCCCGGTGGGGGTGGGCACCGACGGGGAGCCCTTTGTGCTGGACCTCCACGAGAAGTTCCAGGGGCCCCACGGCCTGGTGGCCGGTATGACCGGGTCGGGCAAGAGCGAGTTTCTGGTGACCCTCATCCTATCCCTGGCGGTGAACTATCCCCCTGACCAGGTGGCCTTCATCCTCATTGACTACAAGGGGGGCGGCCTGGCCGGGGCCTTTGAGGACAAGGAGCGGGGGGTGCGCCTGCCCCATCTGGCGGGCACCATCACCAACCTGGACGGGACCGCGGTGAAGCGGGCCCTGGTGTCTATTCAGAGCGAGCTGCGCCGCCGCCAGGCCATCTTTCACCAGGTGCGCCAGCGGCACCAGCGGGGCACGGTGGACATCTATCAGTATCAGCAGATGTACCGGGCGGGGCTGGTGGAGGAGCCCATGCCCCACCTGTTTATCATCTCCGACGAGTTTGCCGAGCTCAAGCAGCAGCAGGGGGAGTTTATGGACCAGCTGGTGTCCGCTGCCCGCATCGGCCGCAGCCTGGGTATCCACCTGATCCTGGCCACCCAGCGGCCCTCCGGCGTGGTGGACGACCAGATCCGCAGCAACAGCCGCTTCCGGGTGTGCCTGAAGGTCCAGGAGCGGGGGGACAGCATGGACGTGATCCAGCGGCCCGACGCCGCCCAGCTCACCGAGACGGGGCGGTTCTACCTCCAGGTGGGCTTCCAGGAGTCCTTTGCCATGGGTCAGTCCGCCTGGTGCGGCGCCCCCTATGTGCCTGCGGACCGGTTCCAGCCCCGGCGGCGGCCCGCCGTGGCGGTGCTGGACCGGCTGGGCCGGGTGCTGCGGGAGCGGGGAGTGGAGGAGCGGCAGGACGCCGCTCCCAGCGACATCACCCAGGCCATGGCGGTGGTGCGCAGTCTCTCCGCCCTGGCCCGGGCGGAGGGGCTGGGGGCCAGTCAGCTGTGGCTGCCCGCCATCCCGGCTCAGCTCCCTTGGGAGGGGCTGCGGGAGAAGTACCGCTGGCGCCCCCGATCCGGGGAGCTGGAGGCCCTGGTGGGGGAGTACGACGCCCCCCTCCACCAGCGGCAGGCCCCCCTGGTCCTGGCCCTGTCTCAGAAGGGCCATGCCGCAGTGTACGGCGTCCAGGGCAGCGGCAGGGGCAAGCTGCTCCACACCGCCCTGTTCTCCCTGTGCCGGGACTACGGCCCGGAGGCCCTCCACATTTATATTGCAGACCTGGGGGAGGAGACCCTCACCGCCTTCCGGGGGGCTCCCCAGGTGGGGGATGTGCTCCTCTCCCGGGATGAGGAGAAGCTGGCCAACCTGGTCAAGCGCCTGAACCGGGAGACCGCCCGCCGCCGCAGGCAGCTGGCGGACTGGGCGGGGGAGGAGGCCCCCTGGGGCCGGACTGCTCCCCGCATCCTGGTGGTCATCCGGGGGTACGACGCCTTCACCGAGCAGTTTGACGCCCTGGAGCAGGAGCTGCTGCCGGTGCTGCGGGACGGGAACAAGTACGGCATCCACTTCCTGATCACCGCTTCCTCCCCCGGCGGGGTGCGCTACCGGGCCGCCCAGAACTTCCGGCAGACCCTGGCCCTGGAGCTCCACGACCGGGCGGACTACATCACCCTCCTGGGGGGCACCGACGGGGTGTACCCCGGCAAGGGAAAGGGCCGGGGCATCTTCAGGGAGGAGGGGACCTACGAGTTTCAGACGGCCAGCCTGACCCGGCAGTCCCTCCAGGAGCTGGTGGAGGCCCTGGAGGGGCAGGGCGGGGAGAAGGCCCCGCCGGTGCCTGTCCTCCCCGACCTGGTGGACCGGGAGAGCCTGGGCCTCACCCCCAGCTGTGCCGCTTTCCCCGTGGGCATGGACCCGGAAGAGCTGGAGCCCCGGACCCTGGACCTGCGGGGGTCGGTGGTTACCCTCCTGCTGGGGGAGGGGACCTACGCCCTGGCGGGGCCGGCCCTGGGGATGACCCGGATGCTCGCCGCCATCCCCGGCGGGGCGGTCACCACCCTGGACGGCCTGTGCCTCCTGCCCCCGGGAGAGGAGGGGTGGACCTGCGTCCAGGGGTCCTTCGAGGAGGAGGTCCACGCCCTCTTTCAGGAGATGGTTCGCCGGAACAACCAGTACAAGCTGGCCCTCAAGGGGGGGCAGACCCCGCCGGAGTACCCCCAGGCGTACTATGTGCTCACCGGCCTGAAGGAGATCCTGGCCGCCCTGACCCCCGAGAGGCGGGACGAGCTGGTCACGCTGCTGGAGCGGGCGGAACCCCACTACCAGATCCGCTTCCTCCTGTGCGGCACGGGGAAGGACACGGCAGCCCTGGCGGGGGAGAAGTGGTACGCCCGCCACGTCACCGGCGGCGACGGCATCTGGGCGGGGGACGGCATCGGGGAGCAGTACGCCCTGAAGGTGGGCAAGCTGGCCCCCCGGATGTACGCCCCGGTGGAGGCGGGCTTCGGCTATGTGGTGCGCCGGGGCAGGCCCCGCCTGGTGAAGCTGCTGGGAGGAGAGGAGGAGCGGGATGGATGAACTGCGGGTAGCGGTCTACCTCCCGGCGGAGGGAAAGACCTATGACGTGCGCATCCCCCGGGACGTGCCCCTGTGGAAGGTGACGGGGGCAGTGGGAGGACTGCTCTTTGAGCTGTCCGGAGGTCTCTTTGTGCCGGCGGACAGCTCCCAGCTATGCCGCCGGGACGGGGAACTGCTGGACCCCCGCCGCACGGCGGGAGAGCTGGAGCTGTGCCAGGGCGCGGCCCTGATGCTGATATAGAAACCGATTACCCGGCCGTCGGGGCCGGAGGGAAAAAAGGAGAGAGCGACCATGGCAAGAGGACACATCGTGGCGGACACCGGCCGCCTGGACAGCGCAGCGGCCCAGGTGCGGGCCTGCGCGGACAGCTATCACAGCAGCTATGTCCAGCTTTTCCAGGCCATTGAGGACATGCGGGGGGCCTGGGACGGCAGCGACAATATGGCCTTCACCTACCAGATTGCGGGCTACCGGGGGGATTTCCAGCGGATGGAGCAGCTCATGCGGGACTACGCCGACTTTCTCACCCGCAGCGCCGCAGCCTACCGCGCCGCCCAGGGGGACATTGCCGCCCAGGCCAGAAACCTGCCCCGGGGGGGATAAAGGAAAACAGCGTCAAAGACATAATAGTGGCATACAGACAGTAGGGCTGGAAATTTCCAGCCCTACTGTTTTTTGGAAGAATAAACTACAAATTAAAGAAAGAAAAATAAAAATGTAATAATTTCGGTAAGGGTTGCTGTGATAAAATTATCATAGGTTAATAAAAGGAGGATTCAAGAACCGAGAAATCATGAAACGGCAAACCGCACCGAAAGGGCGGGACGCAAAGCCAGGGAGCTAAAGCGGGAGACCGCCAGGCCAGCCCGGCCGCCAAGGATTTCATTCTCAAACCATTTTAGTGAAAAGGAGAATGAATCATGGCAAAGAATTTAAGAAAACTGGGAGCCCTTCTGCTGGTGGCGGCCCTGTGCCTGGGGCTGTTGCCCCTGAGCGCACTGGCGGGGGACGATCCTGCTGCTGAGCAGGCTGAGAAGCAGATTAAAGGCTACTGTGAGCTGAATGATGAGGAAGAGATTACCGGCGATAAACTGGAAACATCTGCAAAAACCTATGAGAACGGAAATGTGGTTGTGGAGAAAGAGATTTCCGCAACCGGAACAGAAAATCTCTTCGACATTACCCTGCGAGTGACAACCACGGAGACGCAGGAAGAGATGGAGACTGTCACTGGTGCGGATGTTGTGCTGGTATTTGACGTCTCCACCAGTATGGATGACCCGGCTTCTGGACGGAACAGCCCGAGCCGCTGGTCCGCTTTGAAGGATTCGGCCGCTACTTTTATTCACAGGCTTCTGGATGAAAATCCTCAAAACCGTGTGTCCATTGTGGTATATGGCGGCAGCAACGAATCGTGGGTAACAAAAAACCATGCTGTTCTCTGTGACTGGACGAATAATGCAAGTCAAGCAATCGCCACTTTCTCGCAGTATAATTATGTAGCACAAAGTAGCTGTCGGGATAGCGAAGTCAGCCTGCGTAAGGCAGTTTTTAGTGACAACAAAAGCAACAATTATGGTGCGACAAACTGTCAAGCTGGCTTTTGGGGTGCCGGTGAGATGCTGGCTAAGGTGAACGGCAGCAGTAATGCGCCCTATGTAGTCTACATGTCTGATGGCGCAACGAATCGTTATTATGGGAACTATAGCTTCTATGATGGTTTTAATTATGTTACTTCCGGAAATTATTACCCCACTTATTCCGGATACGACAATGATTCGACGGCCGTTGCTGCAGCTAAGGCTCAGACTGCCTATCTGAAGCAGCAGTACGAAGATTTGACCATTTATACCATCGGCTTCGGGCTGGGTGATAATGGCAACAATGTAATGAGTCCTAATGGATACAATGGCAACAAAGACGTGGACCGTTACGTTCCTGCAGACGATGCCGATGAGTTGGAACTGGCCTATGGAACGATTACGAATCTGATTAACCTGAAGATTGAGGCCTGGACTGTAACAGACCCTATGGGCGACAACATTGTCTTCGAGGGGTTTGCAGACCAGAACGAAGGGGATTCTATTCGTTCGTACGATTCTGAGACAGGAACGATCCTGTGGAATGTAAAGAAAGATATTCCCAAGGAAACAACTACTACCGTTACCGATGGGAATAAGACCACCAAAGTGACGGCCTATGAGTTTGAATTGACCTATCGGGTGAAACTGGATACCACTTCTTCTGATTTTAGTGCAACAGAGCTGTATCCCACCAATGGGAATACCATCTTGAAGTATGTCTTGTCCGATGAGAATGGTAAGATTCCGGATGACGCGGAGTTGAAAGAGGCTAAATTCGTAGTACCTGTAGTCAAAGGTTATTTAGGCGGCTTCTCTTTTGACAAGGTGGCCTACCACAATGAGGAACTGGGCCTGAGCGGCGCGGAGTTCACCCTGTCCCACAAAGCGGACTGCGGTTGCGGCCAGACCATTGCGGACCGCACCAGCGCCAATACCGGGAAGAGCTACTCCTTCTCCGGCATCCCCTCCGGTCACACCTACACCATGACCGAGACCAAGGCCCCCAGCAACGACTACGTGGCCTCCACCGCCGGGATCTACACCGTGGAGGTGGCCTACGGTGTCACCACCGTGAAGAACAGCGACGGCAACGTGGTGTTCAACAGCAGCCGCAGCAACAACGACGACATGGTGGTTACCAACCAGCTGGACCCCAAGAACGGCGTCACTGTGACCAAGATCTGGCAGGACAGCGCCTATACCGCCGGCCGGCCCAGCAGTGTCTCCATCACTCTGACCGGCAGCGATGGGAAGAGCCACAACAAGACCATTTCCGGTACTCGGAGCGATTCTAACTGGAAAGCTACCTTTAATGATATCCCCACCGTCGATGTGAAGACCGGCGACGCAATTACCTACACCCTGACGGAGACCCAGGTGAGCGGTTACAAGGCCCCTACCTACGGCACTGACAGCAACGGCCTCACTGTCACAAACGCTCTGGATGGCACCCGGGACATCACCGTCACCAAGACCTGGCTGGCCCCCGAGAGCCTGTATACCAATGCGAATGTCACCATCACCCTCTATGCAGACGGGGAGCCCACCAACCATTCCATCATCCTGCCCTACGAAGGAAAGTGGACTTACACCTTTGAGGATGTGGATCGCTACAGCAACGGCGCTGTCATCAAATACTCCATTGAGGAGACTGTCACCGGCGTTGACGCCAACCTCTTCGAGAGTCCCCTGTACACCGGTAGCGGCGACAACCTGGGCGTTACCAACGCGGTGAAGCAGGGCTATGAGTCCATTAACGGCACCAAAAGCTGGGTGGACGGCGGCAACGCCACCGGCTCCCGGCCCACGGATCTGACTTCCGTGGAAGTTACTGCCACCGGCAGCGTGGCGGGCTACACCTACACCACCGATCTGACCGAAAACAGCACTTACAGCTTCACCAACCTGCCCAAGTACGACATCGTCAAGCACGTGGGCGACACTGGTGCGGTGAGCTATACCGGCACCGGCGCGGCCATCACCTACACCGTCACCGACAGCGTGGGCGGCTACATCAACACCACCTCCGGTACCGCCGGAAACGACTACCAGCTGACCAACACCGTGGACTCCGGCAACATCAGCATCACCCTGACTAAGGCCTGGGACGACAATAACAACGCTGACGGCACCCGGCCCAACAGTGTGACTCTTGAGCTGTGGCGCTCCTCCAACGGCAATGCGGCCAAAAAGGTGGAGGGTGCGGAGGTTACCTTTGACGCCGAGCCGGTCTACGACCCGGAGGATGGGACCACGATTATTGGCTATAGCTGGGACGGTGTGAACCTGACCAGCGAGGCCGTCTCCGTCCCCGCCCGGGATGAGGATGGGTATCTCTACACCTATGAGGTGCGGGAGGCCGGCGCTGCCAACGGCAGCATCAGCGGCCAGAACGGCGCTACCTATGCCATCAAGACCTGTGGCACTATCTGCAATCAGGATGGAAATCTGACCCTCACCAACACCCTTAACGGCGGCGAGACCTCGGTCACGGTGAACAAGGTCTGGAAGGACCCCTACACCGACGCCACCCGGACCGCCAATACCACCATCACCCTCTATGCCGACGGGGAGCCCACCAGCTACACGGTGACCCTGCCCTACACCGACAGCGAGGGTGTGGTGCACAACAGCTACACCTTCACCGTGCCCAAGTACGATGACGGCGATGTCATCCGGTACACCGCTGTGGAGTCCGCCGTGACCGGCTACAACAATGGCATGGCTGCTACAGCCACCGGCGACATGGAGAGCGGCTTCACCTTCACCAACACCATCACCCAGGACAGCACCCACTCCGTTACCGTCACCAAAGAGTGGGAGGGCGGTCCCGCCGCGGGCGCCAACCGGCCTGGCATCACCATCACCCTGAAGCGCACCGGTGACAACAGCTTCCAGCGTTCCGTTACCGACGCTGATCTGGACGCCAATGGCCAGTACACCTTCACCAATCTGGACAAGTACGACCTGACCACCGGTGCTGAGTGGAACTACTACGTGGAAGAGACCATGGACGCCAACCACGCCAACGCCGCCCGCTATACTACTGAGGTGAATGGTTTCACCATCACCAACACCTTCAACGCCGGTACCACCTCCGTCTCCGGCGACAAGCACTGGGTGGTTCCCACCGGTACCACGCTGCCGGAGAGTATCACCGTGAACCTGTATCAGGACAATGGCACCGAGCCCTATCGGACCGCTACCGTTACCGCGGCGAGCGACACCGAGGGCACCGGCGTGTGGCACTACAGCTTTACTGACCTGCCCCAGTACTCCGAGACCGACGGCCACCAGTTCGACTACACGGTGAAGGAAGTGGCTCCTGAGGGCTATACCTCCAGCCTGGGCAGCGACGGCCGCACTATCTATAACATCCACAAGGAGTATGAGACTCAGATCCCCGTTACTGCTACCAAAACCTGGGTTGGTCCCGCTGATCTGCGGCCCGACAGCATCCAGCTCCAGCTCTACCGTTCTGTTAATGGCGGCGCCGGTGTGCCAGTGGGCGAGCCTGTCACCGTGGCGAAGCCCGCCGAGGACAACGGCCAGTGGATCTGTGATTTCGGCAGCCAGCCTAAGTACGACAATGCCCAGCAGCTTTACACCTACTACGTGGGAGAGGTGGGCGCAAATATCTCCACTGATTCCGAGGGTGCGAAAATTCTGACCTGCACGATCGGAGACGAGATTGCTGTGTATTCCGTCGAGGAGGACGGCATGAGCGTGACCAACACCATCCGTCAGGATACCATTGATATCAATGGCAAGAAGATTTGGAACAATGACAACCGGACGGTGAATGGTATCACTGTGGAGCTTTACGCCAGCAACCAGACCGAGCCGGTGGACAGCGTGGCTCTGCCTCAGTCCGAAGCCTCTGATGAATGGAGCTATTCCTTCACCGACCTGCCTAAGTACAATCTGGGTGAAAATGGCGATGGCAGCCGCATCCTCTACACTGTGAAGGAGCAGGGAGAGGTCGCCGGTGTAGTTATCAACAAGGGTGCGTACTACGAAGTGACCTATCCCAACGCCACCAATGTGGACAGCAACGATTTCAACATTACCAATACTTACAAGAATACGAACGAATACGGTTATCAGGTAGATATAGTCTACACGTACACCTACAATGGCGGCACACCCGTGGTGAATACCGTAACCGGCACTGTGGAGAATGGCCGGGTAGTGAAGGGAGACAATGAGCTTACCTTCAATCTGGCAACCGCCAATTATGCCCAGTATGACGGCAAGACCTACAGCTACGACAAAGGCACACTGGCTGTGGCTGGCATCCTTCAGGAGGATGTGACCCTGGTAGACGGGAATTCGGTGACCACTGAACAGGTGAATACTACTTATGTCATCACTCTCTACTACACGCTCAATGAAACCGGCATTACCCCCGGCCCCTCCACCCACACCCTGACGGTCCACTATGTGGATGACGAGGGCAACACCCTTCAGGACAGCACCACCACCACCTACACCACCGGTGTACCCTACACCGTGACGGTCCCCGCCATTGAGGGCTACACCTACAGCCACGCCGAGGGCGACGCCCTCTCGGGCTACATGAGCCAGGACCGGGTGGTCACCCTGGTGTACACTGCCGGCGACATTGACATCGACGATGGCGACGTGCCGCTGGACCCCGGTCCGGGTGACGGCGACGGTGACGGCGAGATTGACATCGACGACGGCGACGTGCCTCTGGATCCCGGCCCCGGCGGCGACGGTGACGGCGAGATCGACATCGACGACGGTGAGGTGCCCCTGGATGGCGCGCCCCAGACCGGCGACAACGCACCCCTGCTGGTCCTCTCCGCCCTGCTGGCCATCTCCGGCGGCGCGGTCCTGACCCTGAGCATGACCGGCAAGAAGAAGGAAAGCACTGAGAAGTAAAACCGGACGGAACATTCCGCCAGACCGGACAGGAGCCCCGGCCCCCATGTGGGGGCCGGGGCTCCGTTTTTCATTTTTGTGGGTATCGCCGTTGACAAGCCCCCGGGACGGAGGATAGAATGGTGCCCTGCTGAGAGAACAAAACCGCCCGGGAGGCGGTAAGATCCGTATGGCCCGGCCAGGGACCGGGAGAGAGGAGAGCACCATGATCAGACTGGTGGCAAGCGACGTGGACGGGACCCTGCTCCGCCGGGAGGGGGACACCATTGACCCGGCGGTCTTTCTCCAGATCCGCCGCCTGATGGGGGCGGGGGTGGCCTTCTGCGCCGCCAGCGGCCGGCAGTACAACAGCCTGCGCCGCCTTTTTGCCCCCCTGGGGGAAGAGATCTATTACCTTAGTGAAAATGGGGCCGTCACCTGGCGGGGAGAGCGGGTCCTCTCCCGCATCCCCATGCCCCAGAAGGCCGCCCGGGATATCGCCCGGATGATCCTGGAGAGGCCCGACTGCGAGGTGATGATCTCCGGGGAGAACACCAGCTACCTCCTGCCCAAGCAGGAGGACATCGTCCACCTGGTGCGGGACGTGGTGGGCAACCGGGTGCGCATCGTGGACAGGCTGGAGGACATCGGGGAGGAGCTGCTGAAGGTCTCCGCCTACTGCCGGGGCGGCGCCGCCGCCAGCGCCGCCATGGCCGACCCCTGGCGGGGGGAGCTGCGGGCCGCAGTGGCGGGGGAGCGGTGGCTGGACTTCACCCTGGCGGACAAGGGCCGGGCCCTGGCGGGCCTGTGCGCGTCCCTGGGGGTGGACCCCGGGGAGGTCATGGCCTTCGGGGACAATGAGAACGACCGGGAAATGCTCTCCCTGGTGGGCAGGCCCTACATGATCGCCGGGTGCCACCTGGAGGCGGTGGGGGGAACATTCCCCACGGCGCCCTCGGTGCTGTCCGTGCTGGAGGGCTTTACACCTGCCACAGCACCAGCAGGGTGCCCCGCTCTACCGTGATCCGGGGGGCCTCCCCCACGAACTCGTTGCTCACGCCTATAGGAAAGGTGCAGGCGAGGTCCGCCCCCTCCAGGGTGTACTTCAGCCCCTCCAGGGTGACCCCGCGGGCGTCTCCCCCCTGGGCAAAGACGGAGACATAGCCCTCCGCCCGGGCGGGGAGGGTGAGGGTGCCGTCGGTCACCGCGGTGCACCGCTGCCCCTCCCCCCACAGCTCCCCCCGGCCGCCCTGCCGGGCGATGAAGAAGAGGACCTGCAGGTTGGCCAGGGTGTGGTCCAGCCGGCCCCCCAGCCCCCCCAGGAGGACGAAATGCCGGTACCCCCGGCCCAGGGCCAGGCGCACGGCGCTAAGCATGTCTGTGTCGTCCTTCTCCGTGGGCAGGGTGACGCAGTTGGGATGGGAGGGCACATAGCCCAGGGAGTCGAAGTCCCCCACCACGATGTCTGCGGTGAGGCCCAGTTCTTTTAGATGTGCCCAGCCCCCGTCGGCGGCGATGACCAGGTCTCCCGGCCCGGGGGACACGGACACGCCCTGGACCCCGCCTGCCCCCACGATATAGCATGTATTGCCCATAAGCCGTGCCTCCTGTTGAAAAAATCGGAATAAATGTCCTGTTAGGAGTATAAAACGGAGGAGGTTTGCCTGTCAACGCCTTGACAAGGGCGGGGGCAGGCATTACAATATTGCGTGCACTCCTCCGGCGGGAGAACAGTCGGAGGATGGAAGATCAAGAGGAAAAACAGCGTCCGGGCGGGTGCTCCCGTTCGGGCGCTGCGCTGTCCGGCGGCTCGTCCGCCGGGAAAGGAGAACTGGCCATGCTCCACTATCTGGACAATGCTGCCACCACCCCCGTCCACCCCCAGGTGGCCCAGGTGATGGTGGACGTGATGACCCGGGACTTCGGCAACCCCTCCTCCCGCTACCCCCTGGGGGGGCGGGCCGGGGCCCGGCTGAAGGAGGACCGGGCGGCGGTGGCCCGGGCTATGGGCTGCACCCCCGGCGAGGTGGTATTCACCTCCTGCGGCAGCGAGGGGGACAACTGGGCCATCCGGGGCGGGGCGGCCCTGAACAAGCGGAAGGGGAAGCACATCATTACCACCGCCATTGAGCACTCCGCCGTCCTCCAGCCTTGCGCCGCCCTGGAGCGGGAGGGGTGGGAGGTCACCCGCCTCAAGCCCGACCGGGCGGGCCATGTGTCCGTGGAGCAGGTTCTCAACGCCCTGCGGCCCGACACGGCTCTGGTGTCCATGATGCTGGTGAACAACGAGCTGGGAACTGTCCTGCCGGTGGGGGAGGCCGCCCGGGCGGTCCATGCCGCGGACCCCAGGGTGCTCTTTCACACCGACGCGGTCCAGGGCTTTTTAAAGGTAGACGCCACGGCCAAAGGGCTGGGTGTGGACCTGATGAGCGTCAGCGGCCACAAGCTCCGGGGCCCCAAAGGGGTGGGGGCCCTCTATGTCCGCAGCGGAGTGAAGCTCCCCCCCATGCTGCTGGGAGGCGGCCAGGAGGGGGGCCTGCGGGCGGGGACCGAGGCCACCGCCCAGATCGCCGGCCTGGCGGAGGCCTGCCGCCTGAGCCGGGGGGCGGAGGACTGGAAGTGCATGTCCGCCCTGAAAGAGTACGCTCTGGAGGAGCTCGGGAAGGCCCTGCCCCAGCTGAAGGTGATCTCCCACGGGGAGGCCCCCCATATCTGCGCCGTCACCCTGCCGGGGTACAAGAGCGAGGTGGTGGTGCGGGTGCTGGGGGACCAGGGGGTGTGCGTCTCCTCGGGCTCGGCCTGTCACAAGGGGAAGCCCAGCCACGTCTACGCCGCCCTGGGCCTGCCCAAGGCCTGGCTGGACGGGGCGCTGCGCATCTCCTTCTCCCCGGACAGCACCCGGGAGGATGTGGACGCCCTGGTGTCCGCCCTCACCCAGGCGGCAGGCAGCCTGTTTACCACCCTGTCCTGATCCATAACCGCCGCCCTGCGGCCGGATGAAAAGGAGTTTGACGACTGTGTTTGGCTATATGAAACGAGGCGCCGGCTTCTACCGGGGGGTGGCCGCCCTGGCGGCCCCCATCGTGCTGCAAAACCTCATCACCAGTACCCTGGGCATGGCGGACACCTTTATGGTGGGGATGCTGGGGGAGCTGCCCATGGCGGCGGTGACCCTGGCCAATATCCCACTGTTCGTGGTGCAGCTGTTTGTTTTCGGCGTCCAGAGCGGGGCCACGGTGCTCATCAGCCAGTACTGGGGCCGCCGGGATGAGGAGTCCATCAACCGGGTGATGGGGGTGGCCTTCTGGCTGGCGGGGCTGGTGTCCCTGGCGGTGGCCCTGGTGCTGTGTATCTTCCCAAGGGAGTTCCTCTCCCTCTTCGGGGACGACATGGCCATTGTGGAGCTGGCGGTGGAGTACGGCTCCATCGCGGGCTTTTCCTACTTTGTCAACGGCCTGACCATGGTGTACATCGCGGCCTACCGGGCCATGGAGAACCCCAAGCTGGGCATGTATGTCCTGGTGGCCTCCATGAGCTGCAACACCTTTCTCAACTGGGTGCTCATCTTCGGCAACCTGGGGGCCCCAAAAATGGGGGTGGCGGGGGCGGCCACAGCCACCCTCATCTCCCGGGTGGTGGAGGTGGTCATTGTGGGGGCCCACATCGCCGTGAACAAGCGCTTCTCCATGCGGCCCCGGTGCCTGCTGGCCCCCGGGCGGGAGATGATGTGGCGCTTTGTGCGCTACGGCGGCCCGGTGGTGTGCAACGAGACTATGTGGGGTCTGGGTACCTCCGTGTTTCCCACCATCATGGGCCACATGCAGGGCAGCCAGGAGATCCTGGCGGCCTATACCATCGCGGGCAATGTGGAGAAGATCTGCATGGTGGTGGCCTTCGGCCTGGCCTCCACCGCAGCCATCCTCATCGGCCGGGAGATCGGCGCGGGCCGGTCGGAGAGCGTCTATCAGGTGGGGCTCACCCTGGACACCCTGTCCATCTGCGGCGGGATCATCCTGGGAGGGCTGCTGCTGCTGTTTACCAAGGTGGCCGCGCCGGTGTGGGTGTTCCCCCTGTTCCACCTGTCGGAGGGGGCCAGCCGGGTGGCGGCCATGATGATGACGGTGCTGGCGGTGGTGATGCCCCTGCGGGACTTCAACACGGTGAACATCGTGGGGGTCCTCCGGGGGGGCGGCGACGTGCGGGCGGCCACCCTCATCGACCTGTCCGCTCTGTGGGGGGTGGCCATTCCGGCGGCCTTCCTGTGCGGCTGGGTGCTGAAACTGGACATTTTATTTGTCTATCTGGCCATGTCCCTGGAGCAGATCGTCAAGTGCGGCTTTGGCATCGGGCGGCTGCGCTCGGGCAGATGGATCCGGGACATTACCCGGAGTGAGGAGAGTGCAACATGCGCGTGAGAGTTTTGATGGAGAACAGCGGGCCGGACCACCTGGTCAGTGAGCACGGGCTGTCCCTGCTGGTGGAGCGGGAGGAGTCCTGCTGCCTGCTGGACGCGGGCACCACCGGCCGCTTTGCGGACAATGCCCGTACCCTGGGGGTGGACCTGGACCGGGTGGACGCTGCCGCCCTCTCCCACGGCCACTACGACCACGCCAACGGCTTCTGGGCCTTCTTCCGGGAGAATGACCACGCCCCGGTGGTGGCCCGCTCCGCCGCCCCCCGGCCCCACTACTCCCGGGGGCGGTACATCGGGGCGGACCCCGCTTTGTGGGAGGAGTACGGCCACCGCTTCCGCTTCCGGGACACCCCCACGGAGATCGCCCCGGGGCTGTGGGCGGTGCCCGACGACCTGGACCACGAGCTCTCCCTGGTGGCGGAGACCGACGGGGGGCTGGTGGTGATGAACTCCTGCTGCCATGCCGGGGTGTGCGCCATCGTATCCCAGGTGAAAAAGCGCTTTGACGCCCCGGTGCGGGCGGTGGTGGGGGGCTTTCACCTGATGGGCCCCGGAGGTACCGCCACCCTGGGCAAGTCCCCCAAGGAGGTGGAGGAGGTGGGCCGCACCCTGGTGGAGGAGCTGGGGGTGGCCCAGGTGTACACAGGCCACTGCACCGGTACCCCCGCCCTGGAGCTCCTCACCCGTACCCGGCCCCTCCACATCCGGCCCCTCCACACCGGGGACGTGCTGGAGTTCTGACAGCCGGGCAGGGTGCAAAAAATTAGCAATAAAGTCCGCTGTGCGCCAGAGCACAGCGGACTTTTTCCATTCATATTTAATTTACAACTCTGACCCTTGACAAGTTTGGGCAGCGGTGGTACAGTATCTTTAGCACTCAGGGAGTAAGAGTGCTAAAGGAGTGAGACCGATGGAGCTGTCTGAACGGAAAAAGAAAATTCTCCGTGCTGTGGTGGAAAACTACATCCAGACAGCGGAACCGGTGGGCTCCAAGGCCATCATGGAGCTGGCGGGGCTGAAGGTCTCCTCCGCCACCATCCGCAACGAGATGGCGGACCTGACGGAGATGGGACTGCTGGAGCAGCCCCACACCTCAGCCGGGCGCATCCCCTCCCCCAAGGGGTACCGCCTGTACGTCAACGAGCTGATGGAGGCCCACAAGCTCTCCATTCAGGAGACTGAGCGCATCAACGAGGCCCTCCACCTGAAAATGGCGGAGCTGGACAAGATCATTGACCAGGCGGGGCGGGTGGTCTCCCGGATCACCCAGTATCCCACCTTCGCCCTGGCCACCGGGGCCAAGCGCATTACCATCCGCCGGTTTGACCTGCTGATGGTGGAGAGCAACGCCTTCATTGTGGTGGTCATGACGGACAACAACGTGGTGCGCAACAAGCTGGTGCGGCTCCCCTCAGAGATGACCGAGCCCCAGCTGCAGCTGCTCAACACCCTGCTCAACTCCACTTTCGTGGGCCTCACCCTCAGTGAGATCACCCCGGAGCTCATGCGGGTCACCTCCCACGCCGCCGGCGAGGCCTACGGCCTCATTTCCCTGGTGGTGTCCTTCGCCATGGAGGTGCTGGAGGAGCTGGAAAACCAGTCGGTTCACACCGCCGGGGTGGCCAATCTGCTGGCCCACCCCGAGTACCGGGACCTGAACCGGGCCCAGCCTTTGATGGAGTACCTGTCCGACGAGCTGGACACCGCCCGTCTTCCCATCCCCCAGGACGGGAAGACCCAGATTCTCATCGGCCCGGAGAACGTGGCCGAGGAGCTGCGGGACACCAGCGTGGTGCTGGCCAGCTACGACATCGGGGACAACATGCGGGGCATCATCGGCGTGGTGGGCCCCACCCGGATGGACTACGCCAAGATTACAGCGAGACTGTCTTACTTCGCCGACGGCCTCTCCCGCCTCTTCGGCCGGGAGGAGCTGCCGCCGGCGGATCCCAAAAAGGAGGAATGACCCCACATGGCCACTGAGAACAAGCAGGAGGTCCAGCCCGAGGCCGAGACCCCCGTCCAGGACACCCAGGACACCACTCAGGCCCCCGAAACACAGGAGGCGGCCAACCCCCTCCAGACCGAGCTGGAGGCGGCCCGGAAGGCCCTGGCGGACAAGGAGGAGCAGTACCTCCGCCTGGCTGCGGAATACGATAATTACCGGAAGCGTACCATGAAGGAAAAAGAGGCCATCTGGGCCGACGCCAAGGCGGACACCGCCGGGGCCTTCCTGGGTGTGTACGACAATCTGGAGCGGGCCATGAAGCAGGAAACTGCGGACGAGGCCTATAAAAAGGGTGTGGAGATGACCATGAAGGGCCTTCAGGACACCCTCACCGCCCTGGGCATCGAACAGATCCCCGCCCTGGGTGAGATCTTCGATCCCAACCGCCACAACGCCGTGATGCATGTGGAGGACGAGAGCGCCGGGGAGAATACGGTGGTGGAGGTCTTCCAGACCGGCTTCACCCTGGGCGAGAAGGTCATCCGCTTCGCCATGGTCAAGGTGGCGAACTAATTAGAAATTAGGAATTAGAAGTTAGGAATTGTGGAATCCGGCTTCGCCGGATGGATCCAAACCATTGTTTCGCCCCAGGCGGAACACCGAAATTCCTCATTCCTCATTCCTAACTCCTAACTATTTTCTGTTCAGTAAATAATAACATCACAATATATTGGAGGAATTCATTATGTCTAAGATTATCGGTATCGACCTCGGTACGACCAATAGCTGCGTGGCGGTGATGGAGGGCGGCGAGGCCGTCGTCATCCCCAACGCCGAAGGCAACCGGACCACCCCCTCTGTGGTGGCCTTCTCCAAGGACGGGGAGCGTATGGTGGGCCAGGTGGCCAAGCGCCAGGCCATCACCAACCCCGACCGCACCATCTCCTCCATCAAGCGGGAGATGGGCTCCAACTACAAGGTGAACATTGACGGCAAGGCCTACACCCCCCAGGAGATCTCCGCCATGGTGCTCCAGAAGCTGAAGGCCGACGCCGAGGCCTACCTGGGCCAGAGCGTCACCGAGGCGGTCATCACCGTGCCCGCCTACTTCACCGACGCCCAGCGCCAGGCCACCAAGGACGCCGGCAAGATCGCCGGTCTGGAGGTCAAGCGTATCATCAACGAGCCCACCGCCGCGGCCCTGGCCTACGGCGTGGACAAGGAGGGCAGCGCCCAGAAGGTCATGGTGTATGACCTGGGCGGCGGCACCTTCGACGTGTCCATCCTGGACATTGACGAGGGCGTCATCGAGGTGCTGGCCACCGCCGGCAACAACCGCCTGGGCGGCGACGACTTCGACAAGGCCATCATGGACTGGATGGCCGCCGAGTTCAAAAAGGCCGAGGGCATCGACCTCACCGGCGACAAGGTGGCCATGCAGCGCCTGAAGGAGGCCGCCGAGAAGGCCAAGATCGAGCTGTCCGGCGTCACCTCCAGCTCCATCAACCTGCCCTATATCACCGCCGACGCCACCGGCCCCAAGCACCTGGACCTGACCCTCACCCGGGCCAAGTTCAACGAGCTCACCCACCACCTGGTGGAGGCCACCAGCGGCCCCGTGAAGCAGGCCATGAGCGACGCGGGCCTCACCGGCAATGACATCACCAAGGTCCTGATGGTGGGCGGCTCCAGCCGGATCCCCGCCGTTCAGGAGATGGTGAAGAAGCTCACCGGCAAGGAGGGCTTCAAAGGCATCAACCCCGACGAGTGCGTGGCCCTGGGCGCCGCCCTCCAGGGCGGTGTGTTCACCGGCGACGTGAAGGACCTGCTGCTGCTGGACGTCACCCCCCTGTCCCTGGGCATTGAGACCATGGGCGGCGTGATGACCAAGCTCATCGAGCGCAACACCACCATCCCCGTGAAGAAGAGCCAGACCTTCACCACCGCCGCCGACAACCAGACCAGCGTGGAGGTCCACGTCCTCCAGGGCGAGCGTGAGATGGCCCAGTACAACAAGACCCTGGGCCGCTTCAACCTGGACGGCATCGCCCCCGCCCGCCG
>CASFCS010000034.1 GCA_949293245.1 uncultured bacterium | reverse complement strand
TCGTTTCTGTTTGTCGTGTTTGGTTCTGGAAATAGAAAAAGCCGCCACTACTTTCTTGAAAAAAAGAGTGACGGCTTTTTCTGATCCCGGAACGTCGGTCCCCGGAAATGCAAAAAGCGCCCAGCTGGAACGCTGAACGCTTTCGCAATAAAATCATATTCATTTGTTCAGATTTGGTCAAACTCTGCCAAACCGATTTTGCATAAAAATTCGGAGGGGCAAAAATGCAAAAATGACCTCATGGGAGGGTGCAGGGGCAAAAAAGTTGTCCTATAATTTAACCCATTAGCCCTCATTTTAGGGGTGGTTGTCCTTTATTTAACCCATAAAAATTGGTTCAAAACAGGTCAGACCATGCCAAAACAGGCCAAACAATCTGAAAAGGAAAAACCCCGAAAACCGCATGGTTTCGGGGTTTTTGAGCTGTTTTGAACTGAAATCAGCGCTTGCTGAACTGCGGAGCGCGACGAGCAGCCTTGAGGCCGTACTTCTTGCGCTCCTTCATGCGGGGGTCGCGGGTGAGGAGACCGCCGGCCTTCAGCACGGGGCGGTACTCGGGGTTCATCTCCAGCAGGGCCCGGGCAATGCCGTGGCGCAGGGCGCCGGCCTGGCCGGTGACGCCGCCGCCGGACACGGTGGCCACCACGTCCACCTTGCCCATGGTCTCGGTGGCCGCCAGGGGCTGGCGGGTGATGAGCTTCAGGGTCTCCAGGCCGAAGTAGTCGTCGATGTCACGGCCGTTGATGGTGATGGCGCCGGTGCCGTTGGGGAAGAGATGGACACGGGCCACGGAGGACTTCCGGCGGCCGGTACCATAATGATAAGGCTTCTTGCTCTGATACATGTTCCGTTACCTCCTTATTCCGCGGTCCACACTTCGGGCTTCTGAGCGGCGTGCTTGTGGTCGGCGCCACGATAGATCTTCAGCCGGGTCAGGGAGTCCTTGGTGACGATGTTGCGGGGCATCATGCCGCGGACGGCCACGCGCATGGCCAGCTCGGGCTTCTCCTTCATCAGGATGCGGTACTTGGTCTCGTGCAGGCCGCCCACATAGCCGGAGTGGGTGCGGTAGAACTTCTGCTCGCCCTTCTTGCCGGTGAGGACAGCCTTCTCGGCGTTGATGACGATGACGAAGTCGCCGCAGTCGGCGTGGGGGGTGTACTCGGGCTTGTGCTTGCCCCGCAGCAGAACGGCGGCGGCAGCGGCGGTCTTGCCCAGGGGCTTGCCGGCGGCGTCAAGAATATACCACTTGCGCACGATGTTGCCCTGGTTGGCCATAAACGTGGTGCTGGACATGGTGTGACCTCCAATACTTTCTTTTATGTGATAAAACTGCTTCAAACACAATGAGAGCTCCGCTTTACAAGCCGGAGCATGTTGTATTATAATACAGGGGTTTTCAGGTGTCAACGCTGTTTTTCCTGATTTTTTATTTATAGCCCGCAATGCTGCTGTTTTCGGGAATATGCTGCGAAATGCTGCTATATACTCCATTTCAATTTTTCTTTTTATGAGGTGAGAGACATGAAACAGATCCTCTCCCGGGTGCGCCGGTGCGTGGAGGACTACGACATGATCCACGCCGGGGACCGCATCGCCGTGGGGGTGTCCGGGGGAAAGGACTCCCTGACACTGCTGCTGGCCCTGGCCAGGCTGCGGGAATTTTACCCCCTGCCCTTCCACCTGGAGGCCCTGACGGTGAACATGGGGGGCGGCATGGACTTTGCCCCGGTGGGGCGGCTGTGTGAGGAGCTGGGGGTGCCCTACACCGAGCTTAAAACCGACATCGCCCACATCATCTTCGACCTGCGGCAGGAGAAAAATCCCTGCGCCATGTGCGCCAAGATGCGCCGGGGGGTTCTCCACGACGCCATGGCGGAGCGGGGACTCAACAAGATCGCCCTGGGGCACCACTATGACGACGCGGTGGAGACCTTTTTCCTCTCCCTCTTCTACGAGGGGCGGCTGTCCTGCTTCCAGCCGGTGACCTACCTGGACCGCACGGGGGTCACCCAGATCCGCCCCCTGCTCTACTGCGGGGAGGGACTGGTGCGCAACGCCGCCGCCCGCAACAACCTGCCGGTGGTCCACAATCCCTGCCCGGCCAACGGCAATACCCGCCGCCAGGAGGTGAAGGAGCTCATTGCCTCCCTCTCGGGGCAGTACCCTAAGCTCAAGGACTATGTGTTCGGGGCCATGCAGCGCCTGCCCCTGCCGGAGTGGGGCCCGGTGGAGCACCGGCGGCGGCCCCCGGCGGACCGGGGAAAATGAGCGGGACCCCTCCGGCGCAGCCGGAGAGGTCCCGATAGGGCGTGGTCAGAGGAACTGCTTCATCTGCTCCACGTTGGCCTGCTCGGTGCTCAGCAGCTTCTCCGCCAGGCGGCGGACCTTGTGGTCCGTGCCCTGGTAGGAGTGGAGGGAGCGCAGGCTCTTGGTGATGCCCATGGTGTTGCCCTGGATCATCATCTCGGCGATCTTGGCGGGGGAGTCGTCGGTCATGGTCTTCACCGCCGAGGTGAGCTCCGCCGAGATCTTGGCCACGGGGCTCACGTCCTTGGGGAACTCCCCCCGGGCGGCCAGCATCTGCCCCGAGGCGGTGGAGAGCTGGTCGTACTCGCTGTACTGGGCCTGGAGGACCTGGCGCAGGGAGTCGGTGCGCACCTGGTTGGACACGGCGTCGATGCCCGATTTGCCCATCTCCGCCGTCTGGTGGATATACTGTAAGAGTTCAGAGTCGTTCATAAAATTTCACCTCATCTGGAGTATGCCCAGATGGAGGAGCGCCCATAAGCGCACAAAGAAAAAATGCCGGCAGACGGTATCGTCTGCCGGCATTTTGCGCCATAGTCAGGCATGGAGATCCACAAAAGAAAGGATCATCCCGCTTTCTCCTAGGCGGCCGGTTTTCCCAGCCACAGATCTTTGAGCCAGACCAGATGCCGGCTGTAGAGCCCCACGATCCACCCCACCAGCAAAGCGGCCACCAGGGTGCCCTCCCGCACGCCGTTGAGCCGGTGGAAGGCGAACATGGCGATGACAGCGGCGATGACGGTGAGGGTGCAGTCAAAGGCGGTCTTGACCTTGGGGAAGGGGAAGTGCCAGGTCTCGGAGATGGCCCGCACCAGGGCCTCTCCCGGGAGCATGATGACCTGGGCAAAGACCTCCAGGGTGACCCCCAGGGCCAGCACGGCGCACCCGATGAGGAGATAGAGCACCTGCATGGAGTAGGGGCCGTTGAGCTGGGTGGGGATGATGCTCAGCGCTCCGTCAATGCACAGGCTGAAGAGCACCGTAAAGGGGATCTGCAGAGCCTGCACCCGGGTGAAGCGCCGGCGCACCACCACCTCCCCCACCAGAAAGAGGCAGTTGAACAGGAAGGTGTACAGCCCCATGGAGGGGGGCGTGATGAGACTGAGGACGAAGGGCAGCCCCGAGATGGGGGAGGTTCCCAGGGCGGCCCGGGTGATGAACCCGATGCCCAGGGAGGCCAGCAGGACGCCCGCGGCGAACATGGAGTAGTGGCGGAAAATGGATCTGGCATTCATGGAGCGGGCGCCTCCTTATAAATGTAGGGCAATCACGCCAGCAGGTAGGAGTAGGAGGTGCGCACCGCCACGATGAGCTGCCGGATACCCTCAGGCAGGCCGCAGGCGGCATCGTCGGTGGCGTACTGCCCCACCTGGCCGTCCAGACGGACCAGGCACACATCCCCCTCCAGGGGGAGAAAGCCCTCGTTGGCGCTGTTGTGGAAATCCTCCTCGCTCCAGAACAGGGTGAACTTGTTCTGATAGGGCCGGCTCTCATAGGGGCAGAAGGTGGCGCAGTTGCCGCACTCGTTGCACATGCCGTCCACGTGGATGATCTGCCGCTGGCGCATGCCGGGCACGGCGATGGTCACATTGGCCCGGTTGGGGCACACGTCGGCGCACACCTCGCACACGGTGGGGCAGCCCAGGCAGCGGCTGTCGTCGCAGCTGTCGCAGTCGGCGCACACAGCGCCCTTCTTGCTCCAGGGCTTGTTGTAGTCGGGGCAGATGTTCTGGCCCACGAACTTGTCGGAGTCCAGCTCCACAATGGCCTGGGCGGCACGGGTGGCGTCGGCAATGGCCTCCACCACGGTGGCGGGGCCCCGGCGGGCGTCGCCCACGGCATACACGTTGGCAAGGCCAGTGGCCATGGAGTCGTCCACCACGGGGCGGCCCTTCCGGTCCACCTCCACGCCGTTGGCGGTGAAGAAGTCGCCGTCCACCTTCTCGCCCACGGCGGTGATCACCGTGTCGGCGGGGATCTCCACGGTCTTGCCGGTGGCCACGGGGGAGCGGCGGCCGGAGGCGTCGGGGGCGCCCAGCTCCATGACGGAGCAGGTGAGCACGCCGTCCTTCACCCCGACGGGGGCCAGGAGCTCCATGAACTCCACGCCGTCGTGGAGGGCCTCGGAGAGCTCCTCCTCATCGGCGGGCATGTACCGGCGGGTGCGGCGGTACACCAGGCGGACCTTCTCCACCCCGGGGATGCGCTTGGCGGCCCGGGCGGCGTCCATGGCGGTGTTGCCGCCGCCGATGACCACCACGTTGGCCCCCAGCTTCAGGCTGTCGGGGTCCTTCTTGGCCTGCTCCAGGAAGGAAATGACGTTCATCTCCTCGCCGTACTCCAGGCCGGCGGCGCCGGGCTTCCAGGCGCCGGTGGCGAAGATGACGTGGGTATACCCCTGGTCCTTCAGGGCCTGGGCGGAGGTGACCTCCACCCCCAGCTGGAACTTGACGCCCATGGCCTGGGCCAGGGCCACGTCCTTGTCGATGGCGGCGCTGGAGATGCGGAACTCGGGGATCACGTGGCGCACGATGCCGCCCAGGGCGTCCTTGCGCTCAAAGACGGTGACGTCCACCCCGGCCCGGGCCAGGAAGAAGGCGGCAGCCAGGCCGGCGGGGCCGCCGCCCACCACGGCCACCTTCTTGCCCTCCACGGGGGCGGCGGGGGTCAGGCCGGCCATGAAGCCGTCCCACCCCTCCTGGGCGGCCTTGAGCTTGTAGTCCCGGATGCGCACGCTCTCCTCGTAGTAGTTGCGCATACACTTGTCCCCGCAGTGGTGGGGGCAGATGGTGCCGGTGATGAAGGGCAGGGCGTTGCGCCGGGTGATGATCTCCAGGGCCTCGGCGTACTTGCCCTGGCTCACCGCCATGAGGTAGGCGGGGATGTCCTGCTCAATGGGGCAGCCGTTGCGGCAGGGGGCGGTGAAGCAGTCCAGCAGGGGCACGGTGCGGCCGATCTTCCGGTTGGGCAGGGGCTTGATGGGCTTGCGGTAGTAGGGGTCCTCCAGGGCGCCATCCGCCAGGGCGGTGACGGCGGCCACGTTCACCCCGGCGAAGGGGGCGCTGCCGCAGTCCATCAGGACCTGGGCCAGCTGATCCTGCCGCTGATAGCCGCCGGGCTTCAGGAGGTAGGTGGCGATGGTGATGGGCCAGATGCCCGCGTCGAAGAGGGCGCGGATGGAGTGCAGGTCGGCGCCGCCGGAGTAGGAAATGCGCAGCTGGCCGTCAAACTCCTGGGCGATGCGCTTGGCCAGGGAGATGGTCAGGGGGTAGAGGGAGCGGCCGGACATGTACATCTCCTCGCTGGGCAGCTCGCCGGCCTTCACGTCCACGGGGAAGGTGTTGGTCAGCTTCACGCCGAACTCCAGCCCCCGCTCCTTGCACAGGGCCTGGAGGCGGTGGAACATGGGCACCGCGTCGGCCCACTGCAGGTCCTCCAGGAAGTGGTGGTCGTCAAAGGCGATGTAGTCAAAGCCCAGGCCGTCCAGGGTCTTGCGGGCGAACTCATAGCCCAGCAGGGTGGGGTTGCACTTGACGTAGGTGTTGAGCCCCTTCTGGGTGATGAGGTAGGTGGCGATGCGCTCGATCTCGTCGGGGGGGCAGCCGTGGAGGGTGGACTCGGTGATGGACCGGGACACCACCGGGGAGATGGCCTTCACATAGGCCTCATCCACCTTGGAGAAGCGGTCCAGGTTGCCCAGGGTCCACTCCATGCACGCCTGCCACACGGGGGTGTCCTGGGCGTTCATCATCTCGTTGATATACTTGTCGATCTTGGGGGACTGGATGCCCGCCAGATCGTACCCCACGGACATGTTGAACACGAAGCCGTCGGGATCCCCCAGCTCCAGCTCCTTGGCCAGGAGCTTCAGGGCGAACCAGGCCTTCACATACTCGTCATAGGCCTGGGGGACATAGAGCTCCGTGGACCACTCGCAGTTGTAGCACTCGTCGGCGGCGGTGATGCAGGGCTTGTTGACGCACTTGGACAGGTCCTCGCCGTCCATGATCTGCACGGTCTTCAGCTCGAAGAACCGGCTGCCCCCGGCGTAGGCGGCCACGATGTTCTGGGCCAGCTGGGTGTTGGGGCCGGCGGCGGGACCGAAGGGGGCCTCGATCTTCTCCTCAAAGATGGGCAGGGCCTGCCCGTTGGTGTGGCGGGGCAGCTTGTACACGCCGAAGATACTGCCCTGCTGCTGGTACTCGGTCAGGACCCAGTTCATCAGGTTCCCGAAGGAGATGGGGCGCATAATGTCACTCATGATGATTACCTCCCGTTTTTTAACGACCTTATATTACGCAAAGTCCTGAAAAAGGACCGGCGTCCCCGGGTGTTCCGATGCCCGGGGTCTGCCGCCAGGGGCGGCTGCGCACGAAAGGGGCGGGGCGGGCGCTCAGTAGGTGCGGTGGTTGAGCTCACCCCAGAGCTTCTTGGACTGCTCCATGGTCCAGGCGTTGATGGCGTCCTCGTCGATGCCCACGAACTGGCGGTCCTTGTAGAGCACCTTGCCGTTGATGATGGTGGTGCGGCAGTTCTTGCCCATCATGCCGAAGAGCATGTGGCCGTCGATGTTCTCGTGGGAGAAGGGGGTAAAGGGCTTGTAGTCCATGACGATGATGTCGGCGGCGGCGCCGGGCTCCAGCACGCCCAGGGGCTTCTTGAAGTACTTGGCGCCGATCTTGGCGTTGTTCTCAAAGAGCATGGAGGTGCCCTCGCACCAGGCCACGTTGGGCAGGCAGGCGTTGTGCCGCTGGATGATGAGGAAGACCTTCA
The DNA here is from genome assembly GCA_949293245.1 of uncultured bacterium. Taxonomy (GTDB): domain Bacteria; phylum Bacillota; class Clostridia; order Oscillospirales; family Oscillospiraceae; genus CASFCS01. The sequence goes on along the minus strand of CASFCS010000034.1, from coordinate 12,961 downwards.
GGCTCTCCAGCATGTCGTGGGTGTAGGCGTCGGTGCCCATGCCCACCAGGATGCCCTTCTGGAACATCTGCAGCACGGGGGAGCAGCCCACCGCGTTGCCCATGTTGGACTCGGGGTTGTTCACCACCATGGTGCCCGTCTCCTTGATGATGTCCAGCTCGGCGGGGGAGACGTGGATGCAGTGGCCCAGGATGGTCTTGTCCCCCAGCAGCCCGTTGTACAGCAGGCGGTTGATGGGGCGGCAGCCGTAGTTGCGCAGGGAGTCGTACACGTCGTTCATGCCCTCGGCCACATGGATGTGGTAGCCCGTCATGCCGGCGTTGGCCGCCACCATCTTCTCAAAGGTCTTGTCGGAGATGGTGAACAGGGCGTGGCCGCCGAACATGGCGCGGATCATGTCGTCGTCCTGCTCCTTGCACCACTTGGCGAAGTCGGCGTTCTCGGCGATGGCCTCGTCGCACTTTTGCTCCCCGTCCCGCTCGCTGACCTCGTAGCACAGGCAGGCCCGCATGCCCAGCTCCTGGCACACGTCCTTGATGGCGAAGAGGGAGCCGGGAATCTCGCAGAAGGAGGCGTGGTGGTCAAAGATGGTGGTAACGCCGTCCCGGATGCAGTCGAGCACCGTGGCGTAGGCGCTGGCGCGGGTACCGTCCAGGGTCAGGTGGCGGTCAATGTTCCACCAGGTGCCCTCCAGCACCTCCAGGAAGTTGGTGGGGTTGTTGCCCTCAATGGACAGGCCACGGGCCAGACCGGAGTAGATGTGGGTGTGGGCGTTGATGAGGCCGGGCATGATGATGCCGCCCTGGGCGTCCACAAACTCGGCGTCGGGGTACTTGGCCTGGAGCTCAGAGCGGGGGCCCACGGCGGCGATGACCTGGCCGTCCACGGCCACGGCGCCATCTTCCAGATAGGGCAGGGCAGCGCTGCGGGTGATCAGGGTTCCGTTTCCAACGATCAGCATGGGTACTTCCTCCTTATGTATTCACATGTTTTTTTGTTTCTCTGTGGAAAATCCCTGCGGCGGAGGCCGGGCGCAAAAAAACGTCCATTCCGGAGAATGAACGTGTTCTGCAGCCGCCTACACAGACTTCAGCCGGACTGCGGATGTTCATTCAGCCCGTGCGCGCGGCACTTCGTTACAGCCAATCTTGTCATCAGTTGTGCAGATTAGACAGAGAAATTTTTTCTTTGTGAGAGTATCTTATCATATATGGCCATGGATTGCAACACTTTTTTAGTTCGTATAAAAAATTTTTTGCAGCAATAAATTGATTGAAATTTTGCATGGTTATGATACAATATTAAAAATATGAAAACCACAGTCTGTCTGAGTCCATCTCCGGCGGACAGTGACAGGAAGAAGGTGTAAGCAATGCTGACGTCACCCAACATGGATTTTCTGCGGCAGCTGGCCAAGGGAATTGCCCAGCAGTTCGGCCCCTGCTGCGAGGTGGTGGTCCACGACCTGAGCGAGGGCAACGCCGAGGGCTCCATCGCCCTCATTGAAAACGGCCATGTCACCGGGCGGAAGGTGGGGGACGGGGCCTCCCACGTGGCCCTGGAGGCCATGAACAGCAAGGACGGGGAGCAGATGGAGGACCACCTGGGCTACCTGGCCAAAACCAAGGACGGCAAGGCCCTCAAGTGCAGCACCATCTATATCCGGGATGAGCAGGGCAAGCCCGTGGGTATTTTCGCCATCAATTACGACATCACCATGATGCTGGCCATGGAGGAGAGCCTGCGGCAGTTCACCGACACCTCCAAGAGCGACGAGGAGCCCGAGCGCATCTCCCGCAACGTGGGGGACCTGCTGGACGAGCTCATCGACCAGAGCGTCCACCTGGTGGGCAAGCCCGTGGCCCTGATGAACAAGGAGGACAAGGTCCAGGCCATCCGCTTCCTCAACGACGCGGGGGCCTTCCTCATCACCAAGAGCGGCGACAAGATCTGCAAATTCTTCGGCATCTCCAAATATACCCTGTACAGCTACATGGACGAGTCGAAGTGAGAAAAACCGGCGGCCATTCCTGGTTCCAGGAATGGCCGCCTCCTTTTTTCACATATTACATCCGGGGGAACCGGGGCCCAGGTTGCCCTCCTTCCAGTGCCGGCGGCACAGGGCGGTGTAGCGGTCGTTGGCCCCCAGCACCACCTGCTCCCCCTCCTTCACCACCTGTCCGGCGGCGTCGAAGCGGGCGTTGCAGGTGGCCTTTTTACCGCACCAGCAGATGGTCTTGACCTCCTCGATCACATCGGCCCAGGCCAGCAGGGCCTCCGACCCGGGGAAGAGATTCCCCCGGAAGTCGGCCCGCAGGCCGTAGCAGATCACGGGCACCCCCAGATCATCCACCACGTCGGTGAGGAAGCGCACCTCCTCCCGGGTGAGGAACTGGGCCTCGTCCACAATGACGCACTGGTAGGCCTGGATCTCCCCGGGGGCCATGGCCTGGAGCTGGGAAAAGTACACGCAGGGGTAGGTTAATCCAATGCGGGAGGCGATGGTGTGCTCCCCGTCCCGCTGGTCCAGCTGGGGCTTCACCATCAGGGCCTGCTGGCCCCGCTCCTCGTAATTGTAGCGCACCATCAGGGCGTTGGCGGACTTGCTGGAGCCCATGACCCCGTAGCGGAAATAGAGCTTTGCCATGTTACGTGCCTCCTGTGAGTCGTTCGATGATGGGGTTCAGCCCCTGGAAGGCGCTGGGCAGGGCGTACCGCTCCGCCAGGTCCTTTCCCCCGGCCCACACCCAGCCCGCGGGGAGGGCATCCCCCTCCGCCTCCGCCACCAGGGCGGTCATGTGCCACTCGATGTGGGTGAAGATGTGCCGGGCGGTCCCGGCGTAGGTGACCCCGGCGGGGGAAATGCCCCAGCCGGGCAGGGGGTCCCCCTCCCCGGTGAGCTGGTTGGGGTACTCCCACAGCCCCGCCAGCAGCCCCCGGGAGGGGCGGCGGCGGAGGGCCACGCGGCCCTCCCGGGTGATGAGGTACACCGTGCGCTCCTCTACCCGGCGGGCCTTCTTTCTGGCCTTCACCGGCAGCTCCTCCGTGCGCCCTTCAAGCCGGGCGGTACAGAAGGAGGCGGCGGGGCAGCGGTCACACAGGGGCGCCCCGTTGGGCAGGCACACCAGGGCCCCCAGCTCCATCATGGCCTGGTTGAAGTCCCCCGGGGCCGCCGTGGGGATCACCTGGGCGAGAGCCTGGGTGACCTGCTTGCGGGTGGCGGGGAGGGTAATGTCCCCCCGGTCCCCGGTAATCCTGGCCACCACCCGCAGCACGTTGCCGTCCACCGCCGGGGTGGGCAGGCCGAAGGCGATGGAGGAGATGGCCCCTGCGGTGTAGTCTCCCACCCCCGCCAGGGCCCGGATGGCGGCGTAGGTATTGGGAAAGACCCCGCCGTGGTCCTCCATGATCTGCCGGGCGGCCTTCTGCAGGTTCCGGGCCCGGGTGTAGTACCCCAGCCCCTGCCACAGCTTCATCAGCCTCTCCTCAGGCAGGGCGGCCAGGTCCGCCACGGCGGGAGCGGCGGCGAGAAAGCGGGCGTAGTACTCCAGCACCGCCGCCACCCGGGTCTGCTGGAGCATGATCTCCGAGAGCCACACGTGGTAGGGGGTGGGGTCGCTGCGCCAGGGGAGGGTCCGGGCGTTGTCCCGGTACCACTCCAGCAGGGGGATGGGCAGTTGTTCCAGTTGTTTCAAAGGCATAACGCTCCTCGGTGGAAAATCAGCAGCGCAGAGGCGGACCGGTGAACACAAAGGACCGGGCGCACTGGGCCACCACGTCCTTCTCATGGGTCACCAGAATGATGGGGATGTCCAGCTGCCGCAGGTTCTCCAGGATGCGGCCCCGGCGGCGCAGATCCACCCCGGTGAAGGGCTCGTCCAGCAGCAGCAGGTCGCCCCCCAGGGCGGCGGCCCGGGCCAGAGCCAGGCGGCGGGCCATGCCGCCGGACAGGGCGGCGGGGTAGGTGTCCGGGTCCCCGTCCAGCTCCGCCACCGCCAGCCAGTAGGGCACCTCCCCCAGGCGCTCCCGGGGCAGGACGTCGGCGATGTTCTCCGCCGCCGTGCGCCAGGGCAGCAGGCGGTTTTCCTGAAAGAGAATGGTGGTCTTTTTGGGGTCAATGCCGGTGACGCGGCCGGTCTTGGGCTTTTCCAGTCCCGCCAATACTCGCAGCAGGGTGGTCTTGCCGCACCCCGAGGGGCCGGTAAAGGCGGTGATGCCCCGGTGGGGCAGCTCCAGGGAGAAGTGGTCCAGCACCACCTTGTTTCCGTAGGACACGGAGATATCTTCGATGGAAATCATGGGCCCTTCCGCCTCCTCTCTCCCCGCCGCAGGGCGGCGGCAATGGCGTGTTCCAGCGCCAGACTCAGCACGATGACCACGGCGGTCCAGGCGAAGAGGTCCGGGGTCTCCATCTCCAGCCGGGCGTCCTGCAGGCGGCTGCCGATGGCCAGGGGAGGCCGGCAGATCACCTCCGCCGCCACCCCCGATTTCCAGGCCAGCCCCATGGCGGTGTTGACGGCGCTGGAGAAGTAGGGCAGGATGGAGGGAATGTAGACGAGCTTCACGGTCTTGCGCCGGCCAAAGCGGTAGGCCCGGGCCATCTCCAGCAGCAGGGGATCGGTCTGGCCGATGCCCTTGGCCACGTTGGCCCAGATGACGGGCAGCACCATCAGCCCGGCGATGACCCCGGGCACCAGGGTGCGGGTGACCCACAGCAAAAGCAGCAGGATGAAGGAGGCCACCGGGGTGGCCCGCACCACCCGGATGGCGGGGGAGAGGAGCCGGTCCGCCCAGGGGGAGGCGGTGGTGGCCAGGGCCAGCAGCACCCCAGCCAGGGTGCCGGCGGCCATGCCGCCGAAGATGCGCAGCAGCGTGGCCAGGGTGCTCTGCCAGAAGCCGTCCTCCCCGGCGCAGCGGACCAGGGCCCCTACCGTCTCCACAGGGCCGGGCAGCAGGAAGGACTTGCCCACCCAGGCCGCCGCCAGCTGCCAGATCACCAGCCAGAACACCAGGGGCAGCACGATGTCAAGGCACACGCCCCGCAGCCGGGCCAGGCCGGGGGAACCTTTACGGAGCATAGTAGAAGGCGTCATCGGGGAGGGAGCCGCCGATGGAGGCGGGGTTGGCCTGGTAGAGCACGGAGTAGTACCCCTCCACGTTCACCCGGATGTCCTCCCCGGTGATGCACACCAGGTTGCACTGGGGGATGGCCTGGGCGGCGATCTGGGCGGAGGGGGTGATGCCGTACTGGGCCACCAGCTCCGCCGCCTCCTCCGGGTTGTCGGACACATAGGTGATGGACTGGGCGTATTCCTCCAGGAACTGGGCCACCGCTTCCGGGTGCTCCTGGGCAAACTGAGTGCGCACCACCATGCACCCCATGGTGAGGACGCTGCCGCTGTTGAGGGCGTCCCACTGCTCGGTCAGGTCCACTGCCTGGCGCACCTGGCCGTCGCTCTGCATCATGAGGGCGGTGGCGGCGGGCACGGGCAGCATGCAGCACTCCGCGTCCCCGGAGAGCATCTTGGCGGATACCTCCTCGGCGGTGAGCCACTCAATGGTCACGTCCTCCCCGGGGGTGAGGCCGTTTTGCTCCAGCAGGTAGTTGATCACATATTCCGGGTTGGCTCCCTCGCCGGTGGCGTACAGGGTGCGGCCCCGCAGGTCCTCCAGGGACTGGATGCTCTCGCCGCCGTTCCCCTCCAGGATGTAGAGCACACCCAAGGTGTTCAGGGCAATGACCTGGATGGAGCCCTCGCTCTTCCAGTAGTAGTTGGCGGCCATGTTGGTGGCCATGGCGGCGATGTCCGCCTCGCCGGAGGAGAGGAGGGCCACGATCTGCTGGTTGTCCGCCTCCACGGTGAAGTGGTAGTCGTTCATGGTGGTGCCGGCCTCGCTGTCAGAGAGGAGCTTGGCCGCCCCCACCCCGGTGGGGCCGGACAGCACCGCCAGGTTCACCTCCTGGCGGGGGACGTCGCTGGGGGTGGGCTCCGCGCTCTGAGAGGGGGAGGGGGAGGAGGACGGGGAGGGGGAGGGGATCTCCTGGCTGTCCGGGCCGCAGGCGGCCAGGGAGAGGGCCAGGCAGGCCGCCAGCAGGGCGGCGGAGAGACGGCGAAGTTTCATGACAGATGACCTCACTTTCACATTCTTGATGGGCCGCTGGGCCCATACCATGGGGGCGGATAGATCAGCGGGGGAGCTTCTGGGGGTCCAGCACCCGGATGCGCTTGCGCTCCCGGCGGATGGCCCCCTCCCGCTCCAGGATGTCGAAGGCCCGGTAGAGGCTGGCCCGGCTGATGCTCAGGCTCTGGGCCAGGGCGGTGGCGGAGGTGGTGACGGTCATATCCTCGCTGGCGTGGGTCAGGAGGTACTGCCCCAGCCGGCGCTCCACCGTGCCGGCAGTGACCGTCTCCAGCTGGACCGTGAGCCGGCAGGCCAGCTGGGAGAGACAGCGCACATAGTTTACCGCGAAGGGGCCGCACCCCTCCAGCAGTTCCAGCACCGTGTCCCGGGGGAGAAAGGCCACCCTGGCGTCCTCCAGGGCCGCCAGACTGCCCCACAGCGCCTGCCGGGGGGTGAGGAGAAACTGGAGCCCCAGCACCTCCGGCGGGGCCAGGGTCCCGGTGGGGGCCAGGGGGCGGTGGGCCTGGATGGTCCCCTCCAGAATGACCCCCAGGCCGGGGGACTGGCCATCGGGGGACGCCACCGTCTGTCCTCGGAGGAACGTGCATACACTCCCCCGGGCGGCGGCCCGCTCCAGCCAGGGGTCCGGGACCCCCTGAAAGAGGGGGTGCTGGGAGAGCTGTGCCGTCAGCTCCAAGGGCAGGACCTCCTTTTCAATAGATTGTCTTATTTGCAACAGAAATATTGTAATGTGCCCGCCCTTTTTTGTCAAGCTGGCGAAGAACCGGGAAAAAAGAGGTGCGGGAGGTAAAAAGGACTTGTACAGGCCGGGGAGATTCTGTATAATACAAAAAGTTGACATAATAGTAAGAGGCGCCGTCCCGTTCTGCCTGCACAGGGGGCAGGGGACCCGGGGCGGCGGGACCGGCAGCGATAGCAATGGAATAAAATGCAGGCGCCGCCGGGACGTTGTGCCCCGGCCGGACCAAATAATGGAGGAAATCAGATTGGCCACAGCAATGAATCGCGCCCGCCGCCTTCCTGAGGCCGGCCGGGCTCCCCGGCCCGCCCGGAACAAGCCCGCCCGGAAGAAGGCCAAACGCACCCCTTTGCAGCGGCTGCTGCACATGCTGTATGTCCTGCTGGTGGTGGTATCTGCCGCGGTGGTGGTGGTATTCTGCCTGAAGCAGTTTTTGTTCCGGGAGCCCCAGGTGGAGCAGCAGGTCCAGATCCCGGTGGACCCCAGCCCCCAGCTTACAGGCGCCCCGGAGCAGAGCGGCGCCGGCGCCGTGCTGGAGATGGAGCGCCGGGATAAGGTGTACACCTGCCTTATCATGGGGGTGGACGACGGAAACGGCAACGCCGACACCATTATGGTGGCCACCTACGACGTGCCCAACCAGAAGGTGGGGCTGGTGTCCATCCCCCGGGACACCCTGGTGGACGTGGACCGCACGGTGAAAAAGATCAACGCCGCTTACGGCGCCGGCGGCGTGGAGCAGGTGCGCCGGGAGGTGTCTACCCTTTTGGGGATTCCCCTGGACTTCTATGTGAAAATCGAGCTGAATGCCTTTAAAGACCTGGTGAACGCCGTGGGGGGCGTATACTTTGATGTGCCCATTGACATGGATTACGACGACCCCCTTCAGGACCTGCACATCCATCTGAAGGCGGGGTACCAGCGGCTCAACGGGGATCAGGCCATGCAGCTGGTGCGCTTCCGCAAGGGATATGCCAACGCCGACATCGGCCGGGTGGACACCCAGCAGGCCTTCCTCAAGGCCATGCTCAGCCAGATCCTCACCGGGGTGACCCTGGACAACGTGGGCACCATCACCCGGACCATTTTTGACCGGGTGGAAACCGATGCCAGCCTCACCGACATGCTCTACTTCGGAGAGCAGGCCCTGGGGCTGGACCTGGAGCAGGGCATGTCCATGGCCACCCTGCCGGGAGACGGCCAGGTCACCTACCGGGGCGTGGACTACTACTATGAGCTCTATGAGGAGGAGACCCTGGAGATCATCAACGCCTACCTCAACCCCTACACCACCGAGATTACCCCGGAGGCGGCCCACATTTTCCACGTCAGCGGGTAACAAAAAAATTTTCAGATGCTCTTGAAATAAGTTAGGTTTCCGATATAATGGAGCTATCCAAACTAATTGTCAAGGAGGCCGTTTTCATGAATAAGACCATCAGCGCTGCCAACGCCCCCGCCGCCGTGGGCCCCTACTGCCACGCCAAGCTGGCGGGCAACACCCTGTACACCTCCGGCCAGCTGGGCCTGGACCCCGTCACCGGTGAGCTGGCCCAGGGCGTGGAGGCCCAGGCCCGTCAGGCCCTGGAGAACCTGGGCGTCATCCTGAAGGAGGCCGGCATGGACTTCCAGGATGTGACCAAGACCACCGTGTTCCTGGTGGATATGGGCGACTTCGCCGCCATCAACGCCATCTACGCCGAGTATTTCACCGGCGAGGCCCCCGCCCGCTCCTGCGTGGCCGTGGCGGCCCTGCCCAAGGGCGGCCTGTTCGAGATCGAGGCCGTGGCGGTGAAGTAATAGCTCCGTCCCACCGAAAAAGCACAAAAGGCAATGCCGCGGGCTGTGCTCGCGGCATTGCCTTTTGTGTAAAGAAGAACCAAGATGGAGAGATGAGAGAGAAAAAGATTGTTACAGGCTTGACAAAGCTGAGATATGGATATTTCGCACAAAATGAGCCCTGGATTTTGGGAGGCTGCACCCCATTTTTTACTTGCATCTCCCCCCCCAATAGGGTATAGTTTGTTTGACAAGAAATTGCTTTAGGGCTAAAAAAAATTTGTGAGGCGATAGGAATGACAAAAATGACGTCCGGCGATTCCCAAACCGTCTTTCAATGGCGGGGCATCCCCCCGGTGGGCCAGCTGGCTCCTCTGGGCCTGCAGCATGTAGTAGCAGCTGTGGTAGGCATCATTACACCCGCCATTCTGATTGCGGATGTGTGCGGCCTGGACGAGGCCCAGCGCACCCTGATGATCCAGGTGTCCCTCATCCTCACGGCGGTGGCCACCCTGCTGCAGCTGTTCCCCATCTTTGGCCGGGTGGGCTCCGGCTTGCCTGTCATTATGGGCATCAGCTTTGCCTACATCCCCACCCTCCAGGCCATCGGCCAGCAATTTGACATTTCCACCATTCTGGGCGCCGAGATCATCGGCGGTATCGTGGCCATTTTGTTCGGCGTGTTCGTCAAGTGGATCCGGCCCCTCTTCCCCTCGCTGGTGACCGGTACCGTGATCTTTACCATCGGCCTGTCCCTCTATCCCACCGCCGTGCGCTACATGGCCGGCGGCAACGCCACCAGCGAGTGGTTCGGCAATCCCCGCAGCTGGCTGGTGGCCCTCATCACCCTGGCGGTGGTGGTGGTGCTGTCCAACTTCACCAAGGGCATCTTCAAGCTGGGCGCCATTCTGTGCGGCATGATTGTGGGCTATATCGTGGCCTACTTCTTCGGCATTGTGGATCTCAGCGGCGTGGGCAGCGCGGCCTGGTTTGCTGTGCCCAAGTTTATGCCCTTTGAGATCAAGTTTGTTCCCTCTGCCTGCGTGTCCCTGGCCATTGTCTATGTGGTCAACGCGGTGCAGACCATCGGCGACCTCTCCTCCACCACCATGGGCGGCATGGACCGTATGCCCACCGACAAGGAGCTCTCCGGCGGCATTGTGGGCCAGGGCATCATGAGCATCGTCGGCGCCTTCTTCGGCGGCCTGCCCACCGCCTCCTACAGCCAGAACGTGGGCATCGTCACCGTGAACAAGGTCATCAACCGGGCGGTGTTCGTGCTGGCGGCGGTCATCCTGGCGGTGGCCGGCTTCGTGCCCAAGTTTGCCTCCATCCTCACCACCATTCCCCAGTGCGTGATTGGCGGCGCCACCATCTCCGTGTTCGCCACCATCACCATGACCGGTATCCGCATGATCACCGAGGGAGGCTTCACCCCCCGGAAGAGCACCATCGTGGGCCTGTCCGTGGCTCTGGGCGTGGGTATCACCCAGGTGTCCGGCTGCCTGGCCGGCGACGGCTTCCCCGACTGGGTGAACACCGTGTTCGGCTCCTCCTCCGTGGTGGTGGCCACCATTATGGCCATCCTGCTCAACCTGGTCCTGCCCAAGGAGAAGGAGCAGGCCGCTGTACAGGCGGAAGAGAGCAAGTAACCTGTCACAATCAAACATGCGACCCCCGCGGTCCGGTCCGCGGGGGTCGCATGTATGTGCACATTTGGAAAATTTTTGTATGATTTGGCGATAGGGGGATATCCCATGGAAAACCGAAAGAACATCGGCCTCCGGGTTCTGCCGGAGGTCCACAGGAAGCTGCAGTACATCGCCCGGTACGAGGGGCGCACCATCAACGGCCAGGTGGGACATCTGATCCAGACCTGCATCCGGCAGTTCGAGCGGGAGCACGGCCCCATCCAGGTGGAGGGGGACCACGCCGGACCATGATGGAGAGGGTCAGGCGGGGCGCGGCGTGGGTGCTGGACCTGATCTTTCCGCCCCGGTGCGCCTTCTGCGGTACGCTGCTGGACGGGGAGCGGGAGGTCTGTGCCCTGTGCCGGGACCAGCTGCCCTGGGCAGCCGGCCAGGAGGGGGAGCGCAAGGGGGAGTTTTTCTCCCGGTGTGTCTTTCCCCTGCGGTATCAGGACATGGTGCGCCGGGGGATCCACGGGCTGAAGTTTGAGGGGCGCTCGGCCTGCGCCGGGGTGTACGGAGCTATGATGGCCCGCTGCGTCCGGGAGCGGCTGGAGGGCCCCTTTCACATTGTCACCTGGGTGCCCGTTTCCCGGGCCAGGCTCCGCCGGCGGGGGTATGACCAGGCCCGGCTGCTGGCACGGGAGGTGGCGGAGGCCCTGGGCAAGCACGCCATGGCCACCCTGCGGAAGGTGCGCCACAACCAGCCCCAATCCTCTCTCACAGGGGTCAGCGCCCGGCGGGCCAACGCCCTGGACTGCTACCGGGCGGTGGAACCCCGCCGCCTGGCGGGGCGGCGGGTGCTGCTGGTGGACGACGTGATCACCAGCGGCGCCACCCTCTCTGAGTGCGCCCGGGTGCTGCTGAGCGCCGGGGCGGCGGAGGTGTGCTGCGTCACCCTGGCGGGGGCGGGCAAGGGCGGTAAAAAGACCGGATCCGTCCGGCCTTTTGCCGGAGAAACCGGGCACGGCAGGGGAGAAAATGGGCGAAGATAGGTATTGCAAATCCACATCTCAACAGATATAATATTTTGGATAAAGGACAACTTATTCGGGCACACTGTATGTAAAAGGCGTCCTCACAAGGAGACACCGGGGCGCCGGCCCCTTCAGACGGTCCGAAGCAGAAATATGTTTGAGGTGTGCAACTATGTTTAGTAAAGATATCGGCATCGATCTGGGTACCGCCAGTATCCTGGTCTACATCAAGGGCAAGGGCGTGGTGCTGCGGGAGCCCTCCGTGGTGGCCATTGACAAGAACACCGGCAAGCTCCTGAAGGTGGGCACCGATGCCCAGCAGATGCTGGGCCGAACTCCCGGCAATATCATCGCCATCCGGCCCCTGCGGGAGGGCGTCATCTCCGACTACGACATGACCGAGCGGATGCTGCGGGAGTTCATCCGCAAGGTGTCCGCCAGCCGCCTGTTCAAGCCCCGTGTGGTGATCTGCGTTCCCTCCGGCATCACCGAGGTGGAGGAGCGCGCCGTCATCGACGCAGGCATCCAGGCGGGCGCCAAGCGGGTGTACCTCATTGAGGAGCCCCTGGCGGCGGCCATCGGCGCCGGCATCGACATCACCAAGCCCGACGGCCACATGGTGGTGGATATCGGCGGCGGCACCAGCGACGTGGCGGTGATCTCCCTGTCCGGCATCGTGGAGTCCGACTCCATCAAGATTGCCGGCGACCAGTTCGACGAGGCCATTATCAAGTACATACGCAAGAAGCACAATGTACTGATTGGTGAGCGGACTGCGGAGGAGCTGAAGATGTCCATCGGCTGTGTGTTCCCCCGGCCGGAGGAGCAGTCCATCGAGATCAAGGGCCGCTGCCTCATGACCGGCCTGCCCCGGGTGTTCTCCGTCACCTCCTCCGAGATGATCGAGGCCTTCGAGGAGCCCGCCAGCCGCATTCTGGAGGCGGTCCACGGCGTGCTGGAGCGCACCCCCCCCGAGCTGGTGGCGGACATCTCCACCAACGGCATTGTCATGACCGGCGGCGGCAGCCTGATCTGGGGCTTTGACAAGCTCATCGAGTCCCACACCGGCATTGAGACCCACATCGCCGAGGACGCCATTTCCTGCGTGGCTTACGGCACCGGCAAGAGCCTGGACTGGATTGCCGACATGCAGGACGGTACCATGAACATCTCCCGCCGCAAGCAGATGAACTGAGGTGGAGGGCATAGGAACAAAAGCCGGACGAACTGTTGAAGTTCGTCCGGCTTTTTCCCTGTTCACCACCGGCTGAGGGGATTATGATAACGCATACAGGCCAGGCAGGTTCCTCCCATAGAGGCGGTAAGCAGCCACGCACAGAATGATCTGAGCCACGGAAGAAATAGGCGTGCCTAAGCCGATATGAAACAAGGATGCACCCTCAATTTGGCTCATCAGGTAAACCGCAGGAATTCTTACGCAAAAAGCACCGATTACACCCTGCACCATGACAAATACGGTTTTCCCGCAGCCATTGAAATACCCCACAAAGCAAAAGAGAACGGCGGTGAGCAGGCAGTCGATGGCATAGGCTTTCAAATAATCGTGAGCACAGGCGATTACTTCTGCTTCACTTGAAAAAATGGCGGACAATAGGTTGCCTCCGAAAAACGCA
>CASFCS010000033.1 GCA_949293245.1 uncultured bacterium | reverse complement strand
GTTCATGGACGCCGTGACCCAGGGCAACAAGGACGGCGTGCTGGAGCAGAAGCCCACCCTGGTGAACCTGCAGTGCGACATCGACCACCCCACTCAGGCCATGGCCGACATGCTGCACATCATCCACCACTTCGGCGGCGTGGAGAACCTGAAGGGCAAGAAGATCGCCATGACCTGGGCCTACTCCCCCAGCTATGGCAAGCCCCTGTCCGTGCCCCAGGGCATCATCGGCCTGATGACCCGCTTCGGCATGGACGTGGTGCTGGCTCACCCCGAGGGCTACGAGGTTATGCCCGAGGTGGAGGAGGTCGCCAAGGCCAACGCCGAGAAGTCCGGCGGCACCTTCGTGAAGACCAACTCCATGGCTGAGGCCTTCAAGGACGCCGACATCGTCTATCCCAAGAGCTGGGCTCCCTTCGCCGCCATGGAGGAGCGCACCGACCTGTACGCCAAGGGCGACAGCGACGGCATCAAGGCCCTGGAGAAGCGGCTGCTGGCCCAGAACGCCGACCACAAGGACTGGTGCTGCACCGAGGAGCTCATGGCCACCACCAAGGACGGCAAGGCCCTGTACATGCACTGCCTGCCCGCCGACATCAACGGCGTGTCCTGCGTGGACGGCGAGGTTGAGGCCACCGTGTTCGACCGGTACCGCGATCCCCTGTACAAGGAGGCCTCCTTCAAGCCCTACATCATCGCCGCCATGATCTTCCTGGCCAAGTGCAAGGACGCCCAGGGCACCCTGAAGGCCCTGGAGGAGCGCGCCCAGAAGCGTGAGTTTGCCAAGTAAGATCCCCCTTTCCCTTTGAACAGTACGGCCCGCCTGTTGTGTTGTCACCCAATATACAGGCGGGCCTGCTCTTTCCCCGCTTTTGTCCGGCATTGCCGCGAAATGACATCAATACAACATACGAGGTGCTGAAAATGGGTAAACGCATCGTCATCGCCCTGGGCGGCAATGCCCTGGGCAACAACCTGCCTGAGCAGATGATCGCCGTGAAGCAGACCGCCAAGGCCATCGCCGACCTGATCGAGGAGGGGCACGAGGTGGTCATTGCCCACGGCAACGGCCCCCAGGTGGGCATGATCCAGGCTGCCATGACCGAGCTCACCCGCTCCGATCCTGAGAAGTACATCCCCTGCCCCCTGTCCGTGTGCGTGGCCATGAGCCAGGGCTACATCGGCTACGACCTGCAGAACGCCCTGCGGGAGGAGCTGCTGGACCGGGGCATCAACAAGGGCGTGGCCACTGTGCTCACCCAGGTGGAGGTGGACCCCGCCGACCCCGCCTTCCAGAATCCCACCAAGCCCATCGGCTCCTTCATGACCAAGGAGGAGGCCGACAAGATGGTGGCCGAGCGGGGCTATGACGTCATTGAGGACGCGGGCCGGGGCTATCGCCGTGTGGTGGCCTCCCCCAAGCCCCAGGGCATCGTGGAGATCGACACCATCCAGGCCCTGGTGGAGTCCGACCACGTGGTGGTGGCCTGCGGCGGCGGCGGCATCCCCGTGTTCACCACCGAGGGGCACCACCTGAAGGGCGCCGCCGCGGTCATCGACAAGGACTTCGCCTCCTGCGTCCTGGCCCAGCAGCTGGACGCCGACTGCCTCATCATCCTCACCGCTGTGGAGAAGGTGGCCATCAACTTCGGCAAGCCCAATGAGAAGTGGCTGGACACCCTCACCCCCGCCGAGGCCCGGCAGTACATGGCCGAGGGCCACTTCGCCCCCGGCTCCATGCTGCCCAAGGTTCAGGCCGCGGTGCAGTTTGCCGAGTCCAAGGAGGGCCGCACCGCCCTCATCACCCTGCTGGAGAAGGCCAAGGACGGCATCGCCGGCCGCACCGGCACCGCCATCCAGGCGTAAAAGTATCGCCCAAAACAAAATTCCCCGGCCAACCGGCCGGGGAATTTTGATAAAGAGATCACCACATTTTCACTTTGACCACGCACTTGCGGTTCTGCCGGGGCTGGTCCACGGCGATGTTGGGGGCGTGGGCGTCCGTGGGGAAGAGCACCAGGAAGCGGCCGCTGCCGATGGGGCAGGGGACGCCGGGGCTGCGGTAGAGCCAGAGATCCTTGTCCGGATGGGACTCGATGGGCTCTCCCGCCTCGCACAGGGGCACCACCCGGATGATCTCCTCCCCCTCAATGAGGTACTGCACGTCGATGTAGGTCTGGTGGCCCTCCGGGGTGGGGTTGTCCGGCACGGTGGAACAGTCCATCACGTTGGCAAAGACCTCGTCCCCCTCCAGCTCCACCCGGCCGTTGGCCACCTGGGAGAAATCGGTCTCCGCCAGGAAGGTGAGGGCCCGGTCCAGCCGGGGGTGGATGCCCAGGTAGAGCTTGTACTGCTCGATGCGGTCGTAGATCATAAAAATTCCTCCTTTTCACTGTGTCCTTGGTACCTCCAGTATACCCCCTGGAGCGGCGGGACACAAGGCAGAAATTTCCCCCGGCGTGGTTGCATTTTCCTGTGCCCTGTGGTAGAGTAAAACAAATTTGATTGCTGCGGTCAGAACCTGACGCGGGAGGGTGGAGCGGCGCTCCACGGCCAACCGGGAAGGCGCGTGACGCAAAGGCGGCCCGGCCTCTTCGGCCCGGGCGGCTGTGCTGCGCTCCCCCCGGTTCCCGGGCGGGGGCGCTTTTCTTTTGCCTGGCCGGAGCGGAAAGGAGCAGAATATGGAGCAAAACAGGATCGCCCTGGTGGGCATTATGGTGGAGGACGTGGACAGCGTAGAGGAGCTCAACCGCCTGCTCCACCAGTATGGGCCCTATATCATCGGCCGGATGGGCCTGCCTCACCGGGAGCGGGGGCTGAACATCATCAGCGTGGTGATGGACGCCCCCCACGACGTGATCAGCGCCCTGTCGGGTAAGCTGGGTATGCTCTCCGGCGTGCAGGTCAAGACCGTGTGTTCCCGCCAGTGAGGGGGGACGACCTGGCCCTAGTGGCCGAGCTGGCCGCCCGGCGGGGGCTGGACCGGGCGGGGTACGCCGCGCTGCTGGAGGGCCTCACCCCCCGGGGGGAGGAGGAGCTCTTTCGCCTGGCCCGGGAGACCGCCCGGCGGCAGTTCGGCCGGGCGGTCTACACCCGGGGCCTCATCGAGTGGAGCAACGTGTGCGCCAACGACTGCCTCTACTGCGGCATCCGCAGGAGCAACGGCAGGGCAGCCCGCTACCGCCTGAGCCGGGAGGACATCCTGGCGTGTTGTGAGCGGGGGTGGGCGTGGGGCTTTCGCACCTTCGTCCTCCAGGGCGGGGAGTGGCCCAGCGGGGAGGAGGACCGCTTTCTGGCGGAGGTGGTGGAGGAGATCCGCCGCCGCTTTCCCCGCTGCGCCGTCACCCTCTCGGTGGGGGAGCGGGAGCGGGCGGTGTACCGCCGCTTTTACGAGGCGGGGGCCACCCGCTACCTCCTGCGCCACGAGACCGCCGACCCGGACCACTACCGGCAGCTCCACCCCGCCTCCATGTCCCTGGAGCGGCGCAAGCAGTGCCTGTGGAACCTGAAGGACCTGGGGTTCCAGGTGGGCACCGGCTTCATGGTGGGCTCCCCGGGGCAGACCGCCGCCCACCTGGCCCGGGATCTGGAGTTTATCCAGGAATTGCAGCCCCACATGGTGGGCATCGGCCCCTTCGTCCCCCACCGGGACACCCCCTTCCGCAATGCCAGAGCCGGGGGGCTGGAGGACACGGTGCGCCTCATCGCCGTGCTGCGGCTGATGCTCCCCGCCGCCCTCATCCCCGCCACCACCGCCCTGGGTACCATCGCCCCCGACGGGCGGGAGCAGGGCATCCTGGCGGGGGCCAACGTGGTGATGCCCAACCTGTCCCCCGCCGCCGCCCGGGAGAGCTACACCCTCTACGACAACAAGCTCTCCACCGGGGCCGAGGGGGGAGAGGGGAGAGCCCTTCTGGCCCGGCGGCTGGCGGCCATCGGCTACACCCTGTCGGACAGCCGGGGGGACTGGCGGCCTGAGGGCGCGCCGGAGGCCGAAGAGTAAAGGCAGAAAAATGCTTACATTTTTTAAAAATAATCAATTCTGAGGAGGAATCGACCATGTACGATGTGAGATCCAGGAAGGCCACAGAGTTCATCGATGACGCCGAAGTTTTGGCTTCCCTCGCCTACGGGGAGGAGCACAAGACCGACCGGGCCCTCATCGAAAGCCTGATTGAGCGGGCAGAGGACTGCAAGGGCCTCACCCACCGGGAGGCGGCGGTGCTGCTGGAGTGCCAGCTGCCCGACCTGAACGAGCGCATGTTCGCCCTGGCCCGCCGCATCAAGGAGAGGCTCTACGGCAACCGGATCGTGATGTTTGCTCCCCTGTACCTGTCCAACTACTGTGTCAACGGCTGTGTCTACTGCCCCTACCACGCCAAAAACAAGCACATCCGCCGCAAGAAGCTCAGCCAGGAGGAGATTGCCCGGGAGGTCATCGCCCTCCAGGACATGGGCCACAAGCGCCTGGCCCTGGAGACCGGGGAGGACCCGGTGAACAACCCCATCGAGTATGTGCTGGAGAGCATCAAGACCATCTACGGCATCCACCATAAAAACGGCGCCATCCGCCGGGTGAACGTGAACATCGCCGCCACCACCGTGGAGAACTACCGCAAGCTCAAGGAGGCGGGCATCGGCACCTACATCCTCTTCCAGGAGACCTACAACAAAAAGCAGTACGAGGCCCTCCACCCCACGGGGCCCAAGAGCGATTATGCCTACCACACCGAGGCCATGGACCGGGCCATGGAGGGGGGCATCGACGACGTGGGCTGCGGGGTGCTCTTCGGGCTGAACCTGTACCGCTACGACTTCGTGGGACTGCTGATGCACGCCGAGCACCTGGAGGCCGCCTTCGGCGTGGGCCCCCACACCATCTCCGTGCCCCGGATCTGCCCCGCCGACGACATTGACCCGGCCAATTTCTCCAACGCCGTCCCCGACGAGATCTTTGAGAAGATCGTGACGGTGCTGCGTATCGCCGTGCCCTACACCGGCATGATCATCTCCACCCGGGAGTCCAAGGCCACCCGGGAGCGGGTGCTCAACCTGGGCATCTCCCAGATCTCCGGCGGCTCCCGCACCAGCGTGGGGGGCTATGTGGAGCCCGAAAAGGAGGAGGAGAACTCCGCCCAGTTCGACATCAGCGACAACCGCACCCTGGACCAGGTGGTCAACTGGCTGCTGGAGCTGGGGTACATCCCCTCCTTCTGCACCGCCTGCTACCGGGAGGGGCGCACCGGGGACCGGTTCATGTCCCTGTGCAAGAGCGGCCAGATCGTCAACTGCTGCCACCCCAACGCCCTGATGACCCTGAAGGAGTACCTGCTGGACTACGCCTCCCCCGACACCAGGGAGAAGGGGCTGGCCACCATTGAGCGGGAGCTGGAGAAGATCCCCAACGAGAAGGTGCGCGCCATCGCCCGGGCCCACATCCAGGAGATGGAGCAGGGCCAGCGGGACTTCCGCTTCTGAGAGGGGGCTGCCATGAGCTTGCAGGATACCCCCCGGGCCTCCCGGCTGCACATCGCCCTGTACGGCCGGCGCAACGCCGGCAAGTCCAGCCTCATCAACGCCATCACCGGCCAGCAGGTGGCCCTGGTGTCCCCCGTGGCGGGCACCACCACCGACCCGGTGTACAAGGCCATGGAGCTCCACGGCATCGGCCCCGTGGTGTTCATCGACACCGCCGGCTTTGATGACGGCGGGGAGCTGGGGGACATGCGGGTGGGGCGCACCAGGGCGGCCATGGACAAGACGGACATGGCCATGGTGGTCTTTACCCAGGAAGACATGGAGGAGGAGCTGGCCTGGGTGGAGGAGCTGAAGGGCCGCAAGATCCCCGTCCTCCCCCTGGTGAACAAGGCGGACCTTCTCACCGACCCCCAGGCCCTCTCCGCTCAGGTGGCGGAGGCCACAGGCCTCACCCCCCTGGTGGTGTCCGCCGCCACCGGGGAGGGGGTGGACCAGGTGCGCCACGCCCTTCTCCGGCTGCTGCCCGAGGACTATGCCCCCCGGAGCATCACCGGCGGCCTGGTGGAGGAGGGGGAGCTGGTGCTGCTGGTGATGCCCCAGGATATCCAGGCCCCCAAGGGGCGGCTCATCCTCCCCCAGGTCCAGACCCTGCGGGAGCTGCTGGACAAAAAGTGCCAGGTGATGAGCTGCACCACAGACCGGCTGGAGGACGCCCTGGCGGCCCTCTCCCGGCCGCCGGCTCTCATCATCACCGACTCCCAGGTCTTTCCCACCGTGTGGGAGAAAAAGCCCCCCCAGAGCCGCCTCACCTCCTTCTCCGTGCTGATGGCGGGGTACAAGGGGGACATCCGGGCCTTTGTGGAGGGGGCCCGGGCCATTGAGAAGCTCACGCCCCAATCCCGGGTGCTTATCGCCGAGGCCTGCACCCACGCCCCCCTGGAGGAGGACATCGGCCGGGTGAAGATCCCCCGGCTCCTCCGCAGCCGGTTCGGGGAGACCCTCCAGGTGGACATGACCGCCGGGGTGGATTTCCCGGAGGATTTGCGGCCCTACGACCTGGTGGTCCACTGCGGGGGGTGCATGTTCAACCGGCGCTACGTCCTCTCCCGCCTGGAGCGGGCGGCGGAGCAGGGGGTGCCCATGACCAACTACGGGGTGCTCATCGCCGCCCTCAGCGGCATTCTGGACAAGATCAGCCTGCCGGAATAGAGCCAAAGCGCAACAGAAAAGCAATAAAATTGCCTGCCGGGCCAAGCCGGCAGGCAATTTTCATATAAAATAGGGACTTTAGTTTTTCAGGCTGTGCATGGGGGCGGGAATACGGCCGCCCCGGGCGATGAAGTCGGCGCTGCTCTCCCTGTGGACGGGCATCACCGGGGCGGAGCCCAGCAGACCCCCGAATTCCACCGTGTCCCCTACCACCTTGCCAGGGGCGGGGATGAGGCGCACGGCGGTGGTCTTCTGGTTGATCATGCCGATGGCCGCCTCGTCGGCAATGATGGCCGACAGGGTCTCGGCGGTGGTGTCCCCGGGGACGGCGATCATGTCCAGCCCCACGGAGCACACGCAGGTCATGGCCTCCAGCTTGTCCAGAGTGAGCACCCCGGAGGAGGCCGCAGCGATCATACCCTCGTCCTCGCTCACCGGGATGAAGGCGCCGGAGAGGCCGCCCACGGAGGAGGAGGCCATGACGCCCCCCTTCTTCACTGCGTCGTTGAGCAGGGCCAGGGCGGCGGTGGTGCCGTGGGTGCCGCACACCTCCAGCCCCATCTCCTCCAGGATGCGGGCCACCGAGTCCCCGATGGCGGGGGTGGGGGCCAGGGACAAATCCACGATGCCGAAGGGCACGCCCAGCCGGGTGGAGGCCTCCCGGGCCACCAGCTGGCCCATACGGGTCACCCGGAAGGCGGTCTTTTTGATGGTCTCGGCCACCACATCAAAGGGCTCCCCCTTGATGGCCTGGAGGGCGTGGTGCACCACGCCGGGGCCGGACACCCCCACGTTGATGACCCGCTCGGCCTCTCCCACCCCGTGGAAGGCGCCGGCCATGAAGGGGTTGTCCTCCACCGCGTTGCAGAACACCACCAGCTTGGCGCAGCCAAAGCCGCCCCGCTGGGCGGTGCGCTCCGCCGCGGCCTTGATGGTCCGGCCCATAAGGGCCACCGCGTCCATGTTGATGCCCACCTTGGTGGAGCCCACGTTCACGCTGGCGCACACCCGCTCGGTGACGGCCAGGGCCTCGGGGATGGCGGCGATGAGGCGCTTGTCCCCCTCGGTCATGCCCTTCTGCACCAGGGCGGAGAAGCCGCCGATGAAGTTGACCCCGGTGGCCTGGGCGGCCCGCTCCATGGCCTGGGCGAAGGGCACATAGTCCGCCGTGCGGGAGGCCCCCGCCACCAGGGCCATGGGGGTGACAGAGATGCGCTTGTTCACAATGGGGATGCCGAACTCCGCCTCGATGTCCTCCCCGGTTTTCACCAGGTCCTGGGCGGAGGTGGTGATCTTGTCATAGATCTTGCGGCAGGCGGCGTGGGGGTCCGAGTCGCAGCAGTCCAGCAGGGAGATGCCCATGGTGATGGTGCGGATGTCCAGGTGCTGCTGGTCGATCATGCGGATGGTGGAGAGAATGTCGTTGTTGTTGAGCATGGCGCGCTACCTCACAGCCGGTGCATGGCGTCGAAGATGTCCTCCCGCTGGATGCGGATGTCCAGCCCCCGCTCCTTGCCGGTCTCCGCCAGGACCTCCTTGAGCCGGGCGAAGGGGATGGTGGCCTGGGAGGCGTCCACCAGCATGATCATGGTGAAGTACTCCTGGAGGATGGTCTGGCTGATGTCCAGCACGTTGACGTTCTTCTCGCTGAGAAGGGCGCAGACCGAGGCGATGATGCCCACCTGGTCCTTGCCGATGACGGTGACAATGGCTCTCATAGGTAAGATCCTTTCCCGCCCGGCGCTGCCGGGCCATTTTATTTTCAGTTCAGCTCGTCCAGGGTCAGCTGGAAGCTGGGGAGGAAGTGCTCCATAAACCACCCCAGCTCGGGCAGGGGATTTTCCCGCAGCTGCGCCAGGATCTGCTCCTGGGCCTGGCGGAACTCCAGGTTGCCCGCCTTGCGCTCCTCCAGGCATTTGATGTAGGCCGACAGCTTGTCCGCCGCCTTCACCAGCTCCTCCACCTCCCCCTTCTCCGGGGTGAGGCAGGGGGCGAAGTCCTCCCGCAGCTCGGGGGGCAGGGTGTCCAGCAGGCGCTGGGCGCTCACCGCCTCCACATGCTTGTAGGCATCGCGGATGTGGGGGTTGAAGTACTTCACCGGGGTGGGCAGGTCCCCGGTGAGGATCTCGGGGGCGTCGTGGTAGAGGGCGGCCAGGGCCACCTCCCCCGGGTCCACGGTTCCGCCGAAGTACCGGTTGCGGATCACCGCCAGGGCGTGGGAGAGGACCGCCACCATGTGGGAGTGCTCCTGAACGTTCTCCAGCCGGGTGTTGCGCATGAGGGACCAGCGGTCGATGTACTTCATGCGGGAGAGATAGGCAAAAAAGTGGTGAGACACGGGGGACCTCCTCCCTGCGGGGCAGTTGATTTTACCAGTATACCAGAGAGCGGGGCAGAAGTAAAGCGGGGGAAGGGGCGTACATGCAGAATGGGGCGGGGAAGGATTTTTGTCCGTCCACATGAGAAAAGGGAAAATATTTGCACCCCGTCCCCGACCCTCCGGAGAAAAAGAGCGCCCCCGGCCTGGCTTGATAAAAGGGCTGTGAGTGGGCAAAAGGTGTCATGACACCACGCTGATTTGATGTGGATCATGCCGATACAGCCCGCCATTCGTGCCCATGCCAGCGGGAGCACATGGAAGCAGGTGTGCCAAAAATTCCTCTTTACAGCCATCTTTTTTTGAATAGCCCGCTGGATTTGTACTGGAAATTCCGAAAAAAAGTTCCTTTACTCCAAGGCTTCACCGCATTAGAATAGTGTCATTCCAATTTATAGTTTGGTTTGGAGGCGGTAGCGTATGAAAGAATCCCTGGCAGAACGGCTCTTCCACCTGAAGGCAAACGGCACCACTGTGCGTACCGAGTGCTTTGCCGGCCTCACCACCTTTGTCACCATGGCCTATATCCTGGCGGTGAACCCGGATATGCTCAGTGCCACGGGCATGGACAAGGGGGCGGTGTTCACCGCCACGGCTCTGGCGGCCTGCGTTTCCACGCTTCTGATGGCCTTCCTCTCCAATCACCCCTTCGCCCTGGCCCCCGGCATGGGCCTCAACGCCTACTTTGCCTACACCGTGGTCCTCAGCCAGGGGTACACCTGGCAGATGGCCCTGGCGGCGGTGTTCCTGGAGGGCTTGCTGTTCATCGTTCTCTCCCTGACCCCGGCGCGGGAGGGCATCTTCAACGCCATTCCCCGCCCCCTGAAGCTGGGGGTCACCTGGGGCATCGGGCTGTTTATCTTCTTCATCGGGCTGCAAAACGCGGGCCTCATTGTGGCCGATCCCTCCACCATGGTGGCCATCTACCCCTTCCGGGATTCCATTGCCTCGGGCGCCATCCGCTCTGAGGGCCTGGGGGCCATCCTGGCCTTCGTGGGCATTCTGCTCACCGGCATCCTCATGGTGCGCAAGGTGAAGGGCTCCCTCCTCATCGGCATCTTTGCCGTGTGGGCGGCGGCCATCGTGCTGGAGCTCACCGGGGTGTACGTGCCCAACCCGGAGCTGCAGATGTACAGCGTGCTGCCCAGCCTGGCGGGGGGCTTCGCCATCCCCAGCCTGGCCCCCACCTTCCTCCAGATGGACTTCTCCGGCCTGCTCACTTTGAACTTTTTGACCGTAGTGCTCTCCTTCCTCTTTGTGGACGTGTTTGACACCCTGGGGGGCGTCATCGGCATGGCCTACCAGGGGAACATGCTGGACGAGAACGGCCGCCTGCCCCGCATCCGGGGCGTCCTCCTGTCCGACGCCATCGGCACCTCCGTGGGGGCGGCCCTGGGCACCTCCACCACCACCACCTTTGCCGAGAGCGCCGCGGGCATCGCCGCCGGAGGGCGCACGGGCCTCACCAGCGTGGTCACCGCCCTGCTCTTTGCCCTGTCCCTCTTCCTCTCTCCCCTCTTCCTGTCCGTGCCCTCCTTTGCCACCGCCCCCGCCCTCATCATCGTGGGCCTCACCATGCTGGGGGGCATCCGGGAGCTGGACCCCGCCGACTGGCGGGAGAGCATCCCCGCCTACCTCACCATGGTGACCATGCCCTTCTTCTACTCCATCTCCGAGGGCATCGCCGTGGGCATCCTCTCCTATGTGGTCATCCACCTCTTTACCTGGAAAAAGGGGGAGAAGATGGTCAGCCCCGTGCTGCTGGTGCTGGCGGTGCTGTTCGTACTGAAGTACATCTTCCTGTAAGGACGCAAAACGCCTGTCCCCGCCCTTTTGTCAGAGCGGGGACAGGCGCTTTTTACTCACCGCGGTACTTCCGCCGGGTGGCCATGCCCCCCCGGATGTGCCGCTGGGCCTTGTTCTCCTCCAGCACCTCCTTCACCTGGAGGTAGATCCCCCGGTTGAAGGCGGGCAGCCGGTCCTTCAGGTCCTTGTGAACGGTGGATTTGGAGATGCCAAAGCGCTGAGCCGCGGCGCGCACCGTGGCCCGGTTCTCTATCATGTAAAGGGCCAGCTCCAGGGCCCGCTCCTCGATGTTTCCTTTCACACAGCAACCACTCCCGCCTTGCAGATACACTGCCATGTATATGCGCCGGCGGGGGGGACTATGAGGGCAAAAAAGGGTGCCCGGGGACACAGTCCCCGGGCACCCTTTTTCCAGTTTGAAAGGCGGGGTCAGGACAGGCGGGACTTGAAGTCCTCATACCCGAACTCCCGCACCACCCGGCACGCCCCGGACCGGTCCCGCCAGACGATGGCGGGGAGGGGCATGCCGTTGAAGGTATTGGTTTTCACCATGGTGTACAGGGCCATGTCCTCAAAGACCAGGGTGTCCCCCTCTTTGAGGGGTTCATCGAAGGAGTAGTCCCCGATGATGTCCCCAGCCAGGCAGGTGGGCCCCCCCAGGCGGTAGGTGTGGGCCTTTTCCCCCGGCTGGCCGCTGCCCTTCAGGGGCGGGCGGTAGGGCATCTCCAGCACGTCGGGCATGTGGCAGGCGGCGGAGGTGTCCAGGATGGCGATGTCCATATCATTGTGCACGGTCTCCAGCACACTGGTCACCAGAAAGCCGGCGTTCAGGACCACCGCCTCCCCGGGCTCCAGATAGACCTCCACGCCGTACTTCTCCCGCAGGGCGCCCACCAGGGAGATGAGCTTCTCCCGGTCGTAGTCATCCCGGGTGATGTGGTGCCCGCCCCCCAGGTTGAGCCATTTGAGGCCCTTGAGGTAGGGGCCGAACTTCTCCTCGAAGGCCCGGAGGGTGGTCTCCAGGTCGTCGGAATTCTGCTCGCACAGGGTGTGGAAGTGGAGGCCGTCCAGCAATGGCAGCTGCTCGGGCCGGAAGTTGGCCAGGGTGGTGCCCAGCCGGGAGCCGGGGGCGCAGGGGTCGTAGATGGCGTGGCCCTCCTGGGTGGAGCACTCCGGGTTCACCCGCAGGCCCACCTGCTTGCCCGCCGCCCGGGCGCGGGCGGCGTACTTCTCCAGCTGCTTGGGGGAATTAAAGACAAAGTGGTCGGCGTACCGGAGGAGCTCCGTAAACTCCTCCTCCCGGTAGGCGGGGGAGAACACGTGGACCTCCCCGGGGAAGTGCTCCCTCCCCAGCCGGGCCTCGTAGAGGCCGCTGGCGGTGGTGCCCGAGAGATATTCTGCAATCAGGGGGTAGCAGTCAAACATGGAGAAGGCCTTCTGAGCCAGGAGGATCCTGGCCCCGGATGCCTGGGCCACCTCCCGCAGGATCTCCAGGTTGTGGAGGAGCTTCTCCTCATCCACCAGGAAATAGGGGGTGCGCAGCTGCTCCATGCCTCAGTCCACCAGCACCGGGTTGTCGTCCACCTGCCAGGGCAGGCCCCACTGGTTCAGGGCGTCCATATAGGGATCGGGATCGAACTCCTCCACGGTGTACACCCCGGGCTTGTTCCACTTGCCGGTGAGGAGCATCATGGCGCCGATCATGGCGGGCACGCCGGTGGTGTAGCTGATGGCCTGGGAGCCCACCTCCTTGTAGCACTCCTGGTGGTCGCACACGTTGTAGATATAGGCTTTCTTCTCCACGCCGTCCTTCACGCCGGTGAAGATGCAGCCGATGTTGGTCTTGCCCACGGTGCGGGGACCCAGGGAGGCGGGGTCGGGCAGCAGGGCCTTGAGGAACTGGATGGGCACGATCTGGTGGCCCTCAAACTCGATGGGGGTGGTGGACAGCATCCCCACGTTCTCCAGACACTTCATGTGGGTGAGGTAGCTCTGGCCGAAGGTCATGAAGAAGCGGATGCGCTTCACGCCGGGGATGTTCTTGGCCAGGGACTCGATCTCCTCGTGGTGGAGGAGGTACATGTCCTTCATGCCCACCTGGTCGAAGTTGTACTCCCGCTTGATGGACATGGCGGGGATCTCCACCCAGTGGCCGTCCTCCCAGTAGGAGCCGGGGGCGGACACCTCCCGCAGGTTGATCTCGGGGTTGAAGTTGGTGGCGAAGGGGTAGCCGTGGTCGCCGCCGTTGCAGTCCAGAATGTCGATGGTGTGGATCTCGTCGAAGAGGTGCTTCTGGGCCCAGGCGCAGTAGGCCTGGGTGACGCCGGGATCAAAGCCGGAGCCCAGCAGGGCGGTGAGGCCCGCCTTCTCAAACTTCTCCTTGTAGGCCCACTGCCAGGAGTAGTCGAAGTAGGCGGAGAAGCCCTCCTCCTTGCAGCGCTTCTCGTAAACCGCCCGCCACTCCGGGTCGTCAATATCCTCGGGCTCGTAGTTGGCGGTGTCCATATAGTTCACGCCGCACTCCAGGCACGCGTCCATGATGGTGAGATCCTGATAGGGCAGGGCAATGTTCATCACCAGGTCGGGCTGCACCTTCCTGATGAGGGCGATGACCTGGTTTACATCGTCCGCGTCCACCTGCTCGGTGGTGATCTTGGTGCGGGTCTTGCCCTCCAGCTGGGCCTTCACGGCCTCGCACTTGCTCACCGTGCGGCTGGCAATGCAGATCTCCTCAAAGACGTCGCTGTTCTGGCAGCACTTGTGGATGGCCACCCCGGCCACGCCGCCGCAGCCAATGATGAGGACCTTGCTCATAATTCAATACCTCCTGTATTTTGGTGAGATAATATAACAAAATGAAATTACTTTTCCAGGGCCAGCAGCATCTCCCGCACCACCTTGGCCGCCACGGCGTTGGACACGCCGCTCTGGTCGTAGGGGGGAGAGAGCTCATTGACGTCGCACCCCACCACGTTGCACCGGGCGCACACCAGGGTGACGGCCTTGCGCAGGGCCTCGAAGGACACGCCCCCGGGCTCCGGCGTGCCGGTGCCGGGGAACACCGAGGGGTCCAGCACGTCCAGGTCCACTGTAAAGTACACCGGCTTGTCCCCCAGTTTTGCCACCGTCTCCTCCAGGGTGTCCAGGTCGAAGGGGTGGGTGGACACGTGGTCCTTCCCCCACTGCCACTCGGAGCGGTCCCCGGAGCGGATGCCGAACTGGAAGATGCGAGAGTCCCCCGTGAGCTCCCAGCACCGGCGGATGACGCAGGCGTGGGACAGCTCCACCCCCAGGTAGTCCTCTCTCAGGTCGGTGTGGGCGTCAAAATGGAGGATGGACACATCGGGGTATTTCTCATACACCGCCCGGAAGGCCCCCAGGGTCACCAGGTGCTCCCCGCCCAGGAGGAAGGGCCGCTTGCCGGCGGAGAGGATGGCCGCCGCCCGCTCCTGGATGGCGTCCAGGGCCAGGGCGGAGCTGCCCATGGGCAGCTCCATATCCCCGCTGTCCAGAATGGCATAGTCGGAGAGGTCCTTGTCCTGATAGGGACTGTAGAGCTCCAGGCCGTAGGACTCCCGCCGCAGGGCGGCGGGGCCGAACCGGGTGCCCGGGCGGTTGGAGGTGGTGGAGTCGAAGGGCGCCCCGAAGAGCACCGTGGTGGCCTCCTCCCAGGGGGCGTCGCACCCCATATACACGTCAATCTGCGGCTTCAACATGCTTCAATAACTCCTCTACATAGGCTGGGATATAAAATGCCCCCTTGTGGAGCATGGTGGTGTAGTACCGACAGGGGAGGCCCCGGGCGTTCCACCTGTCCTCGTCCAGGTCCCGCAGGGGGTGGTACTGCTTGCTGGCAAAGCCGAACAGCCAGTGGCCCGAGGGGTAGGTGGGGATATGGGCCTGGTACACCTTGGCGATGGGGAAGGACTCCACAATGCGCTTGTGGGCCCGCTGGCAGGCCAGGGCGTCCTCATCGTAAAACGGACTTTCATGCTGGTTTACCATGATGCCGTCGGCCCGGAGGGCCTTGTAGCAGTTGCCGTAAAACTCCCGGGTGAAGAGGCCCTCCCCGGGGCCGAAGGGGTCGGTGGAGTCCACGATGATGAGGTCGTAGCAGGCGTTCTTCCGGCGGATGAACTTCAGCCCGTCCTCGTAGTGGATGGACACCCGGGGATCGTCCAAAGAGCCGGTGGTGCCCGGCAGGTACTGCCGGCACACCTCCACCACCATGGGGTCGATCTCCACCATGTCGATGTGGGAAATGTCGCCGTAGCGGCACAGCTCCCGGATGACGCCCCCGTCCCCCGCGCCGATGACCAGCACATCCCGGACGTGGGGGTGGACCGCCATGGCGGGGTGGACGATCATCTCGTGGTAGATGAACTCGTCCTTCTCGGTGAGCATCATGTAGCCGTCCAGGGTGAGGAAGCGGCCAAACTCCGGGGATTCAAACACGTCGATGCGCTGGAACTCGCTCTGGGCGCTGTAGAGCTGCCTGTCCACCCGGATGGACAGCTTCACATTGGGGGTGTGGGACTCGGAAAACCACAGTTCCATTGGGGTCAAAGCCCTCCCTTCAAAACGTTCAGCCGCAGGATGTCCGGGTCCTCAGGCCCGGTCATGGAGCAGCCCTTGTCCTTGGCGTAGCGGATGTAGTCCAGGATCTCCGGCGTGATCCGCTCGCCGGGGGCCAGGATGGGGATGCCGGGGGGGTAGCACATGACAAACTCGCTGCACACCCGGCCCGCCGTATCCTCAATGGGAAGGGACTCCTTATCGGCGTAGAAGGCCACCTGGGGGGACACCGCCACCTCGGGGTCGATGTACTCCTGCTTCATGAGTCCCGCCGGGTCCCGGCTGAAGCGGCGGCGCACCTCGCTCATGGCGCTCACCAGCCGCTCCACCTCCCGGGGCCGGTCCCCGATGGAGAGGTAGGCCAGGATGTTGCCCAGGTCACCGAACTCGATCTGAATGTCGTACTCGTCCCGGAGGAGGTCGTACACCTCGATGCCCGCCAGACCCACCTCCAGGGTGTTCACCGCCAGCTTGGTCACGTCAAAGTCGTAGATGCTCCCGCCGTTGATAAGTTCCCGGGAGAAGGCGTAGTACCCGCCGATGGCGTTGATCTCCTCCCGGGCGTACTCCGCCAGCCGGGCCACCCGGGCGAAGGCCTCCTTCCCCCGGAGGGCCAGGTTCCGCCGGGAGATGTCCAGGCTGGAGAGGAGCAGGTAGGAGCCGCTGGTGGTCTGGGTCAGGTTGATGATCTGCCGCACATGGCCCTCCTGCATGGCCGGGCCGGTGAGGAGGAGGGAGCTCTGGGTGAGGCTGCCCCCCGACTTGTGCATGGACACGGCGGCCATGTCCGCTCCCGCCGCCATGGCGGAGACGGGCAGTCCCTCCCCAAAATAAAAATGGGTGCCGTGGGCCTCGTCGGCCAGACAGAGCATCCCATTTTCGTGGGCCAGCTTCACGATGGCTCGCAGGTCGGAGCAGATGCCGTAGTAGGTGGGGTTGTTCACCAGCACCGCCTTGGCCTCGGGATTGCGGCGGATGGCCCGGGCCACCTGGCTCACGCTCATCCCCAGGGGGATGCCCAGCCGGTCGTCACACTCCGGGTCCACATACACCGGCACCGCGCCGCACAGCACCAGGGCCCCCATGACGCTGCGGTGGACGTTCCGGGGGAGGATGATCTTCTCCCCCCGCTTTACCGTGGAGAGCACCATGCTCTGCACGGCGGAGGTGGTGCCCCCCACCATCAAAAAGGCATGGGTGGCACCGAAGGCCTCCGCCGCCAGCTCCTCCGCCTCCCGGATCACGGAGATGGGGTGGCAGAGGTTGTCCAGGGGCTTCATGGAGTTGACGTCCATGGTGACGCACTTCTCCCCCAGAAGGGCCATGAGCTCCGGATTGCCCCGGCCCCGCTTGTGGCCGGGCACGTCAAAGGGCACCACCCGCTTGCGCTTGAATTCCTCCAGCGCCTCGTAAATGGGCGCCCGCTTCTGGTCGTGCGTGGTGATCCCCTCCCTCAGTAGATGTTGCGGCCGCTGAAGATCTCGATCATCTCACGCCGCAGGTTGTTCATGATCTCCAGCCGCACCCGGGGGGGCAGCTCGTACACGTCGGTCTTGAAGAGATAGTTTTGCAGGTCGATGTCCTTCACCATCATCTTGGTGTGGAAGATGTTGGCGTCGTACACATTGATGTCCACCGCGTCGTACCGCAGCAGGGTGGAGGGGGCGATATACTCCTGGATGGAGGTGATGGCGTGGTCCAGAAAGAGCTTGCGCCCGTCCATATCCCGGGTAAAGCCCCGCACCCGGTAGTCCATGGTGATGATGTCCGAGTCAAAGGAGCCGATCAGGTAGTCCAGGGTGGACAAAGGGGTGATCTCCCCGCAGGTGGCCACGTCGATGTCCACCCGGAAGGTGGCAAGGCAGGTCTCCGGGTGGTACTCGGGGTAGGTGTGCACCGTCACATGGCTCTTGTCCAGATGGGCCAGCTGGGTCTCTCCCGCGGGCACCATGGACCCCTCGGCAATGAGGATGGTCACCGAGGCCCCCTGGGGGTCGTAGTCCTGCCGGGCAATGTTGAGCACCTTGGCGCCGATCATGTCCGTGAGGGAGGTGAGGATATTGGTCAGCCGCTCGGAGTTGTACTGCTGGTCGATATAAGCGATATAGTCCCGCTGCTCCCGGGCGGTTTTGGCGTAGCACACATCATAGATGTTGAAGCTCAGAGCTTTGGTCAGGTTGTTGAACCCGTAGAGCCGTAATTTCTCAGCCATGGCGCCTTCTCCTTCTCTCTCGTAATGCCTCCCCCGGGCATCTGGAAATAAAAAACAGGGGATGCGGCCACGCATCCCCTGTAACAAAACCGATCATGGACCGGACGCACCGCCTCCAAAAGGCAGCGGTCCCGCAGAAATCCAGCCCGTATTTCAGAGTCTATATAGCAAATACTTACTTTTACTACTCTTATTGATCGTTTTACAAGTTGATGCGCGCTGCCGCGCGCCGGTTATAAAGTAACCAACTTATAAAATTGAGCTTTTAACTCAATCAATAATGGCGGCCTGAAGCCGCCTCTCGGCAGTTGACCCGGCTGTCCGTATGGCCTTGCCCCACAGCGTGGGTGGTCAGAAAATATTTGCACTGCATGCTCTGAAACGAGCGCTTCCATATGTCCTAATTAGTTTACCCAACTTTTCAGCTTTTGTCAAGAGCGCTCGGCTCCTGGCGGCACAGGGAGAGGAGGGCGGGGCCGTAGGCCTCCAGCCGCTCCCGGTCCAGCCCGGCGAAGCCCAGCACCAGGGCGGCCTGGCGGGGGGGCGCGGCCCGGCAGAACTCCCCCAGCCCCCGCAGCTTCAGGCCGAACTCCGCCGCCGCCCGGGCGCACAGGGTCCCCTCGTCCCGCCCGGGCAGGTGGAGCAGCAGGTGGAGCCCCGCCTCGCTGCCGGTGACGGCGCTGTGGGGAATGGCGGAGAGGAGCTCCAGCAGCTGCCCCCGCCGGGCGCGGTAGAGCCCCCCCACCCGGCGCAGGTGCCGGGCGTACAGCCCGTCCCCGATGAAGCGGCACAGCACCTGCTGCTCGAACCGGGAGACGGTGGAGGCGGCGTAGGAGAACTGGGCGCGGTAGCGGGCCAGGAGGGCGGGGGGAAGGATCAGGTAGGCCACCCGGATGGAGGGGGCGATGGAGCGGCTGAAGGTGCCCACATACACCACCCGCCCCCGGCGGTCCAGCCCCTGCATGGCGGGGATGGGCCGGGAGGTGTAGCGGAACTCGCTGTCGTAGTCGTCCTCAATGAGATAGCGATCCGGACGGGCATAGGCCCAGCGCAGCAGCTGGGTCCGCCGCCCGGCGGGCATGGTCACCCCCAGGGGGAACTGGTGGGAGGGGGTCACATAGGCCACCGTGGCCCCCGACGCCTCCAGAGTGGCGCAGTCCATGCCCTGGTCGTCCACGGGGATGGGCACCACCCGCAGCCCCTGGTTGGCCACGGCGCGGTAGGTGGAGCGGTAGCCCGGGTCCTCCAGGGCGTACACCGCCTCCCGGGGCAGCAGCTGGAGCACCAGGTCCAGCAGGTACTCCATTCCCGCGCCGATGACCAGCTGCTCCGGGGAGCACACCACCCCCCGGTACTCCCGCAGGAAGTGGCACAGCACCTGCCGCAGTTCCCTGTCCCCCTGGGGGTCTCCCCGCTGGAGGAGGTCCGGGTTCTGGTACACCGCGTCCCGGGTGAGGCGGGCCCAGGAGCTGTAGGGGAAGACGGAGGTGTCCACCGCGCCGGTGGAAAAGGGATCGGCCAGGGGCGGGGCGGGGGGAGGGGAGACGGGGAGGGCCGGGGCCTCCGCCGCCGGGGCCTCCAGGGGCAGCAGGGGGGACACCCGGTAGCCGCTGCGGGGGCGGGAGTCCAGATACCCCTCCGCCACCAGCAGGCTGTAGGCCGTCTCCACGGTGCTCATGCTCACCCCCAGGTGGGCGCACAGCCGCCGCTTGGAGGGCACCTTCTCCCCGGCGGCCAGGGAGCCGCTCTGGATCTCCGAGACGAAGCGGCGGTAGATCTGCTCGTAGAGGGGGGTGTCTCCCGCAGAGTCGGGGACAAAGAGAAAGTCTGCCATGGGCGCCTCCTTTCAACTGACCCCGTAAAAAATGCGAAAACTGGGCATTTAAATGGGACCAGACGGCGCTATAATAGTGTCTGTTCCTGAGAGGGTGATGAAGGGTATCAGTCCTCATGAGGTTGAAAAATCTCCGGGAATGGGGATTTTATATTACAATAGTAGCCCGGGAAAGAGGAAAAGTCAACCGTCCGGGCGGTTGGGAGGAATGGATTATGCAGACACAGGATAAAAAGCTCCATCGGGTGGTGCTCATGGCCCTGATGGCGGCGCTGGTGTTCCTGGGGTCGGCCCTGCGCATCACCCTGCCGGTGAACGTGGGCACCACCTCGTTCCACCTGGGGAACATCATGTGCGCCCTGTCGGGCATCCTGCTGGGCCCGGCGGGGGGCGGCCTGGCGGCGGGAGTGGGCTCCGCCCTGTACGACATGACCAACCCCCTCTATATCTCCGAGTGCTGGATCACCTTCCTCACCAAGGGGGCCTACGGCCTGGCAGCGGGCCTGGTGGCCTGGAGCGGGGGACGGCAGGGTGAGAAGTACGGCTGGAATCTGGCCGGTACCATCACCGGTGCGGCGGTGTATGCCGCCCTCTATCTCTTCAAGGGCTTTGCCTGGGACGGCCTGCTGCTGGGGGGGCTCCAGCCCATGCCCGCCGCGGCGGCCCTGGTGGCCAAACTGCCCGCCACCGCCTTCAACGCGGTGATTGCCGTGGTGTGCGCCCCCGCCCTGGCGGCGGCGGTGCGCCGGGCCATGGGCGCGGCGAGGGTGCGGCCGGCACAATAAGACAAGAGAAAGACTGCGCCCCGGGGAATTCTCCCCGGGGCGCAGCGCAGTCTGTTGAAAAAGCCAAAGTCTGTGCAAGAAACGGGATGTGTCTTGCAAGCTAAAAAGCTCTCGGCAGAGTTTTGCCGCCCGGAGGCGGCAAAATA
>CASFCS010000032.1 GCA_949293245.1 uncultured bacterium | reverse complement strand
CCGGAGATATCTCCGGCGGGACCTCTCCCTCTTTATCCTCTTTTGTTCCCTTACCGGGCGCTGTCCAGGGCGTATTTCCCCTGGCCCTTGTCCTCCACCAGGGTGGAGTAGAAGGCCGCCAGGGCGGCGATCATGGCCTGGGTATCCTCCGCCCCGGCGATCTCGCAGGCGGAGTGCATGGCCAGCTGGGCCAGGCCGATGTCCACCGTGTTGAGGGACACCTGGCTGTTGGACAGGTTGCCCAGGGTGCTGCCCCCCAGGGTGTCCGAGTGGTTGTGGAAGGTCTGCACCTCCACCCCCGCCCGGCGGCAGATGGTGCGGAAGATGGCGCCGGACACGCTGTCGGTGGCGTACTTCTGGTTGGCGCTGTACTTGATGACCACCCCGTGGTTCATGTGGGGGTGGTGGGTGGGGTCGGCCACGTCCAGCCGGTTGGGGTGGGCGGCGTGGGCGTTGTCCGCCGACACCATGAAGCTGGAGGCGAGGGCCGCCAGGTAGTCCTCCCCGTCCATGCCCAGGCAGCGGCACACCCGCTGGAGCACGTCGGAGAGCACCGTGGAGGCCGCCCCCTGCTTGGTGCCGCTGCCCACCTCCTCGTTGTCGAACACGGCGCACACCGGCATGGTCCGGGGGTGGTCCCCCTGGAGGAAGCCCTCCACACAGCAGAAGGCGCACTGGAGGTCGTCCAGCCGGGGGGAGGAGAGGTACTCCTCCTCCGCCCCCCACACGGTGCCGGGGGTGCGGCAGTAGAGGAAGAGGTCGGCGTCCAGGATGTCCTCCTCCTCCGCCCCCGCCGCCTGGGCCACCAGGGCGGCCAGCTTGCCCTTGGCCCGCTCATCCCCCAGCAGGGGGAGCATGTCCTTCTGGATGCTGTAGGCCTTGCCCTCGTTGGCGGTGCGGTCCATGTGGATGGCCAGGTTGGGGATCATCAGCAGGTCCCGGTCCAGGTCCACCAGCCGGGACTCCACCCCCCCGGCGGTGCGCACCACCACCTTGCCCGCCACGGACAGGGGGCGGTCCAGCCAGGTGGCGCACAGCATGCCGCCGTACTTTTCCACATTCAGCCGGGTGTAGTGTTCATCCACCGCCATGTCGGCGGCGTGCTTGAGCTTGAAGGCGGGGGAGTCGCTGTGAGCGGCGGTGATCTGGAAGCCCCGGGGGTTCTCCAGGGGCACCCGGAAGGCCACCAGGGTGGAGAGGTTGCGGCGGACGAAGTAGCCCTTCCCCCGCTCCAGGGCCCACTTCTCCCCCTCGCTGAGCTCCTGATACCCCTCCCCCGCCAGGCGGCGGGCCAGGTTGTCCGCGGCGTGGTAGGCGGTGGGGCTGTGGGCGATAAAATCCAGCAGGGCGCGGTTGGTCTGGTTCATGGCGGTCATTCCTTTCCTTTTCCTAAAAATGCTCAGGTCCTGGGGAAAACAGCGGTGTGGATTTCCACAAAAGCGGTCTCATCTGTGGAAATTACGCCGCGCAAAACCGCCCTGCCGGTGTGGCAGGGCGGTCCCGGCGTGTCAGCTCTTCAGGGCCTCGGGGTGGGTGAACACCAGCTCGAAGGTCTCCCCGCTCATGGTCTCGTGCTCCAGGAGGTACTCCGCCGTCAGGGTAAGCTGCTCCCGCCCGGCGTCCAGAATCTCCCGGCAGCGGCCGTAGGCCCGGTCGATGATGGCGCGGATTTCCTCGTCGATGATGCCCGCCATCTCCTCGGAGTAGGTGCGGGCCTGGGCCATGGAGCGGCCGATGAACACCTCGTCGTGGCCGTTGTCAAACACCACGGTGCCCACCCGGTCGCTCATGCCGTACTTGGTGACCATGGCCCGGGCAATGGCGGTGGCCCGCTCCAGGTCGTTGGAGGCGCCGGTGGAAATGTCCCCCAGCATCAGCTCCTCGGCCACTCTGCCCCCCAGGCACACGGCGATGGACTCCTCCAGCTCCGTCCGGGAGCGGTAGGCCCGGTCCTCCGTGGGCAGGGAGATGGTCATGCCTCCCGCGCCCCCCCGGGGAATGATGGTGATCTGGTGGACCGGGTCGGCGGTCTCCAGGGCGTGGATCACCAGGGCGTGGCCCGCCTCGTGGAAGGCGGTGAGGCGGCGGGCCCTGGGGGTCACCACCCGGCTCTTCTTCTCCGGCCCGGCGATGACCTTCATCATAGCCTCGTGGAAGTCCCCGGCGTTCAGGAAGGGCCGCCCCGCCCGGGCCGCCAACAGGGCGGCCTCGTTGCTCAGGTTCTCCAGGTCCGCCCCGGTAAAGCCGGCGGTGGACTTGGCCACGGTGGTCAGGTCCACGTCGTCCCCCAGGGGCTTGCCCCGGGTATGGATGCGCAGGATGTCCTCCCTGCCCTTGATGTCGGGCAGGCCCACATAGATCTGCCGGTCAAACCGGCCCGGGCGCAGGAGGGCGGGGTCCAGGATGTCCTTGCGGTTGGTGGCCGCCAGGACAATGACCCCCTCGTTGGCGGTGAAGCCGTCCATCTCCACCAGCAGCTGGTTGAGGGTCTGCTCCCGCTCGTCGTGGCCGCCCCCAAGGCCGGCGCCCCGCTGGCGGCCCACGGCGTCAATCTCGTCGATGAACACAATGGCCGGGGCGCACTTCTTGGCCTCCTCAAAGAGGTCCCGCACCCGGCTGGCGCCCACGCCCACATAGAGCTCCACAAAGTCCGAGCCCGAGATGGTGAGGAACTCCACCCCGGCCTCCCCGGCCACAGCCCGGGCCAGCAGGGTCTTGCCGGTGCCCGGCGGGCCCACCAGAAGCACCCCCTTGGGGATGCGGGCCCCCAGGTCGATGAAGCGCTTGGGGTCCCGGAGGAACTCCACGATCTCCTCCAGATCCTCCTTCTCCTCATCCGCCCCGGCCACGTCCCGGAAGGTCACCCGCCTGGACTTGTCGTCCAGGTGGCGCACCCGGGCCTTGCCGAACTTGCTCACCCCCCGGTCGCCGCCGCCCCCCTGGCGCACGGTGAGGAGGTACCACACCACCCCCATCAGGGCCACGCCCACCACCACGGGCAGGAGGGTGGCCCACCAGGGGGTCTGGTAGAGGGGCTGGATGTCGTAGTCGTCCAGGATGCCCCGCTCCTTCTGGTCCCGGATCAGGTCCCCCAGGTCCTGGAGGAAGAGCTCCCGGCCGGGCAGCTTGTAGGTGAGCACCGTGGTGCCGTTGTACTCCTGGCGCAGGTTGAGGGTGAGGGTGTCCCGGTCGTCGATGGAAAAGGAGTACACCTGCTCCTCCTCAAAAAAGGAGCGCATCTGGGAATAGCTCATGCCGGCGGCAGGGCGGAGATTCTGCAGGGCCGCCACCACCACCACCAGCAAAATGAGGA
Organism: uncultured bacterium; assembly: GCA_949293245.1. GTDB lineage: Bacteria > Bacillota > Clostridia > Oscillospirales > Oscillospiraceae > CASFCS01. Next base: position 17,508 of record CASFCS010000032.1, on the reverse strand, counting down.
AAAAGGCGTAAAAGAGCAGGTCGTGCTTGTTGATCTTCTTATTCAATCAGGGGTCACGCTCCTTTGCAGGGTAAGGGCTCCTCACCCGCCGTAGACGCTGGGCTTGAGGATGCCGATATAGGGGAGGTTGCGGTAGCGCTCGGCGTAGTCCAGGCCGTATCCCACCACGAAGGCGTCGGGCACGGTGAAGCCCGCGTAGTCCGCGGTGATGGGCTTCACCCGCCGCTCGGGCTTATCCAGCAGGGTGCACAGCCGGATGGAGGCGGGGTGGCGGGCCTGGAGTACCTGGAGCAGATAGTACAGGGTATTCCCGCTGTCCAGAATATCTTCCACCACAATGAGATCCTTCCCCTCGATCTCGTCGGACAGGTCCTTGGTGATCTGCACCTGGCCGGAGCTCTTGGTGCCCTTGCCGTAGGAGGACACGGACATGAAGTCCACCCGCACCGGCAGGTCGATGGCCCGGGCCAGGTCGGCCATAAAGATGTAAGACCCCCGCAGCACGCTGGCCAGAATGGGCTCCTTGCCCTGGTAGTCCCGGGTGATCTCCGCCCCCAGCTCCGCCACCCGGCAGCGGAGGGTCTCCTCTGAAAACAGTACCTCCTGAATGTCCTTATCCTGTACCATGCTCCCTCTTCTCCTTCCCGTTGTCTCCTGTTGTGTCTCTTTCCAGCTTTACGGCCCAGGCGGGCCGCCCCGGGCGGGCCGCCGCCCGCCGGTGGACCCCCAGCCCCGCCGCGGCCACCACGCCCTCCCCGTCGGAGAGCACCGGCAGACCGTCCCGGAGGGCCCGGGGGATCTTATACTCGATCATCCATTTTTTCACCGTCTTGCCCGGCCGCCCGGGGAGGGTCAGGTGGTCCCCCTCCCGCCGGCCCCGCACCGTAAGGGGCCCGGCCAGGGCCTCCCGGTCCAGGTACCACACCCCCGCCTCCCCCTCCTCCGGGGCCACGCATGGGGTGACGGTGAGGTACCACGCCCCCCAGGGGGTCTCCCCCGGCAGGGCCGCCTCCCGGGGCGGGGGGATCTCCCCCTCCTCCCCTGCGGGGGCGAAGAGGAGGTCGCCGTACACCCGCCTCACCTCCACCCCCGGCAGGCTCAGCCGGGCGGAGGGGTCCGCCCCCCGGGCCAGGGCCACCACCCCCTCCAGGTGGGCCGCCCGGACCTGGGTAAGGCCCAGCCGCCGGAGCACCAGGGAAGCACACCGCACCGCCACCCCCTGGGGCAGGTCCCCCAGGGCCGCTGCGGAGAGCACCAGGGCCTCCCCGGCGGGGCGGGCCAGGGCCGCCGTCCGGGCGGCCTGGGCAGTGAGAATGTCGTTGTCCTGCCGCAGCCGGGCGATGGTACGGCTCATGTGGGCCACGGCCTGGGGGTTCATGTCCGCCAGCACGGGCATCACCTGGCGGCGGATGCGGTTGCGGGCAAAGGTGCAGTCGTCGTTGCTCTCGTCCCGCCGGAAGGGGAGGCCAAAGGCATGGAGATAGGCCAGGATCTCCCCCCGGGTGGTGGTGAGAAGGGGGCGGACAATGTTCCCCCGGCGGGGGGGGATGCCCGTGAGCCCCCTGAGGCCGCTGCCCCGGATCAGGTTGAGCAGGAGGGTCTCGGCGTTGTCGTCGGCGTTGTGGGCGGTGGCGATCACCGCCGCCCCCGCCTCCTCCGCCGCCCGGCGGAGAAAGTCGTACCGCAGGTCCCGGCCCGTCTCCTCCAGGCCCCGGCCCTCCGCCGCCGCCCGGGCGGCCACGTCCCCCGCCTCGGTGTAAAAGGGGATGCCCCACCGCTGGCACAGATCCCGGCAGAAGGCGGCGTCCTCCCGGGAGGCCGCCCCCCGCAGCCCGTGGTCATAGTGGGCGGCGGCCAGGGTGAAGCCGCCCTTTTCTGCCCGCTCTCTCAGGGCGTGGAGCAGGCACACCGAGTCCGGTCCCCCGGACAAAGCGCACAGCACCCTGCCCCCGGGGGGCAGCATGGCGTATTCCCGGCACAGCCGGTCCAGCTCCTCCAGCACAACCCCCTCCCCCTCTCGTTGTATGCTCAGTAGTCCTCCTGCATCCGGGTGAGGTTGCGGAAGGTGGTAAACTCGGGCCGCCACTCCAGCTCCACGGTGCCCGTCTCCCCGTGGCGGTTCTTGGCCACGATGCACTCGGCGATGTTGCGGTTTTCCGTGTCCTCGTCGTAGTAGTCCTCCCGGTAGATGAACATGACGATGTCCGCATCCTGCTCGATGGCCCCGGACTCCCGCAGGTCGGAGAGCATGGGCCGCCGCTGGCCGGCGGAGCGGGTCTCGTTGGCCCGGGAGAGCTGGGACAGGCACAGCACAGGCACCTGGAGCTCCTTGGCCATGAGCTTGAGGGACCGGGAGATGTCGGACACCACCTGCTGGCGGTTGTCTCCGCTGCGCTGGGTGCCCCCGGCGGAGGTCATCAGCTGGAGGTAGTCAATGATCACCAGCCCCAGGTCCTTGATGCGGCGGCACTTGGCGTTCATATCCGCCACGGACTGGGAGGAGTCGTCGTCGATATAGATGCGGGAGCGGCTCAGGGCGGTCACCGCCAGGGCCACCTTCCGCCAGTCCTCCTCCCCGTCCAGCCGGCCGGTGAGGAGCTTTTTGTTGTCAATGAAGCACTCGCTGGAGATGAGGCGCTGGCCCAGCTGCTGGCGGCTCATCTCCAGGGAGAAGACCACTACGCTCTTGCCCGAATGCTTGCCCGCCTCCAGGGCGATGTTCAGCGCCAGGGAGGTCTTGCCCATGCCCGGCCGGGCGGCCAGGATCAGCAGGTCCGAGGGGTTCAGGCCGGCGATGCGCCGGTCCAGGTCGATCAGGCCCGTGGAGATGCCCGGGATGTCGCTGGCGGTCCCCTGCCGCTCCTTCAGGTCCTCCCAGATGGAGGAGAGGACGGTGGAGATGTGCTCCACCCCCTGACTCCCCCGGCCCTGGCGGATGGCGTAGATGCGCTGCTCGGCGATCTCCAGGATCTGCCGGGCGCTGCCGCTCTCGCTGCGCACCAGGTCGATGAGCTCCCCCGCCGTCTCCCCCACCCGGCGCAGCAGGGCCTTGTCCTTGACGATGTCCGCGTAGTCGATGACGTTGGCGGCGGTGGGGGTCACCTCCATGAGCTGCCGCAGGTAGGCGGCGGAGGTGTTCTCGTCGAAGGCCCCCGCCTTCTTGAGCTCGTCCAGCACGGTCACCGGGTCGATGGTGAGGAAGCGGTTGAACATGGTATACACCGCCGTGTAGATCTCCCGGTTGTGCCGCAGGTAGAAGTCCTCCGGCTGGAGGCGCTCGATCACCGCAGGGATGCACCCCTCGTCGATGAGCATGGCCCCCAGCACCGCCTGCTCCGCCTCGGCGGAGTGGGGCATCTGGAGGTTGAGCAGTTCATCCACGCCCCTCTCCTCCTCTCACTGTGAAAAAAATCGCTCCGCGGCCCGGAGCTCCGGGCCGCGGGCAGGGCGGTGGGAGGAGGGATTTACTTTTCCTCCGACACCACCACATAGATGGTGCCCACCACCTCGTAGCCCAGCTTGCACTTGAGCTCGTAGGTGCCGAAGGACTTGATGGGCTCCTCCTGAACGATCTTGCTCTTGTTGATGTCGATGTTGAACTGCTCCTTCAGGCCGTCGGCGATCTCCTTGGAAGTGACCGCGCCGAACAGCCGCCCGCCGGTGCCCGCCCGGGCGGTGAGCTTCACCACGCTGGTCTTGAGCTGCTCGGCGATGGCCTGGGCCTGGGCCTTCTCCTGGGCCTCCCGGGCCTTCTTGGCCTTGTCCTGGAGCTTCATGGTGTTCATGGCGTCGGCGGTGGCCTCCACCGCCAGCTTCCGGGGCAGGAGGAAGTTGCGGGCGTACCCGTCGGACACCTCCACCAGCTGGCCCTTCTTGCCCTGGCCCTTTACGTCCTGCTGTAAAATCACTTTCATATTTCTCGTTTCCTTTCCGCGTTATTCGTCTTCAAAGTAGCGGTCAATGGCCGCCACCAGCAGGTCGGTGACCTGCTCCACCGTCTTGTCGGGGATCTGGGCCCCGGCGGTGGCGGCGTTGCCCCCGCCTCCCAGGGCCTCCACAATGACCTGCACGTTCACATCCCCCATGCTCCGGGCGGACAAAATCACCCGCTCCCCGTCGGGGAAGAGGACGAAGGAAGTGCTGATGCCGGCGATGTTCAAAAGCTCGTCGGCGGCCTGGGCGGCCGTGACCCGGCCCACGGTGTGGTCCACCGGGGCGATGGCGATGTCCCCGTGGTACATGTGGGCGTTCTGGATGATGTCGTACCGGGCGATGGTGCCCGACAGGTCATTCTGGAAGAGTTTTTTCACCTCGGCGGTGTCGGCGCCGGAGCGGCGCAGGAAGGCGGCGGCCTCGAAGGTGCGCCCCCCGGTGCGCATGGTGAAGTTTTTGGTGTCCAGCACGATGCCCGCCAGCAGGGCCTCCGCCTCCACCTTCAGCATCCCCGCCGGCTCCATGATGTACTGGATGAGCTCCGCCACCAGCTCGCTGGCGGAGGAGGCGTAGGGCTCGTGGAAGTTGAGGGCGGCCCCCTCGATATAGGTGGCGGCCCGGCGGTGGTGGTCGATGACGGCCACCTTGTTGCACGAGAGGAGAAGCTCCTCGCTCTGGACCTGCTCGGGCCGGTTGGTGTCCACCACCACCAGCAGCGCCCCGCTGTCCGCCATGATCAGGGCGTCCTGGGCGGAGATGAACCGCTCCTTGTACTCCGGGGCGTCCTTCAGGCGGTTGAGCATGGGGTCCCCCGGGGTGGAACCCGGGTCCTTGATGATAAAGGCAGGGATGCCGTTTTTCCGGGCGATGGCGCACACCCCCACTGCGGCCCCCACCGCGTCCAGGTCGGGGAACTTGTGCCCCATGACGAACACGCAGGTGGAGTCGGAGATGAGGGAGGACAGGGCGTTGGCCATGACCCGGCTTTTCACCTTGGTGCGCTTCTCGGTCTCCTTGCTGCGCCCGCCGTAGAACTCGAAGGTGAAGCGGTTTTTCACCACCGCCTGGTCGCCCCCCCGGGACAGGGCCATCTCAATGGCCAGGTTGGCATATTTAAAGAGCTCAGAGATGGAGTCGGCGTCCTGCCCCACCCCCACGGACAGCGTCACAGGCACGCCCCCCACGGTGGGAATGTCGTGGACCTGGTCCAGAATGGAGAACTTCTCCGCGGTGAAGGCGGAGAGGTACTGCTCCTCAAAGATAAAGAGGAAGCGGTCCCGGTCCAGCCGGCAGAAGAGCCCCCCGGTGCCCGCCGTCCAGGCGGACAGGCGGCGGTTGACCTCGTTGAGCAGGCCCGAGCGCACCGACTCGTCCAGGCTCATGATGGTGTCCTCGTAGTTGTCCAGCAGCAGGATGGACACCACCGGCTTGGTGGACAGGTACAGGTCCCTGGTCTGGGCATAGTCGGTCACGTCCAGCCAGTAGGTGGTGGCAATAAAGCTCTCCCGCCCCCGGTCCCCCTGGGTGCGGGCCAGGTGGCCGTACACCTGGAACAGCCTGGCCCCCAGGGCCACCTCGCTGGGGCAGCGGCTCTTGCCCTCCATGAGCCACCGGGTGTCGAACCCCGGGGCCACGGCGGACATCTTGGTGTCGAACACGTGCTCCCGGGTGCCGCTGATCTGGAGGAAGCGGTCGTTGCTCCAGATGACCTCGTCGGTATCCGGCCGGAACATCACCACCGGCAGGGGGCAGTTGAGGGTGGTGTCCCTTGCCACCACGTCCACGTTGCCCGCCAGCCCCTCCAGATAGCGCTCCACGGCCCGCCGGCGCCGCCGCTCGCTGCGGTTGAAAAAGGCGTAGAGCACCAGCACCACGGCCCCCTCCGCCAGGGCCAGATAGATCTGGCCCAGCAGGGCGGTGGCCACGGCGAAGGCCGCCAGGCAGATGAAGTAGAGGCTGAACCGGGGGGCAAACAGATCGGATATCTTTTTGTTCACTGTTGATCCCTCTTGATAAAGGCGCCGCGGCAGCGGCGCGGAATGATGTGTCACACCGGCGCAGGGGCGCACCCCTCCACCATATTGATACATTATAGCAAAGCCCCCGGGCAAAAACAACCCTGACATGGCCCTTTTGGTCCCTTCTCCCCCCTGCGCCCTTGCAATGGGGCGGCAAATAGGGTATAATGTCATGGCGTATCCCGCCCCGCCGGAAGGGGAAGGGGTATTTCTCCATTCCGCATTGGGAAAGCGTGGTGACCTTTTTGGCCGACGAGAAGAAAAAGACCGGACTGTTTGCCGGAAAGCGAAAGGCCAGGGAGCCCGAGGAGCCCGAGTCCCTGGGCCGGGAGCTCTATTATATGCTGGAAAACCTGGTGATCGGCCTGGCGGTGCTGATCTTGCTGTTCAGCTTCGTGGGGCGCATCATCGTGGTGGACGGCACCTCCATGGTGCCCACCCTCCAGGATCGGGACCTGATGGTGGTCCGCTCCATCGGCTACACCCCCAAACAGGGGGACGTGGTGGTGCTCACCCAGCGCTCCTACAGCGACCAGGCCCTGGTCAAGCGGGTCATCGCCACCGGGGGGCAGAGCGTGCTCATCGACTACACCGCCGGCACCGTGTCGGTGGACGGGGTGGTGCTGGATGAGCCCTACATCAACGAGGCCATGATGCCCAAGGGGGACATCACCGCCATCACCGTGCCCGAGGGGTGCCTGTTCGTCATGGGGGACAACCGCAACCACTCCCTGGACAGCCGCTTTTACGAGGTGGGCATCGTGGACGAGCGCTCCGTTCTGGGACAGGCCATTTTCGTGGTCTTCCCCTTCTCCAGCCTGGGGACCATCGGCTGAGGGGCTTTTGCCATACTATCTGCCCAATCCGCTCTCCTTCGGGAGGGCGGATTTTTTCTGCGCCATAAGGCCGCAAACCCCTGGGAGGACTTGCTTTTTTGCCTGCAACCGTGTAAACTATTGCTGCCCGGTCTCCCTGACCGCGCCCCTGGCGGCGCACATTCTTCTCCGGGCGTTATGGAGGTTTTCTGCCATGAACTACACCTACGAGCAGTATACCGAAAGCGCCGCCTATCTCCGGGGCTGGCTGGGGGGCTTCGTCCCCCAGGTGGCGCTGATCCTGGGCTCCGGCCTGGGGTACCTGGGCGATGTGGTGGCCGACCCCATCGCCGTGTCCTACGCCGACATCCCCCACTTCAAGGCCTCCACCGCCCCCGGCCACAAGGGCCGGCTGGTGTTCGGCACCCTGGAGGGCAAGAAAGTGGCGGTGATGCAGGGGCGGATGCACCACTACGAGGGCTACTCCTACGAGGAGGTGGCCTACGCCGTGCGGGTGCTGCGCCTGCTGGGCTGCACCTCCCTCATCGTCACCAACGCCGCCGGCTGCGTCAACACCCAGTGGCAGGCCGGGGACCTGATGCTCATCTCGGACCACGTGAAGTTCTTCCTGGAGTCCCCTTTGCGGGGGGAGAACCTGCCCCAGTTCGGTCCCCGGTTCCCCGACGCCTCCCATCTCTACACCCCCGCCCTGCAGGAGATGGCTGCCGCCACCGCCCGGGTGCTGAACATCCCCCTGCGCCGGGGCGTGTATATGTACTTCCCCGGCCCCCAGTACGAGACCCCGGCGGAGATCCGGGCCGCCCGCACCCTGGGGGCGGACGCGGTGGGCATGTCCACCGTGCCCGAGGTCATCACCGCCGCCCACTGCGGCATGAAGGTGCTGGGCTTCACCCTGCTGAGCAACATGGCCGCCGGCATCCTGGACCAGCCCCTCAGCGAGCAGGAGGTGCTGGACGCCGCCGAGGCCGCCCGGGAAAAGTTCTCCAAGCTGGTGCTGGCCTGCCTGGGGCAGCTGTGACCGGTACCTGCGGATAAAGGAGGTCCTCTATGACCACACTGTTTCACAACGTCACCGCCGTCCTGGTGGACGGGGCGCGCAAGACCCTGCCCAACGCCTTCGTGGCGGTGGGGGACGGGAAAATCACCGCCGTGTCCCAGCGCCGCCCGGTGGGTTTCTTTGACGAGATCATCGACGGGCAGGGGGGCGTGCTCATGCCCGGCTTTGTCAACGCCCACACCCACGTGGCCATGACCCTCATGCGGGGGTACGGCGGAGGCCACGATCTTCAGACCTGGCTGCAGGACTTCATCTTCCCCGCCGAGGCCAAGTGGGACGAGCGGGCCATCCGCTGCGCCACCGCCCTGGCCATGGCGGAGCTGATGGCCGCCGGCGTCACCACCGTGGCGGACATGTATATGTTCACCTCCGCCGTGGCCGGTGAGATCGCCGCGGCGGGGCTCAACGCCAACGTGTGCTGCGGCGGCGTGCAGTTCCAGGACAGCTTCGACCCCGCCACCCACCCCGACTGCCTGGTGCAGCGCTCCCTCACAGAGCAGTGGCACGGGCACAACGGCGGCCAGATCCTGGTGGACGCCTCCATCCACGGAGAGTATACCTCCCACGCCCCCCTGTGGAAGTGGATGGCGGACTACGCCCGGGACCACGGCCTGGGGATGCACGTGCACATCTCCGAGACCCGGCGGGAGCACCAGGAGTGCCTGGCGCGCCACGGCAAGACCCCCATCCAGACCCTGGATGAGTACGGCGTGTGGGACACCCGGGCCATTGCGGCCCACTGCGTGTGGACCGGCCCGGAGGACTGGGCCCTCATGGCCCGCAAGGGGATCTCCGCCATCCACAACCCGGTGTCCAACCTGAAGCTGGGCTCCGGCGTGGCCCCCGTGCCCGCCATGCTCAAGGCCGGGGTGAACGTGGCCCTGGGCACCGACGGGGTGTCCTCCAACAACAGCCACGACATGTTTGAGGAGATGAAGCTGGCTGCCATCCTCCACAGCGGCGTCAGCCACGACCCCGCCGCCCTGTCCGCCTGGGACGCTCTGGAGATGGCCACCCTCCGGGGGGCCAGAGCCCTGGGGCGCCGCAGCGGCGAGATCACTGTGGGGGCGGACGCGGACCTGATCCTGGTGGACATGGCCGCGGCCAACCTGTTCCCCTGCCACGACGTGGTGGAGAACCTGGTGTACGCCGGGGCGGGACGCAATGTGGCCCTCACCATGGCCCGGGGCAGGGTGCTCTACCGAAACGGGGAATGTTTTACCGTGGATCTCGATAAAGTAAAGCGTGAGGTGACGGAGTACGCCGTCCCCAAGCTGTTTGCGTGACCAGTTGGCGGCCGCGGCCGGACCGGCGTCCGGCGGCGGCCGCTCCTTACGACAGGAGTGAGTCAATGTCCAATCAAAAGCAGCGGCAAAGCACCTTCTTCGGCGGCGCCGCTATCCTCTCCCTGGGTGTCATCATCACCAAGATCATCGGCGCCCTGTACAAGATCCCCCTGGCCAACGTTATCGGCGACGGGGGCTACGGCTACTTCACCACCGCCTACAACATCTACAGCCTGCTGCTGACGGTGTCCACGGCGGGGCTGCCGGTGGCTCTGTCCAAGACCGTGTCCGAGGCCAACACCCTGGGCCGGTACAACCAGATGTATCGCACCTTCCGGGTGGCCCTGGCCTTCTTCTTCTCCCTGGGCCTGGTGAGCTTCCTGGTGATGTTTGCCCTGGGGCCCCAGATCACCCTGGCCATGGGCAACCCCGGCGCCCTGGTGGCGGTGCGCACCCTGGCCCCGGCAGTGCTGTTTGTGTGCTGCATGTCCGCCTTCCGGGGCTTCACCCAGGGCCAGGGGCAGATGGCCCCCACCGCCATCTCCCAGATCATCGAGGCTCTGTGCAAGCTGCTGCTGGGATTATCCCTGGCCTGGTTCTTTGCCAGCCAGGCCTACCAGGCCAGCGACCTGGCGGGGGCCGCCGCCTCCCTCACCGGGGAGGAGCTCACCGCCGCTTTGCAGGAGCACAAGGAGCAGCTCTCCGCCGCCGGCGCCATTGCCGGCGTGACCATCGGCACCTTCCTGGGGCTGGTGTTCCTCTCCTCCAACCGCTTCCTCTCCGACCGGACCAACCCCAGGGTAGCCAACGACACCCCGGGACCCCGGCGGGCCATTCTGCTCAACCTCATCAAAATCGGCATCCCCATCACCATCGGCTCCTCGGTGGTGTCCATCGTTACCCTGGTGGACAACGCCCTCATCCTCAACCGGCTGCAGGAGGCCCTGGGCATGACCTACACCCAGGCCAACGACCTCTACGGCACCTACTGCACCGCCATGGCCCTGTACAACCTGCCCCCCTCCCTGATGATCCCCCTGACGGCGTCGGTGCTGCCGGCGGTGTCGGCCTGCAAGGCCCGGCGGGACGCCCCGGGGGCCAGCAAGATCGCCGGCTCCGCCCTGCGCATGGCCATGATCGTGGCCTGCCCCGCCGGAGTGGGCCTGTGCGCTTTGTCCACCCCCATCATGAACCTGCTCTACCCGGGGTACGACCTGTCCGTCACCGGGCCGTGCATGGCGGTGCTGGGCATCGCGTCCATCTTCGTGTGCATCATGATGCTGTGCAACTCCACCCTCCAGGCCTACGGCTATGTGAATCTCCCCATCGGGGTGATGCTCATCGGCGGCGTGGTGAAGCTGGGGGTGAACTACGTGCTGGTGGGCTTTGAGGAGATCAACGTCTTCGGCGCCTCCATCGGCACCCTGGCCTGCTTCGGCGTGGTGGCGGTGCTGGAGCTCATCATCATCAAGCGGGTGATCCCCTCTCCCCCCAAGTTTGCCAAGGTCTTCGTCAAGCCGGTGCTGGCCTCGGTGCTCATGGGGGCCGGCGGCTGGGCGGTGTACCAGCTGCTCTACCGCTTCCTGTCCAACTCCGCCCTCTCCTCCCTCACCGCTCCCACCCAGGGGGAGATGGACGCGGCCCTCTCCCACGCCTCCAACCTGGCGGTGATCCCCGCCATCGCCGTGGCGGCGGTGATCTACTTTGCCCTGGTGGTGGCCCTGGGCATCCTCTCCAAGGAGGATCTGTCCCTCATGCCCAAGGGGGATAAGCTGGCCAAGCTGCTGCGGGCCAAGTGAGACAGCATGATTTTACGGAAAAGGGGTGATACTATGGTGGAATTTACTCAGAAAGCCCGGTATACCTGCGACGACCTGCGCACCATCGTTCATCTGCTCCGGGGTCCCGGGGGCTGCCCCTGGGACGGGGAGCAGACCCACGCCTCCATCCGCCGGGACTTCCTGGAGGAGGTCTACGAGGCGGTGGAGGCCATCGACCAGAACTCCACGGAGCACCTGCGGGAGGAGCTGGGAGACGTGCTGCTCCAGGTGGTGTTCCACGCGGACATCGAAGCGGACGCCGGGCGGTTTAACTTTGACGACGTGGCCGACGAGGTGTGCAAAAAGCTCATCTACCGCCACCCCCACGTGTTCGGCCAGGTCCAGGTGGACGGCACCGACCAGGTGCTGGCCAACTGGGAGACCCTCAAGCGGGCCGAGAAGGGCCAGCGCACCAGCGCCGACGCGGTGGACGCCGTGTCCCGCACCCTGCCCGCCCTGTGGCGGGCGGAGAAGGTGCAGAAGAAGGCCGCCAAGGCGGGCTTCGACTTTCCCGACATCTCCGGTCCGGCGGAAAAGCTCACCGAGGAGGCCGGCGAGGTGCGCCGGGCCCTGGCAGGGGACGGGGACCCGGCGGAGGAGCTGGGGGACCTGCTCTTTGCCGGGGTGAAGGTGGCCCGCTTCCTGGGGCTGGACCCGGAGGCCTGCCTCCACGCCGCCACGGACAAGTTCGCAGCGCGCTTTCGCCGGGTGGAGGAGCTCGCCGCCCGGGAGGGCCGCCCCCTCTCGGAGATGACCCTGCCGGAGCTGGAGGCGCTGTGGGCCCGGGCCAAGGAGCCCCGGGACAAGGACTGATCCACTTTTCAACTTTTCAACAAGAAGGATTTGGAGGAGACCATGAACAAAGCAGAACTCATTGCCGCCGCCGCCCAGCGGGCGGACCTGTCCAAGAAGGACACCGAGCTGGCCCTCAACGCCGCCATCGACGTGATTATGGAGGCCCTCTCCCGGGGGGAGAAGGTGCAGCTGGTGGGCTTTGGCGCCTTCGAGGTGAAGGAGCGCTCCGAGCGCATCGGCCGCAACCCCCGCACCAAGGAGGAGATCCGCATCCCCGCCTCCCGGGCGGCCATGTTCAAGCCGGGCAAGGCCCTCAAGGACATGGTGGGCGGCTGAGAGAAAGGAAGATCCCATGAGACTGGACAAGTGGCTGAAGGTCTCCCGCCTCATCAAGCGGCGGACCGTGGCCAACGAGGCCTGCGACAACGGCCGCATCACCGCCAACGGCCGGGTGGTCAAGGCCTCCTATGATGTAAAGACCGGGGACGTGCTGGAGCTGCGCTTCGGCGAGCGCACCGTGAAGGTGGAGGTCCTCTCCGTGGCGGACAACGTGGGCAAGGCCGACGCCGCCGCCCTCTACCAGGAGGTGCTGTAAACGCCCTCCCCGCCCAAAAGAAAAAGGGATGGCCGCGTTCCGCGGCCATCCCTTTTGGCGTATTGGGGTAAAATCGGGGGTCCTTACTCCCGGCACTTGTCCAGCAGGGCCTCCCACTTCTGGTCCACATAGTCCTGGGCGGCCTTCAGGGTCCACTCGTTGCCCGGCTGGAAGCAGTGCTTGAACCGGCCCTGGAGCTTCATGAACTCGGTGACGGGCAGCTTCTTGCGGGGCTCGTAGGAGAGCATCCATCTCCCCTCCACCACCTCAAAGAGGGGCCACACACAGGTCTCCACCGCCAGGCGGCACAGCTCGGGCAGCAGCTCCGGGGAGTACTGCCAGCCCCGGGGGCAGGGGGTGAGGACGTTCACAAAGGCGGGGCCGGGGGTGTAGATGGCCCGGTGGGCCTTCTCATGGAAGTCCTTGAAGTTGCCCAGGAAGGTAGTCTGGGCCACGTAGGGGATGTGGTGGGCCGCCATGATCTCGGTGAGGTCCTTTTTGTCCTGGACCTTGCCCAGGGACACCGACCCCGCCGGGGTGGTGGTGGCGCTGGCGAACCGGGGGGTGGAGGAGGAGCGCTGGATGCCGGTGTTCATGTAGGCCTCGTTGTCGTAGCAGAAGTACACCATGTCGTGGCCCCGCTCCATGGCGCCGGACAGGGACTGGAAGCCGATGTCGTAGGTGCCGCCGTCCCCGCCGATGGTGAGGAATTTGTAGTTGTCCTGCACCTTGCCCTTCTTCTTCAGGGCCTTGTAGGCCGCCTCCACGCCTCCGCAGGTGGCGGCGGCGTTTTCAAAGGCGGAGTGGATGTAGCTGTCCTCCCAGGCGGTGTAGGGGTAGAGGAAGGAGGAGACCTCCAGGCAGCCTGTGGCGTTGCAGATGACCGCCTTGTCCCCCTCGTCCAGGGCCCGGGTCATGGCCCGGCAGACAATGCCCGCGCCGCATCCGGCGCACAGCCGGTGGCCCCCCACGAACCGCTCGGGCTTGGAGAGCTCTTTTTTGTGGTTGTATGCCATCTCACAGCACCTCCTCAACATTGCTGCGCTGCCCCATGTGGAGGTAGCGGGGGCCGGTCTGGCCGGTCTCCACCATGCCCAGCAGGTGGCGGTAGACCTTCTCCACGTCCTCCACCCGGCAGTCCCGCCCCGCCAGGCCGTACACCACGTTGATGAGCATGGGGCGCACGGGCAGGTCGTAGCAGGCGGCGCAGGTCTCGGCAAAGAGGGGGCCGCCGCAGCCGGAGTTCCCCTCGCTCTTGTCCATGACGGCCACCGCCTTCACGTGGGACAATGCCGCCGCCAGCTCCTCCATAGGGAAGGGGCGGAACACCCGCAGCTTGATGAGTCCGGCCTTGATGCCCTGGGCCCGGAGCTTCCGGATGCAGGCCTTGGCGGTGCCGGCGGTGGAGCCCATGAGCACCAGGGCCACCTCCGCGTCCTCCATCTCATAGCACTCGAAGAAGCCGTACTTCCGGCCGAAGGTGCGCTCGAAGTCGGCGGCCACCTCCAGCACCACCTCCTTGGCGGCCTTCATGGCCATGGCCTGCTGGACCTTGTGCTCCATGCAGTAGGGGCAGGTGTCGTAGGGACCCACCGCCAGGGGGTTGTCGTGCTTGAGGAGGTAATTCTCCGGGTTGTACTCCCCCACGAAGGCTTTCACGGCGGCGTCCTCCTCCAGGAGGATGTTTTCCACGGCGTGGGAGGTGATGAAGCCGTCCTGGCAGATCATGATGGGCAGGCGGACCCGGGGGTCCTCGGAGATGCGCATGGCCTGGAGGTAGTTGTCATAGGCCTCCTGGTTGTTCTCGGCGTAGATCTGGAGCCAGCCGGTGTCCCGGGCGCCCATGGAGTCGGAGTGGTCGTTGTTGATGTTGATGGGGCCGGTGAGGGCCCGGTTGACGCAGGCCAGGGTGATGGGCAGCCGGGCGGAGGCCGCCACATAGAGCATCTCATACATGAAGGCCAGGCCGCAGGAGGAGGTGGCGGTCACCGCCCGGGCCCCCGCGGCGGCGGCCCCCACGCAGGTGGACATGGAGGAGTGCTCGCTCTCCACGGTGACGTACTCGGTGTTCACCTGGCCGTTGGCCACGTACTGGGCGAAGTACTGGGGGATCTCGGTGGAGGGGGTGATGGGGAAGGCGGCAAACACGTCGGGGTCGATCTGGCGCATGGCGTAGGCGATGGCCTCGTTGCCGCTGAGACGTTCCCGGATGCTCATTTACCGCACCTCCTTTTCCATGTGAATGGCCTGGAAGGGGCACACCTTCCAGCAGATGCCGCAGCCCTTGCAGTGGTCCAGGTCGAAGTCCCCCCGCTTCCCGTCGGTGACTGGGATGGAGGAGTCGGGGCAGAAGGGGGCGCACAGCAGGCACTGCTTGCACTTGTCCCTCTCCCACACGGGCACGTCAGAGCGCCACTCGCCGGTGTGCACCAGCCGGGCGGTGCCCCCCTCGCAGATCTCCCCGCCGGGGCTGATCTCCTGCCAGGGGATGAGTTCGTTGATGTCTTTGGCGCTGCGGCTCATGCTCCGTGCACCTCCTTCATGGATTGGATGAGGCAGTTCATATTCCCCTGGATCACCTGGGGCTTGGTGGCAAACTTGTGCCGGAAGGAGGCCTCCATGTCGGCGATGAAGCGCCCGGTGTCCAGCACCCGGCTCACCTGGACGATGGCGGCCAGCATGGGGGTGTTGGGGAAGTAGCCCCCCAGGTGCTTCTCCGAGATGGTGCGGGCGTCAATGGTGTACACCCTGCCGGGATACCCCCGCAGCAGGGGACGGATGGCCTCCGGGGACTGGGAGGTGTTTACCACGATGGCCCCCTCCGGGTCCAGCCCGGCGGTGACGTCCACAGTGGACAGCAAAGACTCGTCCACCACCACCACATAGTTGGGCTCGTATATGTTGGAGTGGATGGTGCAGGGGGTGTCGCTGATGCGGTTGTAGGCCGTAATGGGGGCCCCCATCCGCTCCGGGCCGTACTCCGGGAAGCCCTGGACATACTTGCCCGAGGCAAAGGCCGCGTCCGCCAGCAGCAGGCAGGCGGTCTTGGCCCCCTGGCCCCCTCGCCCGTGCCAGCGGATCTCTGTCATGGTGCTGCTCATAGGTTCATTCCTCCCATACAAGTAAAAAAAGCGCCCGTCCCTGTAAAAGGGACGAGCGCCGTCAAAAGCACATCGCTGTACCACCCAGTTACCGCGTACCAACATACGCTCCTCCGATAACGGGGAGGTCCGCCAGGGCCTACCGCGGCTTGCGCCGTTTGGGGCTGGGACTCCGGAGTGATCTTCAGGCGGGACGTACTGATACCGGCTTTCCACCAGCCGCCGGCTCTCTGCAAAGCTTCCGTCAGGCCCTACTGTCTCCCTCATGGTCTTTTACGCATTAAAACGCTAGATTGCTGAATATGATACCTCTTTCAGCGAAAAATGTCAAGCCCGTCCGGTGATGATCCAGGGGGCGGGCTCCTGGTCAAAGGTGTTCTTGGAGGAGAGCTTGGCCACGGAGACCTGGATCACCTCGGTCTCCTTCACCCCCAGCTCCTCAAAGAGGGCGGGGATGGAGGCGGCGCAGCGGAAGTCCAGAGTGTAGATCACAAACTCCATGTGGGGGTTGAGCTCCAGCAGGCAGCGCAGCTCCTGCTCCATGCTGGCGGAGGCCACCAGCATGGTCAGGCTGGGCACCGGCAGCCCCGCCATGGTCTCCTTGTCCACGTGGTCCACGATGACGATGTTGTTCAGGCCGAACTGGTGGGCGTTCTCCTCCACGGTGCGCCGGTCCGCCCCGCTGTACTCCACGGCGATGACGGTGCCCTCCCCGGCGATGATAGCCGCCTCCACGGCGATGGAGGCCCCGCTGATGACGCACAGGTTGTCGGTGAGGGCGGCGTGCATCTTGTTGAGGATCACCGCGCGGATCTCGCTGCCCACATAGTGGACCGACCCCCGGGAGAAGTTGGCGTTGTCCATGCCGATCTTGTAGGTGGAGCGGGCGTTGGGGTTGAGGATGAGCATGGCCGCCGAGGCGTTGATGCCCCGGTTGATCATGTCCTTCAGGGGCTTGTTCAGGATGGGCCCGGCGGGGTCGGACCCCTCGTTGTACCACACCTGGCACTCCCCCAGCCCCGCGTCCCACATGCGGTAGAAGATGTCCGGGTGGCCCGCCTCGGTAAACACCAGCACCGCCCGGTGGGACTCCACCATGGGGATGAGGTTCTTGTTCTTCCGGGTAATGTCCAGGATCTTCACCTTTTCCAGGTCAATGTCCATGTTCTGGGCGTAATATTGCAGCCAGGACAAAATGTTGGCGTTGCTGAAAAGTCTCTTCTCCGTCGCGTGTTCCATGCCGTCACCCTCCCCGGGGCCCCGGGAGGGCCCGCTGTATGCAGATCGTATGGAAGCAGTATATCACAGTTTCGGACTTTTGCACAGTACAGCGGAAAATTTTCTTTGCCCGGGGTGCGCGGGGGATGCGGCTGTGGTATACTGGGGGCACAGCAAACGAGGAAAGGGGCTGACCCCATGGAGATCGAGCGGAAATTTCTCATCGATACCCTGCCGGAGGACCTGGCCTCCTGGCCCTCCGTTCCCATCGAGCAGGCCTATCTGTGCACCGACCCGGTGGTGCGGGTGCGCCGCAGCGGGGAGGAGTACTACCTCACCTGCAAGGGCCCGGGGCTGCTGGAGCGGGAGGAGTGCAATCTGACCATGACCCGGGAGACCTACCTCCATATGCTCACCAAGGCCGAGGGGAACGTGATTTCCAAGGTGCGCTACGCCATCCCCTATGGGGGGTACACCATTGAGCTGGACGTGTTCGCGCCCCCCTTCGCCCCCCTGGTGGTGGCGGAGGTGGAGTTTCCCACGGTGGAGGAGGCCCAGGCCTTCCAGCCCCCGGCCTGGTTCGGCCGGGAGGTCACCTGGGACAAGGGGTATACCAACGCCAGCCTCAGCGCCCGGGGGCTCCCCCCGGGGTGGGAGCACTCCCAGGGCTGAAAAAAATGGGGGCGCTGCCAGGCGGCAGCGCCCCCATTTCATCACCCCTGCCGGGTGACGATGTGGTCCTTGTCCTTATAGATGCTGTTCTCCGGCACCACGCCCCGGACGCAGGAGGTGGGGTACACGCTGGCGTGCCGCCCCAGGATGGTGCCCGGGTTGAGGACGGAGTTGCAC
>CASFCS010000031.1 GCA_949293245.1 uncultured bacterium | reverse complement strand
GCAATGAGCGACACCTGCCCGCCAGGGCAGGGGGAGGAATATGGAGCTTGCGTCGACGTTGTCACGCCTCGCCTGTTCGCGACGCCCGGCTTCCCTCCGACTCCGGGCAGACCCGGGCCGGGCCGGGGCCCGCCCCTGGGCTCTGCCCATCCGCTCCGGTCCATCCGGGCTGCTCACGACGGCTCGGGCGCTTCCATGTCACGCCTTGCGCCCTCCGCGACGGCACACTGCTCACCACTCCGCCGGAAATGCCGCGGCCTCCGGCCGCCTGTTTTCCGGTCTGCGTGGTTCGCTGTGCGCCTGCTCCCGGGCGCTCAGCGCTTCGGGCCAAATTTTACAAAACAGGTTGCTCTATTGACTTTGCCCCTGAAATCCCGTACACTGTTGGTGGAATCAGAGAGCCAAATACGGCCCGGGAATGGGCACAAAGGAGAATTGGCAATGGTAGAACTCTTTACCGACAGCACCAGCGACCTGGGCCTGGAGCGGGGGGCCCAGCGGGATATCCACATTCTGCCCCTCACCGTCCGCTTTGGGGAGGAGGCCTGGCTGGACGGCGTGGAGATCACCCCGGAACAGTTCTATGAGAAGCTGGCCGCCAGCGACACCCTGCCCTCCACCTCCCAGATCAACCCCGACGTGTTCGTCCAGGAATTTGAGGCCGCTCTGGAGCGGGGCAACGACGTGGTGGGCATCTTCATCTCCTCGGAGATGTCCGGCACCTGCCAGTCGGCCATGATCGCCCGGGATATGATCGGCTCGGACCGCATCCACATCGTGGACTCCCGCACCGTCACCTTCCCCCTGGGCCTGATGGTGGAGGAGGCCGCCATCCTCCGGGACAAGGGGTGGAGCGCCGCCGACATTGCCGCGGAGATCACCCGGCTCACGGGGAAGATCCGCCTGCTGGCGGTGATGGATACCCTGAAATATCTCAAGCTGGGGGGGCGCATCTCCGCCGCCACCGCCATGGTGGGGGGCGTACTGGGCATCACCCCCATTATCAGCATCATCAACGGCAAGGTGGAGTCCGTGGGCAAGAGCCGGGGCCGCAAGGCCGGATTGCGGTGGGTCCACCAGCAGCTGGAGGGGGCCGCGGGCCCCATTGATCGGGACCACTGCGTATCCTTCGGCCACTCCGCCTGCCCCGAGGCCATGGTGGAGTGCATGGCAGCCCTGGAGGATCTCTACCAGGGTGTGCCCCATGCCTTCCAGAGCGACATCGGCAGCGTGGTGGGTACCCACATTGGTCCCGGCGCCACCGGCATCGCCTACTTCGTGAAATAACTTCCCGGTACACACTGAGCCCCGGAGCGGATGCTCCGGGGCTCAGATTTTTTGTTATTTCCGGCCGCTGAAGTACTCCTCCAGCACCTCCCACTCGGAGAAGTGGGAGCGCACGCCGTTGATCTCAATATATTCCTCGTGGCCCTTGCCCAGCAGGGCGATGATGTCCCCCGGCTGGGCCATATCCAGGGCGTAGAAGATGGCCTGCCGCCGGTCGTAGATCTCCACACTGGGGATCTTCCCCCCCAGGCCCGCGGTGATGTCGGCACAGATGTCCTCCACCCGCTCGGTGCGGGGGTTATCCATGGTGACCACGGCGAAGTCGGCGTATCGGGCCGCCTCCCGGGCCATGTCGGTGCGGCGCATCCGGGGCCGGTCCCCTCCCGCGCCGAACACCACCATGAGGCGGTTGTGGTCGTAGGCCTTCAGGGTGGACAGGAGACTTGCAAAGGACACGTCGTTGTGGGCGTAGTCGATGAGGACGGTGTAGTCCCCCGGGTGGGGGAAGATCTGGGTGCGGCCCTTTACGGTGACGGTCTCCAGTCCGCGGCGCACCGCCGCCTCCGGTACCTCCAGCAGCCGCGCCACGGCGATGGCCGCCAGGGCGTCGGACACGTTGAAGGCCCCGGGCATCCCCAGGGTCACGCTCTCCTCATACCCGGTGACGGTGAAGCGGCTGCCCAGCAGCCCCTTCCCCCGGAGGGGGGCCACCTCCCCGCCCCGGACCTGGGCCTCAGGGGAGAAGCCGAAGGTGGTGACGGGGGCGGTGCATTCCGCCATCATCACGGGGAAATTCTCGTCGTCCACGTTGCCCACCGCCTGGCGGCACTGGCGGAACAGCGCCGCCTTGCAGGCGCGGTACTCGTCAAAGTCGGCGTGCTCCGCCCCGCCGATGTGGTCGGGGGACAGGTTGAGGAACACCGCCGCGTCAAAGGTGATGCCCGCAGTCCGGCGGAGCTTCATGGCCTGGGAGGATACCTCCATCACCAGGTGGGTGCACCTCGCCTCCACCGCCCGGGCGAAGAACCGGTGGAGGTCCAGGGACTCGGGGGTGGTGTTCAGAGCGGCGGCCACCTTCTCACCCCGGATGAAGTACCCCACGGTGCCCACCATGGCGGTGGGGTGACCGGCGGCCTCCAGGATGGACAGCAGGATGTGGGTGGTGGTGGTCTTGCCCTTGGTGCCCGTCACCCCGATGAGGGTGAGCTTCCCCGCCGGGTGGCCGAAGAAGCGGTCGGCCATGTGGGCCAGGGCCAGGCGGGCATCCGCCACCCGGACCACCGCCACCCCCGCCGGCGCCTCCACCGGCCGCTCCACCACCACCGCGGCGGCCCCCAGGGCCGCGGCGGCGGGGACAAAGTCGTGCCCGTCCGCCCGGGCGCCGGGGATGGCCACAAAGGCGGTGCCCGGCCCGGCCTTCCGGGAATCGCAGGTGAGCTCCTCAATGGGGCAGTCCGCCCCCTGGAGGAGGGTGTAATCCATCCCCTCCAGCAGCTGCGTCAATGTCATAGTCAAATCCTCCGGCGCCCCCGGCGCCACACAGTAATTTCTGCCCCCCTCAGCAGGAGAGGGGGGGCAGGGTGACCCGGTACCAGGTCTTATCCCCCCCGGGGCCCATGGGCTCCAGGGTGGCATTGGGACAGGTCTCATACAGGGCCCGGACCTCCGCCCGGGACAGGCGCAGCTCCCGCCGTCTCCGCTCCCCGTGTTCAAACATCCGGGAGATCCACTGCTGGAACTGCCCAAATTCTTCTCTTGTCATGTTCTGTTCTCCCGTTTTTTCACACAGCGTCCCTCAGCCCTTGGCCCGGTTCACCAGGAACACCCCCTGGATCTGGCCCAGGCGGTTCATCACGGCGTTGAGCTCCTCCCGGTCCTTTACCTCCAGGATCAGGGTCACCAGGGCAAAGCCGTCTGGCTGGCTGCGGGCGGAGAGGTTGCTCACCCGCACCTTCTGGGCGGACAGGGCCATGGCCACGTCCAGGGCCAGGCCGTCCCGGTCCTTGGCGGAGATCTCCAGTGCGGTGCGGTAGCGCTCCTGGTCGCTCTCCACCCAGGACACGTTCACCCATCGCCCGGCCTCCTCGGGCTTGCGCCGGGCGGGGTCGGCGTTGGGACAGTCCGCCCGGTGGACCGACACGCCGTACCCCCGGGTGATGAAGCCCACCACCGGGTCCCCGGGGACGGGGGTGCAGCACCGGGAGAACTTCACCAGGCAGTTGTCCAGCCCCTCCACCACAATGCCGCTCTGGGAGTGGCGGGGGCGGGCGGGTGTTTTATCAGGCGCCAGGGAGGTGGCCACCCGCTCCACGATCTGGGAGCGCTGCTCCTCCCGGCCCATGCGGGTGAGCTCCTCCTTCACCCGGTTGGCCACCTTCTGGGCGCTGAGGCCCCCGTAGCCGATGGCGGCGTACATCTCCTCCAGGGTGCCGAAGCGCATGCGCTTGAGCACCTGGCCCAGGGCGTCGGGGCTGGAGACCACCGCCGCCAGGTTGAGCCCCAGGTGCCTGAGCTCGTTTTCAAAGGCAGCCCGGCCGGTGGCGATATTCTCCTCCCGCTTCTTGAACCACTGGCGGATCTTGTTGCGGGCCTCGTTGGACTTGCAGATCTTCATCCAGTCCCGGCTGGGGCCGTGGGCGGACTTGGAGGTGATGATCTCCACAATGTCCCCGCTCTGGAGGACGCTGTCGAAGGGCACCAGGCGGCCGTTGACCTTGGCCCCGGTCATCTGGTTGCCCACGGCGGAATGGACGGAATAGGCAAAGTCGATGGGGGTGGCCCCGGCGGGCAGGCTCTTCACGTCCCCGTTGGGGGTAAAGACGAACACCTCGTCGGCGAACATATCCACCTTCATGGTGCGCACGAACTCCTCCGCGTCCGCGTCCTGCTGGCTCTCCAGCAGCTTGCGGATCCACTCGTAGGTGCTCTCGCTGCCCAGGCGGGTGTTGGCCATGCCCTGTTTGTATTTCCAGTGGGCGGCCACGCCGTACTCAGCGGTCTGGTGCATGTCGAAGGTGCGGATCTGCACCTCAAAGGGGATGCCCTCCCGGCCGATGACGGTGGTGTGGAGGGACTGGTAGCCGTTGGGCTTGGGGGTGCCGATATAGTCCTTGAACCGGCCCAGCACGGGCTTATACATGTCGTGGATGCAGCCCAGCACGTTGTAGCAGGCGGGGATGTCGTCCACGATCACCCGGAAGGCGTACAGATCGAAGATCTCGTCCAGGGTCTTGTTCTGGGCGTACATCTTGCGGTAGATGGAGTAGATGTGCTTCATCCGGCCGTACACCTTGGCCTGGATGCCGTCTTCCGCCAGGCGCTGGGTGATCTTCTCCTGGATGGAGGCCATGAACTCCTGGTGGGCGGAGGAGCGGGTGGCCAGCTCGTCGGTGATCTCCTTGTAGCCCACCGGGTCCAGATACTGGAGGGACAGGTCCTCCAGCTCCCACTTCAGCCGCTGCATGCCCAGGCGGTGGGCGATGGGGGCGTAGATCTCCATGGTTTCCAGGGCTTTTTCCTTCTGCTTGCGCTCCGACTTGTACATCAGGGTGCGCATGTTGTGCAGCCGGTCGCACAGCTTGATGAGGATCACCCGCACGTCCTTGGCCATGGCCATGAACATCTTGCGCAGGTTCTCCATCTGCTCCTCCTCTTTGGAGGTGTACTGCATCCGGGTCAGCTTGGTGACCCCCTCCACCAGGTCGGCCACCGTGGCGCCGAACTGCCGGGCGATGTCCTCATAGGTGGCGCCGGTGTCCTCAATGCAGTCGTGGAGCATGGCGGCAATGAGGGAGTCGGTGTCCATGTCCAGGTCCGCCAGGATCTCGGCCACAGCCAGGGGGTGGGTGATATAGGGACTGCCGTCCTTGCGCTTTTGCTGGGCGTGGGCCTCGTCGGCGTACTGGAAGGCGGCCGAGAGGCGCTTGATGTCCGCGGACGGGTTGTAGCTGAGGACCTTCTCCTCAAGGGCGTGAAAGCGCTCTAAAATAGGATCCATGGACGATCCTCTCCTCTCTATCCTCTCTCTGTGTATAATCCCCGTCCCGGCCCCTAGCCCGGACGGGACATCTCCTTGAGGCGGCGGAGCACCGGACTCTGGTCCAGGTCCACCTTCCGCTCCACCTGGCACAGGTCGATGCGCAGGCAGCCCCCCCGGCGCTCCACCCGGATGAGTCCCCGCTCATCCATCACCTTCAGGCACACCATGGCCCGGGTGTAGGTGGGCTGGGCGGCGCTCCCCCGGCCGATGTGCCGGGCCAGGTGCCCGGGGGAGGCCTCCACCGGCCCGGCGGCGGAGGAGCGCTTGAGGAAGCGCCACACGGCGGCGAAGTCCTCCCGGGCGGGGAGGGCCTCCCGGGCCTCCCGGGCGGTGAGGTGCTCCCCGTGGAACACCTTGGCCAGCAGCGCCCGCTCCGCCTGGGCCCGGGTGGGGGCGGGGCGCAGGTCGCACAGCTGCAGCTGCACCGTGCGGCTGCCCCGGAAGTCGTTGATCTGGGGGGTGAAGGCCACGTCCACCCGGCAGCCGGGGGTCACCCCGGCGGCGGCGGCGGTGGCGGAGAAAAAGATGGCGTCAAACTGCCCATCCCCCTGGCGCAGCCGCAGCTTCAGGTGCCGCCCGCCCCCCACGTCGGCGCAGGAGACCACGGTAAGCCCCGTCAGGGCGAACACGGGCTTGGGATTGCCCAGTCCGTGGGGCTCCAGGCACTCCAGGCTCTCCACCCCCTCCACCGTCAGACAGGCGCCGTCCTCCAGCCCCACGTCGATGTCCAGAGAGGCGGTCATGGGCTGGCCCTGGGTATAGTCCTGGATGAGGGCGGCCATCCTGGCCCGGAAGGCGGGGATGTTCTCCTCCAGAATGGTGAAGCCCGCGGCCATCTCGTGGCCGCCGAACCCCTCCAGCAGGTCGGCGCAGGATTCCAGGGCGGTAAAGAGGCTGAAGCCCCCGAAGGACCGGCAGGAGCCCTTGCCCCTGCCCTGGTCCAGGCAGATCATAAAGGCGGGGCAGGCGTACTTCTCCGCCAGGCGGGAGGCCACGATGCCCACCACCCCCTGGTGCCACCCCTCCCCCGCCATGACCACGCAGGGCCGGGCCAGGTCGGGGTCCTGGCCGATGCGCTCCACGCAGGCCTCGAAGATCTCCAGCTCGATGGCCTGGCGGGTGCGGTTGAGCTGGCACAGATACTCCGCCAGGGCGTCCGCCCGGCGTGGGTCCTCCGTCAGCAGCAGCTCCAGGGCGGCCTCCGCCTGCTCCAGCCGGCCGGCGGCGTTGATCCGGGGGGCCAGGGTGTACCCCACGGTGACGGCGGTCACCGGCTTGCCCTGGGCCCCCGCCTCCCGCAGCAGGGCGGCAAGCCCCGGCCGGTTGGTGCGGGACAGGGCCTCCAGCCCCCGGGTGACGATGGTGCGGTTCTCCCCGGTGAGGGCCATCACGTCCGCCACGGTGCCCACGGCGGCCAGATCGGCGTACCGGGCAAAAACGGCCTCCCGCTCCGCCGGGGGCGTGAGGGCCAGAATCAGCTTCAGGGCCACCCCCACCCCCGCCAGCTCCTCAAAGGGGTAGGCGCAGTCGGGGCGGCGGGGGTCCACCACCGCCGCCGCCCGGGGCAGCTCCCCCTTGCAGCGGTGGTGGTCGGTGATGACCACGTCCATGCCCAGCTCCCGGGCGTATTCCACTTCCTCCACGGCGGTGATGCCGCAGTCCACTGTGACAATGAGGGTCACGCCTGAGCTCCGCAGCCGTGCCTCCGCCTCCCGGTTGAGGCCGTACCCCTCCTCAATGCGGTCGGGGATGTAGGCCGTCACCCGGCCCCCCCGGCTGCGGAGAAACTCCGTGAGCAGGGTGGTGGAGGTGATGCCGTCCACGTCGTAGTCGCCGTAGACGGCGATGGCCTCCCCGTCCTCCAGGGCCCGGGCCACCCGGGCGGCGGCGGCGTCCATATCCCGCAGGAGGAAGGGGTCATGAAGCTCCCCGGCGCCTCCCCGGAGGAAGGCCTCCGCCTGCCCGGGGTCATCCAATCCCCGGGCACACAGCACAGCGGCGCACAGCGGGGAAAACCCCGCCGCCATCAGCGCCCCGGTGTCCCTGGGATCTTGGGAGCGCAGGTTCCACTGTTGATATTTCATAGTTCGTTCCCCATAGTATGTTTAAAATTACCCTTTATTATATCAAACCCCGGCAGGGATTGCAATTCCTATTGCAGCCCCCCTTCCCCCTGGTAAAAGCGAAAGATCCCCGCCTGACGGCGGGGATCACAGCATATTCACAAGGGCCTGGGGACATCAGTCCCGGATATCCTCCACCGGCAGGAGGCAGCCGTCCTTGTCGTACTTGAGAATAGGGATCTGGGTGCGGGTGTTCCGGGCGATCTCGTCCATGCGGATGCCCTCGGTCACCCCGGCCACCAGGGTGTAGGCCACCCCGTGGCGCTTGGCCCGGCCGGTGCGGCCGATGCGGTGGATGTAGTACTCCTGCTCGTCGGGCACGTCGTAGTTGAACACCGCGTCCACGTCGTCGATGTCCAGCCCC
The DNA here is from genome assembly GCA_949293245.1 of uncultured bacterium. GTDB lineage: Bacteria > Bacillota > Clostridia > Oscillospirales > Oscillospiraceae > CASFCS01. The sequence goes on along the minus strand of CASFCS010000031.1, from coordinate 17,728 downwards.
CGGGCGGCCACGTCGGTGGCCACCAGCACCCGGATCTGCCCCTCCTTGAACTTCTGGAGGGTCTTTTCCCGCACCCGCTGCTGGATGTCCCCGTGAATGGCCTCGCAGGAGATGCCCCGCATTTTCAGAAGGCCCGCCAGGCGGTCGGTCATGTTCTTGGTGTTGCAGAAGGCGATGGCCCGCTCGTACTGCCCCCCCTGGAGGAGGGCCACGGTGGTGTCCAGCTTCTGGCTGCGGTCGGTGAGGTCGATGCGGTACTGCTGGATGTCGGGCTTGTTCTCCTCCACCGGGCGGACGGTGATCTCCACCGGGTCCCGCTGGTACACCCAGGAGATGTCCATCACCTCCCGGCTGATGGTGGCGGAGAAGAGGCCCAGGTTGCGCCGCTGGGGCATCTTGTCCAGGATGCGGGTCACGTCCTGAATGAAGCCCATGTCCAGCATCCGGTCCGCCTCGTCCAGCACCACGGTCTCCACCTTGTCCAGCCGGACGGTGCGCCGCTTCATGTGGTCCATGAGGCGGCCGGGGGTGGCCACCACAATCTGAGGCTTGTTCTTGAGCTGGGTGATCTGCTTGTCGATGGGCTGGCCGCCGTACAGGCACACCACCCGCACCCCCTCTTTGAAGGCGCACAGATCCCGCAGCTCATCCCGGATCTGGATGGCCAGCTCCCGGGTGGGGGCCAGGATGAGGCCCTGGACGTCGCTGCTGTCCGGGTCGATGTGCTCCACCATGGGGATGCCGAAGGCAAAGGTCTTGCCCGTGCCCGTGGGGGCCTTGGCCACCACGTCCTTCCACGCCAGGAAGGCGGGAATGGCGCCCCCCTGCACGGGGGTGGCCTGGACATAGCCCTTCTTGTCCAGCGCCTGCCGTATGGCAGGGGAGAGGTCCAGGTCCGCGTAGTAGTAGAGATCTGTGACCTGTTCGCCGTTGATTTCCATAAGTCCGATATCCTTTCCTGCGGCCCGACGCCGCGTACTGGTCCGGCCCCAAATCCGGGGCACAGCGATACAATTAAAAATGATTATACCATAAAGAGGCGCCCTTTGCAACGCCCGCCCCCTCAGCCCTGCCGGCGGAACACATGGATGCGGAAGGCCGCCTTCACCCGCAGCCCCTCCAGCTGCGCCAGGCGCTCCATCCCCTGCCGGGGGGTGCGCCAGCGGTAGGGGGTCATGGTGAACAGGTCCCGGATGGTCTGGTTGTCCCCCAGGTCCATCCAGCTGTCTACCTCCTCCACGGCCTCATAGGCAAAGCCCCCATAGGGGATGTCCTCCTGGGGGTTGGGGTAGGGGGTGGGGTAGAGCACCTCCTTGAGCTGCCACAGGTGGTCCCGGGCGGGCACCACATAGAGGAAGAGGCCCCCAGGGGCCAAGACCCGGCGGAACTCCTCCAGGGCCAGAGGGGAAAAGCAGTCCACCAGCACCCGGGCCGCCCCGTCCGCCAGGGGCAGGTGGTACACCGAGGCCACGGCGAACCGGCACCCCTCCCCTCGTCTGGCCGCCCGGCGCAGGGCGGAGCGGGACAGATCCACCCCCGCCACCACAGCCTGCCGCCCGGCCTGGCGGAGGGCCTGGGCGAGGCCGGCAGTGTAGTACCCCTCGCCGCACCCCGCATCCAGCACCGTAAGGGGGCCCTCCCCCTCCGCCGCCGTCCGGCGGGCCAGGGCGTCCCGCAGGGGCTGGTACCACCCGCCGTCCAGAAAGCGGGTGCGGGCGGCGGTCATCTCCTTGTCGTCCCCGGGCTGGGCGGAGTGCTTCCGGTTGGCGGGCAGCAGGTTCACATACCCCTCCCGGGCCAGGTCGAAGCAGTGCCCCCGGGCGCAGCGGAGGGTACGTTCCTCCTGGACCAGGGGAGAGGCGCAGTGGGGGCAGACAAAGGGCCAGCGGTCATCCATGGGCGGGGCTCCTTCCGGCGGGGCGGCGGGCCGCCCCGGTGATTTTTACCGGGGATATTATACCGCCCGGCCCCAGTTTCCGCAAGTACAGGGGTGGGAGAGAAAATTTTTTTGACGAATGGCCCCCACCCTTTTATAATGTTGTCAGCTTCCGCCAGCCGGCGGAGAGAGCCCCCGGGGCGCGTCAGCTTCCGCCCCCGGCGGGCGGACAACACACAACATGGAGGAACTGTCATCATGACCAAACTGGAACACGTGGCCGCCCTGCGGGCGGATACCGCCACCCACTATAACTGCGCCCAGTCGGTGCTCATCCCCTTCTCCGGGGAGGCCGGCGTCACCCAGGACCAGGCCTTCGCCCTGGCCGCCCACTTCGGCGCCGGCATGGGCCGGGGCAGCGTGTGCGGCGCCGCCACCGGCGGGCTGATGGCCCTGGGGCTGCTGGGGACGGACAGCGCCGTCCGGAGCGAATTTCTCCGCCGCTTCCAGGAGGAGGCGGGGGCCATGGACTGCGCCCAGCTGCTGCAAAACGCCAAGGCCAATGGGGAGTCCCGGAAGCCCCACTGCGACCGGATGGTACACATCGCCGCCCGGCTGGTGGAGGAGCTCACCCAGGGGCGCTGAGGGCGCTGTTGAAAAAATGTTCATCCTTTTTCCCGTTTCCTGTGCTATACTAAACCCCACTACATGGAGAGGAGGGGTAGTATGGAGGGTTTGACCGCCCTGGCCGGGGAGCTGACCGGGGCCATCGCGGCGTGGAGCGGAGCCAACCCGGCCCTGGCCCAGGGGGTGAGCCTGGCGCTGCGCATCCTCTTCCCCGTGCTTTCCCTGCTGATCCTGGTGGGCACCATCCGCAGCCTGGTAACCGTCCCCTCCCAGCCGGAGGTGTGGGCCCTGCTGGGCCTGCCCAACGGGGTCAAAGTGCCCCTGACCCACTGGGAGAACATCATCGGCCGCTCCCCGGCGGCGGATGTGGTGGTGAACTACCCCAGCGTCTCCCGGCAGCACGCCGCCATTATCCGCCGGAAGGGGGACGCCCACTGGACGGTGTATGACCTGGACTCCACGGGGGGCACCCTGGTCAACGGCGTCCCCGCCGACCCCAGCGCCCCGGTGTCCCTGGGGGACACAGTGTCCCTGGGGGGCGTGCCCATGGTGCTCATCCCCGTGGAGGAGAAGGAGCTGGCCGCCCAGGAGGCCCTGCGCCTGTCCCGGGTGCCCATCTCCCCCTGGCTGCCCCTGCTGCTGCTGACGGTGTTCCAGGTGCTGTGCGGCGCCCAGCTGATGCTGGCCGGCGGGGCGGACGCCTCGGCCAACATCCCCCTGGTGTTCGCCGCCCTGCCGGTGGTGATGTGGCTCTACTTCCTCATCATGCGCGCCACCGGCCGGGTGGGCTTTGAGATGGAGATCATCGCCTTTTTCCTGTCCACCCTCTCCCTGGGGGTCACCGCCTCCTCCGCCCCGGAGTCCCTGCCCAAGCAGCTGCTGGCCCTGGGGCTGGGGCTGGTGCTGTTTGTGGTGCTGGGCCTCTTTCTGCGGGACCTGCACCGGGTGGGGCGGCTGCGGTGGCTCATGGCGGCGGGGTGCATCGCCCTGCTCCTCATCACCCTGGTGCTGGGCTCCCGGATCTACGGGGCCACCAACTGGATCAAGCTGGGCCCCCTCTCCTTCCAGCCCTCTGAGATCGCCAAGATCTGCTATATCTTCGCCGGGGCCGCCACCCTGGAGCGGCTGTTCCGCAAGCGGAACCTGGGGCTCTTTCTGGTGCTCACCGGGGTGTGCCTGGTGTGCCTGGCCAGGATGAGCGACTTCGGCACCGCGGCCATCTTCTTCATCACCTTCCTGGTGATCGCCTTCCTGCGCTCCGGGGACTGGGCCACTTTGTCCCTCATCTGCGCGGGGGCGGTGTTCGGGGTGTTCACCATCGTGCAGATGCGCCCCTATATCCTCAGCCGCTTCGCCACCTGGACCCACGCCTGGGAGAACGCCTCCGGCGGGGGGTACCAGCAGGTGCGCACCATGTCCGCCGCCGCCTCCGGGGGGCTGGTGGGCGTGGGGGCGGGCAACGGCTGGCTCCACCGCATCGGCGCGGCGGACACGGACCTGGTGTTCGGCATGCTGTGCGAGGAGTGGGGCCTCATCGTGGCGGTGTTGGCAGTGGTGTCCATCCTCACTCTGGCGGTGTTCGCCGTGCGGGCCTGCCGGGTGGGCCGCTCGTCCTACTATGTCATCGCCGCCTGCGCCGCCTCCTCCCTGCTGGTGTTCCAGACCACGCTGAACGTGCTGGGCTCGGTGGACCTGCTGCCCCTTACCGGGGTGGCCTTCCCCTTTGTGTCCAACGGCGGGTCCGCCATGATGGCGGCCTGGGGGCTGCTGGCCTTCCTGAAGGCCACCGACACCCGGCCCAACGCCAGCTTTGCCATTGCCGCCCGGCGCTCCGGCCCTTCCGGGAAAGGAGGCTCCTATGCGTAAGATCCAGCGGCGGGCCCTGGCCTGCCTCCTTGTGGCCGCCATTCTGGCCGGGGGACTGGGGCTGTTCGTCATTCTCTATTTCAAGGACGGCGGGCAGTGGGTATCCGCCTCCTTCAACCGCCACCTCTACTCCGCTGACGGCGCCCTCCTGTCCGGCCGGGTGCTGGACCGGGACGGGGAGGTCCTCTCCCAGGTGGAAAACGGCCAGCGGGTCTACACCGGGGACAGCACCCAGCGCAAGGCGGTGCTCCACGCCGTGGGGGACCCCCAGGGCAAGATCGGCACCGGGGCCCTCACCGCCTTTGCCGACCTCCTCACCGGCTACAACCCCATTACCGGGGTGGCGGCCGCCGCCCAGGGGGGCGGGGACGTGTACCTTACCATTGACGTGGACTGCCAGATTGCCGCCTGGAGGGCCCTCAACGGCCGGAAGGGGGCGGTGGCGGTGTACAACTACGAGACCGGGCAGGTGGTGTGTATGGTGTCCAGCCCCTCCTACGACCCGGAGAACATCCCCGCCGACCTGGAGACCAGCGACGCCTACCAGGGGGCCTACCTCAACCGGGTGCTCTCCGCCGCCTTCACCCCCGGCTCCATCTTCAAGACCGTCACCCTGACGGCGGCCATTGAGACCATCCCCGACCTCTTTGACCGCACCTGGACCTGCACCGGCTCGACGGAGATCGGGGGGGACAGCGTGACCTGCCCCTCCGCCCACGGGGAGATGGACATTGGAGACGCCTTCGCCAGCTCCTGCAACTGCGTCTTCGGCCAGCTGGCGGTGGAGCTGGGGGCGGACACCCTGGCCCAATACGCCCGGAAGGCGGGGCTCACCAACTCCTACTCCGTCAGCGGCATCCCCACCCGGGCCTCGGACATTCCCCTCACGGACGTCACCGAAAACCAGCTGGCCTGGGCAGGGGTGGGCCAGCACCACGACTCCATCAACCCTCTCTCTATGATGGTTTACATGGGCGCCGTGGCCGCCGGCGGCCAGGCTGCCGTGCCCCGGCTGGTGGACCAGGTGGACGCCCCCGCCGTCCTCTTCCCCTCGGAGACCCGGACCAGCCGGACGGGTACCCTCATCCAGGGGGACACCGCCCGTATCCTGGGGGACATGATGGCATACAATGTGACACAGACCTACGGCGCGGACCGCTTCGGCGGCCTGGACGTGTGCGCCAAGTCGGGCACCGCCGAGGTGGGGGGCGGACAGAGCCCCCACGCCTGGTTTACCGGCTTTGTGCGGGACGCCGGCCACCCCTACGCCTTTATCGTGCTGGTGGAGAACGGCGGCAGCGGCGCCCGGGTGGCCGGGGAGGTGGCGGCAGCCGTCCTGGCCCAGGTCACATCCTCATAACCGAAAGGAGGCATCTCCATGAAGGCTGCGCGACCCCTTCCCCTGCGGCGGCTGCTGGCGGGGGGACTGGCTTTCTCCCTGGCCCTGCTGACGGGCTGCTGGGACAGCGACCCGGTGTGGACCGACTCGGGCGCCGGGTTTGACGTGCCCTCTCCCTCCCCCTCCCAGTCGGTCCCTGTCACCATTTCCCCCTCCCCCACCAACCCGGTGGAGAGCGAAGAGGTGACCACCCCCCCGGTGGAGACGGGGCTCCTTCGGTACGCCCGGCAGTACCTCACGGCGGAGCAGCAGGAGGCCTACGACCGGATGGTGGAGGCCGCCGCCGCCCTGGAGTCCTCCTTCACCTGGACGGGCCTCACCGACCAGGAGCTGGGGCAGGTGCTGCGGTACATGGTGGTGGACTACCCCGAATTCTTCTGGCTGAGCTCGGGCTACCAGACCTCCACCACCCAGAGCGGCGGGGTGCCCACCGTGACCCTCACGTTCCGCTACACCACCCAGCCCCAGGATGTGCCCCAGGCCCAGGCCCAGGTGGAGCAGGTGGCCCAGTCCTGCCTGTCCGGGGTGGAGGACGGGTGGAACGACTATGAGAAGATCAAGTGGGTGTACGACTTTGTGGTGCGCCACACCCAGTACGACGGGGCCTACTCCGACCAGTCCCTGTACAGCGTGATGGTGTACGGCCGGGGGGTGTGCGCCGGATACAGCCGCGCCATGCAGTACCTCCTCAATTCCCTGGGCATCCCCTGCACCTACGTGTCGGGCACCGCCCGTGGGGGCAGCCACGGCTGGAACCTGGTGATGGCAGACGGGGAGTACTACTACCTGGACGCCACCTGGGGGGACCCCATTTTCACCGACAGCAGCCAGCAGGACCCCGACCTGGTGGGCTATGACTACTTCTGCGTCACCACCGAGGAGCTCACCCGCACCCACACCATCGGGGACGACATGCCCGTGCCCGAGTGCACCGCCCGGGCGTGCAACTACTACGTCTACAACGGCCTGGAGCTGGAGCGGTACAGCGAGGCGGCGGTGGAGGCCATCATCACCCAAGCGGCCCTGGCGGGGGAGGACGCGGTGATGCGCTTCACCACCGGGGCGGCCCTGGGGGACGCCACCACCATTCTCATCCAGCGGGACGGCATCTTTGACATTCTCGCCCGGGTGGCCCGGCAGGTCCCCTCCCTCAACGCCAACTCCATCCAGTACTCCACCGACGACGACACCTACCGCCTGACCCTCTATCTCCAGTACACCAGCTGACAGGAGGAACCCCCATGATCTGTTCCCAGTGTCCCCGGCGCTGCGGCGCCCTGCGCACCCCGGAGCGGGGGAGCGGTATCTGCGCCATGCCCGAGACCCCGCTGGTGGCCCGGGCGGCCCTCCACCAGTGGGAGGAGCCCCCCATCTCAGGCACCCGGGGGGCGGGGACGGTGTTCTTCGCCGGCTGCGCTTTGCGGTGCGTGTTCTGCCAGAACCGGGCCATCAGCCGCACCCCGGTGGGCCGCCCCATGGACCAGGAGGCCCTCTACGCCCTCTTTTTGGATCTGGCGGCTCAGGGGGCCCACAACATCGACCTGGTGACCCCCAGCCACTATGCCCACTTCCTCTCCCGGGTGCTGGAGCGGCCACTGCCGGTGCCGGTTGTGTGGAACTCCAGCGCCTACGAGTGCCCCGAGACCCTGGCCGCCCTGGAGGGGAAGGTGCAGATCTACCTGCCCGACCTCAAATACCTCACCCCCGCTCTGGCCAAGTCCTGCTCCGGGGCGGAGGACTACCCCCAATACGCCACGGCGGCCATTGAGGAGATGGTGCGCCAGGTGGGGCCCCCAGTGATAGAGGATGGCATCATGCGCCGGGGGGTCATCATCCGCCACCTGCTCCTCCCCGGCCGCCTCTCCGAGGCCAAGAGGGTCATGGACTGGGTGGCGGAGCGCTTCCCCCGGGGGAAGGTGCTCTTCTCCCTCATGAGCCAGTACCTCCCCTGGGGCCCGGCCAGGTCCATCCCCGGGCTGGACCGCCCCCTGCGCCCCTCGGAGGTGCGCGCCGCCCAGAGCTACATGGCCGCCCTGGGGCTGGAGGGGTTTACCCAGGACCCCGCCGCCGCCGACAGCGCCTACATCCCCCCCTTCGAGGAAGACCTGTGATCCCCGCCCCGCCGGCCTGTGGCCGGCGGGGACTTTCTGTATTTTCTGTTATTCCCATTAAGATTCTATGAAAAAGCCCGCCCCGCCCTTGTGCCCCCGGGAGGGATGTGGTAGAGTGGACCCAGCCCCTCCCCCGCCGCCCCCTTTACATCGGGGCGGAATTGGGGTAAAATATGGCGCATCCACAGACCACCCAGAAAGGGGGAGGCACGCCCATGGACTACGATGCGCTGCTGGAGCTGGGGGCCGATCTGGGCTACGGCCTGCAGTACGCCGGCGGTGAGATCCACCGGGTGGAGGAGTCGGTGAACCGGCTGTTCCAGGCCTACGGCATCTCCACCGGGGCGGTGTACGCCATTCCCAACTGTCTCATCGTCTCCCTCACCACCCCGGAGGGCCACGCCCTCACCCGGGTGCGCCGGGTGGGGTACCACGGCACCGACATCGCCTCCATGGAGGCCTATAACGCCCTGTGCCGCTCCCTGTGCGCCCACCGTCCTCCCCTGGCTCAGGCCCGGCAGGAGCTGAACGCCATTCCACAACAGGTCACCCAGTACAACCTGCCCTGGGAGCTGGCGGGGTCCTTCATCACCTGCTTCTGGTTCGCCCTGTTCTTCTCGGGCACCTGGCTGGACGGCCTGGCCGCCGGGCTGTGCGGCTTGTCCACGGGGCTGTGCCTGCGCTTTATGAGCTGGCTGCACACCAACCTCTTTTTCAAGACCGCCGCGGCGGGCTTTGTCTCCGCCCTGGCGGCCTGCGCCCTGGGGTGGCTGGGAATCGGCCACAATGTGGACACGGTGATCATCGGCGCCCTGATGACCCTGGTGCCCGGGGTGCTCTTTACCAACTTCATCCGGGATACCATCGGCGGGGACACCATGACGGGCCTTATCAAGCTGGTGGAGGTGGTCCTCATCTCCGGGGCCCTGGCTCTGGGCACCGGCGCGGCCATGGCCGTGGGCCGGGCCATCTTCGGGGCCCCCGCCGCAGGAGCGGCGGTGTCCGTCCCCTGGGGCCTGGGGTGTCTGTACGCCGCCCTGGCCTGCGCGGGGTTCTGCATCCTCTACAATGTGCCCATTGGCCCGGGGCTGGCCCTGTGCTGTCTGGGGGGCGGCCTGGGCTGGCTGGTATACCTTCCCGCCGCTTCCCTGTCGGGCAGCGACCTGGTGGGGTACTTCGCCGCGGGGCTGGCCATTTCCCTGTACTCCGAAATCATGGCCCGCATCCGCCGCTGTCCGGTGACGGGGTACCTGCTGGTATCCTTCTTCCCCCTGGTCCCCGGCGCGGGACTGTACTACACCCTTGACTACTTTATCCGGAGTGAGACTGCCGCCGCTGTAAGCAAGGGCACCCACACCCTGGCCATCGCCGTGTGTCTGGCGGTGGGGGTGCTGCTGATGGCCAGCGCGGTGCGCATGTGGCTCACCTTCCGGTGGAAACGGAGGCCCCCCCATGCGCCGGTATGACACCCTGCTGCTGGACGCGGATATGACCCTGTTCGACTTCCGCCGCTCCGAGGACTGCGCCCTCCGGGCGGTGCTGTCCGCCCGGGGCTGTCCCACGGACGACCCCACCCTGGAGCGGTACAAGGCCATCAACGACGGCCTGTGGGCGGCCAATGCCCGGGGGGAGATCAGCCAGGAGGCCCTGGCGGTGGAGCGGTTTGCCGCCTTCGGCAAGGAGATGGGGCTGGACTGGGACGCCGCCGCCTGCAACGCCGACTATCTGGAGGCCCTGGCCAGCCACGGCTTCCTCCTGCCGGGGGCGGAGGAGTTCTGCACCGCTCTGGTCCAGGCGGGCTGCCGCCTGGCCATCGTCACCAACGGCCTGCCCCGGGCCCAGTGGGGCCGGCTGGAGGCCTCCCCCCTGCGCCCCCTCATCGGGGAGATGTTCGTGTCCATGGAGCTGGGCTGCCAAAAGCCCCAGCGGGCCTTTTTTGACAAGGTGTTTGCCGCGCTGTCCATCGCCCCCGGTCCCTCTGTGGCCATTATGGGGGACAGCCTGGAGTCGGACGTGCTTGGTGGACATAACGCCGGGATCGACAGCATCTGGTTCAACCCGGAAAAGCGTGTGAATGATGCATTCATTGTGCCAACTTTTGAAGTTTCTTCCTATGAAGAGGCCCTGGAAGTCCTGCTTGGCTGTAACGTTTCCTGATTATTTGTAACTATTTTGTCCTTGTTGCCCGGCGGGGCGTGTGCTATGATGATAACCACATTACAGCACCGTTCCCCCGTGCCCCGGCCGGGGCCGCCGGAACGTAGAAGAATGGAGTGCTCTATCTTGTTACACAAACGTATTGGGGCCCTGTTGGGGGCCCTGGCCCTTACTGTGGCCCTGGCGGGCTGCGCCCAGGAGGACCCCAAAACCAGCGATTCCCCCTCCCCCTCCGCCTCTGATGCGATGACCCCCTCTCCCTCTCCCTCCGCGCCGGAGGAGACCTCCTCCCAGCCCGGCGGGGAGGATACCCCCGACGCCACCGCCCCTGTGGAGACCGGCGATCCCTCGGAGCAGCCCACCGAGTCCTCCCAGCCGGTAAGCGGCCTTCTCCCCTCGGACTACGACTTTGACAACGCCGCCCCTGAGGGTCCCGAGGTGGAGGACAGCTGGTTTGCCGATGCGGTGTTCATCGGCGACTCCCGCACCGACGGGCTGCGGCTGTACAGCGGCATCAGCAGCGGGGACTTTTTGAGCTATAAGGGGCTGACGGTCTTTAAGGTGGCAGAGCAGGCCTGCATTGTCACGGACCACGGCACCGTCACCGTGCTGGAGGCCCTGGCGGACAAGCAGTACGCCAAGGTGTATCTGATGCTGGGCATCAACGAGCTGGGCTATCCCAGCGTGGACACCTTCTACAACGCCTACAGCGAGCTCATTGACAGCGTGCGGGAGATCCAGCCCAACGCGGTGGTGTATATCCAGACCATTCCCGCCGTGAACCAGGATGTGGGCCGTGAGCACGACATGGCCTCCTACATCACCAACAGCCGCATCGTGGAATTCAACCAGGCCCTCTCCCGGCTGGCCGCCGAGAAGGAGGCAGTGCTGGTCAACGTGGCGGAGTGTCTGGTTGACGAAAACGGCCAGCTCCCCGCGGACCTCACCAGCGACGGCGTACACATGAAGCGGGCGGGCTATGAAACCTGGTACGCCTACCTGCGCACCCACACCGGCACCACCTGAGCCCCCGCAAATTTGCTGCAGATCGATATAAAGGAGTCTCACCATGAAAAAGTTCCCTGTCCTGCTTCTGGCCCTGGCCGCCGTGTGTCTGCTGGCCGCCTGTACCTCTGAGGAGGAGAAGCCCTCCCAGAAAACCGCCTATGACCCCGCTGCCGACAGCCAGGTCCTGCTGGAGGCCGGCATCTTCTCCGAGACCCTGGAGGCGGTGGACACCGACATGCTGTGCACCCTGTACGGGCTGGACGAGTCCACCGTCACCGACTGCGCGGCCTACCTCTCCACCGGCGCCACGGCGGAGGAGCTGGTGATTCTGGTTTTGTCCGACGAGGCCGCCGCCCAGACCGCCGAGACCGCCTGCCAGACCCGCATTGACTACCAGCGCACCTCCTTTGAGAGCTACAAGCCCAGCGAGGTGTCCAAGCTGGACGCCGCTGTGGTCAAGCGTCTGGGCAACACCGTCCTTCTGGCGGTGGGGGACCCGGATACCGTGTCCCAGGCGGTGGAGGATCTGGCCGCCTGACCCCTTCCCTTCCTGTTATGCAAAAAGTGCCCCGGAGCCGCAGCTCCGGGGCACTTTTTTCAGTATTCGATGCCCGGCCGGGCGGCCACTCCTCTGTCGTAGGGGTGGCGCTCCTTGGCCATGCGGGTGATGTAGTCCGCCCGGCTCTCCAGAGCCGGCGGACACTGGTGGCCCGTGAGAACCACCTCCAGTCCCGCCGGGCGCTGGTCCAGAAGGTTGGCCAGGGCGGACTCAGGCAGCAGCTCCAGGGCGCAGGCGTCCACCACCTCGTCCAGCACCAGAAGTTTGGCCCCCCGGTCCAGGGCCTCCTCCCACGCCCGGTTCAGGAGGGAGCGGCACTCCAAAGCGGTGTCCGCCAGCTCCTGCTGGTCCATCTGGAAGGTGAACTTGCCGCAGCTCTTCCCCCGCAGCAGGGCGATCTCCGGGAAGCGCTCCATGGCCGCCGCCTCCCCGGTGTTCGCCCCCTTGAGGAACTGGGCCACCACCACCTGTCCCCCGGCGCCGGCGCACCGCACCGCCAGGCCGAAGGCTGCGGTGGTCTTGCCCTTGCCGTCGCCGTAGTAGAGGTGGACCAGGCCCTTCTCCCTGTCTCCGGGACCGCCCTCCGGCCAGGGGGCCTCTCCGGCCTCCCCGGGGACCTCCTCAGGCCCCTTCTCCTTTGCGTTCTCCTCCGGGGCGGCCGTCTCCGGGGTGCTCTGCTCCACGGCGCTCTCCTCCCGGGCGGGAGTCTCCTCCGCGGGGGCCTCCTCCGGGGCCTCGGGGGGCTCCTGGGCGGGGGCGGACTCGAACCGGGGGGCCTCCCACTGGAAGCGGTCGGGGGCGCCCACCAGGATGCGGGCCCCCTTGGCGGGGATGGGCAGCCAGGTGCGCCCGCCATCGTTGTGGAAAATCTCGTCGTCGTTGAGCACGTCCTGGAGCACCGGCTCCCCGTGGGGCATGTCCAGGTAGACCTCCTCCGCCGACAGGTTCAGGGCCACGTAGATCCGCTGGCCCCCGCCGGTGCGGCGGTAGATAAGCTGCTCGTTGCGGATGATGACGTTTTCATACTCCCCGTCCCCCAGGGCAGGGAAGGCCCGGTGGATGGCCGCCAGGCGGCTGAGGAAGGCGCACAGGGACTGGTCCCGGCCCATCATCTCCTTCAGGTCCAGGCAGGGGCGCAGGGGCACGTCGGAGTTGGGGGTGCGCTTGTCCTCCAGGGCCCACTCGCTGCCGTAGTAGATGGAGGGCACGCCGGGCATGGTGAACAAAATGGTGTACAGATTGTCCAGATCCCGCTTGTCCGTCAGGGTGCCCGCCACACGGTTCACGTCGTGGTTGTCCGCGAAGCTGTACAGCTGCAGCCCCCGGTAGATCCCCCCGGGGCCGAACTGGCGGTTGAGGGAGTGGGCGATCTCAAAGTAATTTTTGGAGTTGTGGCTGGACCACAGGCCCTTCCAGCACTCGTAGTTGGTGGTGGAGTCCAGCATGTCGGGGTTGGCCCAGCGGCTGTAATCCCCGTGGATGATCTCCCCCATGAGCCAGAAGTCCGGGTCCTTGCCCTTCACCATAGAGCGCAGGGCGCGGAAGAAGTCAAAGTCCATGCAGTCGGCGGCGTCCAGCCGCAGGCCGTCGATGTGGAATTCGTCCATCCACATGGACACCGCCCCCAGCAGGTGCTCCACCACCTGGGGGTTGCGCAGGTTGAGCTTCACCAGCTCGTAGTGTCCCTGCCAGGACTCGTACCAGAAGGGGTCCCCCATGGGGGAGCCGCCGCCGAAGTTCAGGTTGTGGAACCAGGAGCAGTAGGGGGAGGCGGGGCCCTTCTCCTGCACGTCCCGGAAGGCCCAGAACTGCCGCCCCACGTGGTTGAACACCCCGTCCAGCACGATGCGGATGCCCGCCTGGTGGAGCTGCTCGCACAAGTCCTTGAAGCTCTCGTTGTCCCCCAGGCGCCAGTCCACCTGGTAGTAGTCCCGGGTGTCGTACCCGTGGCCGCTGGCCTGGAACACGGGGCCCAGGTACACCGCGCTCACCCCCAGGTCCTTCAGATGGGGGATCCACTCCGCCAGCTTGTCCAGGCGGTGGACGGGCGCAGTCTCGTGGTTCTCCCGGGGGGCGCCGCAGAAGCCCAGGGGGTAGATATGGTAAAAGACCGCGTTTCGGACCCATTCACTCATCACACATGACCTCCTTGTTTTCCGGCCCAAGGCCGGTCTCTCCGGCGGCTGTCCGCCGGCCGGGAAGGGGCGCAAGGGGGGCGGCTGCCCCCCTTCCCCCAGCTTCTTTTAGTTTACCACATCCCACCCGGCGGAAAAAGGGGTAGGGGAAAATTGCCCGGGAGATTTTTTATGGTTTGTGTCGGGGGATGCCTGGGTTTTGACGGCCTCGTTGACAGGGGCAAACGGGCTGGGGTATACTGCAAGCAGAATTTCCCCATTTTGTCTTCTATTTCGTCATGCGTCAGGAGGAGTACCATGTTTTGTCCCAAATGCGGCCTTGTTCTGGTGCCGGGGGCCACAGCCTGCCCCCGGTGCGGCACCCCGGCGGAGATGACCCCCGGCACGCCGCCCCCCCAGGGGGAGGTGTCCCAGGCCCCCACCCAGCCCATTATGACCCCGCCCCCCCACGGGGGCCAGGCCGGCTCCGGCAGCCCCTGGTCCCCCCCGCCCTCCGGGTGGTCGGGGAACCCCCCCACGCCCCCGCCCCACGGGGGCCCCGTTTCCCACGGGGAGCCGCCCAAAAAGAAGGGGCCCTCCCCCCTGATGCTGGGCCTCATTCTGGGGGTGGCGGCGCTGCTGCTGGCGGGGGGCGTGTTCGCCTGGTTCTACCTGCGGGACAAGGGCTATGAGGAGGACATCTCCATAGCCGCCCAGAGCCTGGACAGCGGGGACTACCAGGCCGCCGCCCGGGCCTACCAGTCCGCCCTGGACCGCCGCAGCGGGGACGCCGACGCCACCCTGGGCCTGGCCCAGGCCTATCTGGGACAGGACCGCAGCCAGGATGCTCTGGCCCTGCTGGAGGGGCTCACCCTGGAGGACGGGGACAGCCGCGCTCCCCTGCTGGCCACCCTCACCGCCCTGTGCCGCCTGGACGGGGTGGACCAGGTGGTGTCCGACGCCTTCCCCCGGATCACCCTGGCCCTCCCCTGGGAGGAGGGGGCCCCGGTCCCCGACGCTGCCGCCCTCCAGGTGGAGGAGGGGAATGAGACCCGGGACGTGGAGTCGGTAGAGCTCCAGGGGGGTCGCCTGCTGGTGACCTACCTGGCGGAGGACACGGAGCTCAGCGGCCAGGACCGGCAGGTCACCTGCTCCCTCCAGGCCCAGGGTCTCACCCGCACCCTGGAGGCGGGGTACACCACCCCCGTCTTTGACCCCGCCGCCCTCACCCTGGTGTCCACCGATGTGAGCGAGTACCCCACGGTGCGGGCCTACTTCCGGGTGACCAACGCCGCCACCGGGGAGAGCCTGTCCGGCCTGGACCGGCAGTCCTTCACCGTGGAGGAGCGCCTGTCCGGGGGCACCTACCTCTCCCGGGAGGTCCACGACGCCACCCTGCTGGAGGAGAAGGAGGGGCTGAACATCGACCTGGTGGCCGACAAGAGCGACAGCATCTCCGAGAGCGACATGCAGAAGGTCAAAAACGTGATGATCCAGTTTGTCAGCAGCCTCCAGTTCGTCAACGGCGACCAGGCGGAGGTGCTGGCCTTTGACACCATTGTCCAGCAGATGTGCTGCTACACCGACAATGTGGACCTCCTGATCAACGGCATCAACAACATGTCCACCGACGGCCTCACCGCCTTTTACGACGCGGTGTACGACGCCGTGACCTACACCGCCCTCCAGGGGGGCGCCCGGTGCGTGGTGGCCTTTACCGACGGCATGGACAACTCCAGTATCCGCTCTTCCCAGCAGCTCATCCAGTACGCCCAGGCCAAGCAGGTGCCGGTGTACATCATCGGCGTGGGCGGTGGGGTGGAGGAGGGCACCCTGCGCACCATCGCCCAGAGCACCGGCGGGCGCTACTGGTACATTGATGACCTGTACGACCTGGAGAGCATCTTCAACAGCATCTACACCGAGCAGAAGGACCTCTACGTGGTGGAGTACGAGAGCGACCCCTCCGCCGATCCCTTCTCCCCCCGGTCCCTGTCGGTGTCCGTGTCCGGCGGGGGCTGCCGGGGCAGCCAGGACGTGAGCTTCACCCCCGTGCCCACCGCCGCCTCCAACTCCGGTGGGGAGCGGTACGTGCTGGTGGAGGAGGCCCTGTCCTGGCAGGAGGCCTCCCAGCGCTGCCAGGAGATGGGGGGCCACCTGGCCACCATCACCTCCCAGGAGGAGATGGACACCATCACCCAGATGGCCGACGCGGCGGGCATCCGCTACCTGTGGCTGGGGGGCTACACCTCCTATGACTCCGCCGGCCACGTGTTCGGCCACTGGGTCACCGGCGAGAGCTTCACCTTCCAGGCCTGGGGGGACGGAGAGCCCTCCCGGGTGGACCAGGACGGGACCGACGAGTGGTACATCATGCTGTGGAACATCGAGAGTCTGGGGGGCTGGAACTGGAATGACCAGCGCAACGACCCGGTGGCCGTGGTGCCTTCCATGGGGGACGCCATGGGCTTCGTGTGCGAATTTGAATCCTGACAGGAGGGGCAAGCCATGAATTCACATCGTACCCGCCGCCGGGGCAGCCCCCTGGGTGCCATTTTGCTGCTGCTGGTTGTCTTTGCCGCGGGGGTGGCGGCGGGGGTACTGGCAGTGCCCCGCCTCACCCAGTGGTGGGGGAGCACCCTGGCCCAGCCGGACCCCTCCGCCTCCCCCTCCCCGGGGCCGGAGGAGTCCCTCTCCCCCTCGCCTGCGCCCTCTCCCTCCCTGTCGTCCTCTCCCTCCCCCTCCCTCACCCCGGAGGAGGAGGCCCAGGCCGCCCGGGAGGAGCGGGCCCGGGCCATCCTGGCGGATATGACCCTCCATGAGATGGCCTGCCAGCTCATCATCGCCACCCCGGAGGACCTGGGGGCCTCCACCCAGGTGAACAGTTCCTTCCGGGCCGCCCTGGAGGAGTACCCCGTGGGGGGCATCCTCTTCAGCCGGAGCAACTTCCAGTCCCAGAGCCAGGTGGCCGCCTTCATGGCGGACGCCCAGGCCGCCTCGGACATCCCCCTCATCCTCACCTGTGACGAGGAGGGGGGCCGGGTCAACCGCCTGATGGCCACGGTGGGCACCACCTGGGTGGGCCCCATGCTGGACTACAAGGACCAGGGGGCGGACACCGCCCGGGCCAACGCCGCCACCATCGCCGCCGACATGGCCGCCCTGGGGCTCAACGCGGACATGGCCCCGGTGGCGGACGTGTGGTCCAACCCCGCCAACACCGTCATCGGGGACCGGGCCTACAGCGACGACTTTGACCAGGCGGCGGAGCTGGTGGCCGCGGCGGTGGAGGGCTTCCACCAGGGGGGCGTGGCCGCCACCCTCAAGCACTTCCCCGGCCACGGGGACACCTCCGCCGACAGCCACTACGGGGCGGTGTACGTCTACAAGACCCTCCAGCAGCTGCGGGAGGGGGAGCTCATCCCCTTCCAGGCGGGCATCGACGCCGGGGCGGACATGGTGATGGTGGGGCACCTGATCCTGCCGGAGCTGGACGACCAGCCCGCCCCCTTCTCCCGGGTGATCGTGGAGGACCTGCTGCGGGAGGAGATGGGCTTTGACGGGGTGGTCATTACCGACGGCCTCCAGATGCAGGCCATGACCGACTACTACACCAGCGCCCAGATCGCCGTGAAGGCGGTGGGGGCGGGGGTGGACCTGCTGCTGTGCCCCCTGGACTACCGAGCCGCCGCCGACGCCCTGGTGGCCGCGGTGGAGGACGGCACCCTCCCCCGGGAGCGGCTGGAAGAGAGCGTGATGCGGGTGC
The DNA here is from genome assembly GCA_949293245.1 of uncultured bacterium. Lineage (GTDB taxonomy): Bacteria > Bacillota > Clostridia > Oscillospirales > Oscillospiraceae > CASFCS01. The sequence goes on along the minus strand of CASFCS010000031.1, from coordinate 245 downwards.
TGTGCCTCAAGCTGGAGCGGGGGATGGTGGAATAAGAAGCGCCCGAGCCGTCATGTGCAGCGGGGTAAGACGGGAGCGGAGGGAAAAGCCGGGCGGGTCCCCCGTGGACCTGGCCGGGTTTTCCCGCAGTCGTACGGCTTAGACCGCGTCGCACATAGGCGAGGCGTGATCAGAAGCGCGGAGCGCCCGGGAGCAGGCGCACAGTGAACCACGCAGACCGGAAAACAGGCTGGCAAAGCCAGCGG